>NZ_CBFFRI010000001.1:0-763904 GCF_965644235.1 Sphingobacterium sp. LRF_L2 | reverse complement strand
GCCGGTAGAACGCTGTTGTCTTCTTTCCATTTTCTTTCTTTCAATGCATGTCAATGATCTGTGGCTTGCGGTTAGCTGTTACTTGTAATAGTAAATAATGTTAACTGTAATTTCCGATGATCAAACGATATTCAGGTGCCTATATCGGCGGTGTCTACCTCTTCCCATTCCGAACAGAGAAGTCAAGCCCGCCAGAGCCGATGGTATTGCCGTAACAGGTGGGAGAGTAGGTCGGTGCCTAATTTTATACAGGCCCCTTCAGTGATAACTGGAGGGGCCTTTTTTATGTAAACACATTCTCTACTTGTTTGAATTCTGGTATACTTGAAAAAGGTTCTATTTTGGTAAATGACTTGATATCATGAAATAGTAAGTCATATGATATTTATTGATTAACTTTGCAACCGCAATGGGTACATTATTAGACAGCGGCATAAAGCCATATAATCATTACGGTGCTTATTTGAAGGATAAGTATAACGGACAGCGTGTATTTAAAGTTATCGTAGATGGAAATTTTACGTGTCCTAATAGAGATGGAAGTAAAGGATATGGAGGTTGTACATATTGTAATGTGGACTCCTTTACGCCAGATACAGCACGTAAAATACCTTCGATAAGGGAGCAGGTAGAAAATGGGATAGAGCGGGCAAGAAACTCTTACGGTGCAGAGAAATTTATTATTTATTTTCAGCCGAATACGAACACCTATGCGCCAACGCATTTATTAAAAATGATGTACGATGAGGCGCTTAGTATTGATCCCGAAAATACGTTAGGCTTATCTGTTGGTACAAGGCCGGATTGTTTAGATCTAGAGAAAATAGCACTGTTGGAATCGTATACAGACCGTTATGATGTGGATTTGGAAATGGGTATGGAGTCTATCTATAATGATACGTTAGAGCAGATTAATCGGGGCTGTTCTCACGATGAATTTATAGCTACAATGGCTTTATTGAAAAATACCAAATTGGAATTGTGTGTACATACTATTTTTGGATTTCCTTGGGAATCTGAAGAAATGATGTTGAAATATGCGGATGAAATTAACAGACATCCAGAAATTAAATTTGTAAAATTACATCATCTGCATATCGTTGAAGGCTCCATAATGGGAGTGAAATATAAGCGAGAACCTTTTAAGTTATTTACTATAGACGAATACACTGATTTTTTGGCGAAGTTTATCCCTTTGCTACGTCCTGATATCATCTTACAACGGATCTTCGGGATAGCAGATAGAGAACTTTTGATAGCACCAAATTGGGGATTTCCGAAATCTAAAATACAGACCCACATTGATAAAGGTTTAGAGAGTCGAGGAGTGAAGCAGGGTAGTGCCTATCTTTCATAAAAAAAGAGAAGTTTTTACTTCTCTTTTTTTATTCTTCTATAATTTTTTTAAGATCTGCAGGGGAATAGTTTATCGACTTAAGCGTTTTGTCATCTCCCTCACGGAATACTAGAAATAAACCATCTACTTGTTTGTAGTAAGATTTTACTCCTTTTGCTAAATAGTGGGCTTGTGTAGCTTGCGCTTCTTCTTCTGATTGGCAGGCTTTACTCATATTAGAGCGTTGTACTTCTTCAAATAGACTGTTAAATTTATCTTTCAAACCGAACTCGAGCACAGCGCCGGACAATACGTATTGGATATCACATAATGCATCTGCTATTTCTACCAGATCCTTATTTTCGATAGCCTCCTGCAACTCTTTAAGTTCTTCTGCAATCAAAGCTACTCGAAGATTGCAACGAGCCTCTGAAGGGATTGTAGGCTCTTCAAGAATAGGATGCTGAAAGGTTTTGTGAAATTCGGCAACGGATGTCAATGTTTTTGGATCTGTCATTTGTTTGTTTTTTTGCTAAAATACAAAAACTTCATGCAAGAAAAAAGGCGCTATACTATAGCGCCTCATTCTTATTTAATTAAATATTTTAGTTGGACTAACTCGCGTTCTTCTAAGTATCTCCAACGACCTCTAGGTAAATCTTTTTTTGTTAGATTGGCATATACTACCCGATCTAACTTGACGACTTCGTATCCTAGGGATTCAAATATCCTACGCACAATACGATTTTTTCCAGAGTGAATTTGAATTCCGATTTCGCGTTTACTTCCTCCCTGAACAAAGCTAAGATCGTCTGGCTTAATAAAGCCATCCTCTAATTCGAGACCGAATTCTATTTTGTTAAAATCTCCCTGCGAAAGATTTTTATTTAATTCAATGTTATAGATTTTGCTGATGTTGTTGCGTGGATGTGACAGTTTCTCTGCAAGGTTACCATCGTTTGTCAGCAATAGCAAACCTGTGGTATTACGGTCTAAACGGCCGACTGGATATATCCGTTCTTTCGTAGCTTTAGCAACCAAATGCATGACAGTACGACGTTCTTGCGGATCGTCGGTGGTCGTGATATAATCTTTTGGCTTATTTAAGAGAACATATACCATTTTCTCTCTTTTTAACCGTTCACCATTGTATCTAATTTCGTCGGTTGCAGGATCTACTTTAGTCCCTAATTCCGTCACTACTACGCCATTCACGGAAACAACACCAGATCCGATTAATTCATCTGCTTTTCTGCGAGAGCAGATACCTGCATTTGAAATGTAACGGTTAAGACGTATTAAGCCGTCATCTTTTGGCTCAGCAGTGGCAATTTTTTTTCTTGGATGGAATGTTTTAACACCTTCGCTATTTTCGTCGTTGTCAAATCTTTTATTGAAACGATTGGAACGGTCGAATTTTTTGGAATCGCCACCGAACGATCGTTTGTCGCGATCATTTCTTCTATCATTATCGAATGAACGACCTGATCCACGGGAATCAAAGTTCTTTCTCTCTCCTTTATCAAATTTGTTAAAAGGGCGGTCAGAATCTTTGCGTTCACCTCTATCGGATTTGAAGTAAGGACGATCTGTATTGTTGTTGTCTCGTTTATCAAATTTGTTAAAAGGGCGATCAGAATCTTTGCGCTCGCCTCTATCTGATCTGGAGAAGGTACGATCTGTACTGCGGTTATCTCGTTTGTCAAATTTGTTAAATGGACGGTCGGAGTCTTTTCGTTCACCTCTATCTGATTTGGAATAAGGACGATCGGTACTACGGTTGTCTCGTTTGTCAAACTTGTTAAATGGACGATCAGAATTTCTTCTTTCATCATTGTCCGATTTAGCATATGGACGATCGGCATCACGGTTGTCTCTCTTATCAAATTTTTTGAATGGTTTTTCTGAAGAGGGACGTTCTGAACGATCAGAACTGTATTTCCCATACCCACCTTTTGATGACGATTGCTGCTGTCGACCACTCTTGCCACGGAAGTTTTCTGAGTTACTTCTGTTGCTTTTGGAGTTGTCATCACGACTGTTCCTTCTGTTGTTGAATGGCATAATTTTCGAAATTAGGTTACAAAGTTACCACTTTTATTCGGTTAAGTGAAAAAAAATATTCACGCTTAAAATCTATGTTTAAATATAGCCGAACCCTGTTTTTTACCTACATGATGATATAGGGTGATTTGTAACTGTTTGGAAGATAAAGATATGCTTTGTATATTTGTCGGCTGAAAAATGAACCAAGCTATTTTTGATCGGTTTAGGGGTCTTTTCTAAGGATCTTTTTCTCGTGGATAGGTAGCATTAAGGGATTGAATGATTAGAAAAAAAGTACTATGTTCAAGTATAGTCCTGTCGCTCATGTTATTGTCGAAGCTATACATAAACGCACATTCCTCGTCCAAAAAGGATCCAATTAAAAAGGCCTTATTGGAACAAGTTGAGAAAAGAAAAGCGGCGATTGTCTTATCGCCGGAACAACAAAAAGAGGCTTATTATAAGTCTATCCGATTTGCCAACAAACGCGTTCCTCTTAGTAACGCGCAGGTCGAATCCAAATTTGAGAGATATCTTGCAACATTCTCTTATCGAAAGCAGCAATCTTACGATCTGCACAACAAGGCTGCACAACATCTTCCGAAAATAGCAGCCATTTTGAAATCCTATGGTATTCCTGAAGACTTCAAATACATACCGCTAATTGAAAGTGATATGAATCCGCGTATTGTTTCGCATAAAGGTGCTGGTGGTTATTGGCAATTCATGCCTTCAACAGCTCGTTTATATGGTTTGAAAGTAGGTGGAAATTTTGATGAACGTAAAGATTTGGTTAAATCGACACATGCCGCAGCACGTTATTTGAAAAGTCTTTATGCGGAGTTCGAGGATTGGACTTTAGTCGCGGCAGCTTATAATATCGGTGGTGGTAGTCTAAAGGCCGCAATACGTAGACAAGGTACGAAAGATTACTACCGTTTACGTTTAAACCAGGAAACCGCTTCGTATGTTTACAAACTCGTTTCCCTGAAACAGGTCATCGAAAACCCCAATAAACATGGCTATAAACGTTATGCTAAGGTTGACGATAAGTATCAGACAATTAACGAAAAAAATCTGTTGTAACAGCATATAAAAAGCTTTACTGAAGACCTCTTTTGAGGTCTTTTTTTATTTTTGTGGGTTAGTGATATTGCGCATAAACAGTCGAAAATGATGTGATTAACATCATTTTTTTAGCCTTGTCCTATCATTAGAATGTCATAAAAAACGCTCTACTTTTATCGCAGAAAACAACGATATATTGTATGCAGCTAGAGCAATTTAATTATGACAACAAAATTGTACGCAACTTTGGGATAGCGACAATTATTTGGGGCCTCGTGGGAATGTCCATTGGGCTATTGGTGGCCACGCAGCTTATCTGGCCACAGATGAACTTCCTGACACAATATACAACCTTTGGGAGGGTACGTCCCGTGCATACCAATGCGGTTATTTTTGCGTTTGTAGGAAACGGTATCTTCATGGGCGTTTATTACTCGTTACAACGTGTATTGAAGGCAAGAATGTTCAGCGATTTGCTGAGCAAAATTCATTTTTGGGGATGGCAGCTTGTCATCGTAGCCTCGGCCATATCTCTTCCCATGGGATTTACTTCTTCTCACGAGTATGCTGAGATGGAATGGCCAATTGATATCGCCATCACCTTAATTTGGGTCGTGTTTGGTATCAATATGTTTGGTACAATAATTAAGCGTCGTGAACGACACATGTATGTTGCCGTGTGGTTTTACATTGCTACGTTCGTCACAGTTGCCGTACTTCATATTGTAAATTCTATACAGCTTCCCGTTACGTTTTGGAAAAGTTATTACGTTTACGCTGGTGTTCAAGATGCATTAGTGCAGTGGTGGTATGGGCATAATGCTGTGGCATTTTTCCTGACGACTCCCTACTTGGGCATGATGTATTACTTTCTTCCGAAAATGGCAAATAGACCGGTCTATTCTTATAAGCTAAGTATACTGCATTTTTGGTCTTTGATATTTATCTACATCTGGGCAGGACCTCACCATTTATTATACACTTCTCTTCCTACTTGGGTGCAATCATTGGGAGTTGTTTTTTCTATTATGTTGATTGCACCAAGCTGGGGAGGAATGATAAACGGCTTGTTAACGTTGCGAGGAGCTTGGGATAAGGTGCGTACTGAGCCTATGTTGAAATTCATGGTTGTAGCGTTGACCTGCTATGGCATGGCTACATTTGAAGGACCAATGTTGTCGTTGAAGCAGGTGAATGCGATAGCCCATTTTACGGATTGGATTGTGGCTCACGTTCATGTTGGCGCCTTGGGTTGGAATGGTTTTATGACTTTCGCTATTCTCTATTACTTAATTCCTCGTCTGTATAAAACCGAACTGTATTCTAAGAAATTAGCAAACACACACTTCTGGATTGGAACGCTAGGTATTCTGTTTTATGCCATTCCAATGTATTGGGCCGCGGTGGTTCAGGGATTGATGTGGAAAGAGTTTACGCCAGAAGGTGTACTTAAATATCCAAATTTCTTGGCCACGACTTTGGAGATTATTCCAATGCATATGATGCGAGCTATAGGTGGTGCCTTATACCTTGCGGGGGTGATAATCATGACATTCAATCTTATCAAGACGATGCGTGCGGGTAAGTTACAAGCGAATGAACCTGCCGAAGCACCCGCCTTGAAGCCTTTGGTGTCAAGTGAACCGACAACACATAGACGTTTGGAACGCAAACCTATTTTATTTATGGTCTTGGCGCTTATCGCTATTCTGATCGGAGGGATTGTGGAAATGATTCCTACGTTTACGGTGAGTAGTAATGTGCCGAAAATAGCGTCAGTGAAGCCTTACACCCCTTTGGAAATTCAGGGACGGGATCTCTACATTAGGGAAGGTTGTGTGAACTGCCATTCCCAAACTGTCCGACCTTTCCGTTCAGAAACCTCGAGATATGGTGAATATAGTAAAGCGGGAGAGTTTGTCTACGATAGACCATTTCTTTGGGGATCTAAACGAACTGGCCCAGATTTACACCGAGTGGGAGGCAAGTATCCTAATAAATGGCACTTTGATCACCTTCTTGATCCAACGATCACGTCTCCAGGTAGTATAATGCCGGCCTATCCTTGGTTGATAGAACAAGAACTTGATAATAGTACACTGGAAGCAAAGTTGAATGCTATGCGTGTCTTAGGCGTACCTTATACACAAGAGGAGATAGCACAGGCATTGAAGCATGCGCAGAAGCAAGCGGAAGAAATAGTGAAAGATTTGGCGGCCAATCAGGTTGAGGTCAGATCTGATCGGGAAATTATCGCAATGGTTGCGTACCTACAGAGATTAGGAAAAGATATTAAGGCCACGGCTGAAAAGAAAACGGAGAATAATTAAAAAGGAGAGATAATATGTTTAAGCAAATAACGAATTTAAATGGAGATGAGATCTATTTAATAACCTCATTGTGGATTTTCTTAGTGTTTTTCCTATTGGTCGCTTGTATGCTGATATGGATGAAAAAAGATCATATTGATTATATGAAAGACATCCCTTTTGATGATTCTGAAACAGAAAAAGAACGCGGATTGCATAGAGAAGGAAATTATGAGTAATATACTATTAACCGTAGAAGGTACCAGCAAAGTCTCTGAGTGGGTTTTTGGATCTGGTAATATATATAATGATGTTCTGATCATAGCACTTATTGTCGTCATGCTTGCTCTCTTGTCTTCTGCCGTCGTAGTGCAAAAGGCTTTAAAGTCAATTATTAGTCTCACGATGCCCGAAATGGCGGCTGAAGAAAAGGCTAAGAAATCAAAGAAAAGAGACTGGCAGGCGATATGGAATAAACTGTTAAGTCTACGCCCGCTAGAAGAAGAAAAAGATATAGAAATAGATCATGAGTACGATGGGATCAAAGAATTGGATAATCCTATCCCGGCTTGGTTCAATGCTTTGTTCTACTCTACTGTGACTTTTGGTGTTGTTTATCTCTTGGTGTATCATGTTTTTGGGTGGGGATTGAATCAGGATCAGGAATACAACAGGGAGATCGCTATTGCTGAAAAGGAAAAACAAGAATATTTAGCGCAGGCAGCCAATTTGATCGATGAAACATCGATAACTATTGACGAGACAGGAACGTTAGCTGCTTCTGGAAAGGCAATCTTCGCAGCCAATTGTGTGGCTTGTCATGGAAATGCTGGTGAGGGCGGAATTGGGCCAAATCTGACAGATGATTTTTGGCTACATGGTGCAGATATCAAGGATATTTTCAAAGTTGTAAAATATGGTGTGCCTGATAAGGGGATGGTGCCTTGGGAGCAAACGCTCACCCCTGGTCAAATTGCTGAAGTTGTAAACTACATTATTACATTAAGAGGTACGAATCCGCCTAATGGAAAAGAGCCTCAAGGTGAGAAGATTGAACAAAGCGCTGAGTTATTGGAAGGCGACAAAGTTGCTGAAGAAACTAAACAGTAGGTAGGATGGGAACAATAGCGAATACAGATGTAAAAACTGCACGAAGTGCCAGTGAAAAACGAAATTGGATATATGCAAAGAAACCGGTAGGTAAGCTTTATAATTATCGTCAATGGGTAGGGTATATTCTGCTATTGTTCCTTTTTTCTGCACCTTTTTTCAAAATCAATGGTAATCCATTCTTGATGTTTAATATCATCGAGAGACGTTTCTCTATTTTTGGAAATCTATTTTACCCGCAAGATCTGTACATATTTGTTTTCGGAATGTTGATCTTGATGGTCTGCGTGGTTTTGTTTACGGTGGTGTATGGTCGGGTTTGGTGTGGATGGACTTGTCCGCAGACGATTTTTATGGAGCTTATCTTTAGACGAATAGAGTATTGGATTGAAGGCGATTGGAAACAGCAAAAAAAATTAGATGAAGGGCCTGATTCCGATTTAAAAGCATGGAAAAAATTGGCTAAACACAGTATTTTCTTCGCTATATCGTTTCTGATTTCTAATGTTTTCTTAGCTTATATTATAGGGGTTGATAGTCTCTATAGGATAATAGTAGATCCTATAGAGGCTCATTATCTTGGATTTATCTCTATCTTGATTTTTACAGGTTTGTTTTATGCTGTTTTTGCACATGTTCGGGAAATTGTATGTACAACAATATGTCCTTATGGTCGCTTACAGAGTGTACTTCTCGATGAACAAACTGTAACTGTAGCTTATGATGTTCATAGGGGAGAACCGCGTGGAAAGAAGAAGCGAGAAGATGACAATAAAGGAGATTGCATTGACTGCAAGTTATGTGTACATGTTTGTCCAACGGGCATTGATATACGAAATGGTATACAAATGGAATGTGTGAGTTGTACGGCATGTATTGATGCGTGTGATGCTGTCATGGATAAAATTGGAAAGCCGACTCGGCTGATTGGATTTTATGCTATGGGAGAGGTTGAAGATAAACCTACTTTCAAGAGAAGTAACGGCAGAGCAATAGCATACTCTATCGTATTGTTTGCATTGATCACGGTATTTTGTGTGATGATCTTTAACCGCCCTCTTCTAGACGGACGAGTATTGAGAGCAAAAGGAAGTAGCTATCAACAGCGTGAGGATGGATATATTAGTAATTTATATACGTTGGAATTGATGAACAAGTCGGGAAAGGTGATACAATTTACTTTGAAGCCAGAAGATGATGAAACACGAATTGAAATGGTAAACCCCATTAAGGAATTAAAGAAAGATGGCTCGGCAATGTTAAGTTTCTTTTTATTGCAGAGAAAGGAAACGATTAAAAGCTATAAACAAGATGTCAAAGTAGATATTGTGGTAGACGGAGAGGTGATAGAAAAAATGAAAACTACATTTATTGGATCTGTATCTTCAAAATAAAATAGGATGAATTGGGGACTTAAAATAATTATTGGTCTAGGAACATTTATGTTATTCATTGTGAGCGCAGGGATATACATGGTGACTAAGAATACGGATACCTTGGAGGAGGCAGATTACTATGAGAAAAGCCTTTCTTATGATGATGTATATCAACAGAAGGAAAATCTTTTAAAAGACAAAGCTACTCCTGCTATTCTTATACGAGAGGATACTTTGTGGATTGATTTTCGTAAAAGTAATAATCAAGGGCAGTTAATTTTTAAACGGCCTTCAGACAGCTCGCAAGATTTGACTGTGGCGTTTGAAACAGTCGGTTCGATATACAAATTACCGGTATCTCGATTTGCGAAAGGAAACTGGCAGTTGGAAATTGCATGGAAACGATCTGGAAGGGCTTATATCTCTGATCACAACTTATTTTTATAATCATGACTTACCATTACCTTGCATTTTTCATGGGGTTGTTTGGGAGCACACATTGCGTTGTTATGTGCGGTCCACTCATATTGGCTCTTGATCGTAGTGTAGGGTTTTCTTGGCGTACTGTATTTGGTAGGATTGTTTATCAGTTGGGCAGAATTTTAACTTACGCCATTTGGGGTTTTCTGCTTGGTTATATTGGTAATGTGGCTGCCATGCAGGGATGGCAACAGTATTTTAGTATTTTTATTGGTGTTTTATTGGTGTTTTTAGGCGTGTTTTTTACATTGGGAAATCGTTCATCTCGATTTGTAGCTTTCCAAAGTCGTATGATCGGGCCTCTGGCGAAGTATATGGGGAAATGGTTAAACAGGCCGGGAGGTAATTTTATCGCGGGCATACTGAACGGTGTTCTCCCTTGTGGAATGGTCTACATGGCACTCATTTCAGCAACGAGTGCGGATTCAGTTTTACATAGTACGCTATTTATGGTTCTGTTTGGGATAGGGACACTTCCGCTTCTTCTTTTATTTTCATTTTTAAGTCAGCTTCCGAAGCTGATGTTTAAGCAAAGATTTGCGAAGATACTTCCAGTTTTATATTTCATTATGGGCGTATGGTTCATTTTGCGAGGAGCGAATCTCGATATTCCATTTTTAAGCCCTCTGTTACATATCGAAGGTGCTTTGCATTGCGCGTAGCACCTTCGATTAAAATGATCTCGAATAGCAATTTAGTCGTTCCAGCCGCCACCTAATGAACGATATAGGTCAACGTATGCATCCAGTTGTTTTTGTTGGATATCGACCAAAGAGAGTTCACTGTCCAGAGCATTGCTTTGTGCGGTGATGACCTCAAGGTAACTTGCATATCCACCTTTGAAAAGTAGGGATGCGTTTTTAACGGCAAGTTCTGAGTTGATTACTCGTTTTCTTGCGAGTTTAAGTTGCTCTTTTTGCTTCTCCACGGTAATAACAGTGTTCGACACTTCGGTGACCGCTTCCATCACGGACTTCTGTAATGTCAATTCGGCTTTATCGCGCTCGAGTTTACTGACCTCATAATCATTTTTTAACCGTCCGTTTTGGAAAATCGGAGCGGTGAGATCTCCGATAATTCCACCCAATAGTGAGCCAGGGATGTTAAACCAGTTTTTAGGTAACATCGCGTTGACACCGAATGCACCACTAAGAGAAAGTTGTGGATAACGCATGATCTGCTTGACATTCATTTGCGCGTTTGATGCAATCAAGAGATATTCTGCACGTTTAATGTCGGGACGACTTCGTACAATATCCATGGGACTTCCCAAATTGATTTCGTGATCCATATCCATTAAGTTGTCGATCTCTCGTCCTCTTCCTATGGTATCAGGCATTTCTCCTACCAGGACTCGAAGTGCGTTCTCTTGTAATGCTATTTCTTTTTCTAGATCGGGAATTAAAGATGCTGCAATCAGACGTTGTGACTCAGTTTGCTGTATCGCTAATGCCGTGATTTCTCCAGCGGCGAACTGCAGTTGAATCATGCGTAAAGTGCTATCATTTAACCGCAGATTTCGCTTTGCAACTTCTATTTGTGCATCTAGCATAATCAGATTGAAATAGCCTTTAGCGATATCACTGACTAATGCTGTTTGTATGGCATTTTTTGCCTCATAAGAGTCTAAAAAATCCGCTTTTAAAAGATCATTTTGATTGGTTATTCTTCCCCATATATCCAATTCCCAACTGAACTCTAAACCTGTAGAGAACTGTGATTGATAATTAAACATATGTTCTGGAGCTTCAGTGCCTTTTGCGCTGTACCATTTTGATGATGCTGAACTGTAGAAATCTTTGGATCTAAATTGTTTGTTTACCGAAGCGATCGTACCATTAATAGATGGTAGATATTCTAATTTATTTTGTCTTAAGTTTCGATTTGCGATTTCTATATTTTTTAATGCCGTTCGCATATCGAAGTTGTTTGCCAAGGCACTATCTATAAGTTCTATCAGCTTTGGGTCGTTGAAGAAATTTCGCCAAGACATATGGCCGAAAACGATAGTGTCACTTTCAAATGTTGCCGTATCGCCTCTAAAATCCATAGGTAATTTTAAATCTGGCTGTTTGTAGGTTTTACCAACTTTGCAGGACGCCAAACCAGCAATTAAGGTGAAGAGGGATATAAATTGTATTAACTTTATGTATTTCATTGCTATTCCTCCGTTTTAAATTTCTTTTTCATTTTTTCATCTAAAGTTTTGAAAACGACAAAAAGGACAGGGATGATGAAGATCCCAAAAATCACACCAGAGAGCATGCCTCCGGCGGCACTAAAACTAATAGAATGATTTCCTATAGCCGATGGACCTACACTCCACATTAAAGGGACTAGTCCGGCAACAAATGCCAAGGAGGTCATCAAAATAGGCCGTAATCGTAGTTTAGCTCCAGTTATTGCCGCATTATAGATACTCATGCCCTTATCTCGTTGTTGTACGGCAAACTCCACAATTAAAATGGCATTTTTAGCGAGTAGTCCAATAAGCATGATTAGTCCTACTTGTACATAGATATTGTTTTGAAGGCCTGCAAGTAACACCGTTGAAAAAACGCCTATTAGTCCTACGGGAACAGATAAAAGCACTGCCCAAGGCAGGATGTAACTTTCGTACTGTGCTGATAGTAGAAAATAGACGAAGAGCAAACTCAGACCGAAGATTAATACGGTTTGAGATCCAGACTGGCTTTCTTCAAAGGACATTCCTGTCCATTCATAGCCAAAGTTTCCTGGAAGCTTGGCTTGCGTAAGTTCCTCTATCGCGGCCATTGCATCGCCCGTGCTATATCCATCCGCTGGTGTTGCATTGACGGCTATGGAATTGTAAAGATTGTAACGGGATATTGTCTCGGGACCAATGACTTTTTTCAATGTCATCAGTGTACTGACGGGAACCATTTCATTATTTTTATTTCTGACAAAAATAGAGTTTAGTGATTCTGGATCCGTACGATGATCAAAATCGGATTGCATGTAAACTCTGTATGTTCTTCCAAAGCGATTGAAGTCGCCAGCGTTGACACGTGCAAAGTACATACGGATAGTATTCATCATTTCTTTGATGTTAACACCCAAGCTTTTTGCTTTTACAACATCTATGTCGGCTTCGTATTGAGGGAAGTTGGATTTGAACGTGGTGTAAGCATTTGCGATTTCAGGCAGCTCATTAAGTTGGTGAATAAATGAATCTGCTACTAAATCAAAATCGCGGATATCTCCACCAAGACGGTCCTGAAGAACCATTTCAATACCGGCAAAATCACCAAAGCCTTGTACTGTTGGGCGTGGAAATACTTTAAATGTGGCTTCATTGATTTGGGAAAGATCTTGTCGTATAGTATCCATAAAAGCGTCTATGGAACGAATATCTTTTCGCTCTTCATGGGGTTTAAGGTTTATGTAACCCGCCGCAAATGCAGGACTTGTTCCTCCGTCAAGGGCGTTGAATCCTGAGACGGTGGTCATGCTGGCAATATCGTTTCTTTTTCGCAAAATACTATCTGCTTTTCGCAATGTAGCCGTTGTTCGAGAAAGCGACGCTCCTGGTGGCATCGATAGGGCATAGGTGACAAAACTGTCATCCTCTGTGGGAATGAAACTTTTAGGTGTTTTTACGAGTAAGATACTTCCAATGATTGTTATTATTGCCAGTCCAGACCAAGCTATCTTTTTATTTGCTAAAAGGAATTTTACAGAGGTAATATATTTAGTTGTCAGCTGATCGAAGGATGCATTGAATGCGGAAAAAAATCGTGAACTGTAAGTTTTGAAAATGTTTTCATTTTTTTCGTGGTTGCCATCCTCTTGGTGTTTTGCTGGTTTTAGGAGAAGAGCACACAATGCCGGACTTAACGTTAAAGCGTTTAATGCAGAAATCAGAATGGCGGTTGCCAAGGTATACGCAAACTGTCTATAGAAAATTCCTGCTGGGCCTTCCATGAAACCCACTGGGAGAAAGACGGCCGCCATGACCATTGTGATGGAAAGGATTGCACTTGTTATCTCTGACATTGTTTCAAGTGTAGCCGCTTTGGGTTTCATTCCCGTATCATGCATTTTTTGATGTATTGCCTCTACGACGACAATGGCATCATCTACTACAATTCCTATAGCTAAAACTAATGCGAACATCGTTAATACGTTCAGCGAAAAGCCAAAAAGACTGAGAAAGAAAAAAGTTCCTATTAATGAAACGGGAATCGCAATTGCTGGAATTAATGTGGAACGGAAGTCTTGTAGAAAGATGAATACAATGATGAATACCAGGATGAAGGCTTCAAATAGTGTGTGTTTTACTTGATTTATGGATTCATCAATTTGATCACGGACACTATATGAGATTTCATAATGTATGCCTTCAGGAAAAGATTTTGATATTTCTTGTAAAACCTTTCTAGCTTCGATATCGATGGCGTGTGCATTGGATCCACTTGTTTGCGTAATGTTTAATGTAAGACCAGGATGACCATCTACTTTGTTGTCACTGCCCAAGTTGGTGGCACCGAATTCTATTCGCGCAATGTCTTTAAGATAAAGAACTGATCCATCCTTGTTGGTCTTTATCACCATGTTTTCGAACTCTTCTGGTTTAGAAAATCGCCCCTTATGTTTGATGACGGTTTCAAAAACTTCATCGGAAGTTTCTCCAAATTTTCCTGGTGCAATCTCGAAATTTTGATCGTTTAGTGATTGGATAACATCTTGCGGTATCAGGTTATATACCGCAAGTTTTTCGGGATTAAGCCAAACACGCATGGAATAGTCCCGAGCACCGATTCGAGAAACCTGAGCTACGCCGTCTACACGTAGAAGAGGACGAATCATATTGATTTGTGCATAGGCTTGTAGAAAGGTCTCATCATATATAGAATCTTTGTGATCGGAAAAGAGATTGATCGTCATAATCGCACCACTTTGTCGTGGTTGCACCGTAATTCCGTTTTCGTTTACTTCTGCCGGAATTGTACTTATCGCTTTTGATATCCGCGTTTGTACATTGACTGAAGCAATGTCTGGATTTGTTCCTGTTTTGAAGAATACTTGAACGGTACCTGAACCCGAGTTTGTAGCTGAGGATTTTATATAAGTCATGTCCTCTACGCCATTTATAGCCTCTTCTACGGGCAACAGCACACTCTCCGCAACAGTTTCCGAATTAGCTCCGGGATAACTTAGAGACACGACGACGCTCGGTGGCGCTATCTCCGGAAATCTACTTATTGGTAGGGTTTTGAGACCAACAAGACCTAATATGACAAGAATCAATGATATTACAGTGGCTAGCACTGGTCTATTTACAAAAGTTTTTAACATATTACCTTATTTACTTGGGGCAAAGAAAATTTTATCCATACCCTTCGATATGGTTTTGAAAAGTTCCTGAAGAACAGCGAAAGCTGTTGGTTATTGTTGGATTGGATTGACATTTGATCCTTCGGTAATTTTGTCGAGTCCCGATAGAAGTACGCGATCACCGATGTTTAAACCCGAAGAAACAATGTAGTTATCTTTGCTTTTTCCTTTGATAGTTATTGAACGTCTTTCCACTTTATTGTTTTGATTTACTATATAAACAAATGTGCGGTCTTGAAGTTCACTTGTTGCGATTTGTGGTATTTGAATGACGTTCTTTTTTACTTCCGAAATTTTTAGCGTTCCTGTACTTCCGCTACGCAGAATATTGTCTGTATTTGGAAATGAGGCGCGTAAAG
The DNA here is from genome assembly GCF_965644235.1 of Sphingobacterium sp. LRF_L2. Taxonomy (NCBI): domain Bacteria; kingdom Pseudomonadati; phylum Bacteroidota; class Sphingobacteriia; order Sphingobacteriales; family Sphingobacteriaceae; genus Sphingobacterium; species Sphingobacterium sp. LRF_L2. The sequence goes on along the minus strand of NZ_CBFFRI010000001.1, from coordinate 748,462 downwards.
AAATTGCGCCAGTTGTTCGGTCGACTTGACCATTGATGGCGTCTACTCGGCCTTTTTGGCTATATTCTTCGCCATCTGCAAGGATCAATGTCGCTTCGGGAAAATTCAACTGATTGTTCTGTTGTTTGATACCTTTTAAACTGTCTTCTTTCGCTTTTAGTTTTGAGAAGTAAAGGAAATCGGATTCGTTCATTGAAAAATATACATATACCTCTTGTACGTCAGAAAGTACCGTCATAGGTTCATTATCTCCTTTAGAGACCAGATTACCAATTCGTTTTGGAATACGGCCAATGTAACCGCTGACGGGAGCTGTTAGGATGGTGAATTCTTTATTAATTTGAGCACTCCTGACGGCTGCTGTAGCTTGATCTAATGAAGCCATAGCGACATCATACTCAGATTTTGCGGTTTTTAAGCGTACATCTGAAATCACATCATTTTCCACTAAAGGCTTCAAACGTTCCATTTCCAATTTAGCATTTTCTAATTTGGCTTTTGCAACGTTCTGCGTGGCTACAGTATTGTTTAGTAATTCTTGGTAAGCTGAAGCATCTATTTTGAATAGCTTTTGACCTTTTTGGACGAACGAGCCCTCGTCTACATATATTTCTTGTAGAATACCTTCCACCTGTGGACGTATTTCAACATTTACTTTTCCTTCGATGGTTCCTAAGTAATCTTTAATAGTAGTAGCATCACTCGTGTCAACGGTATAGACAGGTAATGCCAAAGCTTTATTGCTATTTTCTTTTTCTTCTGATTTTCCAGTACTACAATTGGTTAATTGTAGTGTTGTAGCCATAAATAATAGTGTGTAAGCAATGTTTTTTAATCTTGAACTTTTTAAATTCATCTCTCTCTTTCTTTGTTAGACCTGTAAATTGTAACGGTTTAGTTACGTGATGTATTGCAATTATAACATTTTTGATACGAAATCGTTTCTTCTTTAACAATTCTTAACGTTCGATAATTCTTCGAATAATTCCATTGAAAAAGCTTAAATTTAATGAATTTTCATCTAATAATGGACTTTGCACACGAACTTGTCGAATTTGTAAAAGAATGGTACTGGATACCGCTGCTCATCTTGTACTTTGGTGTGATTAGTACGATTCTTATCGAGAATCGGAACCCTACCAAAACAATCTCCTGGGTATTGGTCATTGTATTTTTACCCTTTTTGGGGTTATTGTTGTATTATCTTTTCGGGCAGAAGTTTAATAAAGTTAGACGTATAAAGCGAGTTAACCAAGCGCAAGCTGTTCGGTTAAAAAAGGAATGGCAGAGTCTAGAACCTTACATGGAAAAGGATATCGCACGCATAAAGGAACGTATAGGTAACCTCTCACGGGTGTTCATATTTTTGAAAAATGAACGACTTTCTTCACCTACAACAGGAAATCGCGTTCAGTTGTTGATTAATGGGGAACAAAAATTTTCAGAACTTTTAAGTTCACTAACAAATGCTAAACATTCGATACATGTGGAATATTATATCTATGAATTAGATGATATAGGTTCAGCGATTCTGGATATTTTGAACAAAAAAGCGGAAGAGGGAGTTGTTGTTCGTTTGATGGTCGATAGTATAGGTTCATCTGCTATGGTGAAGCGCATGAAAAGATTTAAAAAAACAAAAATTTTGTTCAAACCTTTTATGCCGGTAAACTTTACTTCGCTTGCTAATAGTAATTATCGAAACCACAGAAAGATAGTTGTTGTCGACGGTGAAGTAGGTTACGTTGGGGGGATTAATATATCTGATAGGTATATTAATCAGAGCGAAAGCTCTTCAACTAGATTTTGGAGAGATACCTCGGTGAAAATTGAGGGGCCAGCAGTGAATATGTTGCAGGTTGGTTTTTGGAATTCCTGGAATTTGGCCGATGGACATCCCTTTCTCTTGCATGAAGGTTATTTGCGTAGTATTCCACTCGAGAAAAAATGTGGTGATGCGTCCGTTTCTTTTGTATCTAGCGACCCAGCTTCTTTAGGTCCCTATAATATGGAAGCCATCCTTATTGCAATAGGAGAAGCGGATAAAAAAATTCAGTTGGTAACACCCTACTATATTCCTAGTGACGAGTTGGCTACGGCTTTACAGGTTGCGGCAGCAGCCGGTATCGAGGTGGAACTCATGCTGCCTAAGAAATCAGATTCTTATATCGTGCAACATGCAAGTTTGTCTTTTATTAAGCCTCTGCTTGAAAGAGGCGTTAAGGTTTACTTTTATACCAAGGGCTTTATTCATGCAAAAACGATCAGCATTGATGAAAAATTGTCTTTTATCGGTACGGTGAACTTGGATATCCGAAGTTTCTACATCAATTACGAGATTGCAGCTGTTATTTCTGATGCTGCATTATGTAGGCAGTTAGATCGGCAGTTTGAAACAGATAAAATGTCTTGTGAACGGATAACATTGACGAAATGGAAGAGGAGAAAAACATGGAAACGTGGACTTGATTCGGTCTGTAGGTTATTAGCACCACTGTTATAAGCTGTTAAATTCTTTTCTTTTGCGAGAAAAATCAATATATTTAGCTCCTCGAAAAATGTGTATCTTGATGAAAAAACTTTCCATTTTGTTGTTTTCTACGCTGTTTGTACTCTGTGCGAAGAATGTTGTAGGACAACAACTCCCTGCTATCCCCATTAATACTGTTGTTGAAAAAGTTCAAAAATATTTTGGCGGCTACCCTGTAGAAAAGGTTCATTTACATTTTGATAAACCGTATTATGCGGTTGGGGATACGTTATGGTTTAAAACGTATTTAAATCATAACCTGTTTGAATATGCTCCTAGTAAGATTATCTATGTGGAAATGTTAAATAGTAAAGATTCGTTGATTCAAACACTACGGATTCCATTGAAAGATAATGCAGGGAAGGGGCAGCTTGTTCTAGATCCTCAATTTATTGCACAAGATAATTATCGTTTCCGTGCTTATACAAAATGGATGGCAAACTTTGATCAGTCTTTTTTCTATAACAAAATTGTACCAGTGGGAGATGCGATCAATAAAAAATTGGGCGCTGAAGTAAATTTCACGCCGGATGGAAATGCGAAGACTAAGGCGACCATTCAGTTTAGAGATAGATCTGGTAATCTTGTCGGTAGGCGAAAGTTGACTTGGGAAGCTATAGATGGATGGGATCCATTTGATAAGGGAAAGGCTGAAACGGACGATATGGGACGTGTCAATATCAATTTGACTATTAAGGATAGAGAATATCTTAAAAAAGGGCGTCTGATTGTTAAGCTTGATGGGGATAAACTAGAACCTCCGCTTGTCGGGAACTACTCCCTACAACCGGCGTTATGGGATGCTGATGTTCAATTTTTCCCTGAAGGAGGGGATTTATTAGCCGGGATTCCTAAGAAAATTGCTTTCAAAGCAGTAAGTTCAACTGGAAAGGGGCTAAAAGTATCCGGTAAAATTTTTGATAGTAAGAAGAAAGAAGTTGCTTCCTTCGGTGAGCTTGCTTTTGGTATGGGGGTGTTAGACTTTGTGCCTGTTTTGGGTGAACGTTATAAAGCGACGGTTACTTTTGAAAATGGTGAACAACGGTCTTATGATCTTCCTGAAGTAAAAGCGGAAGGTATTAATGTTGTTTTTCACCAAGATGACGGTACGACATTACAAATGGGGCTTGTGGCGAATGACTCGTTCTATGAAAAAATGACAAATCAAGTATTTTATGTATTTGGGCAGTCAAATGGTCATCTCGTGTATGCAGCTCAAGCTACTTTGAAGAATTCTTCTGTTTTGATTAATATTCCTAAGGATAAATTGCCGAATGGTATTATCCAAATATCGATAATGGGCGCTGATGGAAAGTTAGTGAGTGAAAGATTGGTTTTTAATGACTCCCAACCATTATTAGATATTGGTATAAAAACCGATAAAGCCGCTTATAGTCAAAAAGAGTTGGTAAAAATGTCTATTGATGTTGCGCCGAGAGATTCGATGAAAGCAAATTACTCGGTTTCTGTTATTGATGATAGTAAAACGCCGTATAATGATGACCAGGAACTGGGGATCTTGAGTAACTATTTGCTGACATCTGATTTGAAGGGCTATGTAGAACAACCTAATTATTATTTCAATTCGAAAAATGAGAATAGAAAGGAGGCATTAAATGTTTTGTTGATGACTCAGGGATTCAGACGTTTTTCGTATGCGGATCTTATCGCGGAAAAATATCCACAGGTACAATTTTTTCCTGAACAAGGTATTTCGATAACCGGTACATTACGATTAAATACTGGACGGACTTTTCCCAATGGTGGACTGCTTTTGTCTATCCCCGCAAGGAATTTACGTAAGGATACATACACGGATAATAATGGACGGTTTGCTTTTGAAAATTTAGTGTTTCCAGATTCTTCGAAGGTAACTGTAAGTGCTCGGGGAAATGATAACTTTAGAAGTTTGGTGATTAATATGGATCCAACCTATTTTCCTGGGATCGATCAGGGAAATCCTTACACCAGTAATAATATTCAAAATATCGACCAAGAGATGAAGGCGTATTTGGCCAACAGTAAAAATGAATATCGGACATCTATACTCATTGATGAAGTCCAGGTCACTGCAACGCAAAAGAAAACAGTGACGAGTAAAGAGTTCTCGGCTTTATCCGGATTGTCAATGCCAGAGCATCGTATTGAAGCCGACCGTTTATCGGGCTGTAATGTGTTTACAATGTGTTTGAGCACGCTGCTTACGGGTATAACTTATGATAACCAAACGCTGAAGTATTATATAACACGTAATTATAACCAAGGAGGTCGAGTTCCTGTGCAGTTTTTCTTGAATGGTATGCCTATTGATGAACCTTCTTTGAATTCTATACAGCCGGCAGAGATTGAGGCGATAGAGATCTTTTTGCGTGATGACTTAGGTACGGTGAGTCGAACATATCAAAATGATGGTGTGGTGTCCATTATGACGAAAAAGAACGATCAAAAGAAGCAACCTAGGATGTCTTTGGCTGAAATCGAAAGTCTGCTTCCCAAGACGAATATTATTGATATGGTACCTTTGGGATATGTTAAAGAAAGACAGTATTATATGCCGAAATATACGACTTCGGATAGTAAAAATACAAATGATTACCGAACAACTATTTATTGGAATCCAGAGGTGGAATTAGATGAGAAAGGTCATGTGACATTGGAATTCTACAATGCGGATGGTAATGGTCGTTATAAAGTCGTTGTAGAGGGGCAGGACGCTGCAGGAACAGTTGGACGGTCTGTCTATTATTATAACGTCAAGTAATAGTGTATAATTTGGCGATTCTCTCCTTTCGTATCGATTGTAGAGATAGCAAAAAATAAAGGGACAATTTTAATTGTCCCTTTATTTTTTATGAACTACTTCACGTATTCCTGTTTCTACATCAATTTCTAATTCTGTTTGTTCGACTAATACAGCATAGGAGGTTGGTCGTATGCCTTTTCCGTATTTAATTGCATATTGTTTGGTAAACTCTGCTCCGAAGTATAATATTGCAGCAGAGTAGTATACAAAGGCTAAAAGAATGATGACAGAGCCTGCTGCTCCATATGAGCTTGCTGTGGCATTGTTTGTCAGGTAATAAGAGATAAGCGATTTACCGAGAAGAAAAAGAAGTGTTGTAAAAATTGCTCCCCAAAAAATATCTTTAAATCTTACTTTGGCATCTGGAAGCACCGCAAAAACGAAAGCAAATAGACAGGCTATGATAAGAAATGAAACGATGGAGTTTATCAAATTAAGTATTTGAAAGTCAATATCAGGCAGGTAATTACTGATGAAATTCATGAGTACCCCAATGATACTGCTCAAAATAAGCGATGCCATAAGTAAAAAACCTAAACCTAAAATCATAGAAAACGAAAGGAGCCTATCGACAATAATTTTGAGCCACCCCTTTTTTGGTTTGGCTTTGACTCTCCAAATTTCGTTGATAGAATTTTGGATATCTACAAAAATGGTGGTTGAAGAAAACATCAGGACGGCGATACCAATGTATACACCAATGCCATTTTTGCTTTCAAAAGATATCCTTTTTATGGCGGAATCTAACATGAGCGTGATGTCTTTCCCAAACAATTGGTTTAGTTCCTCCATGATTTCGTCCCGAGCTCCTGTGGGGCCGTCAAGTTGACTCCCGTAGAAAAAACCAAGTGCCCATATTAAAATTAAAATTAACGGGCCTATCGAAAAGACAGTGTAATAAGCTAATGAAGCGCTTTTTTTAAGACACTTGTCGTTTAAAAAATCATTAATAGTATCAAGTAATAAACGTCCAAACCCTTTTGCTTTTGCTCCAATAGTTTCTTTTTTCATGTTTGTTTTATTCCTCGTATATCGTGTCAATGATGCTCTCCAGCTTTTTTAGTATAATTTTTCTTTTTAAACTCAGCTTTGGGGTTAACTCTCCACCATCAATTGTCCACTCTTTTGCTAGAAGTTCAAATTTCTTAACTTTTTCCCATTGACCAAAATTCGTATTGAGTCTATCGATTTCTTTTTGATATTTATCAATAACTTCTGGATTTTTGACGATTTCTTCTTTAGAAGAAAAATTTATGCCTTTATGTTGGCACCATTTTTCTAATTCATCGAAAGCAGGAACAATTAAAGCTGCCGGAAAACGTTGGTTTTCTCCGATGACCATGATCTGAGCGATGAATGTTGATTCCATAAACTTATTCTCAAGCATTTGAGGTGCTACATATTTTCCACCTGCAGTTTTAAACATTTCCTTTTTACGATCGGTAATCTTTAGAAATCCATCTTTCGTGATTTCGCCGATGTCTCCAGTGTGAAAATAACCTTGTTGATCGATTGCTTCACGTGTAGCTTCCTCGTTCTTGTAGTAGCCGGAAGTGATACTTGGACCTTTAACTAATATTTCACCATCGGAGGCAATTTTGACATCCAAGTTCTTTAATACGCGCCCGACCGTACCGAATTTGACATCCTGTGGCTGATGAGAGTTTACTGCGATGACAGGCGATGTTTCGGTAAGTCCATATCCTTCTAAAACTTTTATACCTGCTGCCCAAAAAACGCGTCCAAGTCTTTCTTGTAAAGCTGCGCCACCGGAAATGATCAACTGTATATTTCCACCAAGTGCTTCTTTCCATTTTGAAAAAATTAGTTTGCGTGCTATTCCTAATTTTAGATTGAAGAAGCTCCCGTTTTTTAGTGGTTCTTGGTAATTATGTCCTAGATCTAACGCCCAGAAAAATAGCGTCTTCTTTAAGCCGGTCAATGTTTTTCCTTTCTCCACAATTTTATCATAAACCTTTTCTAGGACACGTGGAACGGTTGTGAAAATCTGTGGTTTCACTTCATTAATATCAGCCACAATATTATCTAGGTTTTCTGCATAGTAGATCTGTATACCTTTCGAAAGATATAGGTAGACTACCATCCGTTCAAAAATGTGGCATAGCGGTAAAAAGCTAAGTGCTGTGTGCACATTTTGTGGTACGAGATGTGCACAGGCTTCAATATTGCTGATAATATTCCCGTGGGTAAGGAATACTCCTTTAGGTTTGCCTGTTGTGCCAGATGTATAGATAAGTGTCAATAGATCTTCGCTGCCGACAGCAGCTCTTAATGGTGCGAGATCTACGTCTTGTTCCTGACCAGTTTTAAGAAGTTCTCGGTAATTTGATTTACCAGCTACTTCATCAAAGGTATAGGTATCAATGGACAAGTGATGATCCTCAACTGCTTGGTCAATCTTCTTTGAAAGGTCTGCATTACTGACAAAGATGAGCTTCGCACCAGCATCATTGATAATATAGGATAGATCTTGTGCTGATAAAGTGGGATAAAGCGGGATAATGGCAATACCGATTTGATTACAGGCGAAGTCTATGATATTCCATTCGGGTCTATTTCCGGACATAAGCGCCACTTTATCTCCTTTTTTTAGTCCGAGAAAGACAAATGCCTTACTCAGATTATCGATGTGATTTATAAAATCTTCCGTAGAATATTGTTCCCAGACATCATTCCTTTTTCCTGCAACCATACAAGGCTGTGCATATTGGTTTTGATATCTTTTTAAGATGTCGAATAATATGTTTAGCTCGCTCATACGCCTCAAAATTTAATGGTTTATAATGTTTTTTTCTTTTACTAATATAATGTTTTGCAGACGAAACAGCGAATGGTTCGAAAAATATGAGGGGAAATGATAACAGATTTTAACTTTTGAACGTTAAAAAAAGTGTTACTTTTGGTTTACTTAAAAAACATAATATATTCATGAAGAAAGCAAATTGGCTCTTATTAACATTAGGAATAGTTCTTGTCTCATTTGGAAAGGTATCGGCGCAGTTGGATACACAACATGCTGTGGGTGGACGTTTCGGTAGTGCTACTGGTTTCTCTTATCGTTATACATTGGCTGAAGATAGAGCGGTGCAGGGGATAATGAGTTTACAGAGTAACTCCAAATCTAGAAGATTTCGTTTGGTGGGATTGTATGAATTTCACAAACCATTAGCGGAAAACTTTTCATGGTTTTATGGTTTTGGAGGAAGTATAGGAAGTTTTAGATATAAAGATGTTGAAAGAACTTGGCAGAACGACGCTGGACAAACAGTGACTGAGCGAGTGAATGGAAAATCGGAGCTGGCACTTAGCATCGATGGAATTATCGGCGTAGAGTATGCGATTCCTACTACACCTTTATCAGTTTCGTTAGATGTCAAACCTTATTTTGATTTTTTACAGGAAAGTACGATCAAGTTGATTGACCCGCTGGGGCTGACTATTCGATATAAATTTTAATAAAAAAGGCGACAATTTTCTGTCGCCTTTTTTATTAAGATAACCAAATTTTTCCTAGTATTTGCTCCCTGTCATTTGCGCTTGTACAAGGTTGAATAACCAAATGTTGTTTTGTGCTATACCGCAATGGGGCATGTATGGTTCTGACACGGCCATCACGTGAAATCAAGATGTCTATTATATCATTTACGTTTCCGTGCTCTAAAATAAATTCAAGTTCTTTGCCGGCGATATCTAAGCGGGTACCGTTTATTGCTATAAGTTCATCGTTTACATTGAGTCCCGCATCCCATCCACTCGAACCACGTTCTACATGTTTGATGAAAATTTTTCCTTCGTGATCTGCGGTTTTTATCCCTAAAGCAAGCTCTTTACTATTTTGATTTAGATTGATGAGTTCATAACCGACAGCATTAAAATACATGTTATAATCTAGTTCTGCGGTATGATGGGCTGCGTCAAAAATATCGCTGAGGTCTACTCCTGTAATTCGTTCAGCAAGCGCTAAAAATTCATGCTCCTCGAATCCACGTTGTTCCTTTTTATAAAATAAAATGTAGGCTTCCCGTAAAACGTCATCTAGTCTTTGTGATCCATTTGTAGAGGCAAGAATGTGCACATCCAATGCACAGGCTAACATAGCGCCCTTGTTGTAATAAGAGATGCTTGTATTGGATGAATTCTCATCAGGTCTGTATTGTTTAATCCAAGTGTCAAAACTAGATAGTGCAGCAGATTGTATTTGGACACCGGGCTTATTGTATACAAGATTGAATTCATTGGCTAGCTCCGTTAGGTATTCTTTTTCACTGAAGAAACCACAGCGTCTGACAATAAGATTGTCATAATACGCTGTAAACCCCTCCATGATCCAAAGCCCCTCGGTATAGTTTTCTTTTTCATAATCAAAGGGGCCAAGTGCTTTCGGACGTAAACGTTTGACATTCCAAAGGTGAAAATATTCATGTGCGACTAAGCTTAGGAAATTTTTGTAAGCAGATTCTGTTAAATAGGCGTTTCTGCTCGCTCCTAACACGGTAGAATTAAGATGTTCCAATCCTCCGCCCCCTGTTTGATAATTATGTGTTATGAAAACATATCTATGGTTCGGGTTTTCTCCCCAAAGAGAGGTCTCACATTCTATAATTTTCGTTATATCGTTTGTAAGTCGATTTTTATCATATGTTCCTCCACCGACCATAGCAAATTCATGTGGTACAGATGCAGCTTCGAAATGCCAAGAATCCTGATTTCCTATTTCGATGGGAGAATCATAAAGTATATCGAAATCTGGAGCATAGTAAATATTCTTTTCTGCATTTAATTTATCTAATCCTGTGGAGATACTTTTCCACGAAGAAGGAAGGTTAATTTCAACTTGACATTCATGCTGAATAAAGCCATCTAGATAAAGAAAGGTTGCTGCAGGACTTAGGAATGCATGGTCTGCGTCAATGAAATTAGTTCGTACTGAAGTTTCAAATCCATATACGCGATACCGCACTGTTATATGTTCAGAGGTATTATTTACTCGCCACGTATTTTTCGCAATTTTATTGCAAGTGATTGGCTGTCCGTTTGAAAATGCGTAAACGGATTCTACGTGTTTTGCATATTCACGAAGCAAATAAGATCCGGGTGTCCACACGGGCATTTTTAGGTCTAAGTAGGCATGTGGAAAATGGGAAATATCCATTTCAATTTCTACATAATGAGCTTGTGGTTCAACAAACGAAATAGAGAAGTGTATGCGGGTTTCTGACATCTATTGTGAGTTTACAAATTTATACAAAACTAAACTTATTCTCTTGTAGATACAACGCAATATAGAATTGTGAAGAATATTTGTTGGATAAATTTGTTTACCTTTGAGTATATTACTCTTGGATATAATTATATGATTCTAGTTGCAGATAGTGGTTCTTCTAATTCGGATTGGATGCTCAATCTTCCGGACAGCAAGCCGTTGGCTTTCCGTACAAAAGGGCTGAATCCGTTCTTTGTGAATGAGAAGGAGATTGCTAAAGTGATGAAAGAAGTGCCTGAAATATTACCTTACGCCAGCGAGATTCATGAAGTGTATTTTTTTGGTGCAGGATGTGTAACTCCCGATAGGAGAGAAATCGTGTCTAATGCATTGACAGAGATTTTTCCAACAGCTTTTATTTCTGTTGAAAGTGATTTGCTCGGTTGTGCTTATGCGACTTGTGGCCAAGATAAGGGCTATGTTTGTACAATTGGTACAGGATCTGATATAGGTTTTTTTGATGGTGAAAATTTAAAACTTGGCGTGCACGGATTAGGTTATGTTTTAGGGGATGAGGGAGCAGGGGCTTGGTTTGGAAAGCGTTTGATTACAACGTATCTCTATGAGCAAATGCCAAAAGATCTATCGAAGAAATTCGCAGAAAAATATAGACTTAATAAAGATATTGTTATTAAGAATGTCTATCAGAGAGAGAGACCGAATGCTTATTTGGCGTCTTTTGCTGAGTTTATGGCAGAAAATAGATTACATCCTTTTATTGATACTTTGTTGCGGAATGGATTTGACGAGTTTGTCCGTACAAACGTGATGACTTATCCAGATTACTGGGAGTACAAAGTCAATTTTGTAGGACGAATCGCTTATCATTTTGATTTACAACTTCGCGAAGTTTGCGAAGTACTGGGCGTAAAGGTAGGGTCTATTTTAAAGAGTCCTATGGAACAATTATTCCATTTTGTTGTTGATAGAGAAACGAAATTGGTTGAAGAATAAATTTAAATTAATACGAAATGACTGTAGTGAACACCCTGATCTTGCTTATTTCTATGTTAAATCCAGCAGGTTCAATTTATGATTTTAGCTTTACTTCTATAGATGGTAAACAGGTGAACTTTTCGGAGTTCAAAGGAAAAAATATATTAATTGTGAATACTGCCTCCAAATGTGGTTTTACGAAACAGTACAAAGATTTACAGGCTTTGCATGAAAAATGTGGTAAAGATCTTGTTATTATAGGTTTTCCGGCAAATAATTTTGGCGAACAGGAACCTGGAACTAATGAAGAAATTCAAGGGTTTTGTGAAAAGAACTATGGTGTTACGTTCCTTTTGTCTGAAAAGGTTGATGTAAAGGGAAAGGATATTAATCCTATATTCAAATATTTAACAACGGAAAAGAACACAGATTTTACAGGTGATATCAACTGGAATTTTGAAAAATTTCTTATCAATAAAGAGGGGAAGTTGGTACATCGCTTTCGCTCCAAAGTAAATCCTCTTGATTCTTCTATTACTGACAACTTGAAGTAAAAGGAACAACGTCCATAAAAAAAGCCTCTTATTATAAGAGGCTTTTTTTATGGACTGGCCATTTATAAACTAATTTTGTTAATACAAAGATAATAGGTTTTAGCAGAGGTTTAAAAAAAATGTTGTTAAGTTTTTGTTAATTTTCATTTCGTGATATTAATGCGGTTGTAACGTAAAATAGCAGCTTCTACATCGAGGTTCATAGCTATCTTTTTCTCCGAGTAATACCTTGTCTTTGTTGTCTGATATTCGGTAAGAATAGTTTGCGGGCGCTCCACATTGGACGCAAACGGCGTGGACTTTAGTGACATGTTCTGCTATGGCCATTAGTGCCGGGATTGGACCAAAAGGTTGCCCCTTGAAGTCCATGTCAAGTCCAGCTACAATAACGCGTACTCCTTTATTCGCCAGTTGAATACAAACGTGTGGGAGCTCATCATCGAAAAATTGTGCTTCGTCTATACCGACGACCTTGGTCTCGGCGCTGAGTAATAGGATCGCAGAAGAGTGTGCAATAGGGGTAGAAGGTATACTATTACTATCATGGGAGACTACCGCTCGATCGTCGTATCGGATATCAATCGTTGGTTTAAAAATCTCTACGGGTAATTTTGCAAATTGTGCTCTTTTCATTCGTCGGATCAATTCTTCGGTCTTACCCGAGAACATGGAACCACAGATGACTTCGATGCTGCCAACTTGCGTGTTTTTTTGGATAAAAGTATGTTCTGAAAATAGCATGAAATTTGGATTATTGCTTTGGCAAAACGATGTTTACACGAATGAAAACTTCCTTCCGAACCATACTAATATCGAAATTATATCTTAAATTTGAGGGAAAGAAATTTACGTAGCTTGGAAAGCAGTATCTATCAGTTTGTTTTTTTTCCACAGGAGATAAATTGTAAAAATAGAGAAGCTACCTCAAAATATATAAATAAGAAACGATGGCGTATACTAAAGAATCTATTTTTTCGAAGATTGGAGAATTGCTGGCTGAAATGAATGATGATTATTCTGCTTTGGCTGAGCGTAAAGTTGGACATTCCACAACTGATTTGTTGCTTTTAGAGTCGCAGGCTAGGTTTCTCACAGCACACCTTGAGGTCTTGCGAAAATTGGAGGAAGATGGAAAACAAAATTCTACAATACAGGCTGAACGTATTTCCACTAATGATGACGTGAAAAAGAATACGTTCTTTACTCCGCCAGTTATTTTAAATAATCAAGTAGATAGCCAACCTGTTCAAGATGAGATTGTGGAGATTCAAGAGCAATCATTCCCGTTTACAAATAAACAGGATAATGAGGAATCCGAAGATACGCGTGTGGAGGAGATCGAAGTTGCACAATTGGAAGAAGAAAATCAAATAGTACCTGTAGAGGAAGATCGTAAAGTAGTTCCCCCTTCGCCGACTTTATTTGGTACGTCTTATATCCGCGAGCCTAAACCTGAAGTATCTCAAAAGATCTATACAGATGAGCCGCCCGCGTTGGTGAAGGATATCGAATCGGCAGAGCTACCAGAAAGCGACAATTTGCTGGCAGAAAAAGCTCCTGTTGTTAATGAGATCATTCAAGAAAGTAAGGAGATAATCGTTGAAGCGGATCCAATTGTTGACAAAGAGGATAAAAATACAAGACCGTTGACGTTGAATGAAATATTACTCCAACAAAGGAAAGCAACCGCTCAGGTCAATCCAATAGCTTCTTCTGGGGCTACAGCTGCAGGTTCTGCTGATCGCGCTGTTGATTTAAAGTCTATTATAAACTTGAATGATAAATTGTTGTTTATTAAAGATTTGTTTAATGGTTATTCTCTTGCCTATAGTGAAGCAATTGAATTGTTGAATCGTTACAGTTCATTTGCTGAGGCAGATGTATTTTTACAAACGAATTATGCGCTTAAGAATAACTGGGGAGATAAACCGCAGACTGTGGAGAAGCTTTACGCGGTTCTAAGGAAAAAATTTATTCACTAAAATATCGGGCGTTTAAACGCCCGTTTTTATTTAAGTAAGATCAAATTTTACCCATTCATTCCCTTGACGTCCGTAGATGAAGTATTTAGGCTGTACTATTTCGGCACAAATCTCTACCTCCGTTAAGAAATCGCTGGATTGGGATCCGAAGGAGTTCTTTTGAACGATGTAAATTTGGTTGGATTGTATAGCACTACCTCGGCTCAATATTTCGTCTTCCAATAACACTGGAATTTCTCCATATAGCGCTTCATTTTCTTGAATAATTAGTAAAATTGAAGGATTGTCAAATTTTTCTTGTAATAACCTTCCTCCAGAAATTGTCACAACATCTTGGAGTTGTTCGTTAAAAATAGGTTGAAAACCTGTTTTTTGTTCTACAACGAGCACAGATGGTCGCTGTTCTTGCGGAATAAATTTCAATTTGTGAATTAAAATGTTGATTTCTTCATCCAGATATTCCGCAGCGTGTTGATCCGCTAAATGTAGTGTCGCTAGTAAGTTGTTGTAAAAATTGAGTTCTTCCATGCAAGGACTTGTTTTATGCTGCAAAGGTAAGGAAGGACAGCTAAAGAACCTAATTACTGTAGGATTAATCAATGTATGAGGGAACCTACCGCATTATTTTGTAAATTGCAGTTTAATAGATAATAGATATGTTCGATAAGTTATTTCAGGCGCAGCAAAAAGCTGAGGAAGTAAAGAAAAGATTGGATAATATCTCCGTTTCGGGAGAAGCCGAGGGAGGTAAAATTAGAGTTATATCCTCTGCAAATAAGGAAATCAAAGAAGTTTCGATAGATGCTGATTTTTTTCAGAATGCTGATAAAGAAGAATTAGAGGAGTTAATGGTTGTGGCATTGAACAAAGCTCTCGCACAAGCCGAGAATGTCAGCCAATCGGAAATGCAAGCTGTTTCGCAAGATTTAATCGGCGGAATGGGTGGTTTGGGCAGTTTATTTAATAAATAGAAGCAGGTATGAAAGTCACTTATTATGGACAATCTTGTGTGGAATTCGAATTCAATGGTACTAAGGTATTGCTTGATCCCTTTATTCGTTATAATAGTTTGGCGCAAGATATCGATGTAAATAGCCTCAGACCCGACTATATTTTTTTAAGTCATTGCCATCAAGACCACGTGGCGGATATGGAAGTTATACAGAAAAATAGTGGCGCCACAGTGGCTGCAATTGTTGAAACAGCTAGCTGGGTTAGAAAGCAAGGGGTTCCGGAAGACAAGGTTATCGAATATAATTTCGGCGGGACACTTAGTCTTCCTTTTGGAAAAGTAAAAATGGTATATGCATTACATACGAGCAGTACCCCAGAAGGAGATTATGCAGGTGTACCTGTTGGTTATGTGTTTTTTGTTGGTGAGAAGAAAATATACTTTGCGGGCGATACAGGACTAACATTTGAAATGAAATTGTTGGAAGATTTAGAATTGGATTGGGCTTTTCTTCCCATAGGTGGACATTACACGATGGATGTGGATGATGCTATAAAAGCTGCTAAGTTTGTTAACTGCAAAAAGGTAATTGGAATTCATTACAATACATTTCCTCCGATAGCGATAGATACTAAGGAAGCCTTAGAGAAATTTGAAACTAATGGCTTAAGTTTGTTTTTGCCTGCAATAGGGGAAACTATTTCTCTCTAGATACCGAGGAGTGTATCATAAAAAAGGGCATTTTAATTTAAAATGCCCTTTTTTATGATACGAATAGTTTTAGTTACTTTTCGAAGCCCTGTTAATATGGAATATAACGAGGTCGTCTATTGGTGAACGTAATATTTTACCTGTTTTCATACCGTATTGTGTGGCTTTATCTTCTAGTACATTTCTAAAGTTATATCCGACCGAACCAATACAATTAAAGGTATAGTTTTGATAATCTGGGTATTTGCTTACAAGGTTTTTGAAAAAGGCTTCAAATGCATCGTCGACAATCTTCCGTGTGTATTGTATGTTTACATTGTTGTCGTAAACAAATTTACTGAAGCTTGCACAGAATCTATTGGCCAATGGTTTTGTGTATACATTGTCCATAATTTCATCTGGCGTTAGTTTGTATGTGTCAAAAAATGACTTTGCTACGTCTTCCGGCATTAAACCTCTGATAAAATCTGCTAATAACTTTTTACCAATAAAGCTGCCGCTTCCCTCGTCGCCTAAAATGTACGCTGCAGAATCAATATTGAAAGTGATTTCATTACCGTCGTAGATACAGGTGTTGGTACCGGTACCTAAAATTGCCGCAAAGCCCGGTTGATCTCCAAGAAGCGCACGTGCTGCGGCTAGTAAATCATGTCCGACCTCAACTTTGGCATTAGGAAATACTTTTTGCATGGCAACTTCAACAATAGCCGCTTTTTCTTTGTTATGTACACCGGCTCCGTAGTAGTTGACTTCTGTAATCTTTTCGAAAGGAAGATCACCAGGGAGTCCTTTTTTTAACGAATTAACAATGTATTCACTATCAACAAAATAAGGGTTGTATCCTTCCGTGTTGAAGTATATTTTTTTATTTGAATCATCTAACAAACACCAGTTTGTTTTTGTTGATCCTCCGTCCGCAATGATAATCATTATAGATTTGGTTTTATTGTGTTATTTTTTAGTTTTTTATTTGCTAATTCTGACGTTTTAATCTGCTCGAAAATACATTTTTATGTTTAAAAAGACGAATTTTAAGATGTAAAAAAACCGTTTTAGGAAAGGTGTAGAATTGGTTTTAAATCAAAAAGTGCCTTTAAGTATGTTTAAAAGCACTTTTTAACGTTGTTTTTTCTGAATGTACTTAGTGTATTTTGTACAATAACTTAGGCTTAATGTCCACCTTCTGCTTCTATTTCGTCAATGTTAATTCCCTGTTTACTTAAAAATTTGCGAACAATAATGGCGAATAAAATAATATAGCAAAAACCTATTAATGGAAGTACATAAGAGTTGTGGATACCAATGATATCCGCTAATTTGCCCTGTAAAGGAGGGATAATAGCTCCGCCTAAAATCATCATGACTAAAAATGCAGAACCTTGTTCGGTATATTTACCTAAGCCTACTATAGATAAACTGAAAATCGATCCCCACATAATAGAGCATGCCAATCCGCCAGTTAGGAACGCGTAGATAGCTATAATGCCTGAGGAAAGTAAACCTGTTACCATAGCAATCAATCCTAACGTTCCAAAAATAAGTAACGTACGTGCAGGTTTTTCTTTACTTAAGAAGAACGATACAATTTGAATAGCGACACATACGATAAAGAAAATAAGATGTGACATGTCAAATCCTGCAAGGCTATTGACTCCAATGATAATACAGAAAGCAATTATAGGTACTAAAACGAGTAATATTTGTTTCGTGCTTTTTGCAAATTGAAATGCGCTGATAGCGCCAGCCCATCGCCCAATCATCATCCCTCCCCAATAAATGGATACATACGGTGTGATTTCTGACGATTGTAAGTTTCCAAATTCATCGAGTGTCAACAATTCTCCAAGGTTGCTCCCTATAGCGACCTCTACCCCTACATATATAAATAGGGCCAACATGCCTAATACCAATTGAGGATATTTCATTGCTCCCCAACCTTCGGGATTTTTACTCGCTTTGGAGTAAGCAAATACGAGTCCTCCTATGACGGATAAAAGAGCGCCCAATAGCCAGGCCATTCTTTGAAGCTCTAGCGGATGTACAAGTTCTTTTATTTGGTTTTTAAGTGTTGTAATTGCAGAAGGATCCGTTAGTGAATCAAGTTGGTTTTGTAGTTTTTCAATTTCTAATGCGGTTTCACTTTTGTAACTTAAGAATACAGGAGCAAACATTAATAAAAGCAACACAGTCATTGCGATTAAGGTGTTTTTAGCCTTCGTTGCAGATTCCATGGGTTCGTTGTTGATACCGGCAGGCACTTTTTTTGAAAAACGAAATAATGCTGCAGCCAAAACAAAAAGTAGTCCAACGATGATATAAAGGTATACAACTTTGTTGAGGGGGAGATTAGCTATTTCAGCATTAGAAATGGGTTCAAATGTTCCAAAAAGCGCATATCCGATAACAAGAGGACCAATAGTTGTTCCAAAAGAATTTATAGCTCCTCCTAAATTGACGCGAGAAGCGCCAGTTTTAGGGTCGCCTAATAAAACAGCAAATGGATTAGCTGCGGTTTGTTGTAGAGAGAAACCAAGTGCTACAATAAATAAGCCAAGTAACATGCCTATATATATGTTAACTTCTACTGCAATAATCATCGCTGCGGCGCCTAGAGCAGAAAATAGCAACCCATATATAATGCTTTTTTTGTATCCCCATTTTCCCACGAGATCTTTTCCCGATACGGTACTAAAAATGAACAGAAGAAGAGCACCGATATAATAGGCGCTGTAAAACGCGAAATCAATTAACTGCGACTGGAACTGATCCAGCTGGAAATAATTCTTACAAAAAGGGATGAATACGCTATTCCCAGCGGCGATGAACCCCCAAAAGAAGAATACAACTACCAAGGTATATAAGGCGGGGTAGTTTGTAGATTGGTTTTCTTTCATATACGATAAAACGTTTTAGTTTAAGGTTTAAACTTACAAAGAATTCGTGCAATTTAAAAAAAAATGTAAAGTTGCTCTAATCATAAAACATTTTTTTACAAAGTGCGTTATGATAGTATCTATTCCACAAGAAAAAAAGTTTATAAATTTTCTTTGAATATACAAATGTTATATTATTTTTGTGCCGATTCTCAAATTTATCCGTGGAGAGGTTTGGAAGACTTAACTATTAAGTTTGCCTTATTCATATTTTAGTATATCATAGAAGGGTGTCAATTGCTAGAATAAAATGGATGAATTCAAATTGCAATAAAATCCTATATCTCATAATAATAAGTTAATGGATATTAATGAACTAAATACCAAGCTCGTGTCGGAGTTACGCGAGATTGCAAAAGTATTAGGCATCGCTGATGTCGATAAACTACGCAAACAAGAATTGATCGATCGTATTTCTGTTATCGCGAAACAATCCTTACAGGAAGATGATAAAGAAGTAGAGAAAGTTGAAGACGGTGCTGATCGACCTAGGAAACGTGTAAGAACGTTGAAGACAGAACCCGTTGCTGTTGCTAAAAGACCAAGTGTAAGTGAAGAGCATAGATCGGATAGTCCAGTAATCCAAGAAGTTTCTTCTAAACCCAACACAGAAAGCGTTCCCTCAAAAACCGAAACTCCAAGTCCAGTCGTTCCAACAGATTTTGATAATGTTATAGTAAACGAAGGTGTATTAGAAATTATGCCGGATGGCTATGGTTTTTTGCGTTCTTCTGACTATAATTACTTGACTTCTCCTGATGATATCTATGTTTCTCAATCGCAAATTAAACTTTTTGGATTGAAGACCGGTGATAACGTAAGGGGATGTATACGCCCTCCAAAAGAAGGAGAGAAGTATTTTCCTCTTGTTCGTGTAGAGTCAATTAACGGACAAAATCCTGCCGAAATTAGAGATCGTGTTCCATTTGATTATTTAACACCTTTATTTCCGGACGAAAAGTTAAACTTAGATTTAGGTTTAGGAAATCATTCTACGCGTATCATGGATTTGTTTACACCAATAGGAAAAGGACAGCGCGGCTTGATTGTTGCGCAACCTAAAACAGGTAAGACAAACCTATTGAAAGAAGTTGCTAATGCAATCGCTAAGAACCATCCTGAAGTTTATCTAATCATTTTACTTATAGATGAACGTCCTGAAGAGGTTACTGATATGGCTAGAAACGTGCGTGCTGAAGTGATATCATCTACTTTTGATGAACCGGCTGACCGTCATGTGAAAATAGCAAATATCGTATTGGAAAAAGCAAAGCGGATGGTAGAATGTGGACATGATGTCGTTATTCTGTTAGATTCAATTACTCGTTTAGCACGAGCTTATAATACTGTTGCTCCGGCGTCGGGTAAAATTTTATCCGGAGGTGTGGATGCGAACGCATTGCATAAGCCTAAACGTTTCTTTGGTGCTGCGCGTAATATCGAAAACGGAGGTTCTTTAACTATTTTGGCTACAGCATTGACTGACACTGGTTCAAAAATGGACGACGTGATCTTTGAAGAGTTTAAAGGAACTGGTAATATGGAGCTTCAATTGGATCGTAAATTGGCTAACAAGCGTATATTCCCTGCTATCGATCTTACTGCTTCAAGTACTCGTCGCGATGATTTACTTGTTGATAGAGATACTTTACAACGGATGTGGGTATTGCGCAACCACTTAGCAGATATGAACTCTACAGAAGCTATGGAATTTTTATTAACGCAAATGCGTGGTACAAAGTCTAATGAAGAGTTTTTGATTAGTATGAATGGGTAATCCCATCAATATTTGATATTTTTAAGCCGTCTTTGATGAAAAGACGGCTTATTTTTTATAAATGAAAAAACATATTCCGAATACTTTAACGTGCCTTAATCTTTTTTCAGGTTGCTTGGGCGTTCTATTTGCATTACAAAATGAACATATGTTTGTTTTCTATTGCGTGCTGGTGTCTGGCATATTCGACTTTTTCGATGGTATGCTTGCTCGATTGCTGCACGTGAAATCTACAATTGGAAAAGAACTGGATTCTTTAGCTGATATGGTTAGCTTCGGTTTTTTACCTGGAGCGGTGTTGTTTATGTTATTGCAATCTTCTGTTTCTTCTAGCTACGTACCTTTTCTTGGCTTTGTCGTTACCGTTTTTTCGGCGCTGAGACTCGCAAAGTTTAATGTGGACGAACGGCAAAGCAGTGATTTTATAGGAGTAAACACGCCGATGAATACGTTTTTCGTTATTTCTCTCCCCTTTATAGCGGTAGACTTTCCTTTTATTAAACAACCTATAGTTCTACTTGTAATTGTTGCTTTGTTGAGCTTTTTGCTGATTTCCGAAATTCGCTTATTTAGTATGAAACTGACATCGTTAGCATGGCAAGAAAATAAGTATAAGTATATTTTTGTTATCGTTAGTTTGATTCTTCTCATAGGTTTACAGTTTACTGCATTGCCTCTGATCTTGCTTGGATATCTTCTTTTTTCATATTTACACTTTAGAGGTTCTGTTGTAGATTAAAGGGACTGGAGATATTCATCTATCTCTTTCAGTAATACGGCAAACATTGGTTCGATTTGCTCAAACATCTGTTCTATACAAGAAATGTCGATTTGCTGTTTTCCTGCAGATTCGAGACTTTGCAAGTTCTGACGCAGCACTGTAGCTCCTATATATTCCATAGTCGGTTTAATGTGATGCGCTTTGTTGGTAATCTCTGTGTGATCTTTAGAAATGATAGCTTTTTTCAAAGCCTCAAAATCTATTGGTATCTGCGTTTGATAAAGTGCAAGAAACTGTCTAATCAGGTCATTATTAAACATAAGGTTTTCCTGAATGCTTGTTGGGTTAATGAATTGGAAGTCTTCCGTCATGATTTTGGTTCGTATAAATGTACATCAAGTGTGTCTTCTGTCATTTCTAGTAAGGCGAGATTACTTTTCTGTAATACAGGGTGTATAAAATGAGGTGCCAATTCAACTAGCGGTTTTAATGTGAAATTTCGGTCTTGTAAGTAAGGGTGGGGGACGATCAATCTTTCATGGTTGATGCTTTCATTGTTGAAATATAGAATATCAATATCGATGAGCCTAGCGCCCCATTTTGCTAAGCGTACCCGGCCAAGCTCATTTTCTATGGCTTGGATTTCATCGAGAATCTCTAGTGCAGTTCGAGGTGATAATACCACAGCGATCTGATTTAAAAAATTAGGTTGA
This sequence comes from Sphingobacterium sp. LRF_L2, assembly GCF_965644235.1. Taxonomy (NCBI): domain Bacteria; kingdom Pseudomonadati; phylum Bacteroidota; class Sphingobacteriia; order Sphingobacteriales; family Sphingobacteriaceae; genus Sphingobacterium; species Sphingobacterium sp. LRF_L2. The sequence continues at coordinate 726,566 of NZ_CBFFRI010000001.1, read as the reverse complement.
TCTATAACGCCCCAGGCTTTTGACTCATAAATTGACGATAGCGATTCAATCTGACCTACGCGTTGTTCAATTTCTTTGATTGCATTGGTGAGTTGTCTTGTGGGATCTCCTAGATTGGCCCCCAAGAGAAGAAATACCGTATTCATGGGTTAAAGATAAATCATATCCGTTTAATTTTCGAATTATTCAAAAGAAACAATTAAATTAGGTTCTTTAAACGTTTACAATGTATGAAATCATTTTTTAAATATGTTTTGGCGACTATTACGGGGATAGGGATAGTCGTTTTCCTTTGTCTTGTTTTATTGGTAGGTTTTGTAATAAATGCAGTGGAACAGATGGGAAGTAGCAAGGATGCAGATGTTCCAGCCAAGGCTATTTTATATGTGTCTTTGAACCATGAAATTACTGAGCGTACCAGTGAAAATCCATTGGAAGGCTTGAATGTCCCTGGATATGGAGAAATGAAGTCTCTAGGACTGAATGATATTTTGTCGCGAATAGCAGCTGCAAAAGGGGATGATCGTATAAAAGGAATCTATCTTAATCCTACTTATGTGAATACAGGTATGGCTAGCTTAAAGGAAATACGTGATGCATTGGTGGATTTTAAGAGTTCTGGGAAATTTATTGTCGCTTATAGTGATACTTATACACAAAAAGCCTACTACCTGGCGTCAGTAGCAGATAAAATATATCTAAATCCAGAAGGATCATTGGAGTTTAAGGGATTATCTTCTTCTGTTGCTTTTATGAAAGAGGCGTTGGATAAATTAGGTGTGGAAATGCAGGTCGTAAAGGTGGGAACGTATAAGTCGGCTATAGAACCTTTTATTTTGAATGAGATGAGTGCTGCAAATAGAGAACAAATGAATTCTTATTTGCAGCGGATGTATGGATCGTTTTTAAGCAATATTGCTAAGGCTAGAAATATTTCAGTTGATTCGTTGCGACATATTGCTGATCAGTATTTGATTAGAAACGCTGAAGATGCTGTAAAATATAAATTCGTAGATGGAAGGTTATATAAAGACGAGCTGTTGACAGAACTGAAAAAACGTATTGATATCGATGAAAAAAAGGATATTCCGACAGTTTCCTTGTTAGATTATGTGGGAACTGTTAACAAAGAACAAACGGGAGATCGTATTGCCGTAGTGTACGCATATGGTGAAATTGTTGATGGCGAAGGAAACGATGATAATATTGGTGGCGATAAGTTCTCTCGAGAATTGCGTAAATTAAGGAAAGATGATCGTGTAAAGGCTGTCGTACTTCGGGTAAATTCGCCCGGAGGTTCAGCATTGGCATCTGATATTATTGCTAGAGAGGTAGAATTGACGAAAAAAGTTAAACCTATCGTTGTTTCAATGGGAGATTATGCGGCTTCTGGAGGATATTATATATCGGCATTGGCTGATTCTATATTTGCAGAGGAAGAAACGCTAACAGGGTCTATTGGTGTATTTGGTTTGATCCCTAATTTTCAGGGGCTATTGAACAATAAACTTGGAGTTCATATTGATGAGGTTAAAACAGGGCATTTTTCGGATTTGATGACATCGCCAGATAGACCTTTAACAGGAGAGGAACGAGCTATTATTCAGACAGAGGTCAATCGAGTTTATGAGACATTTATGGGAAAGGTTTCTTCTGGTAGGAAGCTTTCTATAGCAGCCGTAGATAGTATTGGTCAAGGTCGTGTGTGGACGGGAAGTCAAGCGCTGGAAAATGGTTTAGTGGATAAGGTGGGCGACCTCGATCGCGCAGTGCGTGCTGCAGCAACAAAAGCAAAACTAAAGGATTACAAGTTAATGTATTATCCAGCTGTTAAAGACCCTTTTGCTTCGATTTGGGGTACGTCTAAGGAAAAGATAAAGATGTGGATGTTAGATGACGAACTGGGAGATTACAGGCAGTACATTAACCAATTGCGTACTGTTGTCAAATCGTCGGGTATACAGGCGAGAATACCTTATTTAGTAGAAATCCGATAAAATATTAAGGAAGGCTTTTTTTTCAATTCCTTCCTTTTTTCTATATTTATGGCTTGATAATAAAGATCAACTTAAATTTTAACGTGTATATGAAAACAATTGATGATTTAAATTTCTCGGGTAAAAAAGCATTAATCCGTGTAGATTTCAATGTGCCCTTTGATGAGAATTTTAATATAACAGATGATAACCGCATACAGGGAGCAGCACCTACAATTAAAAAAATATTAAATGATGGTGGTTCTGTGATTTTGATGTCTCATTTAGGGCGTCCTAAAGATGGACCAACGGATAAGTATTCTTTAAAGCATATTGTTGCACACCTATCTACGGTGTTAGGTGTTGATGTTCAATTTGCCAACGACTGTATTGGACAAGAAGCTATTGACAAAGCGGCTGATTTAAAAGCTGGCGAGGTTCTTCTGCTGGAAAACTTGAGATTCTATAAAGAAGAAGAAAAAGGTGATCGTGATTTCGCATCAAAATTAGCCGAATTAGGAGATGTTTATGTAAATGATGCTTTTGGTACTGCACACCGTGCGCACGCCTCAACGGCTATTGTTGCAGACTTTTTCACAGGAAATAAATATGCTGGTTATTTATTGGCTGCCGAAATAAATAATGCAGAGAAAGTTCTTAATAAGCCTGAAAGACCTTTTACAGCTATAATGGGTGGCGCTAAGGTATCTGATAAGATTCAATTGATCGAAGCATTGTTGGATAAGGTAGATAATCTCGTTATCGGTGGAGGTATGGCATATACTTTTGTTAAGGCGCGTGGAGGCGAGATTGGAAAGTCATTGGTTGAATTGGATAAATTGGATCTTGCTAACGAGTTGGTGAAAAAAGCAGAAGAAAAAGGTGTAAATCTTGTGCTTCCTACGGATGCACAGATTGCGGATAAGTTTTCAAATGATGCTAATACATACAATGGTCCTAATGATGAGATTCCTGCAGATAAAGAAGGCTTAGATATTGGTTCCGATTCTTCGGTTCATTTTGCAGAGGTAATAGGCGCTTCTAGAACTTTACTTTGGAATGGTCCAATGGGAGTATTTGAATTTGATACCTTTGCGAAAGGTACCAAGGCTGTCGCTGATGCGGTTGTTGCTGCTACGGAGCGCGGTGCATTTTCTTTGATTGGTGGAGGAGATTCGGCTGCAGCGGTTTCTAAGTTTGGTATGACAGAGCATGTAAGTTATGTTAGTACGGGAGGCGGTGCTTTACTAGAATATATGGAAGGTAAAGTTCTTCCAGGCGTACAAGCATTGAATGACTAAATTCTCGTTTAAGTAGATAAATTTTAAAAAGAGCCGCAAAATACATTGCGGCTCTTCTTATTTAGTAGGAGTAGCTTAACCCAAAAGTTGGAATGATGTTTTGTGCCGTGGTGTTGTCGTTGAGGTAAGTGAGCTTTGCAGCGACGTTGATGTCTGGAAGAATATATCTAAAAACGTTAAAGTCTGCTGAAATACCCAAACCAAAACTTTTAGGAGCAGTACTCTTATGGATATTTTGGAAGTCGGAAAATAATAGTCCTTGAAAGCGTTTGATATATGCTAGATTTCCCAAACTCCAATCGGGGTAAAATAGTGGAAGTCTATAGTTTATCATTGCGGTGTTGTGTACGATAGGGGACTGGAAATGACCCCATGCGGAAACCATAGGAATGTCGTATGACCCTTCGTAGCGACCGCTACTTTTTTGAGCAGCTAAACGTAGCTGTAAGCTGTGGTTCATCCATATCCCAGGAAAATAAAAGTTAGTTCTTACGGACAATATTTGTCCGCTTAGGTCTTGTTCAAATGGAAGGTGTCTATAAGTTATGCTAAGATTTTGCCCCCACCTTGGTGCGAGATCCATTTTACTCCGCATGTTATTCTTGTTCAGATATAGTTGATAATTGAGTGGAAAGGCGATAATGTCGTTAAAGTTTTTTAATGGTAAACTTACATTGTATCGCTTAGTATAAGATGTGCCAAAGTTTGCGCCATAGCTGTAAACGGTGTTTCTCCGGTAAACAGACAGTGGGATAGAAATATCCATTGTGGTATGATGATCTCTATAATCATACATGGTAATTTCATTGCTGTTGTTTCCGCTTACTGCATTTCCAACTAAACCGCGGTTTGCATATTTAATGGTGAAGACAGGTAGGTATCTTTTGTAGGCTACTTCTGCCGAATAAGTACTTTTCGAAATGTCTGTATCAAATTCATAACCTAGTTTTATTTGGGTTGTGTTTAGTACATCGTTTGATAACCAAAATAGTCCAGGCATGTAATTTTCAAAGCTTTCAAAGTTTGTGCTGCTTATAGATAAGCTGTGGAAATTAAAGAGATGTGCAGTTGAACTGTATTTTTTTACTTCTACTGAATCGATTGTTGCTTTTTTCTCATCGGAGAAATCTACTTGTGCTAATGTTTTACGAATATAAGGTGAAGGTGCGACCTGTATTTTTTTTGAGATGGCTGTTAAAGATTGTTTTGCTAGTTTGTAGCCGTTATATTGATAATCGTTGAAAAATAACGTGTCGTTAGCGTCAACGAAGGGGTTGAATGCACCAAATTTACTTGTTGTTATTTTCGAAATAAGACTATCTTGCCCGAGAGCGTATATGTTATCTACCCCATCAAAGTGAGCTTTAAAGATGATCTGATGCCGATGATAGAATGGTCGCTCTAATTGCTGGTTAGCCCAGGGTAGAAGGTAGCGATAGGCATGATTTTTTAAATTAAATTCAATAAGGTTTGTTCCTTGGGGGGATACTGCGATCGCGATGATCTTATCTCCTTCTATATTGAATTTTGGTTGTTGTATATGGACTTCTGTTGGACAATGAATGCTATCGATAATATTTCCGTTGTCTGAATTTAATAGAAGTAGCTTGCTTTTATTAGCCAAATCGACCTCAACTACAGCTACAGCGTTCTCGTTAGGATGCAAGACAGGAGAATAATATCTGGATTTTTTACTGATAGTTCTAAGTTTTTTTGTTTTTACATTGTAGGTATGAACGATGTTATATGTTTGTTTTCCAAAGCGAGGGTGTTTTCGGTACTCGTCCCAAACAATCAAGTCGTCACGCATATGAAAGTATGGCGTAATCTGGATGCCTGTCTTTATTATATGATGTTCTTTCGTATTGCTGTCCAAATAGACAATTTCGTTGACAGATTGTGGGCTTGATTTCAGTACAAACAATTTGTTTTCATAGTTAGTTTGCGGTAATAAATAGTCACTTGGAAAATTGCTTTTAGGTGTTTCTATCGCTGTAACGGATGAGTCTGTCAGTTCTCGTTGCCATTTTTGATGCAATTCTTCAATTGTATTGCTGAATAACTTGTTGGGTTTAATGCCGGCAACATGTTTAACCGCTTGTCTAAAATTAAATGGTCTTAGAAGTTTCGTATGCATATCTTCTAAGATCTTTTGATGACTTTCTAAACCAAAGTTGTTGGTTAGGTAGGTGTTCATGAAAAAACCGATGGTATAGTGACTGGGGACGTTGTCCTTAAACGATCCGAGGACATACTTGTTGAAGCTATATTCTCGACCCGATAATATGTTTGCTCGTAAGGGCATATCCCATGATGGCAGTCTTCCACGTCCTCCGGAACTATATAGTGTTTCCACTTGCACTGCATCGCCCTCAAAATACCAGGCAGGTAAGTTTAGGCCGTATAAAGCTAATGCTAATTGTTCGAAAAAAGGTCCTCTTATTCTACCTGTCAATTTATCGAATTGGGAAACATGGCGAAGTTCGTGCAATGCCAAATTCGGAAGCCACTCTTGGTTATCTGCTGTGGATGATGGTACGGGATAAAATTCTGATTTTCGAGGTGCAAGTTGAACGTATCCATTTTGACTGATATGATTTCCTTGTAAAATTAAGGTGATTTTTCTTGGGGAAATAGAAAGGCTATTGCTGCTATACCTTCTCAGGTAAGGAAGTTCTGTAGCTAGTTTTTTAGCCGCTTGCTCGAACGTCTGGGGAAAAAGAAGACGATAATGTTCCGTGTCGATCTGTCTCCATTTTATATTAGAATGAGCTTGTTCATTATCGATTATTTGGCTATTGGATTTATAAGGGATCATGATCGATAGTAACAGTGCCATGAAGGTGATAGCCAGTATTTTATTCATTGTTGTAATCTTATTGGTGATGGTTTGCTATTCTTTGTAGTTTTCTATTCTGCGTGTTGTTTTATTTTTTGTAAGCAGCGAATTTGCATGCGAAAGTGTTGATTTTTAAGATGTATCACGAAGTTAAAAAAAATGTTGGCTTCTACTTATTTTGTGTTGGGATTTCTTAAGGGAACTCGCTTTAAAGTTTGTTCTTTAGGCAATATAAAGTATAGTTTTTCAATGGCATTTTAACGAGGGCGACTAATCGTAGGTTGGTTATTTTATCGAGAGGCATGGGATTAACATCGGCTTTATTCATGTGTGGTTGGAAGACCGGTCGGGCTTAGCTGGGATGATTAGCATAAAATTTTTGGAAGAGGCCTTTTATGGTCTATCGGTGGTCCAAAAAATTAATTAGTTATTTCGAAGTAAAAAGTCGACTTTTGCTCCAAATAGAAAAAACCAATGTAGGATAAAAAATGTCATGTTATGGAAGAATTAGAAATGCAAGTAGAGCTTGTTGAGAAATGGATAGAATCTAATGATATTTCTTCACTTCAGAATTTTCTGAACGAGCAAAACATTTCCGACGTCGAAGAGCTTATTGATGAACTTCCAGAGCATGCTTCTCTCTTTATGGAGACGCTAAATATCAATCGGGCCGTTCATGTATTTAGTATTTTAGATTTCCCTACGCAAGAGCGTATTTTTAAGAAGTTACCTGCGAATAAAATACGGGAACTGATTAATGAGATGCCTCCAGATGATCGTACATCATTTTTTAGCGAGTTAAAGGGGGATGTTGTTAAGCATCTTATTATTATGCTTTCCCCGGAGGAGCGAAAAGAAGCTTTATCGCTGCTTGGATATCCTGAAGATAGTGTAGGCCGCTTAATGACTCCCGATTACATTACAGTAAAGCCGCACTGGAACATTACACGTATTTTAGATCATATTAGGCGTTATGGAAATGCTTCGGAGACGATTGATGTTCTTTATGTGATCGACAGTGATGGCCGTTTAGTGGATGATATTAAAATACGTGATATTCTTATCTCGGATCCGGATACTAAAGTTGAAGACCTTATCGACAATAGACTCATTTCATTGCATGCAAATGACCCGCAAGAAGAGGCGGTTAATATCTTTCGTATGAACAATAGGGTGGCTCTTCCTGTTGTGGATGAGCAAGATATTATGTTGGGGATTGTGACTATTGATGACATTCTTTGGGTAGCAAATGAAGAGTATACGGAGGATATGCAACGGATAGGGGGAACAGAGGCTTTGGATGAGCCTTACTTGGATGTTTCGATACTTCATCTTGTGAAAAAACGCGGTGGATGGTTGATCGTACTCTTTTTGGGACAGCTGTTGACATTTAATGTTTTGAAGTACTATGAAGATAGGCTTACTACTATTTTAGTCTTATTAATGCCTGTGATTATGTCTAGTGGGGGGAACAGCGGATCGCAAGCTTCAACCTTGATTATTCAAGCAATGGCTATGGGAGAGGTTACCTTGCGAGATTGGTGGCGAGTTATGCGGCGGGAGATTCTTTCTGGATTGTTATTGGGATTGATACTAGGAACGTTGGGCTTTGTTCGGATTTCTGTAGACCAAGCTTTTTCTGGGATGTATGGTGACGCTTGGACATTATACGCTTTTGCTATTGCCTTTTCATTGGTCGGTGTCGTGTTGTGGGGATCCTTGATTGGCTCTATGTTACCTTTCGTATTAAGACGATTTGGAGCAGATCCCGCTAGTTCATCAGCTCCGTTTGTTTCGACTTTAGTTGACGTGACAGGATTGATTATTTACTTTACGATAGCAACCTTGATTTTGGGAGGTGTGGTTCAATAAAAAAAAGAAGCTGGAATAGAGGAGATTGTATTTTTATGTTTCTAATTATTTGCAGAGTTCATTAAAACTTCCGATAATTGCATCACCGAAAGGGAAACGATGGATAAATTCCTGAATAGCTCAGCAGGTTAGAGCATCTGACTGTTAATCAGAGGGTCGCTGGTTCGAGCCCAGCTTCAGGAGCAACGTCCACTCAATAAAAAGAGTGGACGTTTTTTTTGTTCTTCCGATTTCATTTTTTGCTTGAAGGAGTTGGGGAATATATTTTTTAAAATTATTTTGAAAATAAAAATCAAAGTTCTATCTTTGTATCACTTTCGAAAAAGGGGTATTCTTTTAGAAAGATCGAGATTCCTGAATAGCTCAGCAGGTTAGAGCATCTGACTGTTAATCAGAGGGTCGCTGGTTCGAGCCCAGCTTCAGGAGCTAATTTAGCCGGCTAATAAGCCGGTTTTTTTTTGTCAAAAATCTAACGATATGAGTTTAGTAATTGTTGGTACTGTAGCGTTTGACGCGATTGAGACCCCATTTGGTAAAACAGATAAAATTGTTGGTGGTGCTGCTACGTTTGCTGGTTTGGCTGCTTCTTATCTCTATGATAAAGTGAAATTAATTAGTGTAATTGGTGAGGACTTTGGAGAGGATAATATCGGCATCTTGACCTCTAAAGGTATAGATGTAGAGGGGGTAGAAATTGTTGCTGGAGGAAAATCTTTCTTTTGGTCGGGTAAGTATCATAATGACATGAATAGTCGGGATACACTTATTACCGAGTTAAATGTCTTGGCAGAGTTCGATCCAAAGGTTCCTGTTTCTTATCAAGATTGTGAATATTTGCTGTTAGGTAACTTAACACCTCAGGTGCAAATGGATACGCTGAGCCGTCTTGAGAACAAGCCTAAGCTGGTTGTTTTGGATACGATGAATTTTTGGATGGATGTAGCGTTGGACGATCTGAAAACTGTTCTGAAAAAGGTTGATGTCTTGACGATTAATGATGCAGAGGCACGCCAGTTGTCTGGTGAGTATTCATTGGTGAAGGCAGCAGAGGTAATTTTGACAATGGGACCAAGATATTTGATCATAAAAAAGGGAGAACATGGCGCTTTGCTTTTCGGCGACGGGCAGATTTTCTCAGCTCCAGCATTACCTTTGGCAGATGTTTTTGATCCTACCGGTGCAGGTGATGCGTTTGCAGGTGGCTTTATAGGGTATTTGGCTAAAGTTAAGTCGATTAATTTTGCTAATATGAAGAATGCAATTATATACGGATCGGCATTGGCTTCTTATTGCGTTGAAAAATTTGGAACTGAACAATTACAAAACTTATCACAAGCTGATATTGAACAACGGATACAAAGATTTGTGACCTTATCAAAATTTGAGATTAGCGAATAATTCGCTAATCTCAAATGAGTTTTCCTATTACTTCAAAGCGTTCAAATGCAGCTTCTGAATGTGGAGCACTTTTGAGTTCTTCTGTTAAATCTTGACCTGCCCAGTGTTCATAGTGTTTGCCATCTCTCCACAACCTGCTTTTCGTTACGTCATAAATTAGGCCTTTATAACTGACCCATATTTCTGGTTTATCCTGTCCATTTCTTAATGCAAGTTGTGATTTGGAATAATTTGGAATGTTGTCCATTATTTTTTCTTGAACCCAAATATAGACTTAATCTCCAAATTTATAAGCGTGAAGTGTCTTTTTCATGGCTTTTCTCGCTACGTGAATTCTCGTTTTTACAGTGCCAATAGGAATATGAAGATAGTCTGAAATTTCATGATACTTATATCCCTCAAAATACATAGTAAAAGGTACATAGTAATCTTCTGATAAATTGGATAGCGCGTGGTTGATGTCCTCCATCACAAATTTATTTTCGCCATAATTACTTGGTGCTGAAATGACCAAATTTGCATTCGTAATTTCTTCTTCTTTCGTAATGAAAGAATTGGTTTTGACAACTCTACGGTAGTTGTTGATGAATGTGTTTTTCATGATGGTATATAGCCATCCTTTTAGATTTGTGCCCTCCTTAAAATTGTTAAAATAAGTCACTGCTTTCAATAGAGTATCCTGCACTAAATCATTTGCGTCATCCTGATCTCTAGTGAAATTCTTTGCGTACGCTTTGAGTGAATCAGCTTGCTGTATTACCAAAGTGTTGAATTCTAACTTGTTCATACTAGATTGGATTTAAAAGTTTACAATGAGCGAAAAAACTGGTGTTCCTCCTGCTTTTTTTGGTGTAGTTCATTTACCATGAAATACGGTTTGGTATAAAACTACAAATGCCGTGCTAAACTTTTTTTAATCCATTAAGTCTAATTGAAATTAAGGTTAAATTTCAATTAAAAGTGAACTTGTTTAGTTCAAATAACCTTCTGATAATTAATTAGATTGTGTAAATGGTTGTTTTTCAACAAAAATATTTGACAATTGTTGAAAACTTTTATAAGATATTAACTTCCCGTTCTAATACAATTCCAAATTTTTTATACACGTCGTTTATTATTTTGGACGATGTCGTATAAATTTCTAGACCAGAAGCGCTGCCTGGATTGGTAATAACTAGTGCTTGGTTCTTCCATACAGCTACATTTCCATCTACCTTACCTTTCCAACCACAGGTTTCTATGAGCCATCCTGCCGCGAGTTTTACCTGTTGGTCATTTACAGGAAAATAAACTATGCTGCTGTGTTGCTCTTGCAGAATTTTAAATTCTTTAATGTCGATAATTGGGTTTTTAAAAAAACTGCCAGCATTACCAATAGTAGAAGGATCGGGTAATTTTTCTACACGAATAGCAGAAACAACTTCTGCGACATCCCGAATACCTGGATTTGCTATTTTTCTGTTTGACAGCTCGTTATTTATTGATCCGTAAGTGGTATTTATTTTTTGTTTAAGACCGAGTTTATAGGTTACCGAGGTAATAATGAAACGACCTTTATGCTCAGATTTAAAAATGCTATCACGATATGTGAATTTGCAATCCGAATTTTTGAAAGTTGTGAATTCTCCTGTCAGGGTGTCAAATGCTTGACAGGAATGGAAAACATGCATCAGTTCTGTACCGTAAGCTCCAATGTTTTGCACAGGAGAGGCGCCTACTGTACCTGGAATTAAAGCCATGTTTTCTAGACCGGCAAAATCATGATCTATACAATACCAAACGAGGTCGTTCCATATCTCCCCAGCTTTCGCTGTTACATAAATGTAATTTCCTTCTATAAAATGTTGGATACCCTTGTTTGCCATCAATATAATAAGGCCATCGTAGTCCTTTGTAAAAAGTACATTACTCCCTCCGCCGATGACAAAAAAATTGCGGCTAAAGAAGAGATCTTTAAATAGATAGGGAAGTTGTGTTTCTTGATCTATTTTGATGAATTCTTTGCAATAAGCATTTACAGCGAATGTGTTGTATGGTCTTAAAGAAATATTATATTGGATGTCGTTTGTCATTTTTCTTTTGACTAATTCTTTTAAAAATTCAGAAAAAAAGAATTAATTTTATATTTTGATGTAAAGATACTATTAACACATTTATTTAAGGAATAATTTATCATGTCCAAAAATGTAGATATAAAAAGAGCTAAGATCTTGGAGGTTGCTAAACGGCGTTTTGCTCATTTTGGAATGGCAAAGACTACCATGGCCGAAATAGCGAAAGACTTGGCATTTTCTAAAGCATTATTATATTATTACTTTCCGGACAAACACAGCTTATATAAAGCTGTCATGGAATATGTGGTAAATGAAATGATAAACAAAGTCGACGCTTATGTTGGAAAGGCTTCAAGTGTCGAAAATGCGATTATGTTTGCTATAGACAGCCGGATGGAAACGATGCGAGAGAACTACAATCTCTTTGAATATTCTTCTTCGTTATTTCTTCAAAATCCGCGAGAAATGGGTAAAAATTTGGAACCATTTTTTGGACGAGTACGTGATCAGTTTTGTCGTATCTTAGAAGTTGGCGTTAAAAATGACGAAATTCGTGTTGATGATATTGGTGAGACAGCTGAGTTGATTTTGTTTTCTTTAATGGGAATGCGTACAGGCATTTTGAGTAAGGATTTGAACGACTGTCTCTTTCCAACCCCAGAAGAATTTGAGCTTATTTTGGCTAAGCAAAAGAAAATGGTTCGTATTTTTCTTCGGGGATTACGAGCTTAGTCTAAGCTGTTCTTCCAAGGATGTGATTTAAGATTATCTCCGCATGTACTCTAGAGTTCTCGATAAACCAAAGATGGGTGTTTAATCCACCACAGACAACGCCAGCTAGGTAGAGTCCTTCTATATTTGTTTCCATTGTTTCGGGATCATGCGTTGGTATCATTGGTGCTTGATCGGGGATGTGGATGCCAATTTTCTTTAGAAAGTCGAAGTTTGGGCGGTATCCTGTTAGTGCAAGAACAAAGTCATTCTTTATTTTTTTTTGTCCTGCGGGAGTGTTTAAGATAGCATAATCCTCGCCAATTTCGCTTAATGTACTAAGGTAGTGAATGTCGATTTCCTTAAAAGCGATCCGGTTTTCAATGTCTGGTTTTACCCAATATTTTACGCGAGGACTTATCTCGTTGCTTCTTACAACCATGGTCACTTTTGCTCCTTTTCTGTATGTTTCTAGGGCGGCGTCAACGGATGAATTACTGGCTCCAATCACCAATACATGTTGGTTTGCGTAATAATGTGGATCTTTATAATAGTGAGATACCTTGTCGAGATTTTCTCCAGGTATATTTAAGAGCATGGGGATATCATAAAATCCTGTTGCGACAATAACAGATTTTGCAAAGTATGCTTTTTTTGAAGATTTTATAGAAAACAACTGTTCATTTTTCTCTACAGATAAAACTTCTTCGAATAATTTTGTGTTGAGTTTGAATTTATCGTTGATACGTCTATAGTACTCAAGTGCTTCAGCTCGTTTTGGTTTTGGAAGGGTCGTGACGAAGGGCGTATTTCCTATTTCTAGACGTTCTGAAGAAGAAAAGAATGTCATGTTGATCGGATAATTATAGAGAGAGTTTACTAAGCAGCCTTTCTCTAAAATAATATGGGATAACCCTTGTTGTTGAGCTTCAATTCCACATGCTAGACCAATTGGGCCAGCGCCTATAATTAGTACATCAAAATAATTATCCATCGATTAATTTCATTTTTTCATTTTTCTCAACTTCTTGAGAGCGAACCATGAGTTCTTGTGTTACCCGGTGTAAATCTCCTGAAATTTTGCTCAAAAAAAGTAATTGTTCTGTAATTAATTTGCTTTCTTCTTCACTTTCAATAGGGTCGTGTAATGAGGGGAAATCTTCATTAATTTTAAAATGAATTTCTTCGTCAGCGAGTTGAGGAAGTAGCGTTATAGCTTTTTCTAACTCTGATAAAATTCGTTTTAAGAGCTTTACATGTTCTTTGTTAAATGTCTTTATATCTGCTTGATTAACTTGAGTTAACAGATTAGCGGAATAAGAGGAAAGAATATGATTTAGAATGACGAAGCGGTTGATCTCTTTTGTGTATTTTTGCCTCCATTTTGGTTCAGTAAGCATACGTTGAAATGTCGACCCCATGTTTGCGGAAGCGATATAGACTTCTTTTCTTTTGAGTTTATATGCTGTAATAGATAAATTTTCGCCATCCAAAACCTTAATCGCTTGGGCAACATAGTTGTAGTTTGCAATCAATAGGTTTCGCATGTTTCCTCTGAATTGTACACTTTCCCAATTTGGAAAAATGATATAGTTGGATAAAAATGCAATGACGCCCCCGAGAAAGGTATCAAAGATTCGCTCTTTTGCCATTTCTATCGTATTCATTCCATGGAAGCTTAACATTATCAGAACGTATGGCGTCATAAACATGACGGCTATGATATAGTTTACCCGGAATAGACTATATGCTGTCAGGAAAAAGAAAATAAGTAAAACAAACCGGATGGAGGGGTCATGAATGGTGAACACAATCGTGGCTCCTATAACACCTCCAATGACAGTGCCGATCAAACGTTGGAGATTTCGCTCTTGAGTCAGTCCAAAGCCTGGTTTCAGAATAACCATAATAGTCAATAACGTCCAGTAGATTCCATTTGCATTGAAACTGATTAAACTAAGGATCAAATAAGTGCCAGATAGTACAATTGACATACGTAAGGCATGCCGGAATACTGAAGAATCTAAACTAAGGTTGCTCCTGAATTTTTTCCAGTCGATTTGATCTCGTGTTATAAATTGAGAGGCAGAGTCAATTTCTTCCTTGGGTATTTCGGTTATTTTTGAAGAACTGTAACTATAGATGTTTTCTATATATCGAACAATACTGCGGATGTTGATTATAATCTTTTTTAAAGGAATTGTATTTACTTTTTTCTTATCCAGTTTGTCAACAGCCTCTCTCAATCGCTCGATGTCATGTTCAAATTGATAAATAGGCTTAGGCATTTTGTTTGCATTAATCGCGTACGCCATGTTATCCATCTCATGAGTGAGTTTGATGAGCACATGTTTAAAAGGCATTAATACCCCATGTTGACCGTATGTTGTCTTAATGGCATTGTAATCATACTGTGTCGTCATGCTCTGCTCAAATAGGTCGACAATGTCTGAGAAAATGAGCGTTAAAAAGCGCCCGATCTTTGTTGTATCTTTAATGGAACGTTTACTTTGAAACAGTATATCCCGGACAAGTTCTTGATGTTTATGAACCTCAATTTGTTTTTCGATAAGTTTCAGATAGTTATTGTCAATATCTATTTTTGGGTCGTAAAAATTCGCTTTTAATCTGATGTAATCCGCAACTTGGCGAATGGATTCCGATAGTTCTTGTTGTGCTATTCTATATGGCCGGACACGTAAAATGGACATGCTGATTAACATATACCAGGCTCCGCCTGTTGCGATGCAGAGAAGATAAAGCCACCTTTCCGTGTCTAGTAATTCATGACGTACATTAAATAGCATCATCAAGGTACACATCGATCCCACGGTGGCAGCTCTTGCATTGAAAATAGCGAACATTGCGAATAGGAAACTCAACGCTGCAATAACTACGGTTGTTAAGGTGATAGAGAAATTAACGTGGATAATGATTACATAAGTAATCATGCAGAGGATCGCTGTGGAAAGCATACCTAAGCGGCGATGGGACGGTGCTCCTGGCGTATCTGAAAGTCCTACAAGCAGCGCTCCTAATGAAATTAATGTGCCAATTTCAAAGTGACCTAAGGTTGCTGAAACAAGTACAGGCACAATGCAGCCTATTGTTATCTTTAATCCTTCTGAGAAGTATTGTCCATAAAAGAAATTACTTATCTCTTTAGTCTTTTCCATGAAAATATAGATTGATTTCCGTTTCGGCAATTACTTATGCTAACTGTCTACAAACCTAAATAAATTCACTTTTATATGCAATATGATCGGCTTAGTATAAACACGAATTTATTAAGCTTTAGCTCCCGTCGAGAATGATGCTGGTTTGTTCGTCATGCTGGTTAATCTCATACTATACAGACTAACATGGAATTAGTTTTTTAGCGGTTCTTTCTTGCAAAGTTGTCGGGGTATCCATAAATGAAAGAAACATTTTGTATCTTGTGTTGATTCCATTTTGTGATTGAGATGGCTGTTGTAAATGAATGTTCCTGTCCCAGATAAATACCGTTTATTAATTCTCTCTTTGTTTTGAGTTTTTTATAAAAAAAACCGTTTATTAATATTTATTTTATATATTAAAGTTGTTTTTTTTGATAATATTATATAATTTAGGCCGATTCGAATTTTTACTCGAATCTATGTTATTCCATAATTTTAAGCATGAAGATAAGTCAAAAACAATCTGTTTTTCACAACGAAGTACTAACACGCTTTGATTTATACAAAAGCCTGTTCTTAACCTTGCCTTTTCAACGGGTGAAACATACAGGGACGATACTTCCTTTCTTTTCCACACATTGCGAAAAGGGAGTAGATGAGCATTTAGCTCCAGAAGATATTATCGAAAGTTTTTTTGGACAGTATGAGCAATATGTCCAAGAAGAAGATCGTATTGATTTTCTTTTTCGTATTGTTCAATATATTGAACGTCAAGTTGTTTTGTTTGATGCTGTAGAAGATTCTGCATTTCACGCTGTAGGGCGGAATGATGAGTCAGGGATTTTGCAAGGACTTTTTCAGCGTACACAAGAGGATCCTGAGTTGAAGAAACAGATCGTGAATAAGTTGAGGGACTTTTCTGTCAGGCTGGTGTTAACGGCTCACCCAACTCAATTCTACCCTGGCCCCGTTTTAGCTATTATTACCGATTTAATTGAGGCGTTGAAGCAAAATGATGTGCCGAATATACAGTCCTTGTTGCAACAACTCGGGAAAACGCCATTTATTAATAAAGAGAAACCTACTCCTGTTGATGAAGCAGCTAGTTTAGCTTGGTTTCTGGAGAATGTATTTTATAAAGTAGCATCTGAAATACAGTCAAAGATTGATAGTGAGTTGGAAGTCCCTATTGAAGATGTCAAGCAACTGATCGAATTGGGATTTTGGCCTGGAGGGGATAGAGACGGTAACCCTAATGTAACTGCGGAAAGCACACGTAAAGTTGCAAATATGTTAAGGACAATTTTATTCCGTTGTTATTATCGAGATTTTCGCATCGTAAAACGGCGCATTACTTTCCGAGGAGTTGAAGAGTACTTAGACATACTACAGGATATATTTTATGAAAACAGCTTTAATCCTGTAGAACATCCGACGGACGATACCGCTATAATTTTAGAGAATCTAAATGCGGTGAAAGATGTGTTAAACAGTAGACATAATGGATTGTTTGTCGAGTTAGTCGAAGATTTAATACGTAAGGTTATAACATTTGGTTGTTATTTTACAACATTAGATATTCGTCAAGATAGTGGGATTCTACGTAAAACATTCAATTATCTGTTAGAAAATAATCCCGAGACAGGCATTAAATTAGAGGATATTGTAGACTCTGAACAAAACAAAGAAAAAAATATTACCTTTTCAGAATTGCATTTAGGTGTTGATGCTCAAGTAGATCCTTTAATACAGGATACTTTGCAAGTAATCGATTTACTGAAAGATATACAGCGAAGTGGAAGCGAACGTGCCGCACAACGTTTTATTATCAGTAATTGCCAACAGGCTTCTGACATTTTGGGACTAATGCAGCTATTTCTGTGGACAGGATGGAAAAAAGACAATTTAACTATTGATTTCGTTCCATTGTTTGAAACGGTGGATGACTTGTCTCGTGCTGCAGATGTGATGCGTAGCTTGTATTCGAATGATGGCTATGCGAGACATATTAAACAACGTGGTAATAAACAGACCATTATGTTAGGTTTCTCGGATAGCACAAAAGATGGTGGCTATCTCATGGCTAATTGGTCTATATATAAAGCTAAAATTGAGCTTACAGCAATTGCTAGGGAGTTTGATGTGGATCTCGTATTTTTTGATGGACGAGGTGGGCCTCCGGCACGAGGAGGAGGTAAAACCCAACGTTTTTATGCTTCCATGGGAAAAGAAATCGCAAATGAGCATATACAGTTAACCATTCAGGGGCAGACAATCAGTAGTCAATATGGATCGCTGGAGACCGCGCAACACAATATTGAATTATTGTTACAGGCGGGTATTATTTCTGAATTGCAGCAAAAAGATGGTGATACGTTAACTACAAAACAAAAAGAGGTTATCGACCAAATGGCGCATGAGAGCCATGCAAAATTTATGTCCTTACGGAAACACCCGCTTTTCTTGAAGTATTTGGAAACATTGAGTCCGTTAAAACAACTTTCTGAAGTTAACATAAGTAGCCGACCTGTTAAACGAAACTCAGGAAAGGAATTACGTTTAGAAGATTTGCGTGCCATTAGCTTTGTAACTTCCTGGAGTCAGCTGAAACAAAATATCCCTGGATTTTTTGGTGTGGGTACCGCTTTACAATGGGCTGAAGAGAATAATTTGTGGTCTTATGTTAAGAATTTATACCAGAGCTCTGGAATGTTTAAAACCATCATTGATAATTGTATGATGTCTATGACAAAGTCAAACTTTCACGTTACGGCTTATATGCAATATGATAAAACATTTGGTGATTTCTGGATGATGCTGAAAACAGAGTATGAATTAACCAAAAAGTATATCCTAAAATTAAGTAATTCATCGGTTCTTATGGAAGATTATCCTATAGAGCGTGCTTCTATTTTAGCTAGGGAAAAAATCATATTGCCTTTACTGACGATTCAGCATTATGCTATCCGTACAATTCGGGATAAGGAGTTATCTGAGGAGAAGGAGGCTGTTTACAGAAAATTGATTGCACGGACCATATATGGAGTGGTAAATGCGGGTCGTAATTTGGCGTAAATTGTTTATTTTAAATAGGAAAGTCGATTATTTTTTTATTTTTGTAGCATAAATACAAAAGAGATGAAATTAAACACTTTATTTGTTGCGGGCGTGTGTGCTAGCGCTTTATTGGTGTCTTGTAACCCTAATAAGACCGCGAGTGAAAATCAATTAAAGTATACCCATACAAGCTTGGCGGATGGAGATGCATTTAACTTCTTTCAGCTTGTTGGAGCAAAGGCTGTTTATGAATTAGATTATGCCTCTTATGTGGAGGAGCATTCAGCTTCTGCTCAGGAAAAACAATTGGCAGCGAAGGTTAAAGAGGTCTATGCATCTATTGTTCCTACTTTAGATAGCTTGGCGACTTTGAGTCATGTAGATTTTCCTATAAAAGGAGGGAAAGTGTTTGTGGCGCCTACTGAAGAACATAACGTTGCTCACAGTCATGTACAAGAACATTCTTCAGATTCAACGGCACATGCTGCCACTCATGTTCATAGCGATGATCATGCTAATCACGGAGGCTATGTGCATCATGTACAACATGAATCTGCAATAATCAAAGATCAGTTAGAGCGATTGAGCAGAAATACAAATACCGATTTACGTGCATTTGCTTCTGAAAATTTGGAAAAAGTAGCTGAACTGTTTAAATTAGCAGGTGGCAAAGAAGACGCTCACGGTCACCATTAATCGAGAGACGATATAACGATAAAAAAAGGAATGTATATAATACATTCCTTTTTTTATTGGTTAAATTATTGTACAACTTAACATTATATTAATATTCGATTTGTTATTATTGTAAGATTTAATTTAATACATTTTAAACCCCATTTTCTGTGAGATACGGCGCTATAGATATCGGATCCAATGCAGTTAGATTATTAATTGCGGAAATCAATCAAGAGGGAAATCCTGTTCAGTTTACTAAGGAAGCTCTTATTCGCGTACCTTTACGTCTAGGCGATGACGCTTTTATACATCAACATATTTCTACATCAAAGTTTGAGAATATGGTTAAAACGATGCAAGCATTCCGCAATCTGATGGATGTTTACCGTGTAAGTGAATATCGGGCATGTGCTACTTCTGCTATGCGGGATGCAGACAACGGTGCCGATATAGTAAAAGCATGTAGTAAGGTGGGGATTGATATTGAGATTATCGACGGAGCAAAAGAAGCTGCAATAATTTACAGTAGTAATCTGCAAGATAGTATGGATAAGAATAAAGTTTATCTATATATTGATGTGGGCGGAGGGAGTACAGAGATTTCTCTATTTGCAAATGCTCAGTTAGTCGCTTCTAAATCCTTTAATTTAGGTACGATTAGAATCTTGGATAATCAAGATAATCCGGAAACTTGGGATGAAATGAAGCGCTGGGTTAGAGAAAATACAAAGATCTATAAAAATATCTATGGTATAGGTACCGGTGGAAATATCAATAAACTTTCTCGCATCGCAAATGAGAAAATGGACAAACCGATGTCTTATGCAAAACTTAAAGCTATTTATCAATATTTAAGCTCCTATTCGTTGAAAGATCGGATTCATGTATTAGGATTAAAGCAAGATCGTGCGGACGTTATCATACCTGCGGCAGAGATCTTTCTCACTATTATGAAAGTTGGACATCTCAAAAATATTGTCGCTCCACGCGTCGGATTAGTGGATGGAATTATTCAGAGTTTGATTGACAGTAACTTACAGAAATAGGGATAGAAATTGATAAAAATATTTCTAAATCTGATAAAAAGCATTATTTTTGCTCTCGCTGAGCCCAGGTGGCGAAATTGGTAGACGCACCATCTTGAGGGGGTGGCGCCTTATGGGCGTGGCAGTTCGAATCTGCTCCTGGGCACAAAAAAGAAAAGACTATCTCTTTACAGATAGTCTTTTCTTTTAGATTCCATTTGACTTTACGGTGATTTCTGCGATGTCAAGAATTTGAATGCTATCCTCTTTTTCTTTCAATTTAATACCATCTCTTAACATTGTCATACAGAAAGGACACGCTGATGCAACGAGAGACGCTTTGGAATGAATAATTTCTTCAGTTCGGGCTATATTGATATCTTTATTTCCTTGCTCAGGTTCTTTAAACATTTGTGCCCCGCCAGCTCCACAACATAATCCATTGCTCTTACAGCGTTTCAGTTCCACAAGATCCGCATCTAGTTGCTCTAAAATTTCTCTAGGCGCCTCGTACACCTCATTAGCACGTCCCAAATAGCAAGGGTCATGATAGGTAATACGTTTACCTTTAAATTCGTGATTATCTAATGGTTTTAACTTGCCTTCATCAATTAGCGACTGAATTAATTGCGTGTGATGAATAACCTCGTAGTATCCCCCTAAACTAGGATATTCATTTCTCAAAGTATTAAAGCAATGCGGGCAGGCTGTTACTATCTTTTTGATTTCATAACTATCCAAAACCTGAATAGTGGTCATAGCTTGCATTTGAAAAAGAAACTCGTTGCCGGCTCTTTTCGCAGGATCTCCTGTACAAGTTTCTTCTACTCCTAGTATGGCGTATTTTATCCCAGCATACCGTAGTATTTTGCAAATACTTTTTGTGATTCGCTGAGCGCGTTCATCAAAACTTCCCGCACAACCAACCCAAAATAATAAGTCAGGTATGTTTCCTTCAGCGAGCATTTCTGCTACAGTTGGGATTTGATGGTTTGTTTCCATTTCTTATTATTATTTCTGAATTAAACGTTTCTCCAATTTGCGCGATCTGCTTGAGCATATTTCCAAGGGGCACCGTTGTTTTCTAAATTGTTGAACATAGCATTTATACTAGCAGGCGCTTGGGAGTTTTCCATAACAGCATATTGCCGAAGCCCCATAATTATTTCTAATGGATTGATATTGATAGGACACTGCTCTACACAGGCATTACAGGTTGTGCAGGCCCAAATCTCTTCTTCACTAACGTAAGACTCGAAAAGCGATTTATTATCATCGATCATTGTCCCTTGTTTATCTAGGATACGTCCTACTTCCTCTAATCGGTCTCTAGTATCCATCATAATTTTTCGTGGTGAAAGACGTTTTCCCGTAATGTTTGCGGGACAGGCTGCAGTGCAGCGACCACATTCTGTACAGGAATAGGCATCCAATAGGTTTTTCCAGGTTAAATCTGTGACATCTTTTACCCCAAATCGAGAGATTGATTCGCTTGGAGCGGGAGAAGATGGGTTTAACATATAGCGCACTTCGGCTGTCACCGTTGCCATATTCTGAAATTTTCCCTTGGGCTCCAGATTACTGAAGTATGCATTTGGAAACGCGAGTACAATATGTAGATGTTTCGAAAAAGGTAAATAATTCAGAAAAAGTAAGACACCAACGATGTGGAACCACCAACAGAATCGTTCTATGTATGTAAGAATACTGATATCATTAGGAAGTATAGTACTTACATATTGACTGATGGGGAACGAACCCGCTTTAAGGTATGGATCGTGTCCCAATTGCTGAAGGTTGAAATCTGCTCCGTTCATTAATAGGAAAGCACTCATGAGTAGAATTTCTGTAATTAATATGATATTCGCGTCTGTTTTTGGCCATTTCACTAATTCCTTCCCATTTAATCGGTATATCTGGAGAACATTCCTTCTTATTAAGAATAGAATACAGCCTATCAAAACAAAAAAAGCCAAGAATTCAAATGTGTATATGAGTGCGTTGTAAATAGGGCCTATAAATGAAAATATTCGGTGCGTACCGAAGATGCCGTCAATAACAATTTCCAACATCTCCAAATTTATGATGCAGAAACCCAAGTAAACAAATAAATGTAGGACTGCTGGAATTGGTTTTTTAAACATTTTTTTCTGTCCGAAAGCGATTAGAAGCATCTGTTTAATACGTTCTGATTTGCTTCCCCCTCTATTTTCTTTTTTTCCCAATTGTATGTTTCGGAAAATGCGCCTCGCATTCCTTAAAAAGAATAAGAGAGACAAAACGAACAGCGTTAAAAAGATAAATTGACCTATCATAACTATGTTTGCTGGTTTTTAACAAATATAAATATACAAACTAATACTATGCTGGCATAATATTAATTTGGAAAGATTTAAAATAGCTAATGTATTAAAGGTTGTAAATAAAAAAGCCCGTGTAGAAGGGGACACGGGCTTTGCTTATATTAATTTTTATGTCTTACCAAGGGTTTGGCGAGAATTTCCATGTATCATAGAAAGGAGATGTTCCGCTTCGGCCGGTTGCAACATATGCAACGTCGCCATGTACGAAGGTGACCGCTTGATGTCTCGACGATCCTGCAAAGTTTTGGTGGTCTTCCCAATAGTCGCCAGATTCTACATAACGCCAGGTTGTAGAAGTTGGGGAGCCACTGTAGCTTGATAAGCCACCGGCGATAAATGCTGTTCCGTTGAGAACAAATGCAGAGGGACTTAATCGTGTAAGATCATACGTATAGTCGTCATCATCACGATCTGCTAAAGGCTCTTTTTCGATCCAACTGGTTCCATCAAAAGCGTAGAATGTTTTTACATTCTGGTTGTTACTTGTGCCACCACCTAAATAAGCTAAGCCATTTAAAATAAAAGTAAATGCAAAAGAACGTTTATTTGGAGTACTCGCAACCTTTGTCCATGTACCACCACTTTGACTTGGTGTAAAAGTATAAATGTCATTATAATCTTGTCCGTCAAAGTCTCTTCCGGTTCCCACGTATGCTACTCCGTTCAATGTAAATGCAATTGAACCGTAACGAGCAGCTCCTTCAAAGTCAGCTATTTGAGTCCAAGAATTTGTGCTTGGATCATATTCATAGAAATCCTTGAACATAGTGGTTGAATTTGTTCCTAGACCAACATAGCCTTTCCCATCAAGTACAAATGATACTGCATTATTCCTTGCTGCTCCAGGAAAATCTGCCATTTGATCCCAACTTTGAAGAGAAGGGTTAAAACGCCATGTATCTACAAATCGAGTCGAATTTGTACCATATCCAGTCGTAAGATAGGTGTAGTCGCCAATTGTAAAACCGACTGCGCCACTACGTGGCAATCCTTCGAAGTCTGCACCTCGAGTCCATTCATCTGGATCATCATCGTCATCAGATGAGCAAGAACAAAAAAATAGCCCTATCGTTGCTAAGAGCATTAATTTAATTAACCATTTCATTTTCATTGTGTTTTGATATATAGTACGTTTAATTTAATAGCGGGTTTATCGTCTTCTTGTGCTATGCGCAGCATATTTACACTAGACATGAGTTTGGATGTTGGTAATGAGATTAATAAAGTTTCTTCTTCATTATAGCTTGTTGTTTTTATTAGTTCACGTATGTAGTCGGTAATGTCAAAAACATATTTTCCTCGACCTATCCCGCCCCAGCTACTCGCCATTCGATAGGTAGCTATGATTGAACTCCCTGAGCTATTTTGCAACACGGATGTCGGAGTTCCATATTTGTTTGCAACCATAATAATCAGAGAATCCGGTGGAGGAGTATATCCGAGTTCAGGTTGATCGGTTTCTATAATAAGTTGAGCTTTGTTGATAGACGTTTCTCCTAATCCTAATGTTTGACGTAATTCGGGAAAGCGTATACGAGTAGTTATCCCTGTTGCTCCTTGAATAAATGTTCGTTGATTTGTATTACTAGGATCTATCTCTTGATTACTATATGATAAATCTGCGAGGGTACTGGAAGTTCTGTCCGCATCGACTTTATTGTATTGATAACTACTGCTACCAATGTTTATGGTGAGTGAATCAGAAATCTGACGCCCATCACTTTGACGCTCGTAGCTGTAGTGTAAATTAAATGCGACAGAGTCTTTTAAGCCAATGACAGCTTGGGCATCGTCTCCAGGCACAAGTGCGAGTCCCTTAAAAAATTCAAGATATTCGTCTTCTATCGTCAATTTGGAATCTTTGTTACGGATCATTTGAAAGAGTTCATTTCCTAGATCTTGGCTTAACTTTATCCGAATAGTATCGCTAATTGATTTTGGTCTGGGCAGAAAACTTTTGGATCCGAGTGCAGTACTTTGATAAGCAAATGTTTGATCAGCATATAGTGTTTCGGAGGATACAAATACCGGATATTCATCATCTTCCAAAGCAATGGATAATTCTCTTGGATCTATGTCTTCTGTCAAGCGGTGCACATTCAATGTCATGTTTTTTGTTGTATCGCCATAATAGTATCCATTATAAAAAAGACTAATTGTAAGCGAATCAAATTGAACATCGTTTGTAAACTCTTTAGATACATCAGGTTGTTCTAGTCTGAAATACGAAGATATTTTTGCTTGTCCCACGTAGCTGTCCTCGTAAGCGCCGACCAAAAGTAATCCTCTTCCTCCAGTTGGTAAAGGATCAAGAAGAAAGGTACTTGTTTTTACAGCGAAGGTATCTGAGCTATTTACACCAAGGCTACTGGAGTCGAGGTCTAAGCTAACTGATTCAATATCTGCGCATTGATAGAAAAGGGGCATAAGTAGTAATGCTCCTAATATCTTAAGCAAATGTTTCCGTATTGTTAAATTCGTCATGTCTAATAAGCGATTCAAAATGTGCTAGCAAAACTGTCAATATGATATGTTAATGAACATTACATTTTGTTAAACTAGGTTAAGCACAATTAGAAGTAAGAAATTGATGTTTAATTTCGTTTTGTCGAAATGAAAGATAAATTAAAATTAATATTACTACTTGTGGTTCTGGCGGCTGTCGGAATTCTAATTGTATTGGGAACTTGGCTGTATGGTAGTTATCATCAACGAATGGGGTTGTTCACTGCTATTGCAGAACAATCACTTTTTGAAGCAGTTCAGGAAGTAGGACAGGAGAGAGAAGTAAATGCACCAGACAGTGTTAAAGGAAAAGTGCATACGCCATGGAAGCAGAGTTTATTAGACGCTTGGAAAGAAGATATCCCTGAAATTTCAGCAGATCGACTGGAAAAAATCTTAGACTCTGTTTTGCTAAATGATAGGCAAACTCATGCTAATCGCATGGACTCTTTTAAACAACAACATGATTCTAGTCGGGGTGAACGCCCCCGTCGGGAAAGAATGCCAGGTGATGATCGTTTTCCTATGCGTCCGAAATTACTTTCTCCGCTTTCTTATATGCGTGCAGTAGACTGGAACGATACGACAATAAATCGTGTAAAGAAGAGATTTGAAAATCATATGAAACAAAGTGGTTTAGAAGCAAGTTTTACTTTCGAGGTTAAAACCTTTCCTTCTTTTTCCAAAGACATACCTATAGAGATGTTCAATCCTCCATCTGGGAAGAATACTATTGCCATTCGTCCTTTTTTAATTGATCCAGAACAAGGACGTTTTATTTCTATCGAGTTTTATCGTCCCTGGCAGTTCTTATGGTATGCTTTGAGTTGGCAATTGGTTGTTTCTGTATTGATATTGGCTACCGTATTAGGTACTTTCTTTTATCTTTTTATTACCATTCTTAGGCAGAATAAGCTTGATGTATTGAGGAAAGCCTTTGTCAACAGTTTAACACACGAATTACGAACTCCTGTTTCCACAGTATACGTTGCTCTAGAAGCTCTTCGGAATTATGTTGATCCAAACGATGAACAGTTGAAAGAACAGTATCATGTAATGGTGATGGAAGAACTAGATCATTTATCCGCGATGATCGATCGGGTATTGGAAATTGCAGAAGATGAGAATGCAGAAGAAAAGCTAATAAATAAGGAAAGTACAAATGTTTCTACGATTGTGAGAAAGTCTGTTGAGCATATTCAAGTAGCAAAAGCGCGAGAGGGGGTATGCATTAGCTTAAAAGAACCGGAGTATTCCTTATTTGTTCATGGAGACCCTTACCATTTGAAAAATGTCATCAATAACTTATTAGATAATGCGATAAAGTATGGTGCTGACCAGATAGAAGTAATCTTAGAGGACAAAACAAAACATGCGATACAGATTAGTGTTATTGATAATGGCACTGGCATTCCTGTGGCCTATCACCAACAAGTATTTGAGCCCTTCTTTAGGGTTCCTCGTGGCGATTTATATACAGTGAAAGGATTCGGACTAGGTTTACCCTATGTAAAGCGGATTGTACAACAACATGGCGGTAAAGTGAAATTGAGGAGTGAATATGGAGAAGGATGCACATTTATTATTACAATTCCAAAATAAATAACAATGATAGATATTCTATTGGTAGAAGACGAAGAAAAACTAGGCCGAATTGTAGCGGATAGTTTAAGAGCGAAAAGTTTCAGGGTTAGGCATTGCATTGATGGTATGCAAGCTTGGAAATCATTTCAGCTATCTAAACCGGATATTGTCATATTAGATATTATGATGCCAAAGATGGATGGCTTTGCTTTAGCTGAACATATTCGAGAATATGACAAAGCGGTTCCTATATTGTTTCTGACAGCAAGATCTTCTGTTACAGATGTGCTTAAGGGTTATGATTTAGGAGGAAACGATTACCTAAGAAAGCCTTTTCATATTGAAGAACTTATTGCTCGTGTAATTTCCTTAGTGAAAATGTGTAATAAATATAATCCAACGGATCATATTGTTATTGGGAAGTACGTACTAAATCCCGCGAAACAAATTCTTTCGTTTGGTGAGCAACATATCCCACTTTCTTTTAGAGAGAGTGAATTGTTAAGAAGGCTTGTCGAAAGGAGGAACACGGTCATTCCTAGAAAAGAAATTTTGTTTGAATTTTGGGATGGTGAACAAATGTCTGCAGGAAGAAGTTTAGATGTTTTCGTTTCAAGATTAAGGAAATATCTGAAAGAAGACCCTGATATCAGTATTGTGAATGTGCGTCACGTTGGTTATCAAATGAGAATTCAATAGGTCGTTCGAAATATATTTTTCGTACGATTTGAATTACTATTGGCTACATACTTGTTGGTTTCAAAAAGGATGAAAATCGAATCAATCCTTTTTGAAACCTCTTGTCTATATTTTATAGCTTACTCTCTTTCTTAATCTTCCGTTTTAATATAACGGGTTTAGAAGCCTGCTTGACGGCATATTGGCCTTCTAGATACTTAATAACTTCACAAGCTATATCCTTTCCGGTAGCAGTCTCAATACCTTCAAGTCCAGGAGAAGAATTCACCTC
The DNA here is from genome assembly GCF_965644235.1 of Sphingobacterium sp. LRF_L2. NCBI lineage: Bacteria > Pseudomonadati > Bacteroidota > Sphingobacteriia > Sphingobacteriales > Sphingobacteriaceae > Sphingobacterium > Sphingobacterium sp. LRF_L2. The sequence continues at coordinate 699,075 of NZ_CBFFRI010000001.1, read as the reverse complement.
AAGTATTAGCGGTCCACGAGATGAAGGGAGCATATCTACCCCCGCGACAGTTAAACCCATTGCTTTTGCAGCTGATATAGCTGTTTCTTTCTCTGCTCTTGTTAATTTGACTATTTCAGCAGTCCCTCCACGATGTAGGTTAGAGCGAAATTCGCCCTCTTTCGCAGTACGTTTCATTGCACCTACAACTTTTCCATCAACGACAAAAGCGCGAATATCTGTTCCTTTGGCTTCCTTTATATATTCTTGGATTAAAATATTATTACCGAGGCCGTAGAACGCTTCAATCACAGAAGAAGCTGCTTTTTTTGTTTCTGCAAGTACCACACCAATACCTTGTGTCCCCTCTAATAGTTTGATAACCAGTGGTGCACCGCCTACCATATTAATAAGATCGTCTACGTCGGAGACAGAACGTGCAAATCCTGTAATAGGTAATCCTAGCCCTGCTCCTGATAGGATTTGCATACAACGCAGTTTATCCCTTGATCGTGTAATCGCTTGACTTGGATTGGCAGAAACAACATCCATGACCTCAAATTGACGAACAATGGCAGAACCATAGAATGTTAAAGAAGAACCAATACGTGGGATAATTGCGTCTATGTGTGATAAGTCTTGTCCTTTATAATGTATCGTAGGTTTTCCTTGTTGTATTCCTACGTAGCATTTGCTGTGGTCGATTACTTGACAATGATGTCCGCGAATTTCAGCAGCTTCAACTAGACGCTTGGTGGAATAGAGATTTCTATTCGTTGATAATACGGCAATATTCACTGAAAGATGTTTTTATTTGATGAACAAATGGATCGAAAATTAGTTTTATAATGAGTTTTTCGCTAGATGCTTTTTTGCTACATCCACCAGAAACTTTCCACTGATAAAATTTCTGCCCAATAACATGGGGTAGGACATAGAAGAACGATCTCTCACAGAAAGTTTAATGTCAAATAATGTGTCGAATAATTTTATTTTCGTTAAAAATATGTAACGTGTCTCCGCTTGACCAAAAGAACTCTTTACAACTCTTTCCCTATGTATTGGAAAAGTCAGGTGAAGAACCTCAGGATTAATATCTTCTGGATGTCCTGTAATGTAGCATCGGATATACCTATGCCCATCTTTTTCAAAAATTTCAAAATTTTCACAATGTAATACGGAAGTTTCTGCTCCGGTATCAATCTTTGCATACATATTGTATAGCCCTAATTCTGGAAGATCTACAATCTCGATCCTACCGATGGTACGTTTTTCCTTAATTAGGGCCATAACTTACTCATATATAAATTCGCCTTGCGGGGAATGTATAGTTACCTTTTTATTTTTAGCATGTTCAACGCGCCCTACAATCTGCGCAGGAATTCCAAAGGATTCGGAAATTGCAATAATATCAGCTGCAATTTCTTCTGGCACATAAAGCTCCATGCGATGCCCCATATTAAAGACCTTGTACATCTCTTTCCAATCGGTATTAGACTGCTTTTGGATGAGCTCAAACAATGTAGGGATAGGGAATAAATTGTCTTTAATAACATGAACGTCATCTACAAAATGAAGCACTTTTGTTTGAGCACCTCCGGAACAATGAACCATACCATCAATCTGGCTACGATATTTATCAAGAATAGCTTTTATAACAGGTGCATACGTCCGTGTTGGAGATAATACAAGTTTTCCAGCGGATATTTTTTCACCACTTTCCACTGTTACTTCTTCTGTAAGGCGGCAGTTCCCTGAAAAAACTAGCTCATAAGGGACAGCTGGGTCGTAGCTTTCGGGGTATTTTTCGGCAACATACTTATGAAATACATCATGTCTCGCAGATGTTAGACCATTAGATCCCATTCCTCCATTGTATTCTTTTTCGTAAGATGCTTTTCCATAAGAGGCAAGTCCAACGATAACGTTCCCCGCTTTTATTTTATGGTTTGAGATGACATCTTCACGCTTCATTCTACACGTAACAGTACTATCCACAATGATTGTACGAACAAGATCTCCCACATCAGCCGTTTCTCCACCGGTTGAATATATACCTATTCCTAAATCTCGGAGTTCCTGCAGTATCTCCTCTGTTGCATTGATGATTTCTGCGATAACCTCTCCCGGAATCAAATTTTTGTTTCTTCCTATGGTGGAAGACAATAGAATGTTGTCAATTGCTCCAACACAGAGCAGATCATCGATATTCATGATGATTGCATCTTGAGCTATTCCTCTCCAAACGGATATGTCACCAGTTTCTTTCCAGTAAACGTAAGCGAGAGAAGATTTTGTGCCAGCACCGTCTGCGTGCATAATATTACACCAAGATTCATCGCCTGCTAATATATCCGGAATAATTTTGCAGAAGGCTTTTGGAAATAAGCCTTTGTCGATATTTTTTATAGCATTATGGACATCCTCTTTTCCAGCGGATACGCCTCTTTGGTTGTATTTTAAATCTGACATCTTGTATGCAAAAATAGCAAACACAATGATATTCTTATAACTGAAAAATAAAAAGTAGCTAATATAGAACTGTTAAAATTATTTTCCATTTTTCGATTAATCGATTTTGATCAAAAGTTGCGTTGGCTGGACTGGTACTAGGAAGGCTAATATAAGTCAGATGTGGTAATCTTATAAAATATTTGTCATACAATTTTTCGGCCGTTTGTCCATTGAAGCAAACGGCATTTATATGATCTTCTTTTAGAAGTAACTGGTTAATCTGATTGGGTATTTCTTCAACAATAGCTGTGTCCATACTGCCTATTCGATGGGCTTTTGCGCAGACATCCCAGACTGCAATCTTGCGTCGTTGCAATAGGTCGATTTTGTTTTTATAATCTGTTGGTATCGGCTCTTCGAATAGTGCTGCTAGCGTGTTCCAGAATCTGTTTCGCGGATGGGCATAATATTGATTTTCTATAATGGAACGGTCGCCTGGCAGCGAACCTAATATTAATATTTTACTGTTTAGAGGAATTACAGGAGCAAAAGAATTTTTATACATAGTTCTAAAGATAGAAGTTTTGCATTAAGGTTTTGCTTTGTTGAGAAATGTTACTTTCAAAATCCTAATTAATTGTTTTACGCTGAAGTTTTTGCATAGTTGGTTTAAATTTGCATTAGGTTTGTATACTTCTGCCAACCGATGAGATTGGTAAAGGTGAGAATTAAGTTTTTATAAAATACAAAATGGATATCATTCGTTTGGCTTCGGCTATGTTATTGGATAAAGAAAAGCGGCTATTGGTCGTGAAGAAAAAAAAGTCGATCTATCATATCATGCCTGGAGGAAAAATAGAACAAGGCGAGCGACCTGAGGAAGCTTTGATCAGAGAATTAGGCGAAGAATTAGCACTTACCATACCTATTTCAGACCTTACTTTTCTGGGAACTCACGAGACTTGCGCAGTAAATGAAAAGGAAACATATGTACAAGGACATGTTTTTCAAGTTTTATTTGAAGGAGATCCCACTACTTTAGCTCCTCAAGCGGAGATAGAATCTCTTCTATGGCTTACTAAAGATAATTACACAGAATATATATTGGCAAATCTGTTGCGCGAATTCACAATACCTCATTGGTTAGCACTTTGATTTGATCTTTGCAGAGCGTTTGAGGCCCTAGACGACTTTATCACCTTTTATGTAATTAGATGACAAAATTGAATGAGTTTGATATTTAGCTTATTATCCAATCCGTATTTGAATACCTATTTAGCTCTTCTTTAACGCTTTTTGATGAGGAGTGGTTTTATCTGTCTGTCGATATAGTCTCCTATTTTCTTTGCACAAAGCGGTTATAAAAAGATAGATGAGACGGATCCTCGAAAGATGGAAAACTCCGCTCATATGGATTCTATATATCGTTAATAAATCTGTCTATTATGTATGGTTTTACAAAATAATTAGTTGTGCTATGTGGCTCTGCAAGCTTCGTCATGTGCTAATTAAATTATGTGTGTTTAGATATATTGAAGGATCGTATAATAAAAAAGGACTCATTGAACAATGAGATAAGAAATGCCTGAGGAGCAAGAAAATGAAATAGAAAAAACAGCGTAAAAAGTGTCAGAATTACTATTGCAATTCCGATAATAATCATTCTTTATATAGCTTGAAATAAGATACAAGCATAGCTATTGCAATAAAAATTTAAGGAAGTTTGAAAAAAAATAAGTATTTCCAAAGAAAAATAATAAATTTAGATGTACCTGTGGTATCGTTGACTATTGTGTTATTTTTTAATCAAATATTAGGTAAAATTATGAATTTCGACAAACTTTCCATTAAGGATTTTGAGGACATGCCAGGCATGAAAATTTCTGAAAGATCCAAATTTTTCAAAGACTATTTACGTTATATCAATGTTGATAATAATCAGCAATACCGAATTATTGGAGAAAGTGGCTGCAATTCTGAGATGTTTCTGCAAGGTGAACAATCAGAGGCTTTTATAAGTTTTGTGTCTAATGACTATTTAGGATTTACCCAACATCCTGCAGTAAAAGCTAGTGCTATTGCGGGTATTGAGAAATATGGGACCGGTGCGGGAGCCTCACCGTTAATTGGTGGTTTTTTTGACTATCATCGTCTTCTGGAAAGAAAGATTGCCGCATTTTTTGGAAGGGAAGAAAACAGTTCTGTTATTTTCACCACGGGATATACTGCAAATAGTTCCTCATTGCAATGTCTGTTACAAAAAGATGATTTAGCTATCGTTGATATGGCTGTTCATGCCAGTGTTCATGAAGGTTGTATATTGACGAACAAAAAAACATTCATGCATAATGACATCGAGAGTTTGGAAAGAATTCTACAAAATACAAACGGTATGTATCGGACTCGGATGATTATTGTGGACGGTGTATATTCACAGGATGGCGATATAGCTCCTTTAAGTCAGATTATTAGTTTAGCCAAAGCGCATGATGCCTATATAATGGTTGATGATGCACATGGGGTTGGGGTTTTGGGCAAAACAGGCCGCGGTGCACTAGAGGTAACGGGGTTAATTAAAGATGTGGATTTCATTACAGGAACTTTTAGTAAAACCTTTGGCGGCATTGGGGGATATGTTGTTTGTGATGAAAACAACGCCTCATTTCTTAAATTTCATTCGCGACAGCAAATTTTTTCAGCAACTGCGGGCGCTACGACATTGGGGTTGATCAAAGCAATAGAATTGATCGACGAGGAACCTATATGGCAGTATCGTTTAAATCAAAATATGCTCTATTTTAAAGAGAAACTTCGAGATATAGGACTAGAGATCGGTAATACTGAGTCGGCAATCGTTCCATTGAAATTTGGCGATCCGACCGTGACACTCGAAATTAATAGTGCATTATTTGAGCAACAAATTTATGCAAATCCGATAACTTACCCAGCTGTCTCAAAAAAAGACGCCCGCATACGCATGAGTCTTTCTGCACTGCATACGAAAGAACAGTTGGATAAAACGCTTAATATTATCGAACATGTTACCAAAAAATATCCTAGCGTATTGAACCGTAAAATTGTTCACTAATCTTATAGAGAAAGAATAAACGAAATATCAACAAAAAACACCGAAATTTGGATTAATACCTATCGATTTTCGGTGTTTTTTCTGCTTAGATAGTTTATGCTTCATCGCGAAGCGCTTTTATTTCATTATGCGCTTGTAGTTGTTGATCCGCTTGGCTTTTTACTATCGATAATATCTGTGGGTCTATTTCATCGATATTTTCCCATACTTTATCGTATACATTCTTAAAGATATCTTCTCCCTTTTCGCAGGATTCTAAGATGCTTTTTCTGTCATGACCCGTGATGTTAATTTTTATATCCATCCACATTCGGTATAGTTTGCCCATTGTTCTGGTTCCCTCCGTGGGTGTTCCTCCTTCTCTAGTAATTAAGGGAGCAAGAGCAGATTTAAATTGCCGAGATTGTTGTCGAAATCTTTCAAAAAGCGAAATTATATCAGCATCCTTACTTGCATCAATTAAATCTATTGCCTTTGCGTAACCTTCAATTCTATCGTTATTAACTTCTATTAAATCATTAAGTAATTCGGTGTTCTTTTCTATTGTTGTGTCCATAGCCATCTTTTTATGAGAAGCACAATCATGGATGTCATTTGTTGTATTGATTTACATAAAAGGTACTAATTGATGAATTAAATGGATAAATACTTAAAAACAAAAAGTAGAAATTTCCTATTCTAACACTTTCTTTTGTTGAGCCGATAGTAGGTTGTTTTGAGAAAAGAATTGCTTTATGTTATTTTTTAACAAGGGAGAGTTTAATGTGTCAAATTTTTTAATGACAATCTCGATGTCTTGTTTCTTGTTGTCGTTATAACCTAATATAGCCGGTGCATTCTGCTGTATAGTAAGTCGTAAAAAATGGATTTCAGCGTCTTGATTTCCAGTTTTTATGGCTTCTTCAAGCATGTTCTTTCCTTTCTTGAAAGCGTTTAATTTCTCTAGAGGAGAAGTTAGATGTCCCGCCCATACAGCATACAGTGCACCAATATAGGCTTGTTCCAACGGTTTGGTTGGCTTTATGTCTTTTATACGTTTAATTTCTTGCTCACAGGTGTTGGCATTTTCCACAGCAAGGGGATATGCTTTCCGAAAATCATCTATATTAAGCGATACCAATATGGTATTCATTGCTAATAGGCCTACTAAAACGAGTGACTGCATCATATCATGAATTGTATCTTAATTTAACGTATGGTTTCACCAAAAGTTTTTAGGAAAATACGAATATTTAGTTGTAGACATATTTAGTTCTAATGCTATATTGGTAATGTTTTGTGGGCAAGAGGGTTGAATATTTATGACTGTATACCTAAAAGAAAGGAAAATAGAGATATCTTAATGTATTTTCTTTGAATATTTGTAGGTTTGAGAAACAATGTACCTGAATATATGAAACAAAAACTAAAACTTTGGGATGCAATCATGATTGTTATGGGATCGATGATTGGAAGTGGGATTTTTATCGTCAGTTCAGATATGATGCGACAATTGGGATCTGGATATTGGCTTATTTTTGTTTGGTTATTGACCACCTTAGCAACAGTCTCCGCAGCAATTTGCTATGGAGAGCTGGCCTCTATGTATCCACGTGCGGGGGGACAATATGCTTATCTCACGGAAACATTTGGTAAGATGACAGGTTTTTTGTACGGGTGGAGCTTATTTACAGTTATTCAAACAGGGACAATTGCAGCAGTAGCAGTGGCTTTTGGAAAATTTACAGCATATATTTTTCCAGCATTGAATAATGCATCACCCTTATATCAACAAGGGAATTTTATGATCACTTGGATGCAAATTGTGGCGATAGGAGTTATTCTCGCATTGACAGCCATTAATACGAGAGGATTGCAATCAGGAAAAGTTGTACAGTCAATTTTTACGGCAGCGAAAATAATTGCACTTGTGGTTCTTGTTATTGGTGGTATTTATTTTGTGCGTGAGAATTTCTTTGCAGATAATATGCGTGTAGGATGGTCTTCTTTTCAGAATCTCGATGGTAAAAGTTGGAATGAAATATCGGGTAATGTGCTTTTGGGAGGGATTGCAGCGGCAATGGTAGGATCAATTTTTAGTAGTGTCGCATGGGAGAACGTAACTTTTATATCAGGAGAGGTCGAAAATCCACAGCGAAATATTGTGCGTGCAATGGTCATTGGAACCACACTTGTTATGCTACTTTATTTATTCTGTAATTATGTTTATCTAAGTACATTGAATCGTGATGAGATTGCTTTTGCGGCAAACGATAGGGTAGCAATTGCGTCCGCAGAAAAGTTATTAGGACATACAGGGACAATTGTTATGGCCATTTTAGTTATGATTTCCACATTCGGTTGCGTGAACGGGCTCGTTCTATCTGGAGCGCGAGTTTTTCAGACGATGGCGAAAGACAAGCTCTTTCTCAAGCAAGCTATCCCCAATAATAAATATGCAGTTCCAGCGAAGTCGTTATGGTTACAAGGAATTTGGGCTTCGTTATTATGCTTAAGTGGACAATATGGAAATCTGTTAGATATGGTTTCTTTTGTTATCGTCATATTCTATATGATCACAGTTTTGGGCGTGGTTTATCAACGCTGGCGTAAGCCGCTCATCGATCGTCCTTATAAAACTTTTTTATACCCGATACCGATTATTATTTATGTATTAATTGGAGGTACATTTTGCCTGTTATTGATGATTTATAAGCCCCAATATACGTGGCCTGGTTTTATATTAATATTATTAGGAATTCCTTTGTATTTTATTATTAACAGAAAAGATAAAAATTAGAGAACTAATCTCTCAATTTATCTATCTTAGATGTGATATGAGATATACGCTAAGACATGCTGAACAGCTAGAAATACCCCAAATATGGGATGTATTAAGCTATGCAATTTCTAAAAGAAAGGAAGAAGGCAGTACACAATGGCAGGATGGATATCCCAACCCTACCGTTGTTGCTCAGGATATTGAAAATAAAGTGGGATTTGTATTGGTGGATGGGGAGGAGATCGCTGGATATTGTGCTCTAATTTTTAACGACGAGCCAGCATATGAAGAAATAAATGGTAAATGGTTAACCGATGGAGACTTTTTGGTATTCCATAGAGTGGCTTTTGGAAAAGAGTATGTCGGAAAAGGTTTGTCGAAAATTTTATTGCAGCTCATCGAACAATTTGCGATAGATAATGGTATTGTTAGTGTTCGAGCTGATACCAATTTTGATAATCAGGCGATGTTAAAAATCTTCGAAAAATCGGGATACAGCTATTGTGGCGAAGTCTATTTTAGAGGTAGTTCCCGACAAGCTTTTGAAAAGGTTTTATAAGTTTGACGAGTGGATACAATTCGAAGCTAACTGATCATGTAGTCTGAATACACAAGTTTAAGATTTCAGGTGTGATGGTATATTGGGCGCTTCTGAGGGAATGCAGATAAATAAAATTGCTGTGCCTGTTTAGATGCGAATTTAAAATGAAGTAAAATCTGTCATAGCAATCCCGTATAACAATAACACTATAGAATACGGAAAACCGTATGGATTTCTAGTAAGGTATAGTACATTTGTACTGAATTAGGAAAAGGGCTAACACTTGGTATTATGACTTTCCATTCTGTATTAAAATACAAATTCTTATGTTTAAAAAAGTTCTCATTGCTGAAGATCATGAAATCGCAAATATTTCTGTTCAAAAAACATTACAAGATTTGGGTATTCAAGATGCGAAATACGTCTATTACTGTGATCATGCCTTAAATTGGATAAAAAATGCGCTTCGAGATGGCGATCCTTATGAGCTGCTTATTACTGATTTAATATTTGAAGATGATCATATTCCACAAAATATTGCAGATGGTGTCGAATTGGTCAAGGCAGTGAGAGCTGTGCAGGAAGATATCAAAGTTATTGTGTTATCCGCGGAAAGTCGTGTAGGGGTAATTGACGATCTATTTAGGGAACAGTCTATTGATGGTTACGTCCGCAAAGCCCGTCGCGATGCACAATATCTTAACGAGGCATTACATGCTGTGTATAAGAATAAAATATATCAATCGCCAGAAATCAAAGAACATGCGCGTGATAAAAATATCCACGAATTCACCACGCTAGATCTTCATATTATCGCTTTACTCGCACAAGGAATCCCTCAAAAAAATATACCCTTCTATTTACAGCAAAAACAGATCAAGCCTTCTGGTTTGAGTAGTATCGAAAAACGGCTTAACCTTATGCGTGAAGTTTTAGAGTTTTCTAAAAATGAACAGCTTATCGCTTATTGTAAAGATATTGGTTTAATTTAAGCTTTGTTGCCAATTATTTTCTGTTTTACGGGTTCCCGTAAATAATACCTTTTTAGTATCTATATCTTTGGGGAAATGTAAAAAATGGACTGAGGTATTAGGTATCTTTTCTAAGCATGTATTCGAACTTATTTAAAATTCTTTGCGTAGTCCATACTAATATATAAAAGACAGAAAAATGTTTATAACGATTAGTGGCAAAAATGTTGATGCTACCCACTATTCGTACTAAAAGATCCAGTGTTCACGTATTAACTTAATTATGAACGTGCCAGAGGCTACTTCGGTAGCCTCTTCTTCTTGTGGGGCTACCACATATTTTTTTCGAATTTCGGTGTCATGTATAAAACTTTTGTAGAATAAACAGAATAGAAATATACGATTTAAGGTGATCGATGTTTTGCTCTTAAAATAGAGCTATGAAACTATGCAGACCAATTGATGCTATGAAAATAGGAATGTAGTATATTTTCATTGTACTGGATAAGATCTTCAAGTTGCTGAAGGATAGTTGGTCATCTTATGGGAGAAGACTCTTGCCTCTCGAAGATAGAACGCTATGGACAAATCAGAAAGTGATTGAAAAATTGTGTATGAGCGAAAGCAAGTATAATTGGAAGGTCCGCTCGGGATTGCACGATCCCATGAACTTGAACGAGACGGATTTTTACGTCGAAGAGGACCTTCTGAAGGCTATGGAAGAGAGCCGAAATAAGGGCAGAAGCTGAAAAATTTGTCATAACCTGATGTAAGTCTGTCGTAACCGGAACCTAGTTTGTGATAAACTTGAATGCGTTTGTGGTAGACTTGGTTGAGTTTGTGACAACTTTGGTTGCGTTTGTGACAAAAGCAATCGCGGTTGTTACAGATTGATATGCGGTTGGGGTGTCAGATGCAAGTTGACGACAAACTTGATTGCTTCTGCGACAGACTTGGTTACGTTTGTGATAAACTCATTCTAGTTTGCGACAAAAGCAGTCACGTTTGTGATAGACTCATATGCGGTTGAGACAAACGTACATCGGGTTGCTTCAGACTTAATGTCGGTTATGGGGGATTTTTTGTTGTTTCTGGCAGGAGACAGGCCAGAAAGGGTCCGATTGGGTCAAATCGGGTCAAAATTTCTTTATGAGGGTCTGTTTTTTTAGTTTGTACTGTTCGGATAGCTAGTGAGGAATTTTGTGAATAAATTTCAAATTCTAATTTCCACTAAGATTTTCTAGTTATTAAATACTGCTAAATAAAAAGAGGAAGTATTTACTTTACTTCCTCTTTTTATGATCTATTCTTTTCTTATTACTTTGTTGCTGGAACTGCAGGTGTCGCTGGTACAGCATTTGCAGGAATTCCTAATTTGCTTTTTACTTCAGCTGAAATATCCTCTCCACCTTGGAAATAAATAACACTACCATTTGATGTGTCAAGGACATAAGCATAGCCTTTTTCTTTCGCTACAGCATTGATTGCATTCATTACTTTAGTCTGGATAGGAGCCAATAACTCTTGTTGTTTTTTACCCAGTTCTTCTTGAGCCACACGTTGAACTTCTTGAATACGTTGTTCGATATTTTGAAGTTCTTGACCTAAGGTTTGCAATTCTGCATCAACTGCAGTTTTGTTCGCTTCACTACGATTTCTTAATTTTTCATTTGCATCGTTTTGTTTCTTCTGATACTCCTCATACATCCCTTGCAATTCTTTTGTTTTGGTATCATTTAAAGTTTTCAATTGATCATTTGCTGTTTTGAACTCCGGTGTCATTTGAAAGACATCGTCAGCATTGATATGACCAATTTTCTGTTGAGCATTCACATATTGTGAGCTCAAAAACACCACCGCCACTAAAGCTACACTTCTAAATAAATTTTTCATTCTTTCCATTTTAATCATTTTGTATCAGTGCTCCGAAGGAGGTAATACGGTTTTTGTTTTTTATAAAATAATGTTAATAATTAATTTTTTTCTATTATTTAGACAAGTATAAACAAAAAAATTAGTTTGCCAAGCTAGGATCTGGTTTGAAACCTAATTTTGTAATGATATCATTACTTTTATCAAGTTTGGGATTAGCGAATAAGAACGTTACCTCACTTCCTTTATCTAAAATAAGATCTAGTCCCTGATTTGTAGCTACATCTTGTATTGCCTTTGCTACGCGATCTTGAATAGGTTTAACCAATCTAATCCGTTCTTTGTATAGTTCGCCTTCATAACCGAATTTAAGACGTTGAAATTCCTTTACCTGTTTCTCTTTATTGACAATCTCATCTTCTCTACGTTTACGCATGTCATCATTTAATAAAACTTGATCATTTTGATACGCCTTATACAACTGTTCTATTTCACCATATTGTTTGTCGACCTCTTCTTGCCAGTTTGTGGAAAGATCATCCAAATGCTTTTGCGCAGAAACATATTCTGGAATGTGTTTCAGGATGTATTCTGAATCAACGTATGCTAAACGTTGAGCAAAACTCGCGCTTACGGAAAAAGCAATAAAGGCTATGATTAAAACTATTTTTTTCATACGTGTATAATTTTCTCGAATTTACTTCTATTTGTTTACTTATTAATGAATTAATCTTATTACAGATATTCATTTTTGATAGCTACTTTGTATTATCAAAGAAACGATTAATTCAGTTGAATTGCTACTTTTCTCTTTCAAATTTTAAGACAATTTTAGTTTTAAAAAGTTTAATACTCCAAAACAATAAGCTAACAAATTGAAGCTCTTTCTATTGGCAAAAATAGCAAAAAACGGACAAATATAGCTTGTATTTGCTTGTTTAACATAATTTAACTACTCTATAAAAGGTGAGAGAAGAGACAATCTCGATTCCGTGAGATTTTCTTCCTTTTGTTTTTCATTTTATGAATGGAGAATAAATCAAAAATCCCTTGCCATTTTCTATTGACAAGGGATTTTCGGTTAGTCTTTGGAGCATTCGGATTCTAGAAGCCTCCCATATTTTGAAGTATACTAAACGTGAAGTTCTGTTTCCATTGACTCGATTGTAGACCTGGTATAGGATCGAATGCATGTCCATAGTCTATACCCAACATACCGAATATAGGTAAGAAAATACGTGCTCCAACACCAGCAGATCTGCGCATTTTTAAAGGATTCACTTCGCTAAATTTATTCCATGTATTTCCTGCTTCCGCAAACGCCAAAACGAATACTGTCGCCTGATCATTTAACATAACAGGATGTCTTAGCTCCATTTGATATTTAGCATATATTGGGCTACCCGAGTTGATTGCTATGTTAGCGTAACCATTTCCTGTAGATTCTGGTATGATTGTTCCGTTGGCATAACCGCGCATAGCAATAATTTCTGAGCCTTGAAGGAAGTCAAATCCTTGCATACCATCTCCCCCTAGCTTGAAACGTTCAAATGTAGAAGTAGGTGTTTTGTCTGTATAATTTCCTAGGTAACCAAATTGAGCTTGGGTTTTCAATACGAGCTTTCCTGCAATTTTTGTATACCATTGGCTATCAAATTTCCATTTGTGATATTCTGTCCATTTGTATTTAACATTATCAGCTGCGGTAGCATAGTCAATATTGTTCCAAGAAGAATATGGAGGAGTTAACTGTATCGTCAAACGAATATGCGAACCCGATGTAGGATATATAGGGGCATCTACCGAGTTTCTACTGATTTCTTGCGTTAGGTTGATGTTATAGGCCGTTCCATCTGAGAATAGAAAATAATTCCCATAATTCTGTAGCTTATAACGTTGGAACGATAGCGATGTGTTGACTTGAAAATAGTTATCCGGCCACTGAAGACGTTTACCTAATGTTGCTGTAACTCCCGTCATCCATATACGATTTAATTCCGAATCACTCACAAGCTGTTGTCCTGTGTAATAGTTGAAACCGCCATAAGAAGAGCTCGAGGTATAAGCACTTAATCCAAAGTAGATAGGCTTTTTACCTCCCAGCCAAGGTTCTGAGAATGAGAAACTATAGGATTGGTAACGTTTTCCTGAGGTTTGTCCACGTACACTTAATTTTTGGCCGTCACCTCTAGGAAGTGGTTTCCAGGCATCTCTATTGAATAAATTGCTAGTAGAAAAGTTATTGAAAGTTAGACCAAGTGTTCCAATCACTTGGCCAGCACCATATCCCCCAGATAGTTCAACTTGATCAGAAGGTTTCTCTGCCACCGTGTATTCGATATCTGTTGTTCCTTCTTCGTAATTTAAATTTGTAGGAACTGGATTTACTTTTTGTTCATCAAACATACCCAGTTGGGAAATCTCACGTACACTACGCATCAACATCTCTCTAGAGAACTTCTGCCCAGGTTTAGTGTAAATCGAGCGAAGAACAACTTTATCGTTAGTTACATCATTTCCTTTGACAATAACATTGTTAATTGTAAACTGCTTTCCTTCACTAACAACGATTTCAATATCTATCGTGTCATTATAGATCTTTTTGATGATAGGTTGAATTCCGAAAGTGAGATATCCATCGTTTTGATATAAAGCGCTAATATCATCACTATTTCTTGTAGGTCCGGATAACTTGGTGTTTAGCTTTTCTTCACTATAAATATTGCCTTTCTCAATACCTAAAATGATATTTAATACCGAATCTGAAAATTTAGAATTTCCTGACCATTCTATATTTCCAACATAATAACGAGGCCCTTCGTACAAGTTTAGGTATACATCCACTTCATTATTGTCATATCTTACCACACTATCGGATAAGATTTGAGCATCTCGGTATCCCTTATCTTGCATTTTTGCAACAAGATTCTCCTTAGCCTCTTTATACTTGTCGTCTTTGAATTTTCCAGGACCAAACACTCTATACCAGCGACGAGGTTTAACACCTTTCAAGAATTTTCGCAATTGTTTGTTGCTGAAGGCATCCTGCCCATCAAAATGAACTTGATGAACCTTAATTTTCTTATTTTTGTTCACATCTACAATAACGATCTCATTGTTAGCCTGTGCAGTATCTTTTTCCGTAGATATTTTAATTTCAGGATATAGATACGATTTTTCTCGTAGAAATTTCTGTATAGTTGCTTGAGTGGTCTTGATTAGGTTTTCGTTGACAATTTTTCCAGAATTTGTGTTCAGACGTTTTCTAATTTCATCAGTTTCTCCTTTTTTCAGACCATTGATATCAATTCTGGTAAGACGAGGTCGTTCCTGTACGCGGATTTCAAGAAAAATATTGTCTCCTTCGATGCGCTCCGCATAAAGTTGAACATCGTCAAAAAGATTTTGAGACATAAGCGTCTTCACTACGTTTGCAGTAGCTTCACTGGGTACTTCTAAGTACTGACCAACCACGAGTTTCGATATCGTGATAAGGACATCACTATCTAAATATTGTGTGCCCGAAACACGTACTGCTCCAATAACATAATTTTTCGGTGCTAGGTAAGTAATTTCATCAGGATCGTTCAAATTTATAGGATTGTTGCCACGAATTTGAGCGATTAATTGTTGTCCTCCAAGAAGTACAGTAAATGTTATTAGATATAGTATGCGCTTCATTTATTCTTTTTTCTCGGTGCTAAAGTACACCAATCTGTTGTTAATTTTTGTTAAAAGAAAATAATTAATAGCCAAGGTATTAATCAGACGTTAATTATTGCTGTAAAGGTAAGTAAAACTTATAATTGTTCACTCGTTTTACCAAACCGTCGCTCTCTTTGTTGGTAATTATAGATCGTTTCAAATAAATCTTCTCTGGTAAATTCAGGCCACATTTTATCTAAAAAGCAAAATTCAGTGTAAGCCATTTGATAAAGTAAATAATTACTAATCCGCTGTTCACCACTTGTTCGAATCATCAGGTCAGGATCAGGTATCCCTGCAGTAAATAGATTTTCACTGATTAAACTTTCGTTGATGTCGTCTACAGATATTTCACCATCTATAACTTTTCGAACGATGGCTTTCGTAGCCTCTACGATCTCTGCTCGCGACCCATAGCTGAGTGCTAAGGTTAATACACATGTATTATTATCTTTCGTTAGTTCGATAGTGTCGGCTAGTTTAGATTGGCAATTTTTGGGTAAATCTTGAAGGTTGCCAATTGTATTTAAACGTACACCATTTTTCATAAATGTTGCCGTTTCTTTTGCGAGGGTGTTTACTAAAAGTTCCATGAGTGCTTGTACCTCTAACTTTGGACGATTCCAATTCTCCGAAGAAAAAGCATACAATGTTAGATATGGAATTCCAATTTTTACGCAACCTTCCATGGCCTCCCTTACTGCAGACACGCCATTTTGATGGCCGAAAATTCGCAATTTTCCTATCCCTTTTGCCCACCTTCCATTGCCATCCATAATGATAGCTACATGTTTTGGAAGATTCTTTTTATTTATTTTTTCCTCGAAGCTCATTTTTGTCAAAAACCTTGTTTTAATATTAATTCCACCAATAGCATTTTTTGCTGATGAAAGTAAACGTTACAGTTATGCCCGCAAGCATGTAACCATCGTGAGGCCTACCGTTGCCTTTTGGTTTGCCTTCGTAATCACTCACAGATTCTACACTCGGAAAAGCTATTGATTTCCACCACTCTTCTGTTAGTTCCTTGTACGTATTTTGATAATTAATTGGATATTGATCCGCATAGGGATAATTATTAGCTATATTATCTAAGTTGTCATTCAGTGCAATGCGGTAGCCTAGTTCAGCGCCTATAGACCACGGACCTCTAACATTGTATTTGAAGCCAACACCAAATGGAATAGCAAAAGCGAATTTTTTAACGGTATTATCCTCTTGTAATTGAAGGTCTTCAAGGGAATGCTTGGTGCCGTTTTCTGTAAAGGCATAAGGGTTGTGCTTGATACCTGCGATCCCCGCGAATAAATAAGGTGTATACTTATTTACGTTACGACCTGCAATGAAACGGAAAAAATTAAAATTAGCTCTTACCGAAAGCTCGCTAACATGATTGTTGAACATTTGACCTCGTTGTCTTCTGTAGTCATCAGTATCGTCCAAATCCGATCCCGTTAGATGTGCGTACTGATAAGAAGCTTGTACACCCCATGTCGGATTGAAATTGTGAACAACATGAATGCCAGCGCCGATGCTTTTAAAATAAAAAGGATTATTAGGATTAATATCGCCCATGAAACCTGTTGTCCCCACATTGCCCCCGATTTCCCATTGTTGCGCCTGGGCAATAGGAAATCGACTCCAAAGAACGACAATGAGTATATAGACTAAATGTTTCAATTTTGGGTTCTTTTTTGGCTGTAAATATAATTCTTTTAGTAGAATAAGGGCAATTTAATTGTGTTAAAAATAGTGTTTAATAGTTTCTGACGTCCAAGCCCCATAGTAATTTTTCTCGAAGTGTACTGAAAAAACTATCAGATGCCAAGCGAATTAAATGAATACGGAACGGCGCTCTACGGATAGACAATTTGGTATGCGTATCGAGTGTCTCACTCTTTGAATCGCAACTTAAAATATATTTATCGGTTCTACTTTCTATCTCGAGTTCCAATTCACTTTCTGCAGAGATGATAATCGGCCGAACGTTTAAGTTGTGTGGAGAAATAGGGGTGATGACAAAGTTACCACTGCCTGGCATAATAATAGGGCCGCCACAACTGAGGGAATAGGCTGTAGATCCTGTTGGAGTTGCTATAATAAGTCCATCTGCCCAATAGGAATTCAAGAGTTCCCCATTTAACGTTGCATTGATTGTAATCATCGACGATGTATCGTGTCGAAAAACTGTAATATCATTTAGGGCGAAGTTGTCTTGTCCAAAAATTTTACGGTCTGAGCCATTGACTTGTAGTACATCACGAGCCTGCAAAGTATATTCCCCGTTAAATATCGCGTCTAATGCTTGCGATATTTGCGTCTTATGAATAGAGGCCAAGAAGCCAAGGCGACCGAAATTAATTCCTGCAATAGGAATTCCGGAGTCCCGAACCTGTGAAACCGCAGATAACATTGTCCCATCTCCTCCTAAACTGAGCAAAAATAAAATGTCGTTTGGCAGATCCTGGTGGTTATAATAAAGTAAACAATCATCAGGACAATCAAATTGTAATTTCAGGAAGTCATAGAAGTCCGAGTGTATGTAGGTGAGTACATCTTTTTCCTTTAAATAAGAAAAGAGTTGCTGCACATAAGGGACAACAGATGAATTAAAAGCCCGTCCATATATCGCTATGGATTTTCTTTGCATGAGAGGGTGTTTTGATAATATTCTTTTGCAAAGATGCTAAAAAATGATAGAAACTTATAGATTTAAGTAATTCATTAGAATGTCGTAACGTTCTTTAATGTCGGAATCCTGACTGCCATCATTAAAGGTAGCTTTCACAACATAATCAAATCGCCAAAGCGAAGCAACCAAGGCTGAAATATTTTGTTTGTCCACCTTGATCGTAATCTCAATTTTTGTCGTATCCGGAATATCACGAATCGCTGTACTTATTATGCGTACATTCTCCGATTCGAATAAATGTGCGAGATGGGAGAACGATATATCATTTCGGCCTAATTCTAAGACGATAATTGCACCTAGATGCATGTTCCCAAGTGTATCATTTAGTGCTGAAAGGATTTCTGAAGACGAGAGCGTACCGAGGTACCTGTTCTCTTTATCTAAAATGGGAATTGGCTCTAGCTTGTGGATACTAACAAATTGCAAAGCATCATATATGTGTTGGTATTCATACAAATAAAGGAAACGAAAAGAAACAGAAAGCTCACGGAGCAATTGATGTTCTTCATGCGCTAAAAGTTGATCCTCTGTGACTAAACCTAAGTAGTCGTTTTCGTGTACGACAGGAAGCATAGAGATGTGAAATTCATTCACTTTGTCTAACGCCAATGAAACTGTATCATCGGGCTTGACCTCCAGATATTTTTTTGATAGAATTTCACCTATATACATGATGCTCCTGTTTTATAGTAAACATTCCAAACCAATAAACGTTTAAGATATGCTAATGTAAGAATAATCTATTATACCAGACACGATTTACATGTAAATAACTTTTTACATCATTAAAATATATTTTCATTAATTTTGCGCTGTCAATTATTATAATTAAGGCGTATTAATAAAAGCAAATGGTCGAAGAAGAAAGCGTAAAGTTTATACAAGTACGTGAAGTCATTCATAAAAAAAGTCCAAAATTGGCTAGATGGATTCCTAGACCGATCATCAGCTATCTCGAGCGCGTAATTCATGAAGATGATATAAATTATATTATGACAAAATTTAGAGATCAGTATGGTCTCGATTTTGTCGATGATTTGATAAATGAGCTTGGGGTGAACGTTGTTTTAGAAGGGGAAGAAAATATACCAGTAGACGATAGTGTTATTTTTGCATCTAATCATCCATTAGGAGGTTTAGATGGTATAGCTATTATGCATGCTATTGGTAAATATCGCCGAGATGTAAAATTTCTAGTCAACGATATTTTGATGAATATCAAAAATCTAGAACCACTTTTTATTCCTGTAAATAAAGTTGGAAATCAAGCTAAAAGTGGTATTATGGCAATTGATCAGGCTTATGCATCAGACAATGCATTGCTCATTTTTCCGGCAGGTTTGGTCTCTCGTAAAGTAAACGGAAAAATAGCTGATCTGGAGTGGAAGAAAAGTTTCATTGCGAAAGCAAAAAAATATAAGAGAGATATTGTACCTGTATATATCGATGGGAGAAATTCCAATTTTTTCTATAATTTAGCTAGACTAAGACAGAAGTTAGGGCTGAAGGCAAATCTAGAGATGTTATATTTGCCAGATGAGATGTTTTCACAACGAAATCAAACCGTAACTATTCGGATAGGGAAGCGTATTCCTTATCTGTATTTTGATCAATCAAAGAATGAACGGGAGTGGGCTCACGAAGTCAGAGAACGGGTTTATAAAATGGGGGAAAAGAAATAGAATATGCAAGAAATTATTGCGCCAGTAGATAGAGAGTTAATAAAAGCGGAGCTCACAAAAGAAGCCTTCGTACGTTATACCAATAATGGAAATAATGAGGTTTATTTAGTGAATTATCATTCAGCGCCTCATATTATGAAGGAAATAGGCCGACTGCGCGAACTTACGTTTCGTGGTGCCGGTGGTGGCACAGGATTAGCGCTAGATATTGATGAGAATGACACAAGTTTACATAATTACGATCAACTCATCGCTTGGAATCCAGAAGAGGAAGAGATTATTGCGGGGTATCGCGTGATTAAGTGTAAAGATGCGCTGGATAAAGAAGGGAATTTGCATTTATCCACTGCACATTATTTCCAGTTTTCTGAAACATTTAAAGAGGAATATTTACCCTACACATTGGAGTTAGGCCGATCATGGGTTCAACCGAGATTCCAACCAGCTATTGATAATAGGAAGGGGTTATTCTCTTTGGA
Organism: Sphingobacterium sp. LRF_L2; assembly: GCF_965644235.1. Taxonomy (NCBI): domain Bacteria; kingdom Pseudomonadati; phylum Bacteroidota; class Sphingobacteriia; order Sphingobacteriales; family Sphingobacteriaceae; genus Sphingobacterium; species Sphingobacterium sp. LRF_L2. Next base: position 678,851 of record NZ_CBFFRI010000001.1, on the reverse strand, counting down.
TAATCTTTGGGATGGTCTTGGCGCTCTTGTTATGATTAATCCGGATATTAAGTATCTTTTTGGTAAGGTAACGATGTATCCGCACTACAATGCTGTAGCGAGAGATCTGCTGATTTATTTTATGGAACATTACTTTCCAGACAATGAAAAATTAGTTGTTCCCTTCGAAAAATTGAATATCACGTATAAAACTGATATCACAGCTTTCCGAGGTATTTTTGATGGATTGCCATATAAAGATGGTTACAAAGTTTTAAATACCAAAGTAAGAGAACTCGGAGAGAACATTCCGCCGCTAATCAATACTTATATGAATCTTTCTCCTACGATGCGGACTTTTGGTACCGCCATGAACGATGAGTTTGGAGAGGTTGAGGAAACTGGAATTATGATTACGCTCGAAGATATTTATCCTGCAAAAAAGGAACGCCATATGGTGACCTACGAGCGAGACAAAGTCTTTGGAACTAAACCTCAAAAATAAAAGGTTGAAATTTATATAACCAACTTATCTTTCCTTCTTTTAGTACAGCGAGGAATACAATGAATAAAAGAATGCTTTTAGAGCAGGAATAACAGATATCTGTTATTCCTGCTCTAAAAGCATTTCAATATGAGGAATATCGTCTTCCAAATAAACTTCGCTAACTTTTTCGAAACCTAGATCTTCATAAAACCGCTGTAGATAAAGTTGTCCACTGATTCGAATCGGCGAGTTTGGAAAAATCTGATGCCAATAGGATATAGCTTCTTGCATTAGAATTTTACCTAATCCGTACTTCCTAAAACTTGGATGTACTACAACCCGGCCAATAGAAAGATCTTCATAGGATATTTTCTTTGGCAATAATCGGGCATAAGCTACGATTTTCCCCTCGTATACCCCAAATAGATGAAATGCTTGAACGTCTTTGTTATCACATTCACGGTATAAACACTGCTGTTCCAGCATAAATACATCAATACGCAATTGGAGTATTTCGTAAAGCTCATTCGGTGTTAGTGCGGAAAATGGTTTTATAGTCCACTGGCATTCCATCTTACGATAGTAAGGATTTTACAACTTCCGATATTGTTCTACCGTCGGCTTGTCCCGCCAATTTCTGATTCGCTGCTGACATAACTTTTCCCATATCTTTGACTGAGTTAACACCAAGTTCAGAAATGATATTTTTAATGATATCTTCGATAGTACTTCTATCTAATTGTTTCGGTAGGTATTCTTCAATAACCTGTTGTTCCTCTAATTCAATCTGATATAGATCTTCCCGATTCTGTTGTTTGTAGATTTCACCAGATTCTTTGCGTTGCTTTACGAGTTTTTGAAGAACTTTAATTTCAGCATCCTGGTTTAACTCTTCAGTATGCCCTTTTTCGGTTTTCGCTAACAAAATAGCAGCCTTAACAGCACGAAGACCTCGTAAACGGCTGTTATCCTTTGCAATCATTGCAGCCTTAATATCTTGATTGATTTTTTGTTCCAGTGACATGATGTTTTAAAATAAAATGTAATAAATAATTAATAAAAAATAAGCTTGTATTATGTATTAAGCGTTCCGTTTAACTAAAGTGGCACTAGCTTGTGCGGTAGGCATAACTATTAAATCATTGATATTGACATGGGTAGGACGAGATAGTACGAAAGATATAATTTCTGCGATATCTTTGCCCGAGAGAGGTGTCAGCCCGGCATATACATTTTTTGCACGTGTATCGTCTCCTTTGAATCGCACAGATGAAAACTCTGTTTCTACCATACCGGGGTCTATAGAGCTTACTCGGATGCCTTTTTCCAATAGATCAATTCGCATTGCCTTGCTCAATGCATCTACAGCATGCTTTGTTGCACAGTAGACATTTCCATTTGGATAAACTTCTTTTCCTGCTATGGAACCTATATTGATGATATGGGCATTTTCGCTATTCGACATGAGAGGAAGCGCATGCTTTGAAACATAAAGCAAGCCTTTAACGTTTGTGTCAATCATTCTATCCCAATCGCCGATATCCCCATTTTCTATACTATCCAAGCCTTGACTTAATCCAGCATTATTTATTAAAATGTCGATGTTAGCCCATTCGTCTGGTAGCGCATTTAATTTTTGTTGTACAGATTCTTGATCGCGAACATCAAGTTCAAAGCAAAATATCTCACAATTGGGATAGGATGTGTGTATTTCATGTTTGAGTTGCTCCAGTCGTTGTAACCGACGGGCACAAAGTAAGAGTCTATATCTTGATTCACCGGCAAGTGTTTTCGCACAGGCTTCTCCAATTCCCGAACTTGCTCCTGTGATGAGTACTGTTCTGCTCATTATTGAAAAATTAAACTAAATTGTATGTTTTTTATTTGTGTCTTTCCTAACGGTGCCATAAAAGCATTTTCTTGGCTAAGGATGTGTGAATGATCAAGAACATCACCCAGACTCTGTATAAATTTAATTTCCGGTGATACCCTGAAAAACGGAAAGAAAATCTCAACGCCTATGCCGGCCTCCCATGAAAAATAACCAGGCTTAAAAATTAAAGTTTGTGGTCGGTTTTCTAGTGGGACATTTGACCACTGTTTATATTCTCCAGAAATATCAATCCAGCGTGTATATCGGGTTCCAAGTGAAACATAGCCCCGATAACGGTGGAATTTGTTTTTTAGCATCTTCTCATCCGAGCGAAAGCGTAGCGAAAAAGGAAATTCAAGAGAGTTGAAATTAGAGCCTTGGGTATTATTCACCTCATGTCTCATACGTCGTGTGACATGCCTCTCTTCGCCGTCTTCTGTTCTACCGGAAAATTCGATTCCTTGATTGTTTATGAACATAAAACTCGGCTGGATCATGCTAGATAAATTGTCCGTAAATCTAATCTCGATAGGTATACCTACAGACATACCATGACTTACCGCAGACTCAATAGCTTGGAAACGATCCATATAAAGATCTCTATTTGCAGGATTGATTGTTTGAGATGTACCCATCGAACCCCAATTTTCCTTAAGTCCGATTTTGTATACCGAATTGACATAATTGTACTGTAATCCCATCGACAACCAAGCGTCTTCATCGTAAAAAGATGAAAAAGGTAATGATACTGATGGTTGTGCGTGCAATAAATTTGTCGCCGTCAAGACAGTTAATAGGTATACAATTACTTTTTTCATCTGTGTGAATTATTTACGTGTATTAAAAGTCATACATGCCAATGCGTTTTGTAAATTACTCGGTATGTTCCTTAATGTTCATGACTTGAGCAGCTTGTTCATCCCTTTACATTGCCAATGGAGCATGTTACAAATCTCATTTTGTACATTCGTAAATGGTACAAAATCCAAATGTTTGAGGCCTCACTTTAGTTTCCGAAAACCCTACGCTAGACGTGATCTTAGCAAATCGTTCACCATCTGGAAAATTAGCAACAGATTCTGGTAAATAGGAATAAGCATTGGAATCTTTCGAGATTACTTTCCCAAGTGCAGGTGTTAGCTTATGAAAATAAAAATGATAAAGCTGTTTAATAGGGAATGCTGTTGGATTGGATAGCTCTAGAATAATCGCTTTTCCTCCGGGTTTAAGTACCCGATGTATATCTGCTAGACCCTGTGGTAAATTCTCGAAATTTCGAACACCAAAGGCGACTGTAACAGCGTCGAAGGTTTCGTCTGCAAATTGTAGCTTCTCCGAGTCCCCTAATTGTACTTCAAAGCGATCTTGAAGGCCTTTCTTTGCAATTTTTTGCTTGGCCACATCGAGCATGCCAGAAGATATATCTACACCAATTATTTTTTTAGGGTTCAAAATTCGTAGGGATTCTAATGCAAAATCACCTGTGCCCGTAGCGACATCCAGAAGAAGTTGAGGCTTTATGCTTAGCAGAAGCCGTATGGCCTTTTTTCGCCATATGGTATCAATTCCCATCGTCATTAAGCGGTTCAGTACATCGTATGTCTTCGAAATGTTGTTAAACATATCAGCGACTTGTTCCTTTTTTCCACCTGCTTTGGTTTTATAGGGTTTTATAGATGAGGTTTCATTTGCCATAGAACAAAGATACAATATAGAAATGCAGTAAAAAAATCTCCAAAAAGGAATAATTGAGAATGGATTTTTTATAAGTGTTTGTTTCTGAATAGGAAGACTGAAATGAGAAGGATATTTTCTTTACCTCAAACTCGTAACTATCGTTTTTAACATATCTTTTAGTTATAAACATCTTGTTAACTTGTTGTTTTTCAGGTTTTACATTTTTATTTCCACATCTTTTCAACATAAAGTGTTTATAACTGAGGTTTCTTTTTTTGTGCTCTTAGGCCTGCTTTCGCAACCTTATTTAAAGTTGTTGTAAACAGTGTTTACAAATTGTTCAATTGTTCCTGTTTATTTTTTATATTTTTGTTACCCCGTTACGAGCACGGTGCACGAAGCACACATTTTTTAACTGAAGAACTTTTTTTGGAATGGCGACAGAGAGTGAATTTTCGAATAACAACGCGGGCAAACCCAATTTTACAAAGAAGAGGGCAAGTCTGAATAATTTGATTGGTGGGTTAGGTAAGTTACCTCCTCAAGCTTTGGATTTGGAAGAAGCGGTGCTAGGTGCGCTTATGCTCGAAAAAAATGCGCTTAGCGAAATTATCGATATTTTGAAGCCTGATTCTTTTTATAAAGAGGCACATCAAAAAATTTACGAGGCCATATTCAGTCTGTTTCAACAAACGTCTCCAATTGATTTATTGACAGTAACTACGGAATTGCGTAAAATGGGAGCCTTAGAGATGGTGGGAGGAGCCTATTATATTACGCAGTTAACAGACAGGGTGGTTTCTGCTGCAAATATAGAGTACCATGCGCGTATTATTTCTCAAAAATATATACAAAGGGAATTGATCAAAGTCTCTACGGAGATTATAAACAGTTCCTACGACGAAACTGCTGATATCTTTGATCTTTTGGATCATGCGGAAAAATCGCTTTTTGATATTGCCCAAAATAATCTTCGTCGTGATTCCAGGAAAATGGATGACATCATGCGTGAGGCTATTTCAAATTTAGAGTTATTGCGTGATAGAACAGATGGTTTAACCGGGATTCCTTCCGGTCTGACTGCATTAGATCGAATGACATCCGGTTGGCAGCCCTCCGATCTGGTAATTATTGCAGCTCGTCCAGCGATGGGTAAAACGGCCTTCGTATTGTCTGTAGCTAGGAATGCAGCTGTCGACCATCAGCGTGCTGTGGCTGTATTTTCTCTGGAAATGTCTTCGGTACAATTGGTTAATCGTCTAATTGCTGGGGAGACAGAAATTGAACAGGAAAAATTAAAAAAAGGTAATTTGGCTGATCATGAATGGCAACAATTGCATTCCCGTATTGGTCGCCTGACAGAGGCTCCCCTTATCATAGATGATACCCCTGCACTAAATGTTTTTGAATTTCGGGCGAAATGTCGTCGTCTGAAAGCACAACATGATATCCAGATGGTTATTGTGGATTACTTGCAATTGATGCATGGTAAGGCTGAAGGAAAAGGTGGAGGGAATCGTGAACAAGAGATTGGTTCGATTTCGCGCGCGCTCAAATCGGTAGCAAAAGAACTTAATATCCCTGTTTTGGCACTTTCGCAGTTATCTCGGGCAGTAGAATCTAGGCCGGGAAATAGTAAACGTCCCATGTTATCCGATTTACGTGAATCGGGATCTATTGAACAGGATGCGGATATGGTGTTGTTTCTTTATCGTCCAGAATATTATGGGTTGACGGAGGACGAAGAGGGAAGACCTACAGCGGGAATTGGAGAGGTAATCATAGCAAAACACCGTAATGGTGAAACTGGTATTGTGCCTTTAAAATTTGTTGGAAAATTTGTGAAATTCGTCGATCTCGAAGAGGATTTTGCTGGGGCAGGTGCTGATTCATTTGCGGGGGGGGCCGACAGCTTCGGCTCTGCAATGGCTCCTTCCGATTCTTTCGGCGGCTTCGGCGGTTTCGATGGTGGAGGAATAACGATGCCTTCTCGAATGAATGATATGCCAGATGATGCTCCATTTTAGGCTTTTTTTCATTGAATGCCTCTTTTTACTTACATATGCGGTATGGAATATTTTTCTTAATTTTACCGCTACTTTATTAGAACTTTCATAAAATTTAGGAGAAAGATTTGGATTATTTAGCAGGATTAAACCCCTCCCAACGTTCTGCTGTAGAACAAACGGAAGGTCCGGTCATGATTGTAGCGGGTGCAGGATCTGGAAAGACCCGTGTTATTACCTATCGCGTAGCTCATCTCATACAAAAGAAAGTAGATCCTTTCAATATCCTTGTGCTAACCTTCACAAATAAGGCAGCGAAAGAAATGCGTGAGCGGATTATGAATGTCGTGGGGCAGGAAGCTAAGAATATATGGATGGGAACTTTTCACTCTGTGTTTTCCCGTATTTTGCGTGTTGAAGCTGAACTCATCGGTTATCCTCGGAATTTCACCATCTATGATACGGATGACACAAAGAGTCTAATTCGGGCTATTATCAAGGAAATGAATTTAGATGATAAGCTTTATAATGCAAATCATGTATATGGCCGCATTTCTTCTGCAAAAAATAATCTAATATCCCCGCAGGAATATAATAAAAACGAGGCTATTCTGGCCGAAGATATAGCTAATGGTAGAGGCCAATTGGGGCAGATCTATTTGACCTATGCACAGCGTTGCTATCGTGCTGGAGCAATGGATTTTGACGATTTGTTGTTCAAGACAAATGTGCTTCTAAATAAACATCCAGATGTGCTTCATAAGTATCAGCATCAATTTAAATATCTTATGGTTGATGAGTATCAGGATACGAATTTTTCACAATATTTGATTGTCAAAAGATTAGCGGCTGTAAATGAAAATATTTGTGTTGTAGGTGATGATGCGCAAAGTATTTACGCTTTTCGCGGTGCAAACATCCAAAATATTTTAAACTTTCAGAAGGATTATCCGGATGTTCAGGTTTTTAAATTAGAGCAGAACTATAGGTCTACGAAGATGATTGTTAACGCTGCGAATAGCGTCATCGAGAAAAATCAGAATCAATTAGAAAAAAACGTGTTTTCCGAGAACGAAGATGGCGACAAGATTAAAGTAACACGCGCATTTTCGGATAATGAGGAAGGAAAGATTGTAGCTGAAGCCATTTCGCAAGAAAAGGCCTTAAAAAGTTTGAAGTATAAAGATTTTGCAATCCTTTATCGTACCAATGCGCAGTCTAGGGCTATGGAAGAGGCTTTACGGAAGTTGAACGTTCCCTATAAGATTTATGGCGGTACATCTTTTTACCAACGCAAGGAAATCAAAGATCTTATTGCCTATTTTCGTTTAACGTTTAATCCGAACGACGAAGAGGCATTAAAACGGGTTATCAATTATCCTAGGCGCGGTATTGGCGATACCACGCTAGAAAAAATACTAGTGTCTGCTGATAAGCAGCAATATCGACTGTGGGATGTCGTTGTTAATGCTCAGATGTTTCTCGATGGTCGAAGTGCGAGTGCCGTGGGGAATTTTGGTTTAATGATTCAAAGTTTTCAGGCCGTTGCAAAAACAAATTCTGCATTCGAAACCGCTATGCATATTGCACAGCATTGTGGGATTTTAAAAGATTTGTATGAAGATAAGTCTGTCGAGGGGCTCAATCGTTACGAGAATATCCAGGAGTTGCTGAATGGAATTAAGGAATTTTCAGAACGTGAGGATATTGAAGAGAAAGGACTCGATGTCTTTATGCAGGATATCGCATTGCTTACCAATGACGATAATGATAAAGATCCAAATGCGGATACGGTTTCTTTGATGACAATCCACTCTTCTAAGGGGCTTGAATTTCCGCAAGTTTTTATTGTAGGTTTAGAGGAGAACCTTTTTCCTTCACAATTGTCGTTAAATTCTCGTTCGGAGTTGGAGGAAGAAAGGCGTCTGTTTTATGTGGCCGTGACCCGGGCCGAAAAGAAACTTCATCTTTCTTATGCGACCTCACGTTACCGTTGGGGTACATTGAACAACTGTGAGCCAAGTCGATTTTTAGATGAATTAAATCCTGCTTGTTTAGAACTTGATTTTCAGCCAAGAAGTGTCGCTGCGGGTGTTGATGGTGGTTTTCAATCGGATCGGATAGCTTGGAAACAGAAGGAGGCAGACTCTTTTTCAAAACCCAAACCAAAAACAATTAAAACAACCTCTATTTTGCCTAAGGCCCACGTTCCGACTCCAGGCTTCGCTCCCTCAGATATTTCGGGGCTTCAAGTCGGTATGGAAGTGGAGCACGAGCGATTTGGTTTTGGCAAGGTCGTGAGTCTGGAAGGGAATAAGCCAGATATAAAGGCAACTATTTTCTTCAAAGAGTTGGGACAGAAACAATTGTTGCTTAAATTTGCAAAACTTAGAATAGTTTAATATAGAAAACAATAATAACTGCGCTAATCATACGTTGAATTAGCGTAAAACTAAACGATATGGATTTCGACTACAATAGTACCCGTCCAAAGTTGATTTTGGCAGAATATGGGAGGAATGTACAGAATATGGTAGATTATATTTGTACGCTTCCCACACAAGAAGAGAGAAACCGTTATGCACAAGTTGTCATCGATATGATGGGGGTGTTGAATCCACACTTGCGTGATGTATCAGATTTTAAACATAAATTATGGGATCATCTCCATATCATCTCTGACTTTAAGATTGACGTAGAATCTCCTTATCCTGTGCCGGAAAGAGATGCAATACATAAGAAGCCGGAATTATTAAATTATCCGCAACACTCCATTCGTTTTAAACATTACGGATTTACGGTTGAAAGGATGATTGAGAAGGCTTTAGCAATGCCGAATCCTGAAAATAGACATCGTATGGCGATTTCTGTTGCCAATTTTATGAAAATGGCTTATATGACATGGAACAAAGATTCTGTGCAGGATGAACACATTATCCAAGATTTATTTGAGCTGTCCAAAGGACAATTGAGTCTGCCAAGCGATACTGTTTTAACCAAGCTTGATTTTAAGACTCCTCCTCCAGGCAACCGGATAAAAAGCGCACCTGTTACCGCGAGTAACAACAACCACCATAGAAACAACAATAACAATAATGGTGGTCAAAATAATAAGAATAGAAAAATGGGCGGTGGCGGCGGAGGAAAGAAAACTTTTATTCCCAAAAAAGGGGGATTTAAAAAGTAATTCTTTCCGCGAACAGTTCATTAAGTGAGGGCAATTGCGTGGCGAAAATCGTTATTCAATTGCTCTTTTTTTTAAATAAGAGGTACACTAGACTAATATGAATGCATTTGAAATAATTGGAGGTAAGAAATTACAAGGCGAGATTATACCACAGGGCGCAAAAAATGAAGCCTTACAAATTTTATCAGCTGTCCTCCTCACCAGTGAGAAAATGGTTATAAGTAACATACCCGATATTAAGGATGTGAATAAATTAATCGATCTGTTGGGGGCGTTAGGTGTTTCTGTTAATCGGTTGAATAAAGATACCTATGAGTTTGAAGCAAAAAATATTAATATTGATTATTTTCAATCGGAAGAATTTAAGCAAAAGGGCGGTGGACTCAGGGGATCGATCATGATTGTAGGGCCGCTGTTGGCTCGCTTCGGAAAAGCTGCAATTCCAAAGCCAGGAGGTGATAAAATAGGGCGTCGTCGTCTTGATACCCATTTTCTGGGATTTGAAAAACTAGGGGCTAAGTTTGTTTACGACGCTGAGAACCACTTTTTTAATGTAGATGCTACCGCTCTAAAAGGTACCTATATACTGTTGGATGAAGCATCTGTAACGGGTACAGCCAACGTAGTTATGGCAGCAGTATTGGCAAAAGGGACCACAACTATTTATAATGCAGCTTGTGAGCCCTACTTACAGCAGCTTTGTAAGATGTTGAATCGCATGGGAGCCAATATTTCAGGTATTGGGTCGAACCTATTAACCATTGAAGGTGTTGAAAAATTAGGAGGGACGAGTCATCGTATGTTACCCGATATGATTGAGATTGGCTCATTTATAGGTCTTGCCGCTATGACAGGTTCAGAGATAACAATCAAAGACGTTTGTTTTAAAGAATTAGGGATAATACCGACGGTGTTCTCGAAGCTGGGTATTCAATTTGAATTGAGAGGCGACGATATTTTTATTCCCTCGCAAGAATCTTATGAAATAGATACGTTTATTGATGGTTCTATCCTTACAGTATCTGATGCTCCTTGGCCAGGTTTTACCCCGGATTTATTAAGTATTATTTTAGTGACAGCTATTCAAGCCAAAGGAAATGTTTTGATCCATCAAAAGATGTTTGAAAGCAGGTTGTTTTTTGTCGATAAATTAATCGATATGGGAGCGCAGATTATTTTATGTGATCCACATAGAGCGACTGTAATTGGCCTAAATAAACAAACGAAATTGAGAGGTATTGAAATGACGTCTCCAGATATACGTGCAGGTGTGTCATTATTAATAGCAGCTTTGTCGGCGCAGGGGAAATCAGTTATTTACAATATCGAGCAAATAGAGCGTGGATATCAAGATATTGAAGACCGTTTGAAAATATTGGGTGCAGATATTCGTAGAGTAGAGGGGCAGCCGTCTCACTAAACCGAGCAAAAAAAGATATTTGTTAAAAGGGGCTGCTCTCGAAAGAGAACAGCTCTTTTTTTTAAATTTCGTTTTTCATTCTGAAGCGTATACCTGGCTGTTTATCACTTGAGGCATTTTATTTCCATTTTTCAAGGCGATTAAATTGTTTGATGCCAATAGAGCCATTTGGGTGCGTGTTTCTAGTGTTGCAGAACCTATATGAGGTAAAATACAAACATTCGACATGTTTAGAAGAGGGTGGTCAGCCCGCATCGGTTCTGGGTCGGTAACATCTAATCCAGCACCCCATATTTCACCATGCTGTAGTGCTTCGCTTAGATCCGTCTCATGATGAATTTTACCTCGAGCGGTGTTAATGAATATGGCTGATTTCTTCATACGACGAAAACTATCTTGATTGAACCTGTATTGAGTTTCGGCAGTTAGATTTGTGTGAACAGAGATGACATCACTTTGTGTTAACAAATCATCAAAGTTTACATAACTAGCATTGACAAGTTTTTCTGCTTCGGTATTCCGATGTCTATTATGGTAAATAATTCGCATATGGTATGCCGCTTGCGCTTTCCGAGCTAGGGATAATCCTATTCTTCCTAATCCGAATATGCCTAATGTTTTTCCATAAAGTTCGGTGCCTAAATCTTTCGTGAATTCAAAATCTTTCCATTGGCCGTTTTTTACCTGCTGTGCTCGATAAAAAGCCTTTCTCGATACAGCTAACATGAGCAGAAAGGCAATATCGGCGGTCGCATCGCTCAAAACATCAGGCGTATTGCTTACCGGTATTTTTGCTTTTGTAGCAGCTTGAAGGTCTACATGATCATATCCCACACTTGTTAATGCAATACCTTTCAGGTGTGCACAATTCTCAAAAAAAATGTGATCTAATTTCCCTTGACCAACGTGGAGCAGGAGGTCTACTTCTTTGCATGCGCAAATAAGTTCTTCACGAGAAAGTGGGATGGATTTTTCATTAATTGCGATCTCAACCCCCGCATTTCTTAAATTTTCTATGCCAGGAAGAGGGATATTCTTTGAAATGAATACTTTCATAGTTGTTTTTTTTGTTCAATATACGTTTTTCTAGATAAAGGGTTTTTAAATCCTTTTGTGGAGCTGTGCGATGTGTGAAAATTCGGGTGTTTGCGTTATTTTTAGATATTTTGTGGTTTTTGTTTTATTTTGTTCAAATAAAAACGCTTATATTTTTAATTTTTTTAAAAAAAATATTGTTTTATTATGTTTTTTGCATATAATTGCATCATTAAATAATAAACTTATGTCAACTTCTCAAAAAAAATCTTTATTTCCTTTTTTTGTTATGGTTTTAGTGGTGTTGGTGGCCTTTTTTACCCCATCCTTGCCTACGAATTCGAATGTTTATGAATATAATCCTGCTGATGTGGCTTGGATGCTTACTTCTACAGCTTTGGTTTTGATTATGACACCAGGTTTGGCCTATTTTTATGGCGGAATGGTGAAGAAGAAGAATGTCATTTCCACGATGCTGCAAAGTTTTATATCGATGGCGGTTATTGCGGTGGTATGGGTAGTTTTCGGATTCAGCTTGGTTTTTGGTGATTCTATAGGAGGTGTAATTGGTGATCCTCGTCAGTTTTTCATGTTTAAAGATGTGCTAGATCATGCACCTTGGCCAGGAGCTCCTACAATTCCTTTTGCGCTTTTTGCTATGTTTCAACTTAAATTTGCAATATTGACACCTGCGTTAATCACGGGCGCATTTGCTGAACGCATTCGTTTCACATCCTATATTTTGTTCATTTGTCTCTTCTTTATTTTTATCTATGCACCATTGGCTCACGCTACATGGCATCCTGATGGGCTTCTCTTCAAAATGGGCGTATTAGACTTTGCCGGAGGCACGGTTGTTCATATGTCTGCTGGTCTAACTGCATTAGCTTCTGCGATTTATCTTAAGCAGGGTAAAGAGTATAAACAACACACACCAGCGCGTATTACTTATGTGTTATTAGGAACAGGATTACTTTGGTTTGGGTGGTTTGGTTTCAATGCTGGTTCAGCGTTTAGTGCTTCTGCATTAGCTGCAACTGCATTAGCTACAACGACAGCCGCATCAGGAGCCGCTGCAGTAATGTATATCTTATTTGATGCAGCACGTGGAACTAAACCCTCCGCTATGGGGACATGTATCGGTTTAGTGGTAGGATTGGTTGCGATTACACCTGCGGCAGGATTTGTTACTGTGCCTCACTCTATTGTAATAGGAGCTGTTGCCGCTATTATTAGCCGATTGTTAATCGAATGGAGAACGAAATCTAACATAGATGATACCCTTGATGTATTTCCTAGCCATGGAGTAGGTGGTATGGTAGGGATGGTCTTGACAGGTGTCTTTGCACATTCCGCTATTAATGGTGCCGTTGAAACCAATGGTTTATATTTTGGAGAAACAGGTCTATTTACTGCTCATGTTATAGGATTAATTGGCTCAACTATATTTATTGTTGTTGTTGCCTTTATATTATTAAAGGTTACGGATTTAATTACGCCATTGCGTGTAACAGAACATGAAGAAGCAGAAGGCTTGGATCTGTCGCAGCACGGAGAGAAATTATAAGATATTGTATACTAACTACTCCAATTATGAATGAACCGTACGCTAGTCGTACGGTTTTTTTTGTTATAAATCGATCTACGTTTATGGCGACCGTGCCTGCGATTGCAATAGACCGCTATGTGTTCAGGGCAACTGATGTTCGGCCGAGACAAACGAAGTGTCGATTATGGCGGTCATCGGGTTTTCTGTGTTACGAATTAACTTAGAAAAAGAGACGGAATCGGGATTAAATACGTGGTCATACATCCTCTTTTTTTCTATTGAAGTTTATCGTAACGTTGCAGTTAATTAATATTATCCTTTTTATTTACGGTTTAATCCGCAATTATCTGCCTTAAAAAAATTATATTTGCCAATTAGAATTTTTGGATAAAAACCTGTATGAAGCATATACGTAATTTTTGTATTATAGCGCATATCGACCATGGTAAAAGTACTTTGGCGGATCGTCTGTTGGAATTTACAAACACGATTTCACAGCGTGAAGCTCAAGCTCAATTGTTGGATAATATGGATTTGGAACGTGAACGTGGTATAACGATCAAATCCCACGCTATCCAAATGGAGTATGTTAAAGATGGGCAGCAATATATATTAAACTTGATTGATACGCCGGGACACGTTGATTTCTCTTATGAGGTATCACGTTCTATAGCGGCTTGTGAGGGAGCTCTGTTGATTGTTGACGCTTCTCAGGGGATACAAGCTCAAACTATTTCCAATTTATATTTGGCATTAGAACATGATTTGGAAATTATCCCTATTCTAAACAAAATGGATTTGCCTGGTGCAATGCCAGAGGAGGTAAAAGACCAGATTATAGATTTAATTGGTGGAAAACGAGAGGAAATTATTCCTGCTTCTGGAAAAACAGGTTTAGGTGTTCCTGAAATTTTGAGTGCCATTGTAGATCGAATACCTGCTCCCGTTGGAGATCCACAAGCACCTCTTCAAGCGCTAATTTTTGATTCCGTATTTAACTCTTTCCGAGGGATTATGGCTTATTTTAAGATAGAAAATGGCGAAATCAGAAAAGGAGATAAGGTAAAATTCGTTGCTACAGGTAAAGAATATTTCGCAGATGAAATTGGTACACTAAAATTAAATCAAGTTGCCAAAGATGTTATTAAAACTGGCGATGTAGGTTATATTATTTCCGGTATTAAAGAAGCGCGTGAAGTAAAAGTAGGAGATACGATTACCCATCGCGATCGCCCTTGCACAGATGCTATACAAGGTTTCGAAGAGGTAAAGCCTATGGTTTTTGCGGGGATTTACCCTGTTGATACCGAGGATTTCGAAGAGCTTCGTGAATCTATGCATCGACTGCAACTAAATGATGCTTCTTTAGTATTCGAACCTGAATCTTCTGCTGCATTAGGCTTTGGCTTTCGTTGTGGTTTCTTAGGTATGCTCCATATGGAAATTATCCAAGAGCGTTTAGAGCGGGAATTCGATATGACTGTGATTACGACAGTCCCGAACGTTTCCTACAAAGCGTTTATGACCAAAGATCAAGAAGAGATTACCGTACATAATCCTTCTGATTTGCCTGACCCAAGCAAGTTAGATTTTATTGAGGAACCGTATATCAAAGCGAATATCATTACAAAATCAGATTTCGTAGGCCCAGTGATGTCGCTGTGTATACAGAAGCGCGGTACTATTATTAACCAGTCTTACCTTACGTCTGATCGTGTGGAGTTGGTTTTTGAAATGCCAATGGGAGAGATTGTATTTGACTTTTATGATAAACTAAAGACCATATCAAAAGGTTATGCTTCTTTTGATTATCATCAGATAGGGTATCGGAAATCAGACTTGGTAAAATTAGATATTCGTTTGAATGATGAGCCTGTCGACGCGTTGTCGTCGCTCATACATAGGACGAATGCATATGACTTTGGTAAGAAAATCTGTGAAAAATTAAAGGAATTATTACCTCGTCAACAATTTGAAATTCGTATACAAGCTTCTATTGGAGCTAAAATTATCGCGCGTGAAACAATTTCTGCACTTCGTAAAGATGTTACCGCAAAATGTTATGGAGGAGATATCTCTCGGAAACGTAAACTTTTAGAGAAGCAAAAGAAAGGAAAAAAACGAATGCGTCAAGTGGGAAATGTTGAGATTCCACAATCAGCATTTATGGCGGTTCTTAAATTGGATTAATAGATTATACAAAAGAATACCCTATTCGATAAATATGAATTTATTAGATGGAAAGCTGGTATCAGCAAAAATAAAAGAAGATATAAAAGTAGATGCAGCAGCATTTACTGCAGAAACAGGAAGAAAACCACATTTGGTTGCAATATTGGTAGGCAACGACGGAGGAAGTGAAACCTATGTAGCGAGTAAAATGCGGAACTGCGAGCTGGTTGGCTTCGAATCAACGAATATCCGTTACGGAGTTGATATCACGGAAGATGAATTGATCGCCAAAATTGAGGAAATCAACAAAGATGAGCGCATTGATGGTCTGATTGTCCAGCTACCTTTGCCTAAACATATCGATCCCGACAAGATTACAGAAGCAATTGATTACCGTAAGGATGTCGATGGGTTTCACCCAATTAATCTTGGTCGTATGCAACGTAATTTACCTTGTTTTATTCCTGCAACGCCATACGGTATTATGTTAATGCTAGCACATTACGGTATTGAAACTGCAGGTAAAAAAGCTGTAGTTGTTGGTCGTAGTAATATCGTTGGTTCACCAATGAGTATTCTATTAGCTCGAAATAGTAATCCTGGCAATTGTACAGTGACGTTGACGCATAGCCGTACCAGTAACTTGAAAGAGGAAGTTTTAGCGGCAGATATTGTCGTCGCAGCAATAGGTCGGAAAAATTTTGTAACGGCGGAGATGGTGAAAGAGGGAGCCGTAGTGATTGATGTCGGTATCAATCGTGAAGACTCTAACGAAACGAAGTCTGGATTTAAGTTGTACGGAGATGTAGATTTTGAAGAGGTTGCAAAAAAGGCATCTTGGATTACACCTGTACCGGGCGGCGTGGGTTTAATGACTATAGTTGGCCTGTTAAAAAATACGCTAGAAGCAGCAAAAGGAACCGTTTATCCAAAAGCTTAAATTTTTTTTGGTACAAATCTTGTAAATATTCATAAATGGGCTCTAGATCCTGACTTTCAAGCTAAATAGGGAGCAGGGTGTTTATTTATACCAACGGTCTTTTTTTGTTTTAAATAAGTATTTACATATGAAAAATTTAGCATTATTGACACTTGTTGCAACGGCAATTAGTTTTGCATCTTGTAACAACAATCCTTCAAAGGATAAAAATGCAGATGGTGATATCTCTGCAGGCGAGCAATTGGATCATACCTTGAAGCAAGTTGATGAACATGCAGAACATGTACATGCCAATATGGACAAGGAAATTGAAGAAGCGAGATCACGTGTGAAAAAAGCGGAGTTAGAATTAGATGCAGCAATAAAGAAAGGGGATAAGGATGCTGAAGAAGCCGCAAAAAAATCATTAGATGAGGCCAATACAGCTTGGGATAAAGTGAAAGCTACTGCACAGAAAGTTGGACACGCCGTTGAAAGTGGTGCGGAGAAAGCTGTCGATGCAACTGGGAGAGCAGCCCAAGCTACTGGACGGGCTATAGACAAAGCTATAGATAAAACCGCCGATAAGGCTAATCAAGTAGCCGAAGATGCTGAGCGTAAAGCAAAAAATGTAAAAGAGGCATTGAAAGACTAAAGGTAATTTAATACAATATATAGTAAGAACGCCAAACATTACGTTTGGCGTTCTTTGTATTTACAATAGAAATATAAAAACGAGCAGACAACGAGTATGGCGAACACAATTAAGAAACAACTATTAGATTTTTGTCGAACGAAGAATGAGATGCGTATCCAAGATATAGTTTATGCAATACAGCAAGCACAAGATGCCATCGAAAGCGATACAAAAAGTAGTGCTGGCGATAAATACGAAACCTCAAGAGAGATGATTCAACAGGATTTAAATCGATATCAAGAACAACTTACGCAAGCGAAGAAAGATACTGTAGTGCTTCAACAGATAGAATTGGAATCTAGGGATATCGCAGGATTGGGATCGCTCGTTGTTACAGACAAAGCATATTATTTTATTGCCATAAGTTTAGGAAAGCAGATTGTCGAAAATCAGGAATTTATGATAATTTCGTCCTCTTCACCTATAGGAAAATTGTTAGTAGGAATGTCAGTGGGTGAAAGCATTTCTTTCAACGGCAATACACAGCGAATCTTAAATTTGCATTAAATAACTGCAAGTATGAACAAACTCGATCTCCCATTGTTTCTAATAAAAAAATATAGTCTTCATAGATAGATTTTGATATAGGAATAGATGATATGCAATTAATTGATAAATATAGACTGCTATTCGACGCGGCAACAACGGCAGAAGTAAAGGATTTGACAATTCACGAAGATAGCGGTGTTCTAACAATCAAAGGTATTGCAGCAAATGCTGATATAAAAAATACATTGTGGAATATTTATAACCAGATAGATCCGAATTACTTTTCTTCCGAAGTGGTTATGGACGTAAGCGTAACACCTACCTTGGTAGGGAAGAAAGTTCGAGTTCTTACAGACGCGCCCCTTCTTCCTATACGGAAAGGTCCCGGAGTAAATCAAGCTATTATTGGTAATGCTCAGGCAGGAGAAGTCATTAACCTCCTGAGTAGAGCACACGATCAGTGGTGGTTAGTACGCACCAGCGAAGCTGTAGAAGGTTATTGTTACACCAACTACTTAGAGCCTTGTGATTGATAAAAAAAGACGATAGGTCTTGCTAGATATCTGTTAGAGAAAACGTTTCCTTCAACCGAATCCCTTTTTCCGTTTGTTGTAAAGTGCAACAGGCATGTAGGGGGTCATGTTCTAGAAAAAGTATATATTCTTTTTCCACAATCTCTTCCCAAAAAAATTGTCTCTCTTTCATTGTTGTGAGGGGGCGTACATCGTAACTCATTACATAAGGAAGTGGGATATGTCCTACAGAAGGGAGCAGGTCTGCCATATACAAAATTGTCTTACCCTTATATGTTATCTGCGGCAACATCATTGCCTCTGTATGTCCAAACGCATAGCGTATAGATATATTTTGAGAAAAATCTTCTTCTTCCTTTAGAAAATTTAATTGTCCACTTTCTTGAATTGGTACAATATTTTCCTTTAAAAAAGAAGCCTTTTCGCGTGGGTTAGGATTCAGTGCCCAATTCCAATGTTTTTCATTACTCCAAAATTTAGCATTTTTAAAAGCTGGGATAAATCGATCGCCAGCGCGCTCGACAGCACCTCCGCAATGATCAAAATGAAGATGAGTAAGAATGACATCGGTGATATCATCGCGATGGAAACCATATTTAGCAAGGGAATTGTCTATGGTAGCATCGCCATGTCTAAAATAATGACCGAAAAATTTATCCTCTTGTTTGTTACCTAAGGCCGTGTCAATTAATGTTAATTGTTTCCCATCTTCAATAAGTAGGAGCCGCGTGGCCCAAGTACATAGGTTTCGTTCGTCAGCGGGATTCGTTTTCTGCCAAATAGATTTCGGAACAACACCAAACATCGCTCCGCCATCCAATTTAAAAAAGCCAGTATCGATAGTATATAACTTCATTCTTCAAATATTTTTTTGACTAAGTCCCGCAAAACGGTAAAGGCGGGATGTTTTTGAACCTTGTTATGAGCCAGTAAGATATCCGTCTTTATGTTGAGTTCACCCAAAGTTAGAAAATTTATATTAAGATGTAGATATTGACATTGTACAGAGGAGGGGACAACACTAATCCCTGCACCTAAGTGGACAAGTTCCAATATAGAAGCGATATTGTTACACTCATGTCTTAAATTTGGCGAAAAACCCAAGTTAGCACAATATGCTAAAAGTTGACTATGGTATATTGGTGCATAATCGGCATGGTAAGAAATGAATGGATGATTAGAAAGAAGAGAATATTGATCAGGCAGCAATACTCCACTTGGAGTCGCTAACACAAACCCGTCATCATACAACTTCTCAACTTGTATCTGTGGCGATAAAACTGGAGCACGTATAATCCCCAAATCCATGTTGCCGTTGCATAAAGCTTCCAGTTGACGTTCACTGGAAAGTTCGTACAACTTCGTTTGTAAATAAGGGTGTGAATCCTGTAGGCGCTGTATTAACAATCCGAGTTTTCTTTTATCCGTAGAACTAATATAACCAATCTTAATTTCGCCAGAAAGTGATTGGTGGATTCTGCTGACCTGTTGCTTTGCGGAATGAAGACGTTTGATTGTCTCCTGTGCTTCTTGAGCAAAGTAATGCCCTGCTTCGGTCATCACCACTCTTTTGTTATCTCGTAAGAATAGCGTGACGCCTAGTTCTTCTTCCAGTTCCTTAATCTGCCTACTTAATGGCGGTTGCGAAATAAAGAGCCTTTTTGCGGCTTTTCCGAAATGAAGCTCCTCTGCCAACATTAAAAAATAACGCAGGTGTCTTAGTTCCATACTATTTAAGTATTGTTAGATGATAAATATAGTATTTTTAAAGTATTGAAACGAGCGTTAGTTTTGTTGAAAATACAAGGCTTTGCAGAAGGCGTTAAGAAATATTATTTTCTTTAATTACCCTGCCAGGTAAGTGGTAAATAGGTGTTGAGAAGCTCATTATCCTGTTGATAGGATTGTGTACATCTTAATAATTATCAAAAGTTCCATAAAAAAACAAGAAATGAAATCAACATTAAAGGAAATTGAAGATCGTTTTGATCGCGACGTAGCACGTTTTTCCAATTTGGAAACAGGTCAGATGACTACATTAGACGCTAGCTTCAACATGGAAATTATGACAGAAGCAATAGCGCGTCGTTATCCTAACCTGCAACAGGTTTTGGATATTGGCTGCGGTGCAGGGAACTATCCTGTGAAGTTGTTGACCAAGGTATCGGGTATCGATGTGACCTTGGTCGATTTGAGTCAAAATATGCTCAATAAAGCCGTTGAACGTGTTCAACAGGCAACCACAGGAATTGTAAAAGCAAAAAAAGGAGATTTTAGAACTGTGGACTTGCCCGAAAGTAGTTATGATGTTATTATAGCAACGGCAGTGCTTCACCATCTTCGTGATGATGAAGACTGGGAAAATGCGTTCAAAAAATTATTCAGATTGTTAAAAAAAGGTGGGAGTTTATGGATTTTTGATCTTGTTCACCAACATGATATAGGTTTACAAGAGTATATTTATAAGGATTTATATGGATCTTATCTTTCCAATTTAAAAGATGACGCATACCGTGACGATGTATTTGCATATATAGAAAAGGAAGACACACCTCGTGACCTTATCTATCAATTAGAGTTAATGAAAAAGGTAGGATTTAAAGCTGTTGATATTCTACACAAAAACTTGCCATTTGCCTCTTTTGTAGGGTTTAAATAAAACAGAAAAGGACGTCAACTGACGTCCTTTTCTGTTTTAAATGAAAAATGTAAGCTTAATGCGCGCTTAGATTTTTTGCTTTTTCTTCGTCGAAGTTGGCTTCGAGTTCTGCTAGCTTTTTCTTGCCATAAGCCATTTTTGTGATGACATAGAATAATACTGGCACGATAAAGATAGCGAGTAGGGTCGCTGCCATCATTCCTCCAAATACCGTCCATCCGATTGTTTGTCTAGAGAATGCTCCTGCACCTGTTGACAACATCAATGGAATAATACCAAGAATAAATGCAAAGGACGTCATGATGATAGGACGAAGCCTTAATTTTACAGCATCAATGATCGCGTCTAATAGAGGCATACCAATATCGACACGTTCTTTTGCAAATTCTACAATTAAGATCGCATTCTTTGCGGCCAAACCAATAATAGTTACAAGACCAATCTGCGCATAGATATTATTATCCAAGGTAGGAATTAGCGTGAGGGTTAGAATAGCACCGAATATACCGATAGGTACAGAGAGTAGAATAGAAAAAGGTACAGACCAACTCTCGTACAATGAAGCTAAAAGTAAAAATACAAATATAATACAAAGGGCGAAGATCATTACCGTTGTGTTCCCTGATTGGCTTTCTTGCAAAGACAAGCCTGAGAAATCGTAACTGTATCCATTTGGTAATGTTTGTGCTGCGACTTCCTCTAATGCACGCAATGCGTCACCGGAACTGTAACCTGGTGCAGCAGATCCACTCACCTCTATACTTCTAAAAATATTATAGTGGTTGATAATAGAAGGATTTTGTACAAGCTGCCAAGTAACCAATGTACTCAATGGCACAGACATTCCGTTGCTATTATTTACATAAAGCTTATTAATATCTTCAATATTCATACGGTAATCATTATCGGCCTGAGTTACTACTCTAAAATTACGACCGTAACGTGTAAAGTCGTTGATATATGCTGACCCTAAATAAGACGATATCGTATTATAGATCGAAGATACCGGTACAGACATTTTTTTCGCTTGCTCTCTATTCACCGAAATCTTAAAGTTGGGAGAATTGGAGTTGAAAAGCGTATAGGCCATACCTATTTCTGGACGTTGATTTGCTGCGGCCAAGAACTTACCTACTACTCCTTCGAACTGTTTAATATCAACAGTCTGCTGGTCTTGTATCATCAGTGAAAAACCACCAGAAGTACCTAATCCAGGAATAGCCGGAGGAGTCACTGCAAGTACTCGTGCTTTGCCGTATGCTGCATATTTCCCCATAATAGCACCGGTAATTTCTGCAGCTGTACGTTTCCGTTCAGCCCAAGGTTTCAAGGAGACGAACAATGTCGCTGCATTCGATTTAAAAGATCTATTTAAAATATTGATCCCAGCAATCAGTGTGACGTGTTCAATTTCCGGAAAATCTGCACGGAATTGCTCATTTAATTCTGTCAATACCTCCGAAGTACGACTTGCAGAAGATCCTTCCGGTAAATTCACACCGGCAAAAAAGGAACCATTATCTTCTGTAGGAATAAAACCAGTAGGTTTTGTTTTGAACATGTAACCTGTACCAATGAAAATACAAAGTAGGATAATCAATGCTAGCGGTGCTTTACGGATGCAAGCACGAACCCCTTTTGAATATTTATGAGTAACACGTTCAAACCACAAATTGAATTTGTAGAAGAATTTATTTAAACCTTTCGCTTCCTTATTTACAGAGGTTGGTTTTAATAACAACGAGCATAGTGCAGGTGTTAAAGAAAGGGCGATGAAGGCGGATAGCATGACAGACACTGCAATAGTGATTGCAAATTGTTGATACAATTTACCCACCATTCCCGGAATAAAACCTACTGGAATAAATACTGCAGCCAAAATCAAAGCGATGGCAATAACTGGTGCAGTAATATCTTTCATCGCATGCATCGTAGCTTCTCGAGCACTCATCTTATAATGGTCGATGTAATGCTGTACAGCTTCCACCACCACAATAGCATCATCTACAACAATACCTATGGCTAAAACGAATGCTAATAATGTCAGGTTATTAATAGAGAAACCAAATAACGTGAAAAAGATAAAGGTACCTACAACAGATACTGGAATCGCAAGTACAGGTATTAAAGTTGCTCTCCACGACTGCAAGAAGAAGAAAACAACCAATGTCACCAATATCAACGCTTCTACTAAAGTGTGTACGACGGAATCAATAGATGCGTGAACAACAGAAACGGTTTCATACCCCACAACATAGTCTACATCTTGTGGAAACGATTTCTTCATTTGGTCTAACGCCGCATAGATTCCTTCAGCAGTTTCTACAGCGTTCCCTCCAGGAGTTTGCGCCACCATCATACCCGTTGAGATCATACCATCTGTACGCGTAGTCGTTGCATAACTAAATTGTCCTAATTCTACCCGAGCAACATCTTTTAGCTGTACAATAGATCCATCTGTATTTGATTTGATGATAATCTCTTCAAAATCTTCAACAGAAGATAAATCGGAGTCCGTAATCACTGGGTATTCGAATACCTGTGAGTTTTGCAATGGAGGTGCGCCAACAGATCCTCCAGGAATACGGAGATTTTGTTCGGATATTGCTGTCGAAATATCTGTGGGCGTTAATTTGAGCGCTGTTAATTTATTTGCATCCAACCAAACACGCATAGAGAATGGTTGTCCAAAGGCCGTAACGTCTCCGACACCTTTTACCCGTAAAATAGCATCCTTAACATACAAGTTCGCGTAGTTGGCCAAAAATTTATCATCTCGTGTTCCTTTTGGAGAAACCAACGATACCAACATCAAAATATCTGTGTTGGCTTTCCGTGTGACAACTCCAAGCCGACGAACAGCTTCTGGAAGGGAAGGTTCTGCAATACCGACGCGATTTTGTACATCCAATGTTGCCACATCGATATCGGTTCCTACTTCAAAAGTTACCGTAATCGTAGATTGTCCATTTGAGGTACTATTGGATGACATATAAATCATGCCCGGTGTACCATTGATCTGGCTTTCGATGGGTGTAGTAACAGTTTGTTCCACGGTCTGTGCATCGGCACCTGTATAGTTTGCCGTGACCGTAACAGTAGGCGGAGCTATGGATGGATATTGACTGATCGGCAATGTCATGATCGAAATCGTACCAATGATCATAATCAAGATCGAGATGACGATTGCCGTGACGGGCCGTTTTATAAATACTTCTGATATCATTTCTATTCTTTTAGTTTAGGACTTCAACAACTATTTCTGTGGCGTATTCGCAGCTGCAGGTACATTTTCAGCAACTTTTACTCCTGCCCGTACGTTCATAATGCCGTCAACGATAATTTTATCACCAGCTTCTACACCTGATTCGACAACAACATTATCACCAACTTTTAAGCCTAGTTTTACAGGACGTATTTCCGCTTGACTACTATCATTGACAACAAATACATTGTACACACCGAGCTGATCTTGTACAGCTTTAAATGGAATAATAGTTTGTTCGTTAGTCGAAGTGCTCTGTACGTTCATCGTTAAATTCATTCCTGCACGCAATGTATTTTGTGCATTGTTGAAAGCAGCACGTACGGTGATGGTTCCTGTTGTCGAATTCACCGCGCGATCAATTAATGCAATCTTTCCAGGTTGTGCGTAAGGTGTTCCTTCAGGTAAAGAAACCGTGATTTCGGTCGCAGATTTTCCAGATTGATAGGCTGTAAATTCAGCAATCTCTCTTTCGTTAATTTGGAATTCCACAGCAATAGGATCAATAGAGCTTACGGTATTAAGTATCGTTGAGCCTTGAGAAACTAAAGCTCCTAAACGTACTTGAGAAATGCCCACAACACCCGAAAATGGTGCGCGAATTACAGCACGTTGAAGATTTGTCTCGGCAGTAGTCAAGGCCGCTTGAGCAGCTTGAACCTGTGCTTTTTGGTTATTTACATCGGTAACAGCGTAATCCAATGTTTGTTTCGCTATGGCGTCTTTGTCCGCTAATGTTTGGTAGCGTGTTAAATCCTTCTCCACACGTTGCAAAGTGGATTTTGCAATTTCTAAATTTGCTTTAGCTTGATCAACGGCTGCTTGATAGCGGATCCGGTCTATTTCATAAAGCACTTGTCCTTTGGAGACTGTAGCACCATCGCTAACATTAATTTTCGTAATATAGCCACTAACCTCTGCCGAAATTTGTGTTTCCTGAAGTGGAACAACACTGGCAGGGTAGTTTTTAATCCCCGATACAATTTGCTTCTCAGCGATTGTCGTCGACACTGGTACAGCTTGCTGTCCTTGCGCAGCAGCCTGCTGTTGCTTAGACCCCTCTTTGGATCCACAAGATTGCCAGAACAATCCTGAACCTATGATTAATGCGGAAAATAAAAAGTTCTTATTCATGGTTTTGTATATTTCTTGTTTGAAAAGGTTTGATTTTTAATTTATTGTATCGACAGTGCCTAACGCTTTTTGTATATCCAGTTTACTAGCCAATACTGCATATAAGGCATTTAGATAGTTTAATTGACTGGTCTTTAAATCCGCTTCTGCTGTCATTAGCTCCAAATAGGTTTTTACTCCAGCGTCATATTGCAGCTTGATGGTTGTATATACTTCTTCCGAAAGCTGCATATTTTCTTTCGCATTTCGCCAAGCATTCATATTAGAACGGTAGCTCGCCATTGCCGCAGAATACTCCGTGCTAATTTGGTTCTCTAGGTTCTTTAAATCCCATTCTATCCGTTGCTCTTGGAGTTCAGATTTCCGGATTTCCTGTATACGCTTTGTACCCGTAAAAATAGGCAATGTCAAGGATAGTCCTACAGAGGAACTCGGATAGTTATTGTTATACAAATCGGTAAACTTTGAATTGAAATAATTCGCGTTATATACACCGTAGGCGCCTAATTGTGGTAAAAATTGCCACTTCTGGTACTGGGTATTCAACTTCTGTATGTCTTTTAATGTTTCCGTTTGTCTAAATTCGATACGATTTCTATAGTTCAAGGCTGTTGCGGTATCCAACAATATATTACTTTCCATAGTTTGGTTTTCGAACGATAGACTGACATCTTGGGAAGTTTTCATTCCTAAAAGCATTTTCAAATAATCGTATTTATAATTTCGCATTTCCTTCGCTGTTTTTAATTCAGCTTTCGTGTTGTTGAGCGATATCAGAGCTCTTTTATAATCGATTTTGTCTACTAAGCCAGTTTCATAACGTGCATTTGCTTCTGTGTATTGGCGTTCGAGTCTTACAATATTCTCGTTGATGATATTGATCGACTCTTCGGAGGTTAAAATGTCGTAATAAGCTTTGCTGACATCTACAACCGTGTTGATTTTCGTGCTCTCAATATTTTGTTCGTTTTGTTGGCGCACATATTTAGCCGCACGGGAAGCTTGAAAAAGTGTAGGACTTAATATGGTTTGATCTGCACGGAAAGTTAAAGTGCTGTTATTTTTTTGCCCCATTTGAATTGCTTCCCCATTTATGACTGTAGTTTGAATTTGTAATGCATGGGATAACGATCCCGTCGCATTAATCTGTGGGAACCAACCTGAAAGTGCCGAAGCGATTTCTCGTTCACCGATAGCTTTGTCAATATTTGCTTGTTTAAGTTCGATTTTGTTTCGCAATACATAGCCAATTAATTCATCCAGCGTAGCATTGCTATTTAGTTTTCCGTCATCTTCGGTTGTCTGTGCATAAGAATTCCCCATTATACACGATGCGATTAGGAGAGATAAAGCAACTTTTTTGAATCTCATATTATTGATTTTTAACACCATTCCAAATTATTTCAATTAAATCTTCACGTCCTTGTTTTTGTGTTTTACAAAAGCCATAAGTAACCATTTTTACGTGTGAAGTCGCCGAGCCAATGTAGAGCGAAATCAACGTAGGAAAACTGACGTTTTTTATAATTTCTGCATCTATCCCTTCTTCAAAAAACATACGCATGCGATCAGCCCCATAATAACTGGGATTTTTCTTCTGTTGTATGAGTTCATAATAAGGAGAAGAGTAAAATTGTTCTACAAACCAGAAAATCTTTTTATGAGCTAGGTAATAGTCCACTAAACGATTCCAGATGTAAAAAAATTTCTCTTTGTAAGAGAGTGCTTCATCCACATTAAAAATGTGTTCATTTGTTTTTGCTCGACAATAGGCAAACAGCTCAGTTATTAGCTCATCCTTCGAAGCAAAATAATGGTAAATAGTGCCAGTGGCAACATTCGCGTGCGAAGCAATCTGACTCATTGGAGTTCCGTGAAAGCCGTGCTCATTGATCAGGGTCAAGGTACTTTCAAAAATTGCTTCCTTTTTGTTTAATTGAACGTTCATTCGGGTGCAAATGTAGTAAAAAAGCACCTCTGCGAATGTCAAAGATTTGTTATAAATCAAAAGACCTGGGATAGCTTAGGGGAGAATCGTATTAAATTTATGTTAATAACAAGTTGGACGCTTGTGTGTTATCCACACATATTGTATTTTTGTTGTATCATAATTTAGGTTTATAATTGGTTAGTAAAGGTTTTCATTCTCCCCGTTTGAAAACCTTTTTATTTTTTACAGCTTTCCAAAGATTTTTGAACCTCCTCTTGTGTGTAAGTTTCAGTGCTGTTTCCAAATGTTGTTGTTACATACGTCAAAATGTAGGCTATTTCAACGGATGTCAGTTGTGGAATTCCAGGCATAGATCCGTCAAAAATTTTACCATGTATCTCAATAGGCCCCTCTAAGCCGTTTTTTACAATACAGGCTAGCGAAGAACGTTGCTTTGTCAGAAAGCTTGTGTCCGTTAAAGCAGGGTAGAGTTGTCCAAGACCTTCTCCTTTGCTCCCGTGACAGTTTTGACAATGTGCTAGATAGAGTTTTTGACCATTGACTGCATATTGCGCTGTTTCTATGCTAAGGTTCGGTTGACAAGCACCTATGAACGCGATAATCAGTCCAGCGAAAAAAAGTAAACAGATGATCTTGTTTCGCATGAATTATTGAGCTTCTTCCTTTAAGAGAATTTCGATATCTTGGAACAACTGCGCAACCTGATCGCTATTGGTCCCATCATAAGCTCCCCTGATTCGTTTTTCATGATCGATCAAGACCAGATAACCTTGGTGGTCGTATCCACCCGGAACAGAGGCGTCTTCTTTCGTATACACGAGGTATTTTTCTGCTATACCATAAATATCTTTTTTACTTCCTGCTACAAATTGCCATTGATTATTTGTGACACCGAGCTTTTCAGCATAGGACTTTAGTACACTCGGAGAGTCATATTTAAAATCGATACTATGCGATAGAAACGCAATCCTATCGTCACCTTTGTATTTTTCATAGACCGTCAGCAGATTACGTTGCATGGTAGGACATATGCTAGGGCAATGCGTAAAGAAGAAATTGGCGACATATATCTTATTGTCAAAACTTTTATTTGAGACAAGCAAGCTGTCTTGATTAAGAAAGTTAAAAGCAGGAATTTGATGATATAACGTATCTACAATAGTTTTTCCATCAACTACTCTTTCACTCGTTTCCCGTTCGCCTATGATAGGGAGTTTTCTCTCGCTGTTTTTCAAACAGCCCGTTAGTGTACCGAGGAGCAGTAGTCCGTAAAGGTAAGGACCTGTGTGCAGCTTCATATGTTACTATTTAAAAGGTGTTAAGACACGTTCTGCGTCTTTTGTGACTTGATCAAATTCTACTTTTAGATTGGATATGCGTTCAACTTCCGCTTTTTGATAGCTGGCATCCGTACTATCTGGAACGTAATCTTTCATCCAAGTCATCATTTTATCTGTTGCAGATTCCAGATCACCTTTCAAGGCAAGTAGATCCTGGCGCGTTTCGGCGGTATCAATTTTCGATACAGTTTGTTGAGCGGGCAAATTTTGTAACAGAGAATCAATTAAAACCGTATGGCGATCAAAGGTGGATATCTGAGGCATAATTTCATCGTGAATTTCAATAGCTTTTGCCGAAATCACTTTTGGATCGTTTTTCTCATCCTTGATGTTCTGACAACCTACATTTGTTAGAAGTCCGAAA
The DNA here is from genome assembly GCF_965644235.1 of Sphingobacterium sp. LRF_L2. Taxonomy (NCBI): domain Bacteria; kingdom Pseudomonadati; phylum Bacteroidota; class Sphingobacteriia; order Sphingobacteriales; family Sphingobacteriaceae; genus Sphingobacterium; species Sphingobacterium sp. LRF_L2. The sequence goes on along the minus strand of NZ_CBFFRI010000001.1, from coordinate 650,115 downwards.
GCTGTCGCAGCTAGAAATAATTTTGTCATATACTTTTGTATTTTAATTGTTTGGGTATTTGAATGTAAGATCTCGGATATATATTTCGTTATGTGACTTTGCACAGACGAGTCCGTCTTGATCAATAATTTTAATGGCAAAGCTTTTCTCTACTTTTCCGGTTTTACTGATGCATTCTAATATGGATTGAATATCCCTATCATCAATGCAAATAGAGAAGAGTAAGTGTTTAGAAGCTGGTTTTATATAATCAATTTTTGCAGATTTTAACCAAGTGACTGTTTTCGAAATTCCTCTTTTTTTTAGTATCTGGTCAATTAAAAGCGTATGGATAGGGTCGACAGCAGAAAATATTGTTCCGCCAAAAATGGTTCCGTTACTGTTTTTATTAAAGATACTTTTACGCACTTCTATATCCAATTGTTTGAATTCAGGATATACCTTTTTTACCCAAATTCTTTGAAAAAAGAACGGTGGATAAAAACGTAGTATCCATTTTAACGCTTTTGGAGAGAGTTGCATATACAAACCTAAATAAATTCACCTTGATATGCAATTACTCCCTGATACGTTATATCCCAATTCCGGAGTAGTGATGCCGTTAGATTCAGTTTGGTTGTCTTAAATATAATTTTTTCCTAGCTATCGTTTAGAACTGCGTATTTTAAATGTTGTAATAAATGGAAAACCGTTGTAAATTGCCAACAATAAAAGAATGAAATTATGGAAGATAAAGCGCCTACTCAGAAGATTGCTCTTCTAGTAGCGGTAGCATCGCTCGGTTATTTTGTGGATATCTACGACCTTATTATTTTTTCTATTGTGCGGGTAAAATCCTTCCAAGATATTGGTGTCGACGAGTCGCAAATGCGATCAAATGGTGAATTCGTTTTAAACATGCAAATGGCAGGTTTACTTATCGGTGGTCTTTTTTGGGGTATTATCGCTGATAAATTTGGACGATTGAAAGTGTTATTCGGATCAATATTACTCTATTCGTTAGCTAACATTTATAATGGCTCTGTGCAGACCGTGGATACTTATGCATGGGTTCGTTTCATCGCAGGAATAGGATTAGCTGGAGAGCTCGGCGCAGGAATAACCTTGGTGAGTGAAAGTATGCAGAAGGGGAAGCGGGGATACGGTACAATGATTGTTGCTGGCGTCGGTGTTTTAGGTGCTATTTTAGCTTATTATGTATCCGAATGGTTTAGTTGGAGAACAGCTTATTTTGTCGGTGGTGGAATGGGGGTATGTCTCTTGTTGTTGCGGGTAGGTGCATTTGAGTCGGGTTTATTTCAGCAAAAAAGTAACCAACAAGTGTCAAAAGGAAATGTATGGATGCTCTTTAACAACAAGGATCGATTTCTTCGTTACCTCTATTGTCTTTTTATTGGCCTGCCAATCTGGTTTGTTGTGGGCGTCCTTATCACGCAAGCCCCGGAAATAGGCAAAGCCCTAGGCTCGGAAGTTCCTCTTGGTGCGGGCAAAGCTGTTATGTTCACTTACTTGGGAATTTCTTTGGGTGATGTTCTCGCAGGATTGCTGGCGCAGTGGCTTAGGTCTAGAAAAAAGGTTGTTTTTATCTGTCAGATGTTGATTATATGTTTTTCCTTATATTACCTATCTAGCCAAGGGATTTCGGAATTGAAATTTTTGTGGTTAGCATTTTTTATGGGATTGGGAGTAGGCTACTGGGCTACATTTGTAACAATATCCGCCGAACAATTTGGAACAAATCTTCGCGCAACGGTGGCAACTACCGCTCCAAATTTTGTTAGGGGAGCCCTGATTCCTTCTACCTTACTGTATGGATTTTTAGTGCCCAAAATCGGTATACTGTATGCTGCGGCATCCGTTACACTTTTGTTATCCGCAATAGCAATATTTGCCTTGACACAGTTGAAAGAGAGTTTCGATAAAGATTTAGATTATTTAGAAGAGTAACTTATCGCTCGGGACACTTTCTACAACGTTTGCCTCTCTTATATTTTTTGCAACACTTTTTAAATAGACAACATTCGTTGTCCATGTTGCAGGACAATCCCTTTTTTACCTCGTCAAAAAAGGGATTGCTGTTTTCGTTCTCCTCTAAAGAGTTTATAATCACATCCATCTCGAATGCAAAGATATCTATTTAGATTTGATTTAAATAATTTTGATGGTTGAATTTTTTTCTTTCAAATCCAGTGAAATTTTGTTTGCAGCATCGTCTATGATTTTTGGATCATCCGTGTTGTTGATAATGACCAGATCACATATTGGCTTGAAAGGTGCTAAATACTCGTTATAAGCGGGAACGACATGGTTGTTCCATTTGTACATGACATCCTCATGGTCATAGCCTCGTTCGATGAGATCTCTTTTCAATCGACGAGCTAGTGCCACTGATTCTTCAGCATCAAGGAAGATACGAAAGTCAAGTAATTCATTCACTTCTTCGTAGTGGAAAATAAATAGGCCCTCTACAATAAGGATAGGGGCTGGTTTTATCTCCAATATTTTTGGAACGGCGTCCGGATTATTGAACGTATATTCTTCACGGTATACGGTATGACCGTCGAAAAGTTCTTTGATGTCGTGAAAAAAGGCTAGTCTATTAATCGCTGTGGGTACGTCAAAATTATAGTGCCTATTTTCTTCCTTTGTTTTTGTATTGGCAGGAATATAATAGTCATCCTGAGAAATTAATGTAACCTGTTCCGCTAAGAAATGATTAAGAAAGCTTTTTAAGAAAAAGGTCTTACCCGAACCGCTGCTCCCAGCGATACCAATGACATATGGTTTGTTCATTAAAAGAAAAATTTATTTAATTTATTGCAAAGGTACACCATATGCAATTTCTATCAAAAATCTTCTATCTAATGCTCCAATATAAGAAGCTGCAGATTTTGAAAGAACGACTATCGCATCCTGTGTTTCAGCATTATCGGTGAATTTTCCCACGACTTTTGCATATGTTACATTTTTTGTCATCGGGTTCGTAATTTTTAAAATTGTTCCAATAGGCGCTGTTTTATGAAGGGCGAGATTACTTTTTCCTTCTGTCTCTAGGTTTTCCATCCAAACACCAATTCCTTTTTCTTGTTTTTCGCGTATGCCATATCGATTTGCGTCAAAACCAAGATCGCGTGAATTTTGCTCCGCAATAGAAGGAGTATCAATAACAGAGGGAACATTTACCACTTCAGGTTCGGGTTCATGATAGTCAGAGTTAGGAATCTGTAGTAGCTGTCCTTCTTTTACCGAATTGGAACTTAAATTATTCATCTCTTTGATGGCTTCCACTGTGGTGTTAAAACGACGAGAGATGGCATATAAGGTCTCACTTTTCCCCACTTTATAGGCGGTGAGTACTTCGTCCTGTTGTGGATTCTGTGTAGGGACTACCTCGGTACGTCTTGTGTTTTGTTGGGGAATGGTTGATTCAGCTCGTTGTCCCGTAGGAATTTTTACGGTATCTCCAGGTTTCAGATTTTTCTTTTTGTTAGCAGACATGATGCTGTTGACCTGTGTTTTATATCGGCGACCTAAGGCATAATAGGTGTCTTTAGGTTCTACTTGATGAAGGATATACACTTCGCCATTTACGATTTCCGTTCCAATAGAGTCAGGAGACATGTTGAAGGTGAAAAAATCGCTATCCAAAAAAATGTCAGCAGATTTAGCTTCTGATAAAAGTGGTGAAAATAAAACACCTATAACCCCTACTTTCATAAAGGTTGAAAAAGCTCTTGTTTTTCTCATACGGTTGCAATTATACTAAATACGAAACAATTTCTTGTTTATTATATGACATTAAGAAAATTTGATTCTCAATTTGGAAATAAGGTTGAGGGATCATTTTTGGCATGTCATTTAATAAGGTGTTTTCGTATAGCAAGTTGGATGCATCAGTTACGCAAAGGTTTAAGCGATAATTGGAATTATCTTTTGTATGATAGGACCAAATTAATTTATTTTCCGAACGACTTACCCATGCTGTGTCCACAATTGTAACATTTTTTAAATGGCTAGGCAGGTCGCCTGTATAGGGGATAGGCATCTTTATTGAACGACAATATTCTTCGACAATATTAGACTTTTCGATCATCTTTTTTGCGTGAAATATATTTATATATTCTTCGAAACCGTATTGGATTGTCCGAGGTCTCACTTTAATGAAGTCGAGAAACGTATCTACCCAGATGTATTCGTGTGATAAATATCTTACTGCTCCTTCAAAGTTTAGCAATAATATACCTTCTCGCAATGGTACATTATCTCCAACGCGTTTAAGAATAAGCGTATTATGTTGAAGAGCTTCTAATGTCCATTCCTTTTCCTCCACTTTTAAATTTTCAACCAAGCCGTTTCCCGAAAAGTCAAATACATAGAAGGTGGGGCTTGTCGTATCTGTGTCCCTTAGTTCCACAGCAATCATTTGAGCCTTTGCGTCCACGACTATTTTCCATATCGACAATGGAAATTTTTTCTCAAATGCTTTATAAATTGTATATTTATTCATTACTGAAATCGAACAACTAGCAAATCAATATATGAGCAAATTTACAAAATCTGTTTTGGCTTTTTTTTTAAGTTTTTTTGTTTTGTTGCCTTTTGCCATTGCACAGAGGGTGTATAAAGTAGATCTTAAGGATGAAATTGGCCCAAATGCATGGCGTACTGTTAATAAAGCCTATAGTGAAGCGAAAATGATACAGGCAAGTACTTTTCTTGTGGAACTCAACACATTTGGCGGAGCGGTTAATTTTGCGGATTCTATCCGCTCGAAGTTATTGAATGCGGATATGAAAACCATTGTGTATATAAATAATAATGCCGCCTCCGCGGGAGCTTTGATCTCGTTAGCGGCAGACGATATTTATATGAACAAAGGTGGGAGCTTAGGCGCCGCGAGTGTCGTGAATCAAGAAGGCGAAATTATGCCTGAAAAATACCAGTCCTATATGAGAGGATTGATGCGGGCAACAGCCGAAGCTAAGGGGAGAGATGCAAAAATTGCGGAAGCCTTTGTTGACCCAGAGATATCTATTCCCGCTCTCAAACCTGATGGTAAATTACTTACGCTAACGTCCTCAGAGGCGTTAAAAGCAGGTGTTATAAAAGCTGAAGTTAAAAATATTGAAGACCTTTATCAGCAAGCTGAAATAAAATCTGCTGATGTTATCCAACATCAAATATCTATAGTTGATAAAATAGTCGCGTTTTTAATTAATCCTATGGTTAGTGGCTTCTTAGTATTGGGAATTATCGGGGGAATTTATTTTGAACTACAGACTCCGGGAATTGGATTTGCATTAGTTGTTGCTTTACTTTCTGCAGCGCTTTTCTTTGCACCGCTCTACTTACAAGGATTAGCTGATAACTGGGAAATCGCCATTTTTGTTGCAGGTGTCGTTCTACTGGTGCTAGAGGTATTTGTAATACCAGGTTTTGGCATTGCTGGAGTGTTGGGGATTATATTCGTGTTATGTGGGCTTGCTTTTTCAATGGTGGATAATGATTTCCTTAACTTTAGTGTAAGTAAGCCAGGGCTTTTGATAAACTCTTTCTTGATTGTGATAGGTGCAATGTTGTTTTCTGTTGTTTTAATGGTGCTTTTTGGTAAGAATATCTTGCGATCCTCTGCTTTTAGAGTGCTGGTATTAGAAGACGAACAGAAGTCGGAAATAGGATATACATCTTCTCAGCGTAAATCAGATCTCATTTACAAGGATGGTATCGCACGTACCGTATTACGTCCATCTGGAAAAATTGAAATCGATGGTGTGTGGTATGATGCTGTGGCGCTTGACGGATTTATTGACGTTGGAGAGAAAGTTTACGTAGAAAAGCATGAAAACTATAACCTTTTCGTTCGGAAATTAAGTGCCAAACCAATGGATACATAGCTGAAAACCAAATAAAAAAGGGATGAAAATTATTTTCATCCCTTTTTTATTTGGTTTTGTTAGAACTTTGCTCCAAACGTTAATACCACATTTGTGCGCTGATGTTTGATATCTGCTGTCGGTGTAGTGGTATTCCAAAAAGTTTCATCGATGATCGTGTATGGACTAACTTTATAGTCATTAACCAAATGAACGACCGCCAAGTCGAGGTATAGGGTATTCGTCAATTTCGCACCTAAACCTAAACTTCCACTGTATTGCGTATTATCGGCATTTTTATAAGGATTTCCATAGTAATTAAATCCCGCACGGCCGCTGATTGCATTGGTGAATAGAAACTCTCCACCTACACGGAAATTAACTACACTTTGATAAGCATCTTTCACTTCTTTGTCCCAGACGTCTTCAGAAGATGGGTCAGCGCCATTAAGAACGCGTCTTTTCGTTGTGCTATAATCTACGAATTCGGCATCAGCACTAACAAAGCCTCTACTGAAGAATTTGGAAAGTCCTAAGTTAAATTTCCAAGGAGTTATCTGACGATAGGTATATGTGGATGGGTTTAAAGGATAAATTTTTTCAAAAGAAGAGAAGCTTGTTGTTGCTTGCTCATCTTCGTAATAGTCAACTTGTATCTTCCTATCGTAGTAGTCGTCTATGGTATACCAGGTAGGGGAAGTAATTGTAGCACCAATGTTCCAGTCTACCGCAGGCTTAAAGATAGCTCCTATTTTAAAATCAACGCCAGATCCTTCCGTATATTGATAGTAATCATCAAATAGTTCATAGTTTTTATCTACAAATTTATTCTTTTCTTTGGTTGGATCTAGGAATTCTGAGTTTGGATTATCCGGCGAGATATGGTCTGCAATTTTGGTCCAACCGTATTCAGAAAACTGTACTGTATGCTCATAACGGAAATTAGTTAGGCCTACTGTTCCTCCGATATATAGTTTGTTGTTGTAATTTCCTCCAAATGCGATAGCGCTTTTATTGCTAAAACCACTGGTAACAACATTACTTACTTGAGTTTTATTTCCAGATTCATAAGGAATAGGAAAGTAGTCTGTTGTTCCGTCCGTCCTATCAAATTGTTCTACCAGATTCATATTTCTTAGGTCGTTGGCAAAATCTTGTCCACCGTAAAACGCTATCTCATCGGAATAGGCGCTAACGATTGTATTATTCGGATTGATGCCTTCGTATCTTACATGATTGTTAAAGTTGTTCGTGTTTTCATAGCTAAATCCAACATTGAAATTTTGCCAACCATGGTAACCTTCGTTTTTTGGAAAGTGAAAAACAGCTCCTGCATGATCAATGGCAAAGCGACCTTTGTTTTTGGTCGTATTTGTTCCAAAATAACTGCTTTTGTTTCCTGTATTGCTGTAAGCAGCAGTGATGGAGATGTCCGATTGTCCGAAAAAACCTAAACCTGCCGGATTTCCTGTTACGCTACTGATATCGCCACCAAGAGCAGTCTTTGCATTTCCTAGCCCTTTAAACCGGGCAGTACCGCTGTTTAATTCTTGAGAAAATAAAAGAGCATCGTCTACGCTCTGTGCATGTGTTATATTTAATGCTGATACAAATAAAGAAGTGAATAGTATATTTTTAAATCTCATATTTTGATATTGATATAAAAAAAATAGCCAATATAAATATTCATATTGGCTATTGATAAATTCTTATCGTCTTCCGCCGCCCCCGGAACGTGTGGCTCCACCACCGCCTCCTGAGCTTCTAGACATGCCTCCGCCACTACTTCCTCTAGACATAGAACTTCCTGACGAACTTCTTGAAGGAGTATACGACGATCCAGAAGAGCTTCGTGTCGAACTACGTGAAGGCGTGTAAGACTCTGTACTTCTAGTTGTTGCGCGTGAAGTGTTTTCACTAGAAACAGGTCTAGTCGTTGAGCGTGACGAATTCGACGTAGATGAACTCACGGAAGACCGTGTTGTCGTACGCGATGTACCCACGCGTGAGCTGTTCGTCGTTCTGGTTGTTGTACCGACTGTTGATCCATCTCTGCTTACCCGACTAGTGCCGACACGCGATGTATTATTGCCAGATACAGTTGAACGTACACGTGACGTCGAGCCCGAAGCAACCCTGCTTGATCTTCCTGTCAAAATTCTTCCATTACCATCTCGTGTAACAGAAGAACTACGCACGCGAGAAGCGCTACCTACACGGCTATTATAACCTACACGTGAGCCTCCTCGTACCATCGCATTTTGAGGTCTTACACGGTAGCGGTTTCCATTATTATAATTTCCACCATAATAATAGTTGTTATATCCATAATATGGATGCCCCCAAGCGTTGTAGCCCCAGTAATTTCCGAAGCCATAATAAGGAGAACCCCAGCCGTATCCCGGATATCCCCAGCCCCATGCATAAGAAGGGTATCCCCAACCGAAACCTAGTGACCATCCGCCGCCCCAGCCCCAGTTAGACCAACCAAAACCTAAGCCGAATCCAGAATAGCCATACCAAGGGTCAAACCAAGGATCGTAATAGCCCATTCCAGGAGTCGCATAATAGAACCGATTTATACGGTTGGCATATTCAAGATCTTCATCGTAATCAAAACCTTCTACATAGTCCTCATCTCCATATTCATCTTCGTAATAAGCATTGTCAGAATATTGCTCCTCTTGTTGTCCATCTGTGTAATAATAATCCGGACTCTGATAGTTCTGAGGAGCTTTGGACTGATTATTATACACATCGTCTTTGTAGGCAACTTGCCTACTTGTTGAACACGAGCTGAATGCAACGATTGCAGCTAATGTAAAACTTCCGAATAATAATCTATTTGTTTTCATGATATCCACTACAGTTAAAAATTCGATAATACAGTCTTTATTATTATCTTAGACGCGTATTTCTGACAGGGGTTTAATCTCGTAATCAAAAATATAAATAAAACTTTAGTGCTCACTAAGGTTTTCGATAATAAGACGGGAATATTACACAATTTGTTACAAAAAATAAAATAAATAAATGGGAAAAGGAATAACAAGTCGTAGTGAGGATTATTCACAGTGGTACAATGACTTGGTAATCAAGGCAGATTTGGCGGAATACGCAGCTGTTAGGGGATGTATGGTTATAAAGCCCTATGGTTATGGTATTTGGGAGCGTATGCAAGCTATCTTGGATAAACGATTTAAAGAAACAGGACATACCAATGCCTATTTTCCTTTATTTATTCCGAAATCTTTCTTTTCAAAGGAGGCTTCTCATGTGGATGGTTTTGCCACAGAATGTGCTGTTGTCACACATTATCGTTTAAAAAATGATGGACAGGGGAATATTGTAGTGGATGAAGACGCTAAGTTGGAGGAAGAACTTATTGTACGTCCTACTTCAGAAACGATCATTTGGAATACCTATAAAGGATGGATTGAATCCTATCGTGATCTACCTATTTTAGTGAACCAATGGGCAAATGTTGTGCGCTGGGAAATGCGGACGCGTTTGTTTCTGCGCACGGCCGAATTTTTATGGCAAGAAGGACATACCGCACATGCGACCAAAGATGAGGCAGTGGCAGAGGCCGAGCAAATGTTGGATGTTTATGCAGACTTTGTCGAAAATATTCTAGCTGTGCCAGTTGTCCGAGGACGAAAAACAGAGAATGAGCGTTTTGCGGGAGCATTAGACACTTATTGTATAGAAGCATTGATGCAAGATGGAAAAGCATTACAGGCTGGAACCTCGCATTTTCTCGGACAGAATTTCGCAAAAGCTTTCGATGTTAAATTTACCTCCAGGGAAGGAAAATTAGAGCATGTTTGGGCTACTTCATGGGGAGTTTCTACGCGGCTGATGGGAGCTTTGATTATGGCGCATTCGGATGATCAAGGATTGGTATTACCTCCTCGATTAGCACCTATACAAGTTGTGATTGTCCCTATTTTTAGAACAGAGGAAGAAAAAGCTAATATTGACAAATTTGTTGATACCCTAACGCAAGAATTAAAAGAAAAAGGAATTTCTTTCAAGTACGACGACCGAGATACACAAAGACCAGGCTTTAAATTCGCAGAATGGGAATTGAAAGGCGTACCATTACGCGTGGCGGTAGGAGCAAGGGACTTGCAAAATGGTACTGTGGAGCTAGCTCGACGTGATACTCAAACAAAAGAAACCGTTTCGCAAGAAGGTTTGGCTGTGGTGATCGAGAATCTTTTGGATATTATTCAAGAAAATATCTTTCAGAAGGCTTTGGACTTCAGAAATTCGCATATCACAGAAGTGAGTTCTTACGAGGAGTTCAAAGAGGTTTTAGAGCATAAAGGTGGATTTATTTCCTGTCATTGGGATGGTACTGTTGAAACAGAAAAACGTGTAAAAGAAGAGACAAAAGCGACGATACGCTGTATCCCTTTGGATGCAAAAGAGGAAGATGGAATCTGTATTTTTACAGGTAAGCCTTCAAAACAACGCGTTCTTTTTGCGAAGGCATATTAATGAATTATTCTATTAGTTCGCTTTACCCACATTTACTGGAAGCGACACATAAAGACTTATAATTTATAAAAAGGTGGTTGCACTCATATTAGGCTGTGGTTGGATTGGAGAAGCTTTTGCTAAGCGTCTGCTAGAACAGGGATATACGGTGTATGCTACCACAACAAAAGAGGACAAATACCAGCATCTCTCAGAACTTGGTATTTGTCCTATTCTTGCCGATTTTGATAAAGCTGTTCGTTATGCTGATTTTCCAGCTCAGGTAGATATTTTGCTCAACAGTATTCCTGCTGTAAAACGTCTAGAAGAGCAAGTATTGATTCAACGATTTGATAGCGTCCATAGGTTGATTTCTAGATTGGCATACAAAAAACATCTATTTTTAAGTTCCATAGGTGTTTACCCCGATCAAGATGGCTCTTTTGCAGAGAACTTTGTTCTTGATCGTATGGATAATTTACAATGTGCTGAAAATAAGATGTTAACTTTAGAACGTACATTGGTTTTTAGATTGGGAGGTCTCTTTGGTGAACAACGTATTTTTGCAAAGTACTTCCAGAATCGAATCTGTACCACAGGTGCCCAATTGGCCAATTTTATACATCAAGAGGACGTATTGGCATTAATCGAGTTGGGATTTCATCATACACTTAAGTCTCCGATATACAATTTAGTGACCCCCGAACACCCCTTAAAACGAGATGTTATTTTGGCTTCAGCCCAAAAATACGGTTACTTCCTTCCTTCCTCATTCGAGGATAACGAAAATTTCCAAAAGATTGTAATTAGTGATAAGATTCAACAGGAATTAAACTATAGTTTTTTATTTAAATCTCCGCTAGAATTTTAAAATATGCGTAGGGAGGCTATTGCGTAGCTTAGTTTTTTGGATGATACTGGCAAATTAATTAAGTTTGATAAATAGATTATTCCCAATTTTACTATAGGAGGGAGTATATAATAAGATTGTTAATTTTCATCTTACTTTAACTATGAAGTTTGCAACAAAAGCCATACATGCCGGACAGGAAGCTGATCCGACAACAGGAGCGGTCATGACACCGATCTATCAGACATCTACCTACCAACAACTTGAGCCCGGAAATCATAAAGGTTTTGAATATTCGAGAGGAACAAATCCGACACGTAAAGCTTTGGAAGATTGTTTGGCGGCATTGGAAAATGGTAAGTTTGGACTCGCATTTTCTAGCGGAATGGCAGCGACAGATACAGTCCTTCGTTTGCTCAATCCTGGTGACGAGGTGATTACAGGTGACGATCTTTACGGAGGAACCTATCGTATATTTATGAAAGTGTATGAGAATTATGGAATTAAATTCGTATTCGTCAATACATCAGATTTGAACGATCTACAAAGCAATATCAATTCGAAAACGAAATTAATTTGGATAGAAAGTCCTACCAATCCTATACTCAAAATAGCCGATCTTCAAGTTATTGGAGAACTGGCAAAGAAAAATAACATACTATATGTTGTTGATAACACCTTTGCGTCTCCTTATCTTCAAAACCCGTTGGATTTAGGCGCAGATATTGTGATGCATTCTGCCACAAAATACTTAAATGGGCATTCTGATGTGGTTATGGGAGCCTTGATCCTCAATGATGAATCCTTATTTAAACGACTATGGTTTTATTACAATGCGGTAGGGGGAACTCCAGGTCCGCAAGATGCATTTCTGGTGCTTCGAGGTCTTAAAACTTTACACTTGCGTATGAAAGCACATTGTGAAAATGGGCGTAAGGTTGCTACATATTTAAGAAAGCATCCAAAAATAGAAAAGGTATATTGGCCTGGATTTGAAGATCACCCCGATTTTGAGATTGCGAAAAAGCAAATGCGTGATTTTGGTGGTATGGTTTCCATTGTCTTAAAAAATGCTGATTTAGCAGAGACTTTTCGTATCGCTTCTCGGTTTAAAGTATTTACATTGGCCGAGTCGTTGGGTGGTGTAGAGTCTCTCGTAAATCATCCTGCATCGATGACACATGGCTCAATTCCAAAGGAAAAGCGAGAACGAGTGGGGGTCGTCGATAATTTACTTCGTTTATCTGTCGGCGTAGAGGATCCAGATGATCTTATTGCCGATTTGGAACAGGTATTTAGTTAAGTTCTACTAAAGCTTAATTTTTCGTTTCAAAATAATGGAGAAGAGGATAGCTACCAAGCAATGCCATAATCTTCTCCATTATTGCTGCTACCTCCCCATAAGCTTTTATGCTTCTCATCAAAATAAATAGCATTTATTGGCCCGCTCGTGCGCTCTCCGAACTGGAGGCTATACCCCATTTTTTGCAATTTATCTAGCACATTTTTAGGTGTGTTTTTATCGAGTAGCAGACTACCTGGTCTGGGTTTGCGATCTTGGAATCCTGTGCCGCCGAGCGAAAGCCAAAGTTGGTTGCTGTTGAAGTTCGGGGCTTCACTAGCTTGTTGGGGTGTCATATCAAATTCAACAACATTCAGAAAAAATTGAAGTAAATTCTGATCTTGTGTATCTCCTCCTTGCACGGCAAATGCTAAAAAAGGTTCACCATTTTTAAGGGCTAAAGAAGGCGTTAACGTTACACGGGGTCTTTTTCCTGGAGCAATAACGTTAAATGGATTGATAATGCTGTCGAGAATGAAACTTTGGAGACGTTGGCTCATCCCAATACCTGTTTTGCCGGCAATACAAGCGGGAAGCCAGCCTCCGCTCGGAGTGATCGATACCACCCAGCCTGCTGAATCTGCTGCTTCAATACTCGTTGTACCGCGCCACAGTCTGTCGGTGTAAAGACTGTCTGAGCGTCTTTTTGCGAAAGCACTTTGTTGTATATCTTGCAAAAAAGAGGGCGTATGGACGACATCATGTACTGGAACGAAGTCATCTTTGCCTGTCTTGGACGAATCTGTTAGTTTTTGTCTTTCTTGCAAGAGCTTTTTATAAGGGTTTACTTGGTTGTTTGCCACATATGGATCTCCGGGAGCTACAATAGGATTGTTCGCCGATCGATTAATTTCAGAGGCACGATCTCTAGCATACTTATCACTTAGTAAAAGCTTAATAGGTGATTTAGGGTTAAAATAAGGGTCTCCATAATAAAAATCTCTATCAGCAAATGCCATATTCATACTTTGATAGAGGGTATGGATATAATCAGGACTATTGTACCCCATAGCCTTTAAGTCAAAGTGCTTCAAAATATTTAGACATTGAAGCATCGCTGGGCCCTGTGTCCACTCTTGTAATTTATATACATCTATACCTTTGTAGTTTATATGCAAGGGTTCTTCAACCAAGGGCCTCCAATTCGTAAGATCTAGTTTGCTGATTAAGCCCCCTTGTTCTTGACTCCCTCTGACAAATTCATCTGCGATATCACCTTTATAGAAACGGTCATTTGCAGCCATAATAGCATCTTTTCTATTCTTGCCTGCTTTTAAAGCCTGTTGTTCTGCCTCTACCATTTTCAGAAGTGTTTGTAACAGATCTTGTTGTACGAATATTTCCCCGGGTTCTGGTGCTTCGCGCGAAGTATCTTGATGTACTAGGAAAACCTGCTTACTGTAAGGCCATTGTCGGATCATGTCTTTCCCCTTTTCTATACTATTGGCCGTCTGTGCATCTATGGGGTAACCCTTGGCCATTTCTATTGCTGGAGTAAGTACCTCGGTTAAACTTTTTGTTCCGTAATCTGCCAACATGAGGCATAATCCTCCTACAGTCCCCGGTGTAACTGCAGCTAACGGACCATATTCAGGAGGGAATGCATATCCTTTTTGCTTAAAAAAATCTACGGTAGCACCGGTAGGCGCTACCCCCAATGCGTTAATGGCAATAACTTTTTTCAATTTAGGATGATAGATTAAGGCCTGTGTTTCTCCTCCCCAACTTAATACATCCCACATCGTACAGGTAGCAGCAAGCATTGCACAGGCTGCGTCAATAGCATTTCCTCCTTGTTGAAAAAGTTGTGCTCCAGCTGTAGCGGCTAATGGTTTACCTGTAATAGCCATCCAATGTTTACCATGTAAAGGTGGTTTTTGTGTGCGTTGAGCAATGACAGGAACAGTAATTAAGATGGAAATAACCCAAAATAAAGACGTGGGAAGTATGGAAGTTAATCGATAATTCGGCATAATCAAGTAGATTGCTTATACAATATAGTTTTTTTTCTTCAATTGATAAAATGTGGATGAAGAGTCTCCGTCGCTTAAAAAAGGTTTCCAACGTCGGGCGACGAGGAAACCTCACTAAACCAATTATTAACCTAAATTATGAAATTATACAAATGTATATATAATCAATCTATATTCAAATTTATTTGTACAATAGAACCTCTAACTTTCAAAAAAGCCCAATAGGTCGGTGTTAAGCCGGTCCGCATGGGTTATATTCAGACCATGAGGCGCATCATTATAAGTAATAAGCAAGCTATGCTTGATTAAGACAGCAGCTTGAGCTGCTGCGGTTTCAAAAGGTACAGTAACATCCTTTTTTCCATGAACGATTAAAGTCGGAACACTAATCCGTTCACATTCTGTTCTGAAATCGGTATCCATCCATGCCTTGGCAGCTTCTACCGTAGCATGTGCTGATGCTTGTGAGGACACAATGAAATCATAATCCAATTGCTCATCGGATACCGCGAAGGGATTGCTATCTGCTCCATAGAACTGCTGATGAAATCCTTTTAGAAAACCCAGCCTGTCTTTAGTTAATTGACTAATGATTTCTTGTAATTTTTCGTCTGGTACTCCATCAGGGTTATCTTCCTTCTGTTTAACCAACGGGATTATAGAAGATATTAATGCTATTTTGGAAACGTTATGTTCGCCATATGTAGAGAGGTATCTGATGACTTCACCACCGCCCATCGAGAATCCAACAAGGATTACATTAGAAAGTTGCAATTTGGTAATGATTGCGTTTAAGTCATTTGCAAATGTGTCGTAATTGTAACCGTTCCAAGGTGCCGAAGATTGTCCGAAGCCTCTTCTATCATAAGCAATAACCCGAAAGCCAGCTTTTACAATTGCCGGTATCTGTCTTTCCCAAGAGTTATGACTCAAGGGCCATCCATGTATCAAAATTACCGGTTGTCCACTTCCATAGTCTAACACATGTAATTGTGTTTCTTCTGAATTCGTTTGATTTACAATTGTTGACATAATATTCTTTTTTATACTACAAATAGAACTGTGTTTTAAAGAAGATGTTTAGGAAAAGAAATTTTAGTACCGCTCTATGAGGTTCTCCTCGATTTTTGCATAGGTGGTTATACGAAAGTTTGAATAGGTATAAAACGCAAAAGAATAGGAGGAAATGCAAGTTTTGTTGGTCTAAATTTTGTTAACATTTGAATGTAAACTTTTAATTATAAACATTATGGGAAATTTGGGAGCAATTAGAGAATTAGTCGATATAAATAATGATCGTATAGCTGGATTTCAAAAAGCTATTGACGATTTGTCCGAAGAGAATAGCGATCTTAAAGGTATTTTTGAGCAGTACCGCAATCAAAGTCAATATTTCAGCCAAGAACTTAACGCTCTTATTGCGCTGCAGGGAGAGGATAAGGAAAAGGGCAACACTTTTGGCGGTACGTTGCATCGCGCTTGGATTGATGTTAAAAGCTTATTTGTCACTAATGATCGCGTTAGTATTTTAAATGAAGTGGAAAGGGGTGAAGATGCTATTAAGGCTGCTTATAAAATAGTATTAGATAACGGTGAGGTAGATGCTGAAATATTAAGTACAGTTATGAATCAAGCATTGGAGATTCGAACAGCGCACGACGATATTAAAGCATTGCGCGATAAAGCAAGGGCAAACGTATCATAGTAACGTTTGCATAAGACGTATAAAAGCAAAGCCTGCGTTTTCGCAGGCTTTTGACTAAACTAAACATGGAGATATCTCCCGACATGTCCTATTGAAACAAAAATCTAAATTTCTTTGTTAATTTATTGATGAATCAAAGGTAGCAGAGACAATATATTTATCGAATATCAATTAGATTAAGCAAGGCATTTTTTCGGTGAAAGCCCCAGATTTGTCGGTGAGACAAAAGCTGTATGTTCCTAAATTAGGATATACTCTTTTATCAAATGAATTCGCTAATCATGAATTCCATTTCCTTCGAGTATCTTCGGAATGTATTTTTTTATTCTCGTTAATCGAGTTGTAGATTGTTTCGCTTGCGTGAAATAAAATAAATAGGCGCGCTGCCTACCTGGACTTAGTGCATAGAAAGCTTTTTCAAGGAGTCTATTTTCTTGAAATTTGTCGCGAAGTTCTTGTGGTATTGGATAGTCTGCTGTAGTTTTTAATACCACCTTTTTCCCTGATTTTTCCAAGGCAATGGCTTCCTTCACGTATTCTTTGATGATATCTTTTTGGGCGTAGATTTCGTCGATATGCGTAAATCTTAACTGCCTTGCCGATTGCACATTTTTTGTCTGTTGAATAAGTATGCCGCGCGTATCAGAAAGTAGGACACCTTTGTGAAATAATAAAGCGCAGTAGGATTTGAAACTGTGTATTAATACCACGTTTTTACCGTAAAAGGTATAACAGGGGTGCATCCACTTAAAATCTTCAATTAATTCCTCACATTCAGAGAGAATTTGCCGTAAGAGTATCATCTCTTCCTTCCATTTTGAAGAATTCTGGAAGAAGTAATCAATCGTTGATTCCATAGTCAATGTATTGTGCCTATAATTTTACAATTAATAATTACGCCAATACAAAGATAATAATACATACGTATTGTAAGCAAAGATGGCTCTAATATGGTGTAAGATGGCTTCGAAGACTTTACCGGATTAATCGATAGGAAAAAAGATGTCACTTGTATATTAAGATACAATGACATGCCATTATCAATCAGAAAGGAACGAGTTTCGCCACGATTGTAAGTTTGTGACTCGCGTAATTAATGAGATATTGTTATATTTACAGCGAGCGTTTGCCTAGATCCAAAAAATAAACCCTAATAGTTGATCCATGAAATTTCTTTGCACGGTATTACTTCTTCTTTTCTTACATCTATCGAGCTCAGCCGTTGATATCGCAGACTACCGTTTTCATAAAATGCCTGAAACATCATACTATGGTGGAATACATAGTATAGTAAAAGATAGTATAGGTAGGATATGGTTTAGCGGATACGATGCTTTATACGTTTATAATGGACATTCCTATATCCAAATGAATGAGTTGGTCACAAGTCACTCTCCCAGTTCGTATTGGAGCTACGGTCAAGTGGTAACAGATCATGAAAAGCGACTTTATGTGGCAACGAATCATGGACTACTTCGTTTTGATTATAAAACCCAAAAGTTTGATCGGATATTGACAGGAAATATTGGAACAATTGCGGTAGGAGACGAAGGGACGATTTGGTTAATCCGAGATGGGAAAATAGAGTCTTTTTATCCCGATCAATTGCCGCTTATAACAAAATATCCATTGCCATCTGATTTGCCTATCTCTGCTTTGATTTGTCGAAAGAAACAGGTTTTTTTTTCTTCAGGAGGAAAGCTTTATCAACTAAATGCAAAAACCAAGCGGCATCATCTATTTACGGATTTAGGAAACCCATCGTTTTTAATCCGTGATGTTATCATTCATGGAGAGGTGGCTTACCTGCTTACACAAAATAATGGTTTGTTCGCTTGTACTGAAGGTGGAAAGGTCGCAACTCACTATAACCTTTCATCAGGCTATGGCCGGTCAGCTAGCACGAAAAGTCTATATTTGGATGCATCCAATATGATTTGGATAGCTACACAAACAGGCCTTTTTTTATTAAATCCGCAGACAAACCAGATCCATTTACTTCGCTCTAATTTTCATTATGCCTATTCGTTACCTAATAACTCCGTGTGGTCAATTTATCCTGATCCAGATGGAGGTGTTTGGGTAGGGACTTACGGTGGGAAATTGGCCTACATGACTTTTTATGACAACGATGTAAACTATTTCAAGCCAACATTGGGAGGACTCAATCATCCGATAGTTAGTTGTTTTGAAGAAGACAACGATGGAAATCTTTGGATCGGTACAGAAGGAGGTGGTTTAAATTATTGGAACAGAAAAATTGATCATTTTTCTTATTATACGCAAGAAAATAATATAGGTATTACATCAAATATGATTAAGAACCTACATTACGATAAAAAAAATAGTCTTCTACAAATTTCAACATTCAACGGAGGAATGGAAGAATTCGATCGGAAGAATGATCGTTTTGTCGATCTCCAGATGTTTCATCCTCAAACATCCCAGCAACTTAGTGTATATGATTTTGCTGTGGAAGGCGACTCCGGAATCTGGATGACAAACCCAGATTCGGAATTACTTTATAAAGACAAGAAAAAAGGCACTACTGAAGTAGTTTCCTTACGTGATTCAGAGGGAAACAAAGTGAGAATGCGTATTGAAACGTTGTTCAGAAATAAAGGAGACAACCTTTGGCTGATGACACATACGGGATTGTACATCGTTAATGTGCATACTCGACGCATTTTAAAACACTATTATATCGCTGACGTTCCCTATGCAGTAAATAATCTTTGCGCCTATTATGCGACTAGCACATCCGATATATGGTTCGGTACTCGAGGTGGGGGAGCAAACAGATTAGACAAAAATGGTAAGTATGTCAATTTCGGCGACAAAGAAGGATTGATGGGAAAGACAGTCTTCGGTATATTGGAGGATACAGATTCGAAGAATATATGGTTTAGTACAAATGACGGCTTATATTACTATGAAAATTCATCTAAAGAAATCAAGAAATTTCTAATAGATGTTCCCAATCTCTGTGGAACGTTTTATGTACGGTCCTGTTTTAAAACATCAAAAAATGAAATGTTATTCGGTGGTACAAATGGCTTTATTATGTTTACGCCAAGTAAGATCAAGCAGAATAACCAAAAACCTAAAGTCTTTTTTACGGATTTGCTGATAAACAATAAAAAAATAATTCCTCAAGAAGAAAATTCTCCGATAAGTCAGGATATTTCTACTTTAGCCTATACCGACAACAAATCAAACAACATAACACTTTCCCATAAGCAGGCAAATATAGAAATAAGGCTTTCAGCCAACAGTTATTTACAGGCCGAAAAAAATCAGTTCTCCTACCGCATGTCTGGGCTATCCGACAAATGGTATACGCTGCCCGCGGGCCAGAAAGCGGTTCAGTTTTTCAATATGCCTGCGGGGAAATACCTTTTTGAAGTCAAGGCCGCTAATAACGATGGATTATGGGGGGATGAAATCTCCCGCTTGTCTTTTGAGGTTACTCCATCGCCATTTTTTTCGATATGGGCTTATTTAATCTATATGATGATTTTCTTATCCATCATTTATTTTATCTGGCAATATTTTACCAATAAAAAAGTGTTTAAGCACCAGTTGGAGATGGAATATATAAAGGAACAGAATATGAAAAAGCTGACGCAAGCCCGTATTAATTTCTTTACGAATATCTCACACGACTTAAAAACACCATTGACATTGGTCGTCGACCCATTGAAACAGTTGAAAGAACTGCTTCCTCAATATCAGGCATCAAATGCCAATACATACGTGCTATTGATAGAGAAAA
Source organism: Sphingobacterium sp. LRF_L2 (assembly GCF_965644235.1). Classification (NCBI taxonomy): domain Bacteria; kingdom Pseudomonadati; phylum Bacteroidota; class Sphingobacteriia; order Sphingobacteriales; family Sphingobacteriaceae; genus Sphingobacterium; species Sphingobacterium sp. LRF_L2. The sequence goes on along the minus strand of NZ_CBFFRI010000001.1, from coordinate 630,112 downwards.
ATGTAAATCGTATTCAGCGGATGATCAGTCAGTTGCTTCAGTTTCGCGAAATTGAGAGCCAAAAAATAACGATGAACAAGCAGCCAGGTGATTTAGTTCAATACATAAAAGGGATCTTTTCATTATTTGAACTCTACGCGAATAAAAAAGGTATTGAAATGAATGTTGTGGCAGATGTGGAGAGTTTTTACACCAAATTTGATCCAGACATTATGGAGAAAATTTTTACGAATTTATTTTCAAATGCAATCAAATATACCACAGAAAACGGTTTTGTAGCGGTTCATATTGTTAGAACTAACAGAGAAGAACTGGCAACCTTGGGGCTTCCAACCAAACATCAAGAACAGTATTTGTCAATAGCTGTGACCAATACCGGCATTGAAATTCCTGCCGAAAAGAGAGAGCAGATATTTGAATCGTTCAATCGTTTAGCATCGGGCAAATTAGTTTTCGAAAGTAGTACAGGTCTCGGGTTAACCATTGTCAAGGAATTGGTTCATTCTTTAGAAGGTCGAGTAATATTAGAATCCAGAGATGGCAAGACCACTTTTTCTGTTATTCTACCATTTACTGTGGATGAGGCAATAGCAGAAGGGAACCAGCCATCTTATGAGTACACCATTTCTGAAATAGACAATATATTAGGCCGTACGGAAAATGTTCATCTTTCGGAAAAACGTACACGTAAAGCAAGTAGTGTGGTTATCATTGAAGATGATCTTGATTTGCGAAACTATATGGAGAAGCGCTTATCGGAACGCTTTAATACATATACCGCTGTAAATGGAAAGGAGGGAATAGCAAAAGCGGAAAAAATATTCCCACAAGTCGTTATTACAGACTTAATGATGCCTGAGGCCGACGGTTTTGATGTATGTCGAAAGTTGCGCTCAAATATAAAAACGAGTCATATTCCTATTGTTGTTTTGTCTGCACTCGGAAAGAACACTGAAAATAAAATCAAAGCTTTAGAGAGTGGAGCCAATGTGTTTATAGATAAACCATTCGATATGGACTTTCTGTTGAAACAAGTTGATAACCTCATCAAGAATCAAAATGAGCTAAGAGAATCGTACAGTAAAAAATACATAGCCGAGCCATCCAAAGTTACCATATCGTCGACAGATGAGGAATTGTTAAAACGGGCCATGGAACATATTGAAAATAACATCAGTAATATGGATTATAATGTGGAAACATTTGTATCCGATATGGGGGTTGGCCGTACTTTACTATACCAAAAGATTAATGATATTTTAGGAATGTCAATCAAAGAATTTATTATGGATATCCGACTAAAACGAGGTGCTCAACTACTCGCGGAATCCGATTTAACTATCGCGGAAATCTCTTACGCAATAGGTTTCAATAATCCCAAACATTTTAGTGTCTGTTTCAAAAAACAATTTGATTTAACACCATCTGAATTTAGAAAGAAATCGTAGATGCCTCATTTTAAATTCAGAGGGCGTTAATCTCCCTCGCGGGGCTTATAGATTTAATAGAATTCGTCACGTTTTCTGAAAATAGTAGCGTATAATGCATTAGCTGTACAAAATAGAACCATTTCTGTACAAACGAGTACCTCTCCTTATCCCTCGAATTCTACTTTTGTACAAGTCGAAAGCATAGAAATTGCTTTGGATCACCAAGTATAAAGCTATAAGACGATTATCAATTCATGATATAAATCGTATAGATGTGTAACTATTAAAAATTGTAATGCCTATTGGAAAAGACCGTCTTTTAACTCGTTCGTATCTTCTTTGTCTATAGACAAAGTTTAGGATGTAAGTATTTTATAACGTTAACCACAATATAAATCTAAATGATTCAAAAAATTCACACAAACCTAAAAGGTTGCGTCATGGCCGTTGTTTTGCTACTATTTGCAACAGCGCCCAGCTTTTCGCAACAGAGTTCAATTAAAGTAAAAGGAAAAGTCAGTAATGAAAAAGGAGAACCTCTCATTGGTGTGACAGTTCATGTCAAAGATAGTGATGAAGCTGCTGTAACCAACGAAAATGGTGACTATGAACTCTTAGCTAATCCACTTTCCGCTATCGTTTTTTCCTATGTTGGCTACGAAAGCCAAGAAACATCGGTCGATCCTTCTGGTCTGATGAACATTACGATGAAGGGCGAGCAACAGTTGGATGAAGTTGTTGTTGTCGGCTACGGTACCGCGAGGAAAAAAGACCTTACCGGTGGACTTGCTGTTGTGGGAAAAGAACAACTGGAAATGGTATCCACAAGTAATCTAATGGATCGTTTGGTCGGACAGGTTGCAGGTTTCAGCATTACGACTAATGATGCCGCACCGGGACGTGATCAAAATCTTCTGATCCGTGGTGAAAATTCTCTTTCTGCAAATAATTCACCCCTAATTATACTAGATGGTATTCCCTATAGTGGATCTCTCGTCGATCTAGATCCAAATATTATTGAAAACCTTACCGTATTAAAAGATGCATCGGCAGTTGCTATATATGGTTCTCGCGGATCAAATGGGGTAATTCTAATTCAAACGAAACGGGGTTTTGTTGGCAAACCACAGGTTACTTACAAAGGTACTGCAGGCGTCGCAGAGCCAATGCAACGAATCCAAGTAATGGGCCCCAATGAATATATTCGTTTTCAACAAGATATTGGGCGATTGAAGGAAGGACTGACTGGAGATAAACTTGATCCGATAGCAGGTAATATCATCAGCCTAACAGAACAAGACAATTACAGCAAGGGCATTACACACAATTGGCAAGATTATATCTTCCAGACCGCAAAAACAATGGATCATCAGATCGGTATTGCCGGAGGTACCGAAGCTACGAAATACATGGCGGCAGTTTCTTACCTTGATCAACAAGGAGTCGTTTACAATTCCAATCTGGTGAGAACCAATATATCAGCCAATATTGATCAAACTTTTAACAAATGGCTAACCACGGGTCTAGGGACACAATTCGTACAAAAAGAAAACGGAGGGGTTACGCCTAATATCGAGCATGCGATCAAACAGAGCCCTTATGGTAAATATAAGGATGAGATGGGGAACTACGTTGCGGAACCTATGGAATACTCGCTCATCGCTAACCCGATGCGAAACGTAAATGCGGATAATGATAATACCAGCCGTAATTTCTTTCTCAACGCTTACGCAAATATTCTGTTGCCGCTTAAAGGGCTGTCGTTTCGTTCCAACTATGGTTATAATTACCGGAGCAATTTTGTAGGAACTTATTATGGTCGTGATACATTCGAAGGAAGAGAAGAGGGGGGACAAGTTGGTGGAAAGGCAAGTATAAGCAATACGCATTATACGGCGTACACTTGGGAGAATATTCTTCGCTATGAGCGTGAGTTTGGTGATCACCGTGTCGATGCGACAGGATTGTTCAGTATGCAGGAAACAAAAAATGTATCATCAGCCCAAAGTGGAGCTGGTTTTGTTACCGATGATGTGAGCTATTATATGATAGGTACTGCGGAAAGAAATCAAACGATTTCATCTGGATTATCGGAAACAGCGATGCTATCATACATGTTTCGTCTAAATTATGGCTATAAAGGAAAATACTTGGCAACCATTACGGGCCGTTCGGATGGAGCCTCCGTATTTGGCGTGAACAATAAATATGCGTTCTTTCCATCTGCAGCGGTAGCATGGAATATTGCTGAAGAAAATTTTATAAAAGACAGCGATATCAACTGGTTGGAGATGCTTAAACTCCGTTTATCTTATGGTGCAAACGGCAATCAGGCTATTACCGCCTATAGAACCTTAGATCGTCTTTATTCCTCTGTGAAATACATTTGGGGCGATGCAGGCACACCTGTAAATACAGCTTATTTAGCTGGCGATGGAATTGGAAACCCTAATTTGAAATGGGAAACCACCTATACGACGAATGTAGGTTTGGATTTTCAGCTTTTCAATAATCGATTGGGGGGTACAATTGACTTCTATGTATCCAATACACAGGACCTATTGATGCAGCGTACCGTGCCTGTGATGAATGGCTATAGCCGAATTTGGGACAATGTCGGGGCAACGCGTAGCAAAGGGGTAGAAGTAGCATTGAACACTGTAAATATTGATCACAGGGATTTCCGTTGGAGTTCCAATGTTAATTTTTCGCTAAACAGAGACAAAATTATTGAGCTACGTGGAGATCAGGTGGACGATATTTCAAATAATTGGTTTATCGGAAAGCCTCTAAGGGTTTATTTCGATTACAATGTGGAGGGAATTTGGCAACAGGGGGACGAATATTTTACAACTGATGAGAATGGTAATGAGCGGGAAATCCAATCGGGTGCGGCGCCGGGAGCTGCCAAGATCGAAGATGTGGATGGCAATGGATATATTAATGCGAATGACAAGAAAATTATTGGCTCCAAAATGCCCAGATTTACAGCGTCTCTTGGCAATCGCCTATCCTATAAAAATATCTATTTTTCAGCTTTAGTCAATGGTGTATTTGGCGTATGGCGCGCAGATAATATGGCCAATATGGGATCCTGGACATATGGAATAACAAATTATGTACATGATGCAGATTATTGGACGCCAGAAAATCCAGAAGCAGAAATTGTATCACCCGGTTATATAAACAGTCTAGGGCATGGATATTATAAAAAGGTTTCCTATGTGCAGATTAAGAACCTCACCTTAGGCTATAAAATAGGTAGTAAGGTGGCACAAAAGGTGGGATTATCCAATATTGACGTGAATGTAAGTGTCAATAATCTACATACGTTTTCCAATATAAGACAGGTGCTGAACTACGACAATGAATGGATGGCTTCTTTCCCTACCGCTCGTTCTTATATGCTTGGTTTGAACTTAACTTTCTAAATCTAAAAATAATGAATATCAAAACAATAATAAAGGTGGGGCTAGCAACAGCGTTTGCACTTACCGCTACGGGATGTAAAGATTTTCTAATTGAGGATTTGAAATCGGAACTATCGCCTACAAATACTTTCACCAGTACCTATGGATTTGAGGTGGGAAGTGCTGGACTCTATGCGTTGACACGCTCTGAATATAATACCTATGGAGAGAATGGAGCTTATATACATAACGGAGCATGCCCCTATGAAGCGCTTCAAGCAGCGACAGATATTGTTGATGTTATCAATAGTGATGCTTCCCTTATGGCATTTGCAAATCTGTCCCTAACGCCGGATGAGAAATTTGTTGCATCATATTGGAATTGGGCCTATAGCCTTATTGCTTCTTCCAATGAGATCTTGATCTACGCAGACAAAAATACAAATTGGGATACAGATGCCGATAAAGCAAGATTTCAGGCGGAAGCACGTTTCTTCCGAGCTTATGCCTATCGGACGCTGGTGTATTTGTATGGAGATGTGCCTTACGTAGAAACCATTTTATATGATTTTCAATTGAATTTTACCCGGACGCCAAAAGCAGAGGTCATTGGTCACATTATAGACGATCTTAAATTTGCGTCTGAAAATCTTCCCGACAATCCTGATCAGGTAAAAGACGGTAAGCTGACGAAATGGGCGGCTCTCCATTTGCTAAGTGAGATGTATTTATTACAGGGAGAGCCTGCATTAGCAGAACAAGCTGCATTGGAGGTTATCAACAGTGGAAACTACGCCTTAATGAAAACACGTTTCGGTGTCAACAAGGATAAAGCCGGAGATGTATTTAGCGATTTATTTCTGGAAAATAACCAGAATAGGCAAAATCAGGGAAATAAGGAAAGTATTTGGGTACTACAATTTGAATTCAATGCAATTGGAGGTGGTACAAATTCAGACGACTGGTCGCGAAGAGCTTGGAATCCGCAGTATCATAGTATTAAGGGATTCGTTTTGGCCGACACATTGGGCGGTCGTGGTTTAGCACAAATTGTTCCAATGAAATGGTGGGTAGGAACCAAAGGAACGAATGCAACAGGCGATATCGCGGGGATTTTTGATGCTTCTGATATCCGCAACTCCAACTACAATATCAAAAGGAATTGGTATTATAACAATGCCGCAGAAACAGCTTTATACAAAAAGAAATCTAATATTACAGAGGAAACGTGGTTTTCAACAAAGACCTTGTTTCCCGCACTTACCAAGTTCTTTTATGGAAGGGTAGAAAACTTGAGCCTTACAGGAAGCTATAGAGATCGTATGAAGTTTCGTTTAGCTGAAACTTACCTTTTACTTGCCGAGGCTTACCTTGGTCAGAATAATACTGCAAAAGCTGCGGATGCGGTCAATGAAGTTCGCTTAAGAGCTGGAGCGACTGCCGTAAGTGCTGGAGCGATGAACATGGATTTTCTGCTCGATGAACGTATTCGCGAACTAGTAGGTGAAGAAAGCCGTAAATTCACCCTCATTCGAACCAACAAATTTCTAGAACGTGTAAAATCGCGCAATAGTGCTATCGCAAGTAAGGTTAATGAAAATCATGCACTATGGCCTATTCCTCAGGTAATTATTGATTCTAACAGAGATGCCGAGTTTCCACAAAATCCAGGATACTAGTAATTAAATCTTTATCTCCTTTTGACACGTTGTATGAAATATCCAAAATTAAAAATCGAACGTTTGAGTCCATTTTCTATAGAAAACAAGAAGTCGACAAACCAAGCAATTGGAGAATTTCATTTAACGGTTAACGAACAGATTATACATATGAAAAAAATACAATATTTATATAGCCTATTATCCATGTGTCTCATAGCTCTTTGTTTCCAGAGTTGTGACAAAGGAGTGCTAGACATAGACAAGGTGCAAGAGCATCTAGACGTGCAGGCATCGTCTAGCGAAATTGTATTGGACGGTGAAAATCTCAAAGACGACATCATAACCTTTAATTGGGAAGAAGCGAGAGCAATGTCAGATGATTATATTGTTTCTTATACAACGAAACTTGATGTTGTTGGAAACAATTTTGGATCCTCAACGACGATTCTTTCTTATGAAGATGATGGTGTCTTTAGTCGTAGCTTCACTTCTGAGCAGATTCAAAATTGGGCGAATGAAAAATGGAAATTGCCCGTCAATCAACCTTTTACATTGCAATTTCGCGTCGTAGCCCAATGGGAGGGAGGTCCCACTTTTGAAGCACCAGAAGTACGTACAATTACCGTTCAGGTACAACCGATTAAAACTGTGGTGTTTGAGGCAAACAACGTGTTTTTAGGAGGATCGGCTGTACCGGGCATGACTCGGGTAGAGATCAATAAAACCTTAGAAAATGAAAGTCAATATGCTTATTTTCTAGATCTAGAGGCTGGTGATTTAGAAATACCCGTAGAATTTAATGGAGCGACCAATTATATCTGCCCTACTAGCCTAGATGGATCCTTAGAAGATAGTGTTGCGGTAGCCGTCAACATGCTAGAAAATCCAATTCCATGGAAAATTGAGAAAGCTGGAAAATATCGGATCGTTGTGAATATGCAAAAAGCTACGGTGACGATTTATTCACCAGACAAAGCACTTAATCCAGCTGTGGTGCAATGGACGCTCGATGGTATCATGCAAACAACGACAGTAAATGACATTTGGGAATATGGAGAGCCAACGGGATGGGCTTGGCGAGAAGGAAATTGGAAACAAAGTGCCGCAGATCCACAATTGTTCGTTTACACGGGACCTGCCTTGAATGGAAGAACAAAGTTTGGCGTTTATCCAATAAATCAATCGTATGTATATACGGGCAATAATACTGCTTCGAACACGTCAGTCTCCCACGGGACGACATACGACCTGATCGGTGGGTATGCGGCCAATGAAAGGAATGCCTATTTTTCGCTCCCTTCCGGTACTAATTTTATTGTCCTTGATATCAGGAATAAAACAATGCTGGCCAATAAAAAGTAATTGACTACTCGATCCGAGACTATTATAGAAAATGCATCAATATCCAATGGGAGACAACTTATCCACACACATAAAGGCTTAAGCGCGTTAGCATATTCCTTATAACCATTAATAGATAACTTATTTACGTATGAAAAGAAAAAATTATAAAACAGTTCTCAAGCTAATCTTGATGACTTGTGTATTTCTTCAATCTTTTGCCTGTTCGTCAAATGGGCTAGAAGATGAAATCAATAAAAACAATAACACATTAGTTAAGCCAAAATACAATAGAAATTCCGTATTCCGTAATCCGTTAAATGGATGGGTTATGTATGGAGGCCGTACGGATAATGCATCCTATTGGGATACTGAATATTATGTGCCTGACCTTGGCAAGAAGGTGAAGGTTAGTGACTATGCTTCCGCATGCTACGTGCGTACCAGTTGGGCTTCGTTAAATCCAAGCGATGGTGTGTACGCCTGGGATGACCCGAACTCACAGATCGGAAAACTCATCAAAGGGGCGGAAGAGCGAGGATTGCCAATCGCTTTTCGTATTGTTGTCGACGGACGTGATCAAGGGATGAATACGCCTCAATTTGTATTTGATGCAGGAGCAAAATACTATTTGGAAAATGCTTCATTCCCCACACGTATTACCCCTATTCCACAAGATCCAATTTTTCAGCAGTACTACACTAAATTTATTGAAGCATTTGCTGCAAAATTTAATGATCCTGACCGCACCTCGTTTATCGATGCCTATGGATTAGGAAAATGGGGGGAAGCACATAACGTGATTTATGAAGATCCCAATACCTCCAACGGTTCTAATACAGAAACTTTAAAAGAGCAGGTACTCAATTGGGTGACAGATCTGTATGCGCGTACATTCACGAAAGTACCGTTAGTGATCAATTACCACCGCGTTATCGGCCATCCAACCAGTTGGGGGGCGGCAAATCCAAATAGCGATAAGTTGCTAACGATGGCTATAAATAAAGGATATAGTTTGCGTCAGGATGCATTTGGTATGACCGACTATTACCAAACTTGGGAAAAACAATTTGCCAAAACCTGGAACTTTAAACGTCCTATTATTATGGAAGGAGGGTGGATCACGACAGGAACGCACCGTTATTGGACAGATTCAAGTGGAAAATACCGGGAAGGCCATCCCGAGGATGTGAGAGATGGTGAATTCGATGCTTCCGCAGAGGCACATGTCAATATGATGGATTTTCGTGCTGGGGGAGAGACCAGATCGTGGTTTGAAAACTCGTTTAATCTCGTACAACGTTTTGTGTCTGAAGGAGGCTATAGGTTGTACCCGGATCGTATCTATTTGCCAGAGAAACTAAATAAAGGCGCACAAACCATCATAACACACCGTTGGCGTAATATGGGCTGGGGATATTGTCCTAATAATATTCCACAATGGAACTTCAAATATAAAGTAGCTTTTGCCCTTCTTGACGCGGACAATAAAGTGCAACAGGTGTTCGTTGATCGCGATAGTGAGCCTTCAAATTGGCTGAAAGATAATCCTATATCCTACGATTTCACGACAACGGTCGACGTGCCTGCAGGTACTTATTCTTGGGCTGTAGCTATTGTCGATACAACAAGAGAAAATCAACCGGGTATAAAAATAGCTGTAAATGAAGACATCACAGCAGAGGGCTGGGTAAAACTATTAAATGTAGAAATACAGTAATTACATACGAAATAAGCTGCTTTCTTTAAATAAGTAGAAAGCAGCTTATGCCTTTATCCTAGGATTATCATGAGATTAGCATTGAAGAGACTCGTATTTATCGCGGTATTCACCTTGAGCACACTTCTGTCGGTTTTCGCACAAAATAAATACTACAGTAAACTCGCAAATGACACGTTGGTTATAGGAAATCAATGGATAGAACGCAAGTTTATTTGGAACAATGGAAATGTCATTACACATAGTTTGATCGATAAATCGACGAATCAATGTTGGTTAAATACTATAAATGAATCTGATTTTTACCTGTCGAAAGATACGACTAACACAAGATCGTCTTCTTATGCATCTAGAGAAGTCCATGAAACTACTATACATGAAGCCTATCTAGAAACGGAGGTTATTTTTTCGATAGGACGCCTGCACGTAAAAAAAATATTTCGAATTTATGAAGATAGTCCTGCCATACGCTGCGATTTCTATCTAAAAGGAGCACCACAATCTACCTTCGATTTAAAATCTTCCAATGCCGCGGATTTTAAAAATATTGAGTTTGCAGAAGATATGAAGTCGGCATCGAAAGCTGCCGTTTTAGACCAAATAAAGCTACTGGGGATGCATTGGCAAACCAAAATTGTATCCTTTCATGATGTAACTGATTGGAACAACAATTTACTGTTCGAGCAGCGGATAATTCCATATCGTAAAAATTCCTATAAAGGAAATCTATTATTTGCCCATAATATGGAGGTCGACAAGGGATTTTTTTTCCTGAAAGAAGCGCCCTCATCAGATGTTCAACTTGCTTATCCAGGTTATGACTTTACTACGGAGTTTGGTCACTTTATGGTGAACGGCTTGGGAATGAATGCCGACGATATAAAAGCCGATGAATGGCGAAAAGCTTATAGTGTTGTCATTGGTGTATATAGTGGAGCAGAACTTGACCAATTAACCGCTTTGCGAAAGTATCAAAAAAACAATAGAAAACTGGTGTCGACTAGGGATGAGATGGTTATGATGAATACATGGGGAGACCGAAGTCAAGATGCCAAAGTGAATGAGAAGTTTAGTCTTGTTGAAATAGAACGCGCTGCAGCTCTCGGTATTTCACATTTTCAGATTGACGATGGATGGCAAGTTGGGAAAAGTCCTAACTCGGCATTAGAAAAAGGCTCTTTCAAAAATATATGGGATAATCCTAACTATTGGAAGCCCGACCCGATTAAATACCCTAACGGTCTGCATCCTATCGTCAAACGTGGAAAAGAACTCGGTATAGAAATCTGTCTATGGTTCAATCCAAGTGTGCAAAACAACTATGCCGATTGGAATAAGGATGTGCAAGCTCTTGTAGATCTCTATAAAGAATACGGGATACGCACATTTAAAATCGATGGATTATCTATTCCTAATAAGGAATCGGAACAAAACCTTCGCAAGTTATTTGATAAAGTTCTTTTAGAAACCAATAAAGCAATTGTATTCAACTTAGATGCTACGGCAGGTCGTCGAGGTGGGTATCATATGTTCAATGAATATGGTAACATTTTCTTGGAAAATAGGTACACGGATTGGCAGAATTATTATCCCTATTGGACACTACGTAATATCTGGTTGCTATCCAAGTATGTCCCGGCTGAAAAATTACAAATTGAATTTTTAAATAAGTGGCGTAATAGAGACAAATATGGAGATGATATATTCGCTCCAGCCCACTATTCTTTTAGCTACTTGTTTGCGACAACCATGGCTGGACAACCCTTAGCATGGTTTGAAGGCAGTGGCTTACCACAAGAGGCTTTCGAGATCAGTAGCGTTATTAAAACCTATAAAAAGATACAGCACGATTTCCATAGTGGAGTTATTTTACCCATCGGAGATGAGCCTTCAGGTAGATCGTGGACTGGTTTTCAGTCTATCAAAGCAAACGAAGGATATCTTATTATTTACAGAGAAAATACCAATACTTCCAAAGGATGCATAAGAACTTGGTTGCCAGAAGGGCGCCAAATAATCTGTGAGCCTCTATTAGGAAATGGAATACAGCAATCATTCATTGTCGGTCAAGGAGGGAGTATCGATGTCGAATTAGACCAGCCCAATGACTTCCTTCTTTACAAATACAAAATAATATAACATAAACAATGAAAAATCTTGTGCTTACAGCGATTTTGTCATCCCTTGCTATTTCCTTATGGGGGCAAAAAAAACAGCAATTAAAATCCCCAGATGGAAAATTCGAAATATCGATCTCCTTGGATCAAGACATTCGTTATACGGTGATCCACGAGAGCGATACGGTACTTCTTCCATCAATAATTGCCATGGAATTAAAAAATGGAATCTTTTGGGGTAAAGGTTCTACATTTCAAAAAGCCAAAGCGAAGACGGTTAAAGAGGAAATTGTAAGTCCTTTTTATAAGAGAAATAAAATCACCGACTATTACAATGAACTGAGTCTATTTTTCAAAGAGGATTTTTGTTTAGTTTTCAGAGCTTATAACGAGGGAGTAGCTTATCGTTTTGTATCTACGGGTGAAGAAGATCTTATCGTTAGAAATGAACACGCGATCTTCAATTTTACAAAAAATTTTCCGGTCCATATTCCCTATGTGAAAGGAGTGTTTAATACCATAGAGAGTCAATATTTCAATTCGTTCGAAAATGAATATACCTATACCAGTTTAGCGCAGATCGATACCAATAAACTGGCTTTCACGCCACTGCTCATACACATCAATAATGGTAAGAAAGTGTGTTTAGCGGAGTCAGATTTAGAGAATTACCCAGGGATGTATCTCCGGAATCGGGACGGCAGTCCTGCACTACAATCTGACTTCGCGCCGTCTCCAAAAACAACGGTTCAAGGTGGGCATAACGACCTGCAACAATTGGTCACCTCTCGCCATTCTTATATTGCAAAATGTCCTGGTAAAACTAAATTTCCTTGGCGAATTATCCTCGTTTCAACAATGGATAAAGAACTTGCCGATAGTGACCTTATCTATAAATTGGCATCACCTTCGCGGCTTAGCGATATCTCATGGATAAAGCCAGGGAAAGTTGCTTGGGAATGGTGGAATCATTGGGGGATCTCCCATGTCGATTTCGAAACCGGTATCAACAATAATACGTATAAAGCATATATCGATTTCGCCTCAAAGAATGGAATAGCCTATGTCATTTTGGATGAAGGTTGGGCTGTAAATCGGCAGGCGGATCTCTTTCAAGTGGTTCCTGAAATTGACTTAAAAGAGCTTATTGCATATGGCGCTTCTAAAAACGTAGATCTGATATTATGGGCTGGTTACTATGCCTTTGAACGCGATATGGAACGTGTATGTAAGCATTATGCAGCGATGGGAATTAAAGGGTTTAAAATAGATTTCATGGATCGCGACGACCAAGAAATGGTTAATTTTCATTACAAGGCAGCAGACATTGCCTCCAAATATAAGTTATTGCTGGATTTTCATGGTACCTATAAACCTACAGGGATAAATCGTACGTTTCCGAATGTAATCAATTTTGAAGCGGTTCATGGCTTAGAACAGATGAAATGGACTGGTATTGAGTTGGACCAGGTGACATATGATGTCACAATGCCTTTCATACGGATGATTGCAGGTCCAGTCGATTATACCCAGGGAGCAATGCGTAATGCTTCTAAAAAAGCCTATCGGGGAATCAATGAAGAGCCCATGAGCCAAGGTACACGTTGTCGGCAGTTGGCTGAATATGTGGTTTTTGAATCGCCGTTAAATATGTTGTGTGATAATCCTACGAATTATACCAACGAGCAGCAATGTACCGATTTTATAGCAGCAATTCCTACTGTCTGGGACCAAACTATTGCCTTAGACGGTGAGGTAGGAAAGTACATAGCTATTGCAAGAGAGAAGAATGATATTTGGTATGTTGGTGCGATGACCAATTGGGATGCGCGTAGTCTTGAATTGGATTTATCGTTTTTAGATGATGAGGGCAATTATATGGTTGAGCTTTATCATGATGGCAAAAATGCAAGCCGTATCGCATCGGACTACCGACGGGAAAATTTACCTGTACCAGCCAGTCGTAAAATACAAGTAAACATGGCATCCGGCGGTGGTGTTGCGATGAAAATCTTCAAAATTTAAACTCTTTACATCGTATGAAATCGAAACTGCTCAACATTGTACTATTTATTTTTTTGTCTTTCTTCTTTTTAGATCTTACAGCACAGCAAACGATGACGAACGTGTACGGACGTCGATCAATATCGTTGAATGGGAAATGGAATGCCATTATTGATCACTACAATCAAGGTCGAGGGAATAAAATTTATCTCAACAAAAAACCGGCGAATAAAATTGATTTTTACGAGTATTCTTTTGAAAATGGATTACGTCTGAATGTCCCATCCGATTGGAATAGTCAACAGCCTGAACTCCAATATTACGAAGGAACCATCTGGTATGCACGTTCTTTTGATGTAAGCAAAAGAAGCAGTGATCGTATTTTTCTGTATTTCGGAGCCGTTAATTACCGCTGCCATATTTATTTAAATGGTGAAGAAATCGGATCGCATGAAGGAGGTTTCACTCCCTTTCAAATTGAAGTAACCGATCGAGTGAAAGCGCAAGGGAATTTTCTAGCCATAGAGGTAAACAATACGCGGACAGTAGACGCTATTCCCGCTATGGCATTCGATTGGTGGAATTATGGTGGAATCACCCGTGATGTTTTCTTGTTGTCTACACCGCCTGTGTTTATCGAAGATTATTTTGTGCAGTTGGACAAGTATAAATCCAATAAGATAAATGCGCAGGTGAAATTGTCCGAAGCGTCAGCAAACGCTCGTGTTACCATCGAAATTCCAGAATTGAAAATAAAAGAGACGCTTAAAACCGATAATAAGGGGGCGATCAGTACAAGCTTCACAGTACCTAAGCTGCAGCGTTGGTCTCCAGATGCTCCAAAATTGTATCAGGTTAGTATCACAAGCGACAAAGACACTATTCAGGAGCAAATCGGATTTCGCAATATATGGGTAGATGGTGAGGATATCTACTTAAACGACCGGCCCATTTTTTTGAAATCGATCTCTTTTCATGAAGAAATAGCGCAACGTAAGGGACGAGCTTTTTCCGAGTCGGATGCGGTCATGTTATTATCTGAAGCAAAAGCTTTGGGATGTAATATGATTCGCTTAGCACATTACCCACAAAACGAATATACAGTTCGTCTCGCGGAGAAAATGGGATTTCTGCTTTGGGAAGAAATTCCTATTTGGCAAGGTATCGACTTTACCAACGAAAGTACCAAGCAAAAAGCGGGAAACATGATCGCTGATATGATTATGCGCGATAAAAACCGCTGTGCCTTAGCTTTTTGGGGGGTAGCAAACGAGACGCAGCCTTCGGAGCCGCGGAACGTCTTCCTTGACTACCTAATTGCCCGCTGCCAAGAGATTGATACCACGAGGTTAATTACGGCTGCTTTTGATCTAATACGTTTTGACGCCAATAGACAAGAGTTTATTATGAATGATCCTTTTATCAAGAAATTGGATGTAGTAGCTGTCAATAAATACATGGGCTGGTATCATCCTTGGCCAATCTCTCCCGAGAAAGCTGTCTGGGATGTTGCAAAGGGACAACCATTGATAATATCGGAGTTTGGAGGCGAGGCACTATATGGGAAACGGGGGGATGCTGATGTCGTGAGTTCTTGGAGTGAAGATTACCAAGCTACGCTCTACAAGGCTAATCTCGAAATGTTTAGGCATGTTCCCAATTTGAGAGGGGTCTCGCCGTGGGTGTTATTTGATTTTCGTTCTCCTTTTCGGTTACATCCAACAAATCAGGATGGTTGGAATAGAAAGGGATTGGTATCCGACCAAGGTTACCGAAAGGAAGCTTGGTATTTGATGAAGGACTATTACGATCACATCCATTGAAAACCTTGATTTATGCAACTCATACATGTCTGTACAATTTACAGATAAACATTTTATAAACTATATCAGATCAAAGAACATGAAGAACATTATTTTGATTTACACGACTCTCCTCTTGGGATTTATCTCCTGTACATTCAATAAGAAAGCCGAAGAAGGCAAAACATCGTTGAACCTGATTGTCGATAGCGCTTTTGTTTTTGCGCGACAACAATCGTTATTTCTTGCCGAGAAGTATAAAGATCAGGAGGGACGGTTGCCACGCTCCTTTGAAAACAATAAAGATGTATCCTCAGACTCACGTTGGTGGTGCAGTGGATTTTTTCCAGGGTCGCTGTGGTATGTGTTTGAGAATACCGCAGATTCGGCTGTACTGAAATATGCAGAACTCTATACCGATAGAGTAGAGCGAGAAAAGTATACAACGGACAATCACGACGTTGGCTTTATGATTTATTGCAGTTTTGGCAATGGATATCGGCTAACACATAATAAACATTATGAGGAGGTGATGCTTACAGCAGCTCAGTCTCTTCGTACGCGTTATAACCCACAGGTAGGGCTTATCCGTTCCTGGGACCATAATAAAGATAAATGGCAATACCCCGTGATCATCGATAACCTCATGAATCTAGAACTTATGTTATGGGCAGCCGATTTTTCGGGTGATACAACATTTAAAACAATTGCACTTTCCCATGCGGATAAAACAATGAAACATCACTTTCGGCCGAATTACAGCTCGTATCATGTAGTTTCTTACGACACTATAAGTGGAGAACCTCATCTGAAACAAACACATCAAGGTTATTCCGACGAATCCTCTTGGAGTCGCGGACAGGCATGGGGGCTGTATGGATACACTTATATGTATCGGGAAACAAAAGAGGAAAGATACCTTAATCAGGCAAAACATATTGCAAACTATTTAATCAACCATCCACATATGCCCGAAGACTACATCCCTTATTGGGATTACGATAGTCCAGATGTTCCGAATACGTATAGGGATGTATCTGCCGCGACTGTCATGGCTTCTGCTTTGATTGAATTAAGCGACTTTGTCGATGAAGCCTTAGGTAAGCAATATATGAAAGTCGCTGAAACGCAAGTTCGAGTGTTAGCCTCTCCTGAATATACAGCGAAACTCGGCGAAAATGGTGGTTTTATCTTGAAACATAGCGTAGGATCTTATCCTGCTAATTCGGAGGTGGATGTACCTCTTACCTATGCGGATTATTATTACTTAGAGGCGTTAACCCGCCTAAAAAAAAAGCAGTAACCGACAATTGTGATTAAACGACTAAACATGAACGCAAACGTAGAGCGAAATTTTTTATACATCCTATTGATGCTTTTATTAACAGGGCCTTGTTTCTTAAAAGCACAAAACACAACGATTGATTTAGCCGGTACATGGAGGTTTCAAACGGATGTCATGGATTTTCGAAGAGGATCTCTTTCCCCTCGCTATAATCATTTATTGCAAGAAACCATCGAACTTCCGGGAATTACCGATGATTACCAAATCGGTTACAAATCACCTTATCGTCATATCGATCGTTTAACGAGAAAATATGAATATATGGGACCCGCTTGGTACCAAAGGGATATTGAAATTCCAGCAGAATGGAAAGGAAAACGAATTTTCATGTTTTTTGAAAGGACGCATTGGTTGAGCGCAATTTATGTCGATACGAAGGAGGTCAGTAAAGTCGATTATATCAGTGTGCCGCATCGACATGAGCTAACGGAATTTGTTAAACCTGGTGAAACACATCGCATAACAGTCTGCATCGATAATCGATTTCAATATAATACCCATAAATGGAATCACGCTCATACAGAGTTTACTCAGATCAACTGGAATGGAATAGTGGGGGAGATGAAGTTGATTGCTGTTGATCCTGTTTATATCGAAGATTTTCAGGTATACCCCGACATCAAAAAACACGAACTGAAAATCAAATTACAGATAAAAAATGAAACAAAGCAATCTTTTAAGGGACAGGCTAGATTTCATGTCACAGGCCAAAACTATCAACTTCAGAATGAAATATCCGTAAACAGCAATGATTCTGTTTCCTTTATTGAATCTACCCTTCCTCTGGGAAAAGATATAAAACTTTGGGACGAATTTAATCCGAATTTATACACGATCGCCTGCCAACTGAATATAGTGGGAGATAAGGATACCTATAGCGATGAAAAATCGACTACTTTCGGAATGCGTGAGGTGAGACAGGGTAAAAATCATGTGTTGTTGAATGATAGACCGATTCATTTAAGAGGAAATGTGGAAAATGCTGTCTTTCCTAAAACGGGCTATGCACCAGTAGATGATGCTTCTTGGGAACGTATTATGTTACTGATGAAAGATTATGGGTTAAACCATTTGCGTTTTCATTCCTGGTGCCCACCCCAAGCAGCCTTTCGTATGGCCGATAAACATGGGATTTACTTTGAAGTGGAAATGCCAATGTGGGGAAAAGATGCGGAGCCAGATAGTGCGCGGTATGATTTTTTTCGACGGGAGATAAGAGCAATTTTAAAAGAATATGGTAACCATCCCTCATTTATTTTATATTGTAACGGTAATGAAATTACAGGTAATTTTGACTTTATAGAAGAGCTTACAGCCGCGGGAAGAGTATTGGATCCACGTCATTTATACAGCGGGTCTACGGCAAGAACCCGGGTAAAGTCTGATCAGTACTATGTATCGCAACAAACAAATAAAGGACCGGTAAAAGTCTATGAAGGTTTGCCGAATACCGATTGGGACCGAAGCAGAGAATCAGATGTGGATGTCCCTGTAATATCGCATGAGTCTGGACAGCGTTGTGTTTATCCAAATTTTGATGAAATTAAGAAATATACGGACAGTCCCGTTGAGGCACGTAATTTTGAAGTCTTTCGGGAGATGCTGGATAAAAATGGAATGCTGGACCAAGCAGAGGATTTCTTTCGTGCTTCGGGGGCATTGACCGTTTTGGAATATAAGGCTGTAATTGAGGCGCTACTCCGCTCCTCCAAATCAGCAGGCTTTCAGCTTCTTTCGATCAATGATTTCCCAGGACAAGGGTACGCGCCTGTTGGTATACTAGATCCCTTTTGGGATTCTAAAGGATTGGTGGAAGCCCAAAAATTTCGGAAGTTCTGCGGACCTACGGTACCTTTATTACGCTACGAAAAAAGTGCCTACTTTAATGACGAGCTTTTCAAAGGCAGGGCAGAGGTATACAATTTTAGTAGTGCCGAAATTCGAAATGCAAAGTTAAAATGGTGGTTAACGGCAGAAAATGGTAAAGTCCTTAAAAAAGGAAATCTTAAAACGCAGACTATTGAAAATGATACCGTCTCACCCGTAGGCAAATTTGCGATACCTCTGAAAGAAGTGTCAAAGGCTCAGAAACTAACGGTACATGTATCTATCAACAATCAGTTGACAAACAGCTGGGATATTTGGGTCTATCCGAGAGGCGAGGCTATTATACAATCTACTGACCAAGTATTGTATACAGCGACCTTTGACGAGGTAGCTAAAAATCAGCTAGCTAAAGGAAAAACTGTAGTGCTCTGTCCAACATTGAATAAGATTAAGGGCCGGAAATCTGTTTTCCACAATCATTTTTGGAATCCGATAATGTTCGCATGGCCTCCTATGACGATTGGCTGTTTAATTCACCATGACAATCCTGTTTTCGAAAATTTCGTTACCTCATACCATACCGATTGGCAATGGTGGGATATTTTGAATAGCGCTAAAGTTATTGAGATGAATAATGCCCCCGAAGAGTTGCGCCCATTTATTCAAGTGATTGATAGCTATGATAATAATGAAAAATTAGGTATTGGATTTGAAGCAAAATTAAATGGAGGCAAGTTGTTGGTGCTCGCCGTGGATACAAAGAAAGATCTAGAAAAACGTCCAGCTACACAACAGCTATTGAAAAGTATAGATGCGTATGTAAAGGGGGGGGGATTTAATCCTACTGTAGCTGTTGACGAGTCGTTTATCCAATCATTTTTAATCAATTAAAGAAACTATGTTAAGAATATCGACTGGTGTTTTGATGATAATTTTTTGTACTACATTGAATGCTCAAGAAATTATCTTGAGGGATAAAGCTTCTGTAAAACAGGTGTTTCAAGATGAAGTTGAATCACAAAATGCATTGCCAATGGATGAAGTTGGAGTAGATTTCGGGTATATTCTTTACAGAGCCGAAATTACGACAAGTGCAACAGAGTCCACAACGTTAACGCTCGAGAATGTTCGAGATTATGCAGCGGTATATGTCGATGATTATTTTCAGGGCACACTGACAGATAAAAAGAAAAAAATCGTACTAAATTGTGCTCCGGGCTTGCATAAGCTAGAGTTATATGTTGAGAACATTGGTAGAATAACCTATGGTCCAGAGATTTTAGATAATTCCAAAGGTATATTTGGAAATGTAACAGTCGGTCAGCGTGTACTCGAGAATTGGGTAATGATACCGCTGAATATCCGGGAAATGCACCCTGATAACTTGAACTTCGATATGACCTCGGATGATGAATATCCCGGTTTTTATAAGGGATTTTTCGAATTCAATGATATCAAAAATGTTTATCTCGATGTCTCGGGATGGGGCATGGGTGAGGTGTGGATAAATGGTCATTATCTGGGCTCGTATTGGGAAGAAGAAAAGCAGCAATCTATACAAATTCAAGCTGACCTTTTAAATAGAGGTAAAAATGAACTCGTGGTGTTCGAGCTGAAAAAGATCAAAGAACCTAAAATGAGATTATCAGCGGCGCCAGTGTTCAACTAGAAGTTCTTGACACACGAATTTCGTATGTAAAAGGAACAAATTGTTTGCGCAAGAGTAAGTCTCCTTGCATACTTAACGGTGCAGGGAGACCATGCTTTATTGAAAAATTGGATAACAGGTTTGATTTTGTTAAAATCACTATGCCTTTTCAAAATCCCGTTATCTGTGGGCTGTATTTGCAACTACGCTTAGATCAAATGCATGGGAACTTCCATAAGTAATATTTCGGTATCTTCTGTTGTACTGTGGATGTCGATATGCTGAATGCCCCATACTCCAAAACCATCACGAGTATTTAATGTCTGGCCGGCGACCGTAGCTGTCCCTTTGATCAAAAAAACATAAACGCCGTTATCGCTATTTTTCATGGTGTAGTTCGTAGTTCTATTTGTATCAAAATGGCCGAGATGAAACCAGGCGTCTTGATGAATCCATACCCCCTCATCTTCGGGGTTAGGTGACAAAATTTGATGAAAAGTATTGTGCATTTTACTTCGATCGAATGTTAGCTGATCGTAGCGAGGCGTAACATTTCGTTGCTTTGGATAAACCCATATTTGAAGAAATTGTACAGGACGGTCCTCATTTTTATTGAACTCGCTATGCATAATTCCCGAGCCTGCACTCATGACCTGAATATCTCCGCTTTTTATCACAGCGGTATTTCCCATACTATCTTGATGAGCCAGATCGCCTTCAAGTGGGATACTGATGATCTCCATGTTGTCATGAGGATGCGAGCCAAAACCTTTACCGCCTGCTACAATATCATCGTTAAGTACGCGCAGCACGCCAAAATGCATACGTTCAGGATTATGATAATTTGAAAAACTAAACGTATGTTGACTCAACAACCATCCGTGATCTGCTTTTCCACGTGAATTTGCGGGATGCAATACACTATTAAACGTTGTTTTTTCTTCTACTAAATTTTTGCTTTCCATCGTTTTACTAATTTGATCAATCAAATGTAAACAAGGATAATAGAGTAGACATTGAACTAGTTTAAGAAAGTTCGGATAACGAAAAAAAGTTCATGAATGTCGTTACGTGGATTACAGATAATATAGCAGTGACGATTAATTCATGCCTTTGGACTAAATGCTATGTATAGCGACTGAAAGTTGAAAAAACATTACCTTTCTCAAAATATCTCGTCGACAAGCTCCTTGTTCACCATAGCTCCGGCTAAATTTCCTGTAGCAACGGCATTCGCTACAGAACGCATCATACTTGAATTATCGCCACAGGCAAATACACCGGGTACGCTTGTTTTTTGAAAACTATCAATCTCAATATAGCCTTGTTCGGTCTCTTTACAACCTAAAGAGTGGTGTATGCGGCTGTGTTGTTCAAATGGAAGTCCAGCATACAACGCTTTTACAGATAAATGTTCGCCATTTTCAAAAATAAGTTTCTGTATATGGCCGTCTTGATGAATAATATCTGCTAATTCTTGCTTAAGCACATTGATATTGTTTTGTTTCAACTTTTGAAGTTGTGCATCATCAATATTGCTTTCTGGAGAAGTGATTAAGTGAACGCTATCCGTTAGATTACGTACTAAGGACGAAAGGTGTAGAGCACGTTCACCTTGGGCTAAAATCGCGGTAGGTTGGTCTCTAAATTCGTAACCGTGACAGTAAGGACAATGTATGGCTGTAATTCCCCAACAGTCAGCAAAACCGGGAATGGACGGTAGGATATCTTTAATACCTGTTGCTAGTACGATCTTCTTACTTAGAAGCTCTCTTCCGTCGGCGGTTCCCACGACAAATCCTTTTTCCGTTTTATGAGCGGTAGTTGCTCGCGCATCGTGCCACTGTATGCTAGGATACGCACTTACTTGTTCTTGTGCAATCTGCGAAATAGTCGCAGGTGTTTTACCATCTTGGGTCAGAAAATTATGTGAATGCGGAGTTTGCCTGTTGCAAGGAAGCCCTTCATCTATGATTAGTGTATTTCGAAGGGATCGTCCTAGAGACATGGCAGCTGAGAGACCTGCATAACTGCCTCCTATGATAATAGCGTCAAATGTATTATGCTGTATATTCATTTCTTTTTTATACCAAAAGTAGAGGGTAAAAATTTCTTTTGCAATATTGTTGCGTTTTGGATCGATCTTATGGCATTCAAGTGACGAAAGATCCCATTATCGTTTGATTTTATACAGGTGTCTTGAAGAGGTTCTTTAGATATTTTTTTAAAATGTACAAAAAAGGAAATCCAATGTCGCCTCAACCTCGTAAATAAATCTGAAAAGAAATTATAAACATAAAATAACGAAGGTTATGAAAGAAAAACCATCTACTACAGACCGCTCGATTATGCTTCAAGAACAGCCTTCGAGCAAGCAATTTCAACGCAGGGATTTTTTAAAAGTCGCCGGAGCAAGTGCTTTTGGTATAGCCACTTTGGGGATGATTGGGTGTAAGGATGATGATGGACCAAGTGATATGGGCGGTGAAGGATATTATTTTGGGAGTGGAGACATTGCTATTTTAAATTATGCATATGCGTTGGAACAACTAGAGGCTGCATTTTATATACAGGTCGCTAGTACCCCCTATTCAGGAATGACAGCATGGGAAAAAATTTTACTCACCGATGTTCGGGATCATGAAATTGCGCATCGAGAGTTTTTCAAAACAGCATTAGGAGTGAATGCTATTGCCAATTTAGAGTTCAATTTTTCGAGCATTAATTTCTCTAGCCGCGAAAGTGTTTTGACTACGGCAAAAACTTTTGAAGACCTAGGTGTATCTGCCTACAACGGAGCGGGCTGGTTGATAAAGGCAGAAGCTTACTTGTTGCTAGCAGGAAAGATAGTTTCTGTAGAGGCCAGGCATGCCGCTCTTGTTCGTGATTTAATTGATAACGGAACCTTTGCTAATCAGGAAGTAATCGACGACAACGGATTGGATTTGGCGAAAAGTCCGACAATTGTGCTCGAAGCGGCTTCGCCTTTTATTAAGTCGAAACTGAATGTACGTGATTTACCCACTTATTAGTTTAACTCAAAACTGAATTACCATGAATTTATTTAATATTTTCGATACAATTTCGCAGGTTGATCCTGACTTTAATGATCGCATAAGCCCACGTCGCGCTGCTATCCGCAATATGTTGTCTTTTGGTAAAAAAGTGTCATTGGCAGCGGTTCCTTTGGTATTCGCAGATCTTTTAAAAAAAGCTTATGGGCAGACACCAACCGATGTAAATTCTGTTCTAAATTATGCGCTAACATTGGAATATTTAGAAGCTGAATTTTATACCAAAGGAGCGGCAGCTACAGGTTTAATTCCATCAGGAAAGCCAACTGCAGCAATACAGACAATTCGTGATCATGAAATTGCACATGTAAATTTTCTAAAGCAAGTATTAGGTGATCAGGCGGTTTCCAAACCGACATTTGATTTTACTGCTGGAGGTACATTTTCTACAGTGTTTACAGATTATGATACTTTTTTGGCGTTGGCACAGGCGTTTGAAGATACTGGCGTACGTGCTTATAAAGGTCAAGCTGGTTTATTGAAAGGAAATCAAATTGTACTAACTGCGGCCTTGCAGATACATGCTGTAGAGGCTAGACATGCTTCCCATATTCGTCAGATGAGAAAAGGTCGAGGAGGAACCGCTGCTGAGCAGAAGCCCTGGATAACTGGTGCGAATGACAGTGGTATTGGAGCTGCAGTAGATCCAGTATACGCTGGTGAAGATAACAAAGTGCAAGCTGGAATCGATATTACAAGTTTAAATTCGGTTAGCGGCAAACTATCTGTCGAAGCTGCTACCCAAGCCTTTGATGAACCCCTTGCTGCAACAGAAGTGTTAGCAATAGCGGGCTTGTTTATAAAATAAATAATTGAAAGAAAAGAAGGTTATAAAGGTCCGTTTCGTAGGAAATGGACCTTTTTTATCGTGTTAGATGTTTCCGATTACAAATAAGTCAGCGAGAGTCGGTGTTGGACTTCCTCCTTCTTTTTCCAAGGTAATGGCAAAGGTCTGGGCATGAGGAATGTCATTCATCTTGAAAAATCCCTCCTCCGCTTCACGTGGAAGAAGACCCGCATCAACTGGTTTGCCATCTACAATAGCCCAAAGCTGGTATTGTTTGCCCGTAGGGGTGGCTGGAAGGTTTCCCGAAGTAAGATATACCGTTTTGTCTTCCTTATTCCAAAACACGACCGCTTGCAACTCAGATTTATTTTCAGTACCTCTTAGAGATACCTTCTGGACGGCCGGTTGCTGCACAATCTTCCATCGTTTGTCTGCTTCTGCAAGCTGCAATTCCTTTGCATTTATGTATTGTAAGGCTTGGGAAAATTTAGTTTCAGAGATCCCCTGTTGTTGGTACCAGTAAATGTTTGTACCCAAACTTAGAACGAGCAACACTGTAGCCGCAATTGCTAGAGATTTTGCCAGTCGATGAGGTTGACGATCATTTGATTCTTTTTCAATGGCAGAAAAATCTATTTCTTTGTTGCCCGCGTCGGACGCTTTTGAAGGAGATTCCGATAAGATATTCCAGATGCTGTCTTTAAGTTCAGGAGCAGGTTGTATGGCCTGTTCTGATGCAAAATCTTCCAAAACCAATTGTGCTTCTAAAATAGCTTGCTCTACTTCAGGATGTTTTTGGCGCACACAATCAAGTATGCTCACTTCTTCTTCCGTAGCAAGTCCTAGAACATAGGCTTCAATAATGCCTGATGATATGTAATCCTTGATATCCACAGCTACCCGTTTTCTTTTAATATTTCTCTCAATTGCAGTAAAGCGGCCCTTACCCTTGTTTTTACGGTTCCTAAAGGTATCACCAAATGCTCTGCGATCTCTTGTTGTGTATAACCTTCATAATATGCCATTTCAATGAGTTGTCTCCATTCAGGCTTTAATGTCCCCAATACATTCTTTAAACCAATAAAATCTACTTTCTCCACTTGATCCATTTGCACAAATTGATGGGCTTCTGTCGTATTTACGATATCGGGAAGCGATTGGTTTTTTTGTTCATTTTGTACACTCTTTGATTTGATGTAATCGATCGCTGTATTTCTGGCAATTTGAATCATCCAAGTGTATAAGCGCCCCTTCGTATGATCAAAAAGGTTCATGTGATTCCATATCTTTACAAAGATATTCTGTATCACCTCTTCTGCATAAGCCTTATGGGAAACAATCCGAATAACGACACCATATAATGCTCCTGCGTAATTATCATATAGATAATTAAACGCACGACGATCTTTCTTTTTCAACAAAGAAATGAGGTCATCCTCGGAAATATGATAAATGGGGCTCAATTAGTTATTCTATAAATGTCTAACGCAAATATACTTATTCAGGTGTAAAAGTCTGTATGTTTTATAAAATTGTAAATGAACATCTTAGCCTACTGGTGAAAAAGTGGACCAACTTGTTGTGAATATACTTTTTCAAATCAGGGACTGTATAAAATACATGGATATTTCTTGCTCAAGATAAAATGTGTTAAAGTGTAATAATAAACTATTAATAGTTTTAAAATGATTATTATTGCACTAGTTTGTCTATGGAATATACACTATTAAAAGAAGTTATTGCGCTACTAGAGCAATTTCATAAAGAAGAAGATAAGCCTGCTAAGATGCAGACAATCGATGGTTTTATGCATTGGATGTATCAGAAAGTGAATGAAAACAGTGAAAATGTTTTAGAACCCGAATGGGAAGGAAAGGTGAATGGACGATCAATTGACAGTGTGATTAGTACATTATTTGTCCATTTAAGCAGGTATGCAAAGAGTTATTCGAGATCCGCGATCTATAACTCATCATTTTCAACCCAAGAGGAATTTATCTATCTAATCAATCTGCGTGCTTTTGGTGCTATGACAAAGATGGAGTTGATAAAACGTAATATTCAGGATAAACCAGTAGGGATGCAAATTATCAATCGATTAGTTTCTCAGGGATGGGTTGAACAAAAGGATTCAGAAACGGATAAGCGGAGTAAGATGATAAGGATAACGGCAGAAGGAGAAGCGATTCTGCAACAACAGATGCCAAAAATAAGACAAGCTACACAAATTGTTGCAGGTCAACTTTCTTACAAAGAGAAGGTTCAGCTTGTTTGTCTTTTAGATAAGTTAGATTGCTTTCATAAGCCTATTTTTCAAGAGAATATACATTCTGCAGTGTTATTGGACCATGTTAGTAGTACCTATTTCGAAGAAAATAAGAAAGTAAAAGGAGAAGAAGCGATTGATTAGGACAGGGAATGCCCCTTGTACAAATAAACTTTGACAGTGATTCTATTGTTTTTTATATGATCTATACATTAAAACGGACACAATATTTTGATTGTAGTATAGAAGATGCTTGGCTTTTCTTTACCGATCCACATAATTTAGCAACGATTACACCGGTTGATCTTAATTTTAAGGTACTGGATAATCTAGACGGTGTTGGGATATTTGAGGGCATGCTTATAAACTATTATGTATCACCGCTTTTTAATATCCCTTTACGTTGGCAAACTGAAATCGTGCAGGTAAAGTATCAAGAAAGTTTTGTCGATAGGCAACGA
Source organism: Sphingobacterium sp. LRF_L2 (assembly GCF_965644235.1). Classification (NCBI taxonomy): domain Bacteria; kingdom Pseudomonadati; phylum Bacteroidota; class Sphingobacteriia; order Sphingobacteriales; family Sphingobacteriaceae; genus Sphingobacterium; species Sphingobacterium sp. LRF_L2. Next base: position 603,219 of record NZ_CBFFRI010000001.1, on the reverse strand, counting down.
AAAGGACCTTATGCTCTTTGGGAGCACCTTCACGAATTTATACCACACGAAAATGGCGTAATGATGAAAGATACTGTAAGATATAAGTTGCCTTTTGGCGTATTGGGCCGTTTAGCGCATGTATTTCTCGTAAAAAGAAAACTTCATGAGATTTTTAACTACCGGTATTTGACATTAGAAAGTATTTTAAATAGCCCTTTACCTTATTGATAGGAAAGATTCTAGGAAGACTATGAACAAAGAAGAAATTTCGGTTTTTTGGTTTCGTCGCGATTTGCGATTAGAAGATAATACTGCTTTGGCGCTGGCATTACAAGACAATGTTCCTGTTTTGCCTATTTTTATTTTTGATGAGACGATTTTAGGCCAGCTTGAATGCAAACAAGATAAACGCGTTGATTATATTCATCAGGCATTACAATGGATACAAACTAGCTTTATCAAAGCTGGAGGGGGCATTCGTTTCTTTCACTCGAAACCTCTCACAGTTTTTAAGGAGCTGACGAAAGAATACAATGTAAAAACTGTGTATTGTAACCGCGATTATGAACCTCATGCATTGTCACGCGATAAAGAAGTTGGCGAGTGGTTACAACAGCAAAACATAGGCTTTGTCACTAAAAAAGACCAAGTGATTTTTGAGCAGGGTGAAATAAAGAAATTAGACGGTACTCCCTACACCGTCTATACACCTTATAGTAGAAGGTGGAAGGAAACATTAACCAAAAAAGATTATCGATCTAGCAGGGTAAATCTAACTGTCAATTTATTGCAATGGCATCCCGATCGCCAACCTTCGTTACAGGATATTGGTTTTGAGAAGACCGATTTTAAATTTGAAGAACCAAAGTTGGACTCGAATATTATCGATAGCTATGGAGAGTTTAGAGATTATCCAGCGAAAGATTTAACCACGCGTTTAGGTGTAGCATTACGGTTTGGTACCATTTCGATACGGAAATGTGTAAACTACGCACTTCTGCACAACGAGACTTGGCTGGGCGAGTTAATTTGGAGGGAGTTTTTTATGCAGATTCTATACCATTTTCCACAAGTCGTCGACCATTGTTTTAAACCGCAATACGAACATATTGTTTGGAGAAATAATGAAGAAGAGTTTTTACGATGGTGTGAAGGTCGAACTGGCTATCCTTTGGTAGACGCAGGTATGCGTCAATTGAATAAAACGGGGTTTATGCACAACCGTGTACGAATGGTTGTCGCTAGTTTTCTCACCAAACACTTACTGATCGATTGGCGATGGGGGGAGGCCTATTTTGCCGAATTGTTGTTAGATTACGAATTAGCTTCGAACAATGGGAACTGGCAATGGGCGGCAGGTTGTGGCTGTGACGCAGCCCCCTATTTTCGTATTTTTAATCCAACAGAGCAATTAAAGAAGTTTGATCGGAACTTGGATTATGTCAGACGATGGAATCCGGAGTTCGAGTCTTTGGAAAGCCAGCCTATTGTCGAGCATACATTTGCGCGCGAAAGAGCCTTGAAAGTCTATAAAGAAGCCCTAGATAAGGAAAGAAGGTAAATAGCCAACCACTGCCCAGTTGTGAAAAAATTAGCTACTGGGCAGTGGGAATCTCTTATTAAGATAAGAAAGTCACAAATTCTTCGGTAGAATTTCTAACTTTTTTCATATGAACAAGCCAATCATTGGTTTCATCACGGTATCCGATAGGAAGTAGCAATACACTCTTCAAACCCTGTTCACCTAACTGTAAGAGCTCATCGAGTTCTTCGTTATTAAAGCCTTCCATAGGTGTGCTATCAATTTTCAATTCTGCGGCCTGTGCTATAGCGAGACCGAAACCTATATAAGCTTGTTTTGCTGTATGTACAAAGTTTTCTTCAGCAGTTTGTTCGAGGTACAGAAGTTTTAGACGATCCGTGTATGAACCAAATCTGCCGCGTTCCAATCCGCGTTCGTCTGTAGTTTTATCATATATATGGTCAATGCGTTCTGCTGTGTAACGGTCCCAAGCCGCAAAAACAAGCAGATGTGAAGCATCTGCAACGATTTGTTGTCCAGCAGCAATAGGGACAATCTTGTCTTTCAATTCTTGATTGCTTACTACAAATATTCTATACTGCTGTAATCCGGAGGAGGTTGGAGCTAGTCGCGTTGCTTCTAAGATTTTTGCTAAGTCTTCCGCTGAAACCTTTTTCGTTGCGTCATATTTTTTTGTGGCGTATCGCCAGGTTAAGTCTTCAATAAGTGACATGTGTTTAAAATTTTGTGTTTAAAATAATAATGAGGAGTGTAATCAGCGCTGGTAAAGCCTGAACAAAAAAGATCTTTCTAGAAGCTGTTAATGTACCAAAAATCCCAGCTACAGCTACACAAGAAAGAAAAAATAATCTAATGTATTCCTGCCAAAGTATGTCTTGGATGAAAAAAGACCATAGTAGCCCAGCGGCTAGAAACCCATTATATAGCCCTTGATTGGCCGCTAAAGTTTTTGTTGGAGGAAATAATTCGTCGGGAAGAGATCCTTTGAACGTCTCCTTTCCTTTGGTTTCCCAAGCAAACATCTCTAACCATAAGATATACAGGTGCTCTAGCGCAATCATTGCGACGAGAACAGAAATAAGAAGAGTTATCATACCGCTGTCTGATTAGAAACTTCCAATAGAACCTCTATATTGCCTCGTGTGGCATTCGAATAGGGACAAATTTCGTGGGCTTTTGCCACAAGCGCATTCGCTTCTTCTAATGTAACCCCTGGAATATTGACTTGTAAAGTTACAGCAAGACCAAATCCTTGGTTTGGCAATTGCCCTATACTTACTTTTGCTGTAACGGAAGTTTCACCGGTTTTCGTTTTTGATAAGGTGATTACACGGTTTAACGCACTGTCGAAACAGGCAGAATAACCTGCGGCAAACAATTGTTCCGGATTTGTAAAGTCATCAGACGTTCCTCCGAGTGCTTTGGGCATGCGTACCTCTAAATCTAGTGTGCCATTATCAGTCTTTACTTGACCATTTCTGCCTCCTTTTGCTGTAGCAGAGGCTGTATAAAGTGTTTTCATCTGCGTTTTATTTAATAGATATTTATTTAAGTTTATAGTACTATAAATATTATACTTGTATTTGACTCAATATTTTGCATGTGAGTTCTTTCAAGCTCCGAAGTTCCTCTATTGAAAGGTCTAATTTTTCGACCAATTTAGCAGGTATACCATTTGCTGCTAATTGCAGTGCTTCTCCTTCGCTTGTCAGACTGATGGAAACTACACGTTCATCTTTTGCTGAACGCGTACGTTGAATGAGACCTTTGCTTTCTAACCTTTTGAGTAGAGGGGTTAAGGTTCCACTATCCAAGTATAATTTGTCTCCGATTTGATTGACTGTTTGTTTCCCTTGTTCCCACAATACCATTAAAACTAGATACTGTGGATAGGTTAAGTCTATCTCCTCCAATAGAGGTCTGTATACCCGAATAATCTCTCTAGATAAAACGTAAAGCGGAAAGCAGGTCTGATTTTCTAATTTCAAATGATTTTCCATGACGAATTCTTATATACAAATGTATTACAAAATTATATTGTTCACAATATAATTTTGTAATACATTTGTAATCTTCTATCCGGTGGCAAATAAACAATACTTGTGTTTTTATTCTCTGTCTTTGATGATCAAAACGGATGGAATATTGGAGATCCAGACATTTCTGCTGTCGAAGAATTGTTTACAACTTTCTGTACTTAGGATAATCAAATCCTGTCGTTGGAGCAAGGGTAGGTCTATTTCTGTATGTTCTAGTCGGCTAATATGATTGGGAGCGACTTGCTCAATAGCACGTATTTGTTCCAGTGTAGCTAAACTATTGTTGATTAACTTCTCGTTATCCAGAACCGTGACTTGCGCACCTGCATTGTGGATAAATCGTTGTACGTATCGAATTAGTTTTAAGTCGTGTGAGGTAAAAATGGGTAATAATATACGATCTGCTTTTAAAAAGTCTTTATCGATAAAAACCCCCACCGATATTTTACTTCTATAAAGAATCTGTTGTGTACTATCAGAGAAAATGGAGTGTTCTAAGGGATTTTCCTTGCCGATTACTTGATAGATTATTTTTTCAGGATTAATAATTCGCGTTGTAAATCCAAAAATTTTGCCTAAAGTGCTGCCATTGAAAATGGATTGACCTATACCAATAAGTAGGAGGTCGTAACTTCCCTCATTCGCTATTTCTACAACCTCACTTTCCATATTGTTGGCGGCTTTGAAGAGGGGTTTGATTTCCTGATTGATTAGTCTTGCTTCTTCTAATATAGGATGGAAGCTGTTCTTTTCAAACTGATCGGCGTTGTAATGATGTAAATCGTTTGTTGGGGTAAGATGTACGGCAGTGATAGAGGTACTACGGCTTAACTTGCGAGTTAATCCGTGGGCTAGTCTCAATAGGTTCCGTCCCCGGTCTGGATGTCCAAAAGCAATGAGAATGTTAAATTTTCCAATACGGCGTAAGGCAGCTGGTATCAGACTACCTTTTGGTTTAAATATCTTGTCGATGAGGTCCAAAGTAGGGCTGGTCATTAGCGTAGTCGTTAGTGCCATAATAACCATCATTGCAAAGACCTCTGGTGAGAGCATCCCAAGATCATAACCTATAGTCAGTACGACAAGTTCTATTAAGCCTCTTGTGTTCATGAGTGCTCCTATGGTAAGGCTATTTTTCCAACTTTGTCCTACAAATTTTGCAGCTAACATGCTTCCTATAAATTTTCCGGTAATGGCAACCAATACCACAACACCCGTGATTGCCCAGAGGTTGAATTCGTCTAATAAACCGATTTGTGTGCGTAGGCCAGTATATACGAAGAAGATCGGGAGAAATAAGATTAAGGAAACATCTTCCACTTTTTCTGTAAAGGTGCTGCGAAATTTGCTGCTATCGGGCATGATCGCTCCAGCCATAAAAGCACCAAATAATGCGTGTATACCAATGACTTCCGTGATGTAACAACTAGCCATTAAAATGAGAAAGAAAATCGCTACAACAGGTTTATTCAGATTTTCCCGAGAGTCATACATCTCGCCGATGCGCTGTAAGAAAGGCCTCACAAATTTGATCATTAAAAACACGTATACAATTGCGATGCAAATAATGTAAAGTGCGGCCAAGGAATTTCCCGCTTTCACAAAGGCGACCACGATAGCAAGCAAGCACCAGGCTGTAACATCATCAATAGCGGCGCTTGTGATGACTAATCGCCCTAATCTGCTTTTTTGAAGAGTACGTTCTTGAATGATGCGGGCTAAGACAGGGAAGGCGGTAATGCTCATCGATATCCCAATAAATAAGGAAAAAGATGTAAAATTAATCGCTTTAGGAGCAAATGTCCCGTATAGAAAGTAGGCAAGTCCGACGCCTAAGGAAAAGGGAAAAATAATACTAGCGTGACTGATGATGATGGCATCTCGAGCCTTAACTTTAAGGGTTTTCAGGTCGACTTCCATACCAATAATGAACATAAAGAAAATAAGTCCGATTTGACTTAGAAACTCGAGGTTGCCTAACGATTCGATAGGAAATAAGACCTGTGATAATGCAGGAAAGTGAAGCCCAAAGAAGGAGGGACCCAATATAATTCCTGCGGTAATCTCACCGATAACAGTAGGTTGTCCTACTTTTTTACATAACCAGCCAAAAAGTCGGGTTGCTAATATGATAACAAGGATTTGCGCAAGTAGAATCGCCAAAGGATGCTCTAAATTTTGAGAAATGCTCGTCAGAAATTCCCTCCACGGAGACGCATTGGGGTGTGGTAACGGAAAACTATGCTCTCCTTCCAGCGTTTTGCCCTGTTGGATAATCAAAAAGACAAGTATAGAAAATGAAATAAGAAGAGCGAAGTAAAAAATACCGTTCCTCAGCTTTCGATTCATGGATTATAGCGTTAATTTCTGTAAAAAAATAGTTTTGTATTTGTCACTCAATGTAAACATTCGAGGCTGTTTATTGTCACCCTGAAGATTACTTGTTATTTCGTTGTGGGAGAATGCCGCAACGATATGTAAGGCGATTATTTCTTTTTTATTTATTCTACAGAAAGCTGAGCTAGGAAGATCGGATTCTAAGGTTTGAAAGGAAACATTTTTAAGCGTGATTTCAGACTTATCGTCCAAGACGACAGCTTTGTCTCTGCTATCCAGATTGGAGGTTGTGATAAAGTGAATTCTATCGAAATAGAGAAGATATTTCCCTTTGTCGCTATTTACCTGTATAAATGCTTTTTCGGTAGGTATAGTATTACGTTGCCAAATAGAGACTTTCGCTATTGCCTGCTTTAACCGCTCCAGTTTTAATGGTTTACGGACGTAATCGATAACCTGTAAATCAAACGCATCGGCAGCATATTCGCCGTAGGCAGTCGTGAATATAATCGCTTTGTTCTTTATTCTTCCTGCTAATTCCAACCCTTTGATATGGGGCATTTCGATATCCGTAATAAGCAGGTCAAATTCTATATCTGCATGCTGTGCGAGAAAATCGAGTGACGAATTGAATGCTTTGATCACTTCTATTTCAGGAATCTGCTGGCATAGAAGTTTAAGATATTTCAGGCTTGGTAGCTCATCATCGAGTAGCAAGCATTTTAGCTTTGTGTTCAAGTAAGTCAATTTTTAAGTGGGCGATGTAAACCTCATCCTCCACAAACCTGTCTAATTTGTAATTATCTCTATAGATGACGTCTAGTCGGCGAACTAGGATGTCAGAGCCTACGCCTTGACGTTCTTTTTTCAAAGGTGTTTTGCTCGAAATTTTATTGGCTACGGTGAGCGAAAAAATATTTTCACTAAACTCAAATGTAATCGATATGAAAGAATCCTGACTTTGGATGTCTGCGTGTTTAAATGCATTTTCAATGAGGTCAATGCTTAATAGAGGAGCCATTACACGTTGATTGAAAAGGGGTTCATTGTCCCGGATTTTCTTTTTCACTTGTAGATCAAACAATGGACTTAATTTGATGCGGTATATTTCTACTAAGCTAAGAGCGAAATTTACCTCCTGATGTGGTGTCACATATTTCTTTTTACTTTCATACAGGATGTAGTCTAGTACGCTAGATAAAGAATCTATACTGTGATAGGTTTGATACGCATGTGATTGAATAGCATTTAATACGTTTTTAAAAAGGTGTGGATTTAATTTGTAATCCATCTCGGAAAGCTGTTGCTCATGAATCTTATTTTCAGCCGATGCTAGTTGTTTCTCAAGATTTTCAATTCTTTTTTTTTGTTTTACCCACAAAATAAGGAGTGTAACGATAATGCCAACTATCAATATAAGGCTCATGTAATAATTGAAGTCTGCTGTATCCATTATTAACCGTTGTAAAACAACTAAAATACGATTTAATATTTGGAATATTGTGTTTCTCTTGTAAATGATAACAGGGGAGAAGGAGGGAATAAAAAAGAGACGCGTATATTGACGCGTCTCTTCTTTTTTATTTTTTCTTTGAAGTTGTTTTCTTCTTTTGACCTGCAGCGTCGTCGAATTCGCGGAAAATCAATCGGGAGATTGCTTTCTCGATGCGTTCTCTACCTTCGTCTTCATTGATATCGATACCACTAATTGTACTACCGTTGTTTTTAGCGTGCAATGTAAGGTAATAAATACCACCTAAAATAATCGCCAAGGTAGCGCGAATATCGACATCAGTACCTTCAAAGTGTTTGTCTACGTGATCTAAAAGAAGATTGCCTACTTCTTCTCTATCGTCAGCAACTTTTCTAAGAAGTTTGTTTTTCATCCCCATTTCCCAATGGATGATCCGTTGGATCGACTTGTCCTTTAGGAAGGAATCAAATTGCAGTTGAAAAACTTCGTTTGTAGCTTCAGCACCGATAAGTTCAGGCTTTTCAAGTAATTCTGTGAATTGTACTTTCGATTTTGCAGACCAAAAGTCTTTCTCTAGGATGTACTCTTCGATTAGACCGTCTAAACTGCCAAAATAAAGATAAATTAACTTTGGATTTAAACCAGATTCTTTCGCTATGTTGGTAATTGTTAAGCCAGAATACGTGTATTTCTGCAAAACTTTCCCTACTGTAGCAATCAATCTGCGTTTAGTCTTTTCTTTGTCTCGGATTGGGCCGGACACCACTTTTCTAGGCTTCTTTACAGGAAGCTCCTCAACAGGTTCTGTTGATTGGTTTTTTTTTCGTGCCATGGTATTGTTTACCTTTGTTTGTATATAGTGTTCGGGGGATAAAAATGGTTATTAATATTTAATATGTCAAGTATTTTTTATTTTTTTTTAATCATCGATTACTTGGGCTTTAAGTATTTATGTTAACTAAAAAGGGGTTGATCTCGTTTGAATAATTTTTACATTAATTAACAAATGTATGGTGCATAAAGTTGCTAATATGTGTTTATGATAGGATTTAAGGGGTTTAGATCCCATAAGTTAAACAGAATAAATCAAGTTTTTTTTTGTTGGTACGGTGTGGTTTTGTGTTTTCAACGAACTTATTTGCTTTTTGTTTTGCCTACTAGAATTATGTAGTTTGTAGGATAAAAACTACAACAGTGTATCGTTCATAGCTGTAAAAAGATGCTTTTTTCTGTATAGCCTATAACTCTGGTTTAGGGAAGTCTTTTATACCACTATAAAAAACGAAAAGACCTGATACTGTTGGGAAAGAAGTATCAGGTCTTTTTGAACAATCTGTCTTAATGAAGATTGGAAGTGTCTACTTTATTTTTACCTTGTTTTATAAAGAGTACAAAAGGCACACATACCAAAAATAGCACTCCAAGATATAAGAATACATCCATGTAGGATAGGATGGTCGCTTGTTTCATCACAGAGCCTTCAATGAGCTGCTGTGCCTTTGCCAAAGCTTCGTTACTAGAGAAACCTTTACCCATGAACGTTTGTTGCATCGCTTGGATACGTTGTTGTACCTCAAATTTCGAGGGATCGATATGCGAAATCAGATCCACGCGATGGTGCTGACTATCCCGTGAAATAAATGTTGTGATCAACGCAATACCAAACGATCCGCCAAGTTGGCGACTCATACCAGTAAAAGAAGCACCTTCGCCTATGGACTTCCCTGATAGAGTAGATAAGGATAAAGTCATTATAGGTACGAACAAAAGACCTAGCCCTATACCGCGTATGATTAATGGCCAAAACATATGTTCACTACCCGTATCGTTGGTGATAATGCTATACATAAAAAATGAATAGCCAAAGAAAATACAAAGTCCCAAAGCGACCATATATTTTTGAGGTACACCGGATTGTATCATTTTTCCTATGAAAGGCATCATTAATCCCGTCATGATTGAACTGGGGATCAGTAACATACCTGCATCTGTAGCCGTCCACCCCAAAATAGATTGGGTATAGATTGGAATGATAAATGTGGAACCGAAAAGCCCGAAACCGAGGATGAAACTCATGATCGTTCCAATCTGTAAGTTCTTGTCTTTTAATACGCTCAGGTTAACGATGGGATTGGCATATGTTAATTCTCTCCAGATAAAAAAGAATAAACCTAAGAAAGACAAAATCGAAAGAACTACAATTGTAGGGTCTTCGAACCAATCGTCTTGTTGTCCATGTTCGAGAACAAATTGTAGCGAACCAATGAACATAACCAAGAAAATCATCCCCCACCAATCGACTTCTTTTGCAGATTGTTTTTTGCCATATTGTGGACTTTTGACCAAGTAGATTGTCATCAAAGTTGCCAAAATTCCGAGCGGTACGTTGATGTAAAAAATATAGGGCCAAGAGAAGTTATCTACGATATATCCACCAAGTGGTGGGCCTAATGTTGGTCCAACAATAACGCCCATGCCGTAAATCGCTTGTGCCATACTTCGTTTCTCGGGAGGGTAAGTTTCTGTTAGTATCGTTTGGGCAGTTACCAATAAAGCCCCTCCTCCCATACCTTGGAAGAACCGGAATGCGACAAGCTCCCATATATTGGTGGCATTGCCACATAGAAAAGAAGAAAGGGTAAAAATAATGATGGATGCTGCGAAGTAATTTCTTCGACCAAATTGCTGCGATAACCAGCTCGTCATAGGGATCACAATAACGTTCGCTATGGCATATGCCGTAATTACCCAAGCTACATCTGTCAGTGTTGCGCCTAGACTTCCTTTCATATCATTGAGTGCAACGTTGACAATCGTTGTGTCAACGATTTCCAGCAAAGCACATAGGATACAGGTGAAGGTAATCAACACCCGTTTAAACCCATATTCGACTAAGCTGTCTCTTTCAGTTAAAGTTTCCATAGTTTATTTTAGGTGTACATCCACATCTACATTCATTCCTGGGCGAAGCATTGCAATAACCTCAGGCTTGTTCTGTGGCGTAAACGTTATTTTCACAGGTAGACGTTGGACGGTTTTAACAAAGTTTCCTGTGGCATTGTCTGGAGGCAAAAGTGAAAATCTAGAACCTGTCGCTGGGGAAAAGGACTGCACCTCGCCTTCGATAATGTCGTCTGGAAAAGCATCTACTTTAATTTCGACTTTTTGTCCGGGTCTAATTTTGTTCAGCTGCGTCTCCTTGAAATTAGCGACCACCCAAGTTTCCGTATTGTTGATCACATAAAATAGAGATTGTCCAGGATTAACAAATTGTCCAGGCTGTAGTTTAATGTTAGATACTTGTCCATCAACCGAGGCTGTTACAACCGTATAAGATAGATTAAGTTCAGCCGCTTTTAACATGGCTTGTGCCTTTTCTATGTTTGCCTGAGCCACAGATGTCTGTTTACTTGCTACGTCCGTTTTACTCACGATCGCTGCCTTTTGTGAACTGCTGGCTTTACGTTGCTGTTGAAGAACCTCTACTTGTTTATCCGCTTCGAGCTTCGAGGTTAACGCTTGCTCGTATTGTTGCTTTGTAATGGAATGGTTGTTATACAGGTTCGAATAACGTTCAAAATCATTGTTTGCCTGTTTTGCTCTAATTTCCGCGGCCTCAATAGTACCGGTATTGGACTGGATCGTTGCATCTGAAATCGCGACATTTGCATTGGAAGCAAAGACATCCGCTTTAGATACTTCAAAAGAATTCTGTGCCACAAGTAAGGCTGCGCGCGCTTCCTGTACTTTAACTTCATAATCCACAGGTTGGATAACAAAAAGCGTATCGCCCTTTTTTACCAATTGGTTGTCATGTACGAATACGCGATCCACATATCCTCCTACGCGTGGAATGATAGGGGTTAAGTTCCGTTCAACCTGAGCATCATCCGTAGTTTCATGAGCCTGGCTTTCCCGATATTTGTAAATTCCGAATCCTCCTCCTAATACGAGGATAAGCGCAAATGCAATAATAAATTTTTTATTTGCAGGTTTTTTATTTTCAGTGGTATTTTCCATGATTTGTTGCTTCTTTATTTAGTTGTAAAATGTCCAGTTGCTAGTAATAAATCGTAATATTTTTCAATCAATGTTGCTTCGCCAATGGCTAGATTGATTTGACTTTGGAGTTGTTGCACATCCGCTTCTAATAAATCGTCGGTGTCGGCAACACCATTTTCATATTTGTCTTTCACAATCCTATAATTTTCCTGAGCTTGTGCCAAGGCTTCTTTATAAAGGTTGTTCTTCTTGTCTGCTAATGTTAAATCCTCTTGCGCTTCTTTGATTTCATTTTTAATTTTATCATTTGTTAGCGCAATGTTTTCATCAAGGGCTATAAGCTGCTGTTCTGCCACGCGAACCTTCTTTTTGTTTTTGTACAAAGCACCAATATCGTAAGATACCCCGACCCCAATATTCGCTGCATTGGTTACCGTGACAAGATTTTGAAGATGAAGTGCGGCATAACCTCCTGTAGCAAATACCGTAGGGTAATAAGCCGCTTTAGTTACTTTAAGTTGGTCCTGTGCGACATCTTTTTGGGATAAAAGCGATTTGATTTCGTTTCTTTCTTCATATCCTTCTTGTACAGTTGATTCTGCTGCTTTGGCTTTTGCTAAATCAATATGGTCAATGATGGTGTTTTCTTCAAGCCCTAGCAGGGTGTTGAGTTGGTAATTGATAACTTTAGCATTTTTTGTGGCTTCTTGGTAAGAAACTTTATAGTTTGATAACTGTAGTTCTGCCTTTAATAGATCATTTCTAGCAATAATTCCATTTTGTTCCATCGCTTTAAAGTCAACAACCTGCTGTTCCGCTTTCTTTATATTTTCTGCAATAAGATCTTGCGTTTGCTGTGCCTGATAAAGTGCTAAATATAGGTGAACCGCATTTAACGAAATATGTTCCTTGGAAGCCAGACTTTCGTATTGTATGGCCTTCCAGCTATCTTCCGCACTTTTGATCCCATTCTTAATTTTCCCTCCCGTATACAAGGGCATATTAATAGATAGTTGTCCAATGAACAACTGATTCATGGATACGTCTAAGCCATCGCCAGAGCCCGTCGGAATTTTTAGATCGACCGTCGGGCTGTTCATCGTCAGGTAAGTGCCTGATAGCTTACTTTCAGGCAATCTGCTGTCTTTCGCTTCCTCATATTTAAGCTGACTTGTTTTTACTTGGGCATCCAAAACCTTTGCGTTGGTCGATTGACTGGCTGCAAGTTGGATTACCTCTTCCAATTCGAGATGTTTTTTCTCTTGTGCAAAGCTGAATACACTTGTCGATAATAAAAGACAAGCTGTACTCCAATATTTAATTTTCATATGTCAAAATAGCTTTCAAAATAAATTTCAAATGTTTGGTGAGTTCTTCCTTTAGATAATCTTCGTAGCTTATTCCAGAAGATAAGGAGAGCATTTCTTCGATAACGGATTTGTTCATCTTATAATTCAGAAAGGTGCCGATCATCGTCATGTGTAATAATAGGGGATCGTAAAAACGAAAGACCCCTTTCTCACATCCATATTCAATAACTTCTCTGAGTTGTCGAACATTATGTTGACGAAGTTCTTTAAAAACAGAGGCCGAATTAATTCTTTTTTTCGTTGTAGCCTCGTTCGTGAGAATCTGGTAAAGATGAAGATCGGAAAATTTAGATTCCATGTAGTGATCTAGCATTTTTTCTAATCGTAAGAATGGATCGACTTCATCTTGGTATTTCGAAGGGTCTAAACGATACGCTTCAACACCATGTTCAATGATGGTTTCCAATAAGTTTTCCTTCGAATTGAAGTAATAGTTAATCATAGCGACATTGATATTTGCACGTTGCGCAATATCACGTACAGATGTTGCATCAAAGCCATTTTGTGCAAATAGTGATTTCGCTATCTCTATGATTTCCAGTTGTTTGTTGTTTAATTCCATACGTTTCTTGAATTAACGGGGCAAATTTAAACAAATGTTTAATTTAAACAATTGTTTAAATTAAACATTTGTTTAAGATTACTTTTTGATGATAATTGTGTCTTGCTTGTAATTTATTTATAACTATTCTAAATAATATTGTATTTTTGCAGACCCAACAAAATGAAACAAGCGTGGATTAGTATTAGACAAGGCGATCAGGAGAGCTTTATGGCACTCTATGATGCGTATTATTCCTCTTTGTTCCAATACGGCTTGTCTATCGGTAAAGAAAGGGAGATTGTAAAAGAATCCATTCATATCTTATTCTGTGAGATATGGGAAAATAGAGTGCGTTTATCTATCGAAGTTCAAGATCCCAAATTTTATCTTTTTACCTGGTTAAAACGCATTATTTTACGGCAACTAAAAGAACAAGGTTCTTCTCCTGTCATTATTTTCGATGAGCAGCTTGAAGATTCTGCAGAAGCACAGCAAATTGCGTGGGAACAACATGTTGAAATGCAGAGCAAATTAGATAAAGCACTTGCCCAGTTAACAAAAAAACAGAGGCATTATGTGGAGCTTCGTTTCTTTCAAAACAAATCCTATGAGCAAATTGCCATAGAAGAAAATGCCGCTGTCCGCACGGTTTATAATGTGATTTACGAAGCTTTGAAGAATCTTAAAGGGCAGATAATCTTTTTGTTACTTAGTTGTTTTAAATTTTTCTAAATAAAAACAGGTAAAAATTGCGCCTTTATTGCACTATATAATAAACAGCAATAAATGGACATGAACAATCCTACGATCGAACAACTGATTTGCGAAGAATCTTTTATTCATTACTGCCTCGAAAGCCATCCTATGGATGTGGAGTTTTGGGAAAGTTGGTTAAAAGACAATCCTCAATATGTTGCGCTTGTGGATGAAGCCAAACAATTTGTCATCGCTTTAGCGAACCGACCCACACAGGAAGAACGAGAAACTGCGCGCGAGACGATGCTAGCTCATTTAGAGCGGAGTGCTGTTGTGCCTCAACGAGCTGTGCGCAAATTGGTTTTCCGATATTGGGTGGCGGCAGCCTGTTTGTTGATGGTCGGTACAGCTGTTTCTCTGTGGTTCTTACGAAATCCAAAAGAACTGGATAGCGTTACTCTGCCAAATATCGTGCATCAAGAAGTACCGCTTGGTAAACGCATGAACATTACCCTAGCTGATGGAACAAAAGTTCGCTTGACTGCAGGTACAAAATTCGATTATCCAATACTGTTTTCAGACAGTCTTCGCGAAGTGCAACTCCAAGGTGATGCTTTTTTTGAGGTGGTGCATGATGCAACTAAACCTTTTGTCATCAAGACTGGTGATTTTGCGGTTCGTGTATTGGGAACCTCTTTCAATGTGCATGCTTTTAATGAAGATGATCGTATGCAGGTGGCGCTTTTTAATGGAAAAGTTGAGGTCTACAATAACGATATCAAGCAAACGCTTTCTCCGGGACAATCGTTCAACTACAATAAAAAAACGAATACGTTTTCTGTCGAAACTTTTGATAAAGAAGAAGAAAGAGCGAGTATTGAAGGTATACTGTTCTTTAAGCAAGCTTCCTTTGCAGAAGTTGGTCGAAAACTCTCCCGAAAATACGGTATCATCGTTCCGGCAAATCCCGCAATAGAGATGAGCTTTTCTGGTACCATTGCAAACGAATCTATCGAACAAGTTATCGCGAAATTAAACTTTACCACACCGTATCATTTCCATCTCGATTCTAATACCCTTATTGCAAAACAAAAATAAAATGAATAAAGACCCTCGTGTATGTCTGACGCAAACATACACCCTATTATTAACCGTCTTTCTTACGATAGGCACGTTTATGGCGCGAGGCCAACAACAATTTTTAAGAATAGAAAGTAAAAATCAAACGATTCGTTCTATTTTTCAACAAGTTGAACGCCAATCTGGTTACAGTTTTCTTTACGATGAACAGGTCGTTTATGTGGATCGGAAGGCTAGTTTCTCTTCATCGGGCAACCTTCATCAGGTTTTAACACAGTTGGAAGAAGTCTTATTCTTGGATCTGGAAATTTCCGGTAGGAATATTTTGGTCAAGAAGGGCAAGAAACCTATTACCATATCTGGGGTTATTTTAGATTCGATCAGCATGGAGCCGTTAGCAGGAGCGAGCCTCTATGTAAAACAAAAAGGAATACAGAGTAGAACAGATGCAAAAGGTAAATTTTTAGTGGAATTGCCAGCACAGCTGTTACATGAAGATGTGACGGTGAGTTATGTGGGTTACGATAATAAGGTCATAAAGGTAGAAGGGGCGTTTCAACAAGTCTTGTTAAAACCGAAAGAGCAAAGTGTGGAGGAAGTCGTGATAACCAGTACGTACGAAAGGCCTAAACTTAAGGAGGAAACCGTAGGAAGTGTTTTTTCTTTGAATGCCGAACAATTGCAAACAAGCCGGCCGATAGAAAGTATCGATAAGATGTTGGAGGGGATGGTCCCTGGATTGTATGTAGAACCGAGTACATCATTGGGTACGCCGGTAAAAATTCACATTCGAGGACAGGGTACACTTTCCTCTACGAAAGCGGAAAGGACAAGCTCTTCGCAGCCCTTATTTGTTATCGATGGCGTGCCGATGCAGGAACAGGAAAGTGGGGATGCGGTGGCGTTGTTTGGAGATGAAACGTTACTCAATCCACTTGCTGGAATTAACCCGATGGATATAGAGTCGGTAACTGTACTCAAAGATGCCGCAGCAACAACAATCTATGGTGCGAATGCCGCGAATGGTGTTATCCTTATCACAACAAAAAGTGGTCGAAGCGGAAACTTGCGTGTACAAGCTACTTTTCAATCTGGGGTGTCTACTTTTATCAATAGGTTAAAGCTTCTTTCGGGACCCCAATATCATGAATTACTGCGCGAATACTATATCAATGAGGGATCGACAGCGGCAGCAGCGACGATACTAGCAGGAAGTAGTACCATTGATACAGATTGGTTTGATTTGACATTAAGAAATGCAAGGTATTCGAATATGAACGTCTCCTTTTCTGGCGGACAAGGAGGAAGTACTTATTTTCTGTCTATGGGCTACCGGAATCAAGAAAACGCGACCCCGGGCAATGAACTGAAGCAATATACAGCGACTTTAAAGTACCAAACAAAACTCTCCGACAAGGTAAGATTAAATACCACGATTACACCGACCTTAATGCGACGTGAGGGGTTAGATAATTTCTCGGCAAATGCTTACTTGCCTCCTAATATATCTCCTTATAATGCCGATGGTAGCTTTTCGACTTTTTTGGGACTCTACAATCCTTTGGCAGTACTTGCGCAGAATGAGGATAAAAGTCAAACTATAACGACGAATGGGCAAATGGATCTGCAATATGATATTACTCCCGAATTGTATGTGCGTACTGCATTAGGAGGTAATTTTTTGCAATCAAAACAAGAACTTTATTATTCGAAAGATAATGGAACGGGGAGTACATCTGGTGGACGATTACGCATATACGATCGGTCAACATATAATTGGACTTCTTTTGCACAAGTCGGCTACAGTCCAAAATTAAAGGGAAACCAACGTTTTCTAACCATAGCGGGAATGGAACTGCGTGATCAACATACCGCTTTGTTATATGGTTTAGGTACAGGTTTCACTTATGATAAAATACGTGAGTTAAGTTTAGCCAGTACAAAGACTTCAGCCTCCTCGAAAATATCCGATGCTACCGTTTCCTACTACACGCAGATGAATTACGATCTGCAGAAGAAATACTATGTTACCTTGAGTGGACGAGCTGATCAATCATCGTTATTCGGAGGGGATAAAAGTATGGCTATTAATGCGGCTTTAGGAGCCGGATGGAATATCTCTAACGAGGACTTCTTAAAAGATATAGAAAGTATCAATTTCCTACGTTTGAGAGCCAGTTTTGGTAGTACGGGGAATTCGCGTATAGGATCCTATGCTTCCCGAGGAACTTACGATATCGGTAGCACAACATATGGCGGGCAAGTTGGTGCAAAACCGACATCAACGGCAGCAGAAAATCCCGATTTAGGTTGGGAAACCAATTATAAAACAAATATCGGACTTGACATCTCCTTGTTTGATCGTTTACAATTCACCTTGGAACTTTATCGTAACAATATTCATAATTTGATTGCGGGCGTAGATGTACCGCTGGAGACGGGATTCTCGAGTATACAGGTGAATGCCGGAAATATGCGGAATCAAGGATTGGATTTCAACTTATCTTATGCTTGGTTTAAGGATGGGGATTTGAATTGGCGGACCACATTTAACGGTGGATTCAACCGAAATAAAGTACTTTCCTTTAATAATCCTATAGCTGTGGACTATGCTCCTTCATCGGGTAATTATGTAGGGAATGCACTTCGTGTGGGCTACAGCACGAACACCATATGGGGAGTGCGTTGGGCAGGTGTGGATAAGGAGGATGGTTTAGATCGGTTTTACACGCCTTCAGGTGAGATTGTCGATAGATCTGGAATAAGAGCTTTGGGCGAAGATGCTTACGAGATTTTGGGTAATTCCATGCCTACAATTCAAGGAGGTATGGTCAATATATTCAATTGGAATAATATTTCGTTTTCTTTTAATCTCCAATATAATGTAGGCGCGAAAAAATTGATTTCAACGACCCGTTTTGAAGCTGGAAATACAATTAGGCATTCTAATAAGGTGGTTGATTTGATGTATCGTTGGCAGGAATCCGGGGATGAAACTGATATTCCAAAACTCACCTCAACCGTCCCGGTTAGAAATTCCTCGCAGTATTTGTATGATCTCACACATCTGAAGCTGTCAAACGTTTCTGTAGGTTATGCGCTAAATAATGATTGGAGCAAAAGGCATAAAATTCCGAATCTATCTTTCAATTTTAATGTAACGAACCTATTTTACTGGTATAAAGACAAGACTCCCGAGGGACGTAACGGAATCCGCGAGCTACGGTTTACGTATCCAGAAACCCGAAATTTTTCATTTGGTGTGCAAGTCAGTTTATAATATTTAATGCAGTTCATGATGATCAAGAAAAATATAATCCAGCTTTTTATCCTCTGTTTTCTTTTCGTAGGATGTGATAAGTTCTTGGATAAAGAGCCTCAAAATAAAGTATCTATTGACGAAATTTTTTCAGACTTAGCGGGGGCAAAAGCGGCACTTACAGGTGTGTATGTTGCGATGTGGGAGACTGAAAACGGTCCTAAAATGATTTATCCCGAGGCTGTAGGTGGTAATGTGAAACCTCTATATATTACCCTCCAAAAATATCTCGATGTCTATACGTTTACCACTGCTGCAGATACGAGCAGCATGGCAGCTGTATACGAGGAGACCTATGAAATGTTGAATAACCTCAATAATATTATAAAGCGTGTACCGGAGCTTACAGATGGTTTACAAACGGAGCGGAACGATATATTGGCACAAGCTTACGGCTTACGCGCATTAATGCATTTGAATTTGGTACAGCTGTTTGCTCAACCCTACAGTTATACAGCCGATGCTTCGCATTTGGGAATCGTTCTGGCCACAGAACCGATATTGATAGCAGATGCGCAACGTAAGCGTGCGACTGTAGCGGAGGTCTATACGCAAATAGCATCCGATTTGAAGCAATCTGCTGATCTTTTTACAGAGCGTAAAGCGGTATTCACCGGAAGTAACAGCATTTATATGAGTAGTTCGGCCATCAAGGCACTTCAAGCACGGGTTTCGATGCTGAAAGGGGAGTGGGCTGATGCTTATGACTATAGTGAAGCCGTAATCGCTTCAAATTATTCCTTGTACAGTAGTTCTGAATATGTAGCATCCTGGACATCGGCTGCGTCAAAAGAAACAATTTTCGAAATTGCCGTTGTCTCACCCTTCGCGGGAACCTCTTTGGGGAATTACTATACAAACGAAACGGCAAATACGACGTATCAGTTTGCCCCATCGAACGATCTGTTGGAGATCTTTCAGGAAGGTGATATTAGAGCTAGTGGAGGTGCGTTCAAATATCCGACCTATGGCACCGCAGCAACTTCCGTTAAGTTAATTCGACTCTCTGAAATGTATCTTATCCGTGCCGAGGCGGCGGCGGAACTTGGCCGTAGCGAACAGGCATTAGCAGACCTTAATGTGATTCGTAAACGAGCTAACCCTGAATCAGAAAATTGGACAAATTCTGACAAAACAGCATTAATCGACGAAATTCTAGACGAACGACGACGAGAGCTTTGTTTGGAAGGCTTTTGGTTTTTCGATTTGATGCGGCGTGGTATATCTCTTGTGCGTAGCGACTGCGAGGGGAATAACTGTAATATCAATTATCCGTCCGATAAGTTTGTTTTACCTATTCCGCTTCAATCTGTCACTTCCAATAGTAATATGGAACAAAATCCAGGTTATTGATCAAAATTTTATTCATAAATATCTTAATATATAATAACAAAATCATGAAAATTAAAAGTACATTTTTTGCTCTTTTTATTTTATTTGCAGCTTCTTGTAGTAAAGACGTTGCTGAACCAGAAACGGTGGTAGAGGAACCCCAAGCTGATGCTGCGGTTATTACTTATTTCCACGAAAATACAGCCTATTTTCAACCCTATGTATATCGTTACGATGAAACAACAAAAACTTGGGGTAAACGTATTGCTTCGCATTTTTCCATGATTTCGGAAGAAGATCCGACTTATTTGGGTTTCGTAAACCCTTATGTGGAGGATAGCGGTGTGAATTTATTTCAAATGGTTACGCTGTACAGTACACAAACCGGAACTACGAATATAAAAACGGCTGGTATCAATGTGGATAAAGTACTCCGATTTATACCAGATGAATCTTCGACAACGTTAGCAGATGCACCTACCGTATTCTCTAAAGGTGAAGTTGAAGTATTGTCACAGGTTGTAAAGATATACAAACCAGGAGGAGAAGAAAGAAAGGATATGGAGTATATCGAAATAGGAATCAGTGGCAGTGGAACATACGATTTGGAGACTGGCGTGATTGATTTAAATGTTGATTTTGATGAAACAGCTATCGGAGGATTAGCAAAAGTGACACGTGTGTATAAAATCAGTAAGACGGCATTAGTGTTTGAATAAATGAGGAAAACAATTGTTCTCCTAGGTTTAGGAAGCTTTTTTTTATTGGTCAGTTTTGTTCAAGAAAGTAAGCTTCCTGACCTTTCTTTGTTAAGGAAATTATACTCTTCGGGTGATCTCAGCCAATGGCCTGCACCGAATATCGATGATGCTGTAAAAGAAGGCTTTCAAGATATCGGTGTGCTGCCGAAAGCAACGTATCCTGCGTATAATCTGTTTACGAAGGAGAAAGCACAGTTGGGAAAAATGCTCTTTTTCGACCCTCGACTTTCGGCATCGAAGCAGATTTCATGTGCCAATTGCCACGAGCCTCAATTAGGCTTCGGTGACGGGAAAAGTTTAGCGAATGGGCATGGACGTCGTGTTGGAAAGCGCAACGCAATGACGCTTTATAATGTCGCTTTTTACAAAAGCTTTATGTGGGATGGACGTGCCGCATCACTCGAAGATCAGGTGCTTTTGCCCACACAGGATCATGTGGAGATGAACACGAGTCTCGATGTCCTTGTTGCAAATGTTCGTGAGATAAACGGCTATGCACAATATTTTGTTGAGGCATTTGGCGATTCTGGAGTGACGCTACAACGTATACAATATGCTTTGGCGACATTTGAAAGAGGTATTGTTAGTTATCCAAGTAAATTCGATCGTTTTGTCTCTGGACAAGCAGATGCGCTCAATGATCAGGAGTTATTAGGTTTACATCTTTTTCGTACCAAAGCACGCTGTATCAATTGCCATAATACCGCACTTTTCTCTGATAACAAATTTCATAACGATGGACAGGCCCTTTACGGTTCCCGCCAAGAAGATTTTGGCCATTATCATCTTACTGGCGAGCAGAAGGATATTGGTGCTTTTCGGACACCTTCGTTACGTGATGTTGCACTGACAGGCCCCTGGATGCATCACGGAAATTTTCCGACATTACGTGATGTTGTGGAGCTCTATAATTTAGGGAATCCCGCCCCGATTCAACGGCGCGTAAAGGTTGATGAAAGTAAACGGCCTATTCCATCTCCACTTTTACAGAAATTAAACCTCTCGAAAGAAGAAGTGGATGCCGTGATTGCCTTTTTAGGATCAATTAGTTCTTCCACCCAACGTCGGTTAGCATTTCCCGAACTTCCCGATATGAAGGATTGATATTTCGGAAAAAGAGTCAAAAAAAAAACAGCTTTTTTAAGTAGTAAAAGAAGTTTATTTTTTTACTAATCAGAGTCATTCAAATCGGTAAGAAGAAACTTAATGGTTTTCGTCTAATATTGATTTGAATGACTTTTTTGTGGTGCTAATCTGTATCCGTTTTGTGCTGTTGGCTGTATAAGTTGATTGTATTTGCTATAATGAGGATGCCTACTATTAGAAATATAAAGTTGAAATCCAGCAGTGTAGCGGTATACGCGCCAATCAAGGGGCCTACAATGTTGCCGATGTAAATCGAAGATTGGTTGTATCCAAATATCCGTCCGTAAATGCTACTGTCCGTGTTTTTAATGAGTAAGCTCTGTATACAGGGAAACAAAGCGCCTTCGCCAAATCCAAGAAGAAATCGTAATAAGGCGAATTGATAGACATCGGTGACGAAGAAAGTCATTAGAATAATTACTGTGGTGAATGCTAACGCCATGAACAACACCTTTGGGATTCCGATGCGGTCGCCGAGTTTACCCAAATAAGGAGCTGAAATTAATGCAGAGAACCCCGGAGCAGCACTGATAGCGCCACTAATAAAAGCGAGATTTTCTAATCCTGGATTAAGGCTTTTGATATAGAGAAGTAAAATGGGATTTATGGAGCTGTTCATCACTTGAATGAGCATGGAAGAGAGCAGTAGAGCCCCTATTAATTGGGGCGAACTAACTAGGCTTAATATAGATTTGGAAGAATCAATTTTCGCTCTTGAAGGAAAAGAGGGTTTGAAGTTTTCTTTAATAAGTATCAAGGTAATTAGAAAGCTGATCAGAAGGAGCAGGGATGTGCTGATAAAAACCGCAGAGATTCCCACCATGTCTGCGATAAATCCACCCAGAAGTGGGCCGATAAGTACGCCCGATATTTGAGCAGTGGATAGTACGCTGAGCCCCCAACCGCTTTTTTCGGACGGTATTTGAGAGGCAACAAGTGCAACTGCAGTAGGAATATAACCGGAAGTTACGCCCATAATTGCCCGAAGAGCAAGCAACTGCCAGACGTCGGTCACGAAAGATTGTAGAAAGATAACAATACTCATGCCCAATGAAGCCCTCAAAAGCATGACTTTCCGCCCGTATCTATCCGAAAGTTTACCCCAAAAAGGCGTAGCGATTGCCGATACCAAAAAAGTAATACCAAATACGGCTCCCGACCAAAGTGTTTCATTTTGCTGCACCCCCAACTTGAGTACGAGAAGCGGTAAAAAGGGGAGCACCATACTGATGGCAATACCGGTAAAGAAACAGCCGAGCCAACAGGTGTAGAGATTTGTCTTCCAATTGACCATTGTGAACAAAGGTTGTAAAAAAAGAGAAGAAAAAATAGTTTTTTTTACCATTTCCATCCTATCGAGAGCTTTTACAGTTAGCTCTAGAAGTTCTTCTATTCAACAAATCAATAAATTTAGATAATAAATATTTTCGTATATTAGGAAATATACGCTGTCGAAAATACAGTCAAAAATAGTAGTTTGCTAAAAATTTGGCCAAATAGTGTTAACCAATAAAGAAGTGTAGCTTAAAAAATCTGTTATGTACAATAGGCATCATTCGAAAAAAGTAATCTCTGATATGTTTTCGGGATTTCTACATCAGGTTGTGAACATAGGAATAAGCGATGAGCTTACTTATATTTCGCGTCGCGAGATCAAACTTCTCAATTCCATTGCTTTCGGCTGCATTGTGCTAATTAGTATTTATGCTGCGGTAAATCTGTTTGTTTATCCTATGCTTGGAATCATAAATGTGTTGACGGTTATTGGCATATTTCTGGTTTTCAGATTTAACCATCTGCGGAAGTATCAGTTGGCTAAATTTTGGTTTTTAATTCTTCTATCCGTCTTTTTTTCCGTGACGAATTTTATATATCCAAATTCGACGGAGTACTATTTGTTATGTTTAGCGACGGTTTGTCTTCTTCTTTTTAAAAAAAATTATATCGTCGTTATCATCATCGTTTTTGTACTGCTGGCTACAATAATCCCCAAATTTTATCCTATTGAATCTATTATAGTCAAGGAAGTCAGTGAACTTCGGATTGTACTGAACTCTGTTTTAGGGTTACTGTGTATGCTGGGAATTATCAGCTATCTCAAGTCGATACAGGCCGATTATCAAAATCAGTTGTCTGAACAAAAAAATAAGCTCGAAGAATCCAATCGGACGATGGAAAGACTTTTTGCGATGCTGTCGCATGATATCAGAAGCCCTTTGATTGGTGCTAAACAGGCTGTCGAGATAATTTTACTAAAGGATCTACCTCAGGAACGACAAAACCGAATTTTAGAGAATATTAAGAAGCAATTAACCGCTATGTACACAAATATTGATGGACTGTTACTCTGGAGTAAAAATAATGTACAGAAGATTGTTCCTGTTCCTGAAAATATAAATTTGGTCTCGTGTTTTTCTGGTCTCGAAGATGAATTTATTTTACAGGCATCTACGAAAAATATCATCTTTAGACTTCAATTGACAGAAGAGATCACTGTTTTTGCTGATCGACAACATCTTAATCTCATTCTCAGGAACTTGATGGCCAATGCTTTAAAATTTAGTCATTGCGATTCCAACATCGATATCGAAGCAAGAACTACCCCTAACGAAATCGAGATTGCAGTCATAGATTACGGTGTTGGGATTCCAGAAAATAAGATCGGAACACTCTTCAAACATATACAAGAGCCAGCCTGGGGTACAGCAGGAGAAAAAGGGACGGGCTTGGGGTTGACATTGATCCACGATCTGGTTTCGCTTAACAACGGCAGTATTCGGGTTACAAGCGAAAGGGACGATAAAACTGTCTTTTATGTTAAGCTACCAAAAGGTAATTAGCCTATTATTCATGTATAAACATGTGATATAAGCGTTGTGTTTGTCGTTTTGCATGATCTTCAAGGGAAGATCTATAGCTATCCTTGTGTTATGTGCGCTACTTGGGGCGGGATGATAGAGGTGTCTGTTTCGTTCTATAAATATACGACCATCAGATAGATATTTGATTAAGGTTGGGTTGTAGAAAAAACTACAGTTCAGCCAATGCCATCTGTATATAATGTAAACCCTTTTCAGAGTAGGTCAGTTTAAGTGCAAATTGATGTCCGTGGGCATCCATTTTTAATAACGATTTTTTAAGTATGTTTACAATTTTATCTTCGTGCTTTGGGAAGAAATCTTCGTATTGATAAGCTAAGAAAACAAGACATAGTGCATTCTCCATAGTTTGTACCGATGGGCTAACCTTTATTTTCTTTTTTAGGACGATTTGCTCAACTTCCGTTATGAGTTCTTCGGAATAGTTTAATTCCTCTAAAATGGTTCTTGCCTTTGTAGCATGGTAACTACTCAGTTCTCGTCGCCATTTTAAATAACCATCCTTGTCCATAGGGTAGTGGTTTCTTGGGATTTCCCACCGTCCAATGTGCTGACTTCTGGACGCTAGAATAAGCGCATCGTTGGCTTCTGGATCTAATTTCAAAACCCATTCGTATAGCTTTAAGGAGAGAAAGTATTCCTGTGGGTACTGTTTGCCTTCCCACACAAAGATTGTCGGATCCTTTTTGTTATAGTCGTCGAAACGTGCGATTGCTTTCTCTAAATGGCTGCTCATTTTTAATAATCTATGTTTTTCAATAGTTTTCATTCATGTTCGTGACAATAGGTTTCTCTTTAAGATCTTGAATTTTCTACTGTTTTAACTTTTACAAAAAAATAGCCGCTTTTCTTGTTCCCTTGTGTAAATCTTTTGAATATTCAGTAAAACCAAAGTTATCTGCCGTAAATAAAAGCTTTTTTAGGAAGAAATACAGTGTTTTTCTGATTTTTTTCGTTGCATTTTTTGTGTAAAAGATACTCCTTGGCAGGCTCAATCTGCTCATTTGTACATGTACATTGCCATTATGTATCCTGACAATACAGTAATGTAGGCCCTGTAAATACTATTTCAGGTTGACATCCTAACGATGTCAACCTGAAAGTCGAATGGTAAGTGCCGCAGTCCTTACAATCTTCATGCATTACCATTATCTCCATCCACCACCCAGCGATCGGTAAAGATCAACTACCGCAATGAATTGTGAACGTTGCGATTCTATAAGCTCAAATTTAGCCTCAATAGCATCACGTTGCGTCATCAATACTTCCATGTAATCGGCATGTGCCGAATTAAATAAATCGTAAGATATCTGTACTGATTCCGTCAAAGCTCCCACTTGTTTCCCTTTGATTGTATTGAGGTTGCGCATGTTGTTAAACTTTGATAGTTGATTAGCCACTTCGATATACGCATTAAGGAGTTTTTGTTCATATACGTACACCGATTGAATCTGTTGCGCATTAGCATTGAGGTAATCTGCCTGTATCGCTTTTTTATTGATAAGTGGTGCGATCAAATCGCCGGTAAGCGAATAGATTAACGATTGTGGCGTTTTGATCAAATACGCAGGATTAAAAGCTTGATAGCCGAAACTCGCCGATATCCCTAAAGCAGGGTAAAACTTTGCTTTCGCCACTTTCACGTCTAATTTGGACGCGGCCATATGGAGTTCTGCTTCCCGAATGTCAGGTCGATTACCGAGCAGTTGAGCCGGCAAACCTTCATCGATCGTTGGAAGATACTTGAAGTCCAGTCCATCGGTGGATCGTGCAATGTGTTGCGGATATTGACCGACTAGATAATTTAATTTGTTTTCCGTTTCAAGGATTTGTTGTGCGATTTCATATTGTCGTCCTTCCGTCATGTACACTTCTGCTTCAAATTTCTTTACCGCTAATTCAGTTACACGCGTAGCTGTTTTCTGAAGTTTGACAAGATCCAAAGCATCTGATTGAAGTTTGAGTGTTTGGTTTAGCAATAACAATTGTTGATCCAGTGAAAGAAGCTCATAATACAGGTTCGCTATTTCACCGACAAGGTTTGTTACCATGAAGTTCTTTCCCTCAATCGACGAAAGGTATCTCAATTGAGCACTTTGTGCTGCATTGTGCAGTTTATTCCAAATGTCGATTTCCCAATTGGCGAATAGAGATGCTGTTAAATCGGGCATTGGGTCTGGATTTTCTTTTCCATCACGGATATCGACCTGCCTTTCTGCTGCACCAAGGGTAGTATATTCACTTCGCTTTTCTACACCGGCTCCCGCTTTTGCACCAACAAAAGGAAGGTATTCACCTTTTCTAGCCATGACTTCATTCGCAGACATTTTGATTTCCTGCAACATGATATTCAATTCCTGGTTGTTGTTTAGTGCGGAGTCGATTAAACGGCGAAGAAATGGGTCCGCAAAATAATCGTTCCAGTTTGTGAGGGCTATATTTGTACTATCGGCATGTCCAACATAGCTGTCGGGTAGCGTGTTGGTAGAGGCTATTTTTTCCTTTATTTTAGGAACATTGCAGGCTGCTAAAAAAGCAGCACTGCATATGTAAACAGTATATTTGAAGGCTTGAGTTCTATTCATTAGTTTCTATGTATTTCTTCTAGCAGAGGATTTTCGATACGTTCAGATAAAGGCAATTCATCTTCATGCTTAATTAATTTACGTTTTGCGGCTATGCTTCCGAATATGAAGTACAAACCCGGGACGATGATGACACCAAACACGGTACCTAGCAGCATACCTCCTGCAGCGGCGGCACCAATGGTCCGGTTTCCTATGGCACCAGGACCATGTGCCAAGACCATGGGGATCATCCCAGCGATAAATGCAAATGATGTCATTAAAATTGGGCGGAACCTTACGCGTGCCCCTTCAATAGCTGCTTTGTAAACAGTCATTCCCTCGGCATGTTTTTGCATTGCAAATTCCACAATCAGTACGGCATTTTTTCCTAGAAGCCCCACGAGCATGACAAGCCCTACCTGTGCATAGATATCGTTTGCTAATCCCAATATTTTGAGGAGTAAAAACGTTCCGAAGATTCCGGCAGGAAGTGAGAGGATCACCGATAGCGGAAGGATGAAACTTTCATACTGCGCCGCAAGTACTAAGTAGACAAAGCCCAATACAATTAAGAAAATATAAATAGATTCATTTCCTCGCGCGGCTTCGTCTTTGGTTAATCCTTCCCAACCTATATCATAACCACGTGGGAGCGTTTGTTTTGCAACTTCCTGTATGGCTTGTATAGCTTCTCCTGTACTGTAGCCAGGGGCAGGTTCTCCTTTGATAGCAGAGGAAGGATACATGTTGTAGCGTGTGATTTCATTCAGACCATGCGTCTTTTTCATTTTCATAAAAGCCGAATAAGGCACCATTTCATCCCTATTGTTTTTGACATAAAGTTTCATAACGTCTTCGGGAAGTGCGCGAGACTCGGGCGATCCTTGTACGTAAACTTTGTAAAATGTTCCAAAGCGGATGAAACCTTGCTCGTATGTACTACCAATAAGAATGGATAGGTTATTCATGGCATTCTCAATGTTTACACCTTTTTGCATCGCTGCCTCGTTGTCTATTTCCAATTCGTACTGTGGATAATTGGCACTGAAGAAAGTAAATAGGCCAGTGAGCTCTTTCCGCTTCTTCAATGCTTCCATAAACTCATCATTCACTTTTTCCAGTTCTTTATAGTCGTCTGTATTTGTTTTGTCGAGCAATCGCATCGAAAAACCGCCTGCAGCACCGTATCCTGGAACAGCGGGAGGTCCGAAAAACTCAATTGTAGCACCCGATATTTCTTTAGACTTTTCTTCTAATTCTTCGATGATTTCGGCAACGCTTTCCTTGCGTTCCGACCAATCTTTTAGTTCAATTAGACAAGTTCCAGCGTTTGATCCACGGCCTTCTGTCAATACTTCGTAGCCCGCCAGTGCCGTCACTGAAGAAACGCCATCCATATGTTCTGTGATTTCTTGTAGTTGACGAGCAACATCATTGGTGCGTTCTAATGTCGAACCTGGAGGTGTTTGTACAATAGCATAGATCATACCTTGATCTTCGTTTGGAATAAAACCACTAGGAAGAGTTCTTGAAATTCCGAAAATACCGAACGAAAATAAAGCGAGTAATAGGTAAGTAATCAATTTTCTATTTACAATACGCTTTAAAAATAGGGCGTAACGAAGATTTAAGCGGTCAAATCGTTTGTTGAAAGCATCGAGAAACTTGTCGACAGGGGTCTTTTTCTTCGTTTTTCCGTGGTTGTTCTTAAGTATCATGGCGCAGAGTACAGGCGTCAAGGTCAAGGCTACAAATCCTGAAATGACGATAGAGCAGGCCATAGTGATTGAAAACTGACGGAAAAATACACCAACCGGTCCTTGCATAAAAGCTACTGGAATAAAAACGGCTGTCATCAACAACGTGATAGCAATGACTGCTCCGCTAATTTCTTTAACAACTTCGATCACCGCTTTATAGGGGGAGAGATGTTTTTCGTGCATCTTCGCATGGACGGCTTCTACGACGACTATGGCATCGTCGACAACTACCCCGATGGCCAATACCAATGCAAATAAAGTAATCAGATTGATGGTGAGACCAAACAGCTGCATAAACATAAATGCGCCGATTAAAGAGACGGGAACGGCAATTGTTGGGATCAAGGTGGATCGCCAATCACCCAAAAATAAAAATACAACCAAAGCAACCAATACAAAGGCCTCGACTAGCGTATGTACAACTTTCTCGATGGATGCATTTAAGAAATTTGAAACATCGTAGGTAATTTTATAGTCCATACCTGGAGGAAAGGACGCTGCTTTGATCTCGTCCAATTTACTTTTTACCTCTTTGATGACCTCGTTGGCATTACTGCCGTAATTTTGTTTCAATGTAATTGAAGCCGATGGTAAGCCGTCAAGGTTGGAATAGATGTCGTAAAATTCACTCCCGAGCTCGACTTTTCCGATGTCTTTTAATTTCAAGCTTTCTCCTTCAGGATTTGAGCGGATAATGATGCTTTCATATTCTTCGACTTTATTGTAGCGGCCTTTATAGGTAAGTACATATTCTAAAGCTTGTGATCTTTTCCCTGTGCTTTGTCCGATACGGCCTGGCGTTCCGATGATACTTTGCTGGCTCATTGCTTCCATCACTTCGTCAGTCGAAACATTGTAAGCTCGCATCCGTTCCGGATTAAGCCACACGCGCATGGCGTAAATTCGGCTTCCCAAAATCTTTGCACTACCGACGCCTTTCAGCCTACTGATTTCAGGAATGACATTTACATTCGAAAAGTTGTACAGAAACTTCTGATCCGCTTGTGGATCGGTGCTGAATACATTGACATACATTAACATGTTGGGCGACGTATAACTCACCACTAAACCCTCACGCTGTACCAGCTCGGGAAGTCGGTTGGTAACCTGCTCAATCCGTGTTTTTACATTTACCATGGCTTGGCTTGGATCGGTTCCTAAATCAAAATAAACCATGATCGTCGCCTCTCCTGCACTGGTCGCATCGGAGGTCATGTATTTCATCCCTGGCGTTCCATTGATGGATTTTTCCATGGGAATAAGAACTGATTCCGTCAATACGTTGGCACTAGCGCCTGGGTAAGCGATATTGACAACGACCACGGGTGGAGCTATATCTGGAAACTGGGAGATGGGCAGGGAACTTATTGCCAACAATCCCATAAAAATAATCACTATAGATAGTACTATCGCTAGTACAGGGCGTTTTATAAATTTTTCAAACATAATCTAACGTTTTTGTTGTATACTACGTTTAACTATTATTCGCTAGGCAATACCAACTGTTGCAGTACTTCACGTGGCTGCTTATAGGTGTATTCAATCTTATCGCCGTTCTGCACTTTCCGTATCCCTTCAAGGAGTATTTTTTCATCCCCTTTAAGGCCACTCTGTACAATAAATAAATCGGGTAACTCGGCTTTTATGGTAATAGGCGTTAATTTCACCTTGTTATCCTTGTCCACCACATAGACATATTTTTTATCCATGATTTCGAAACTTGCTTTTTGTGGAATGATAATGGCATGTGCTAAAGGAATAGACATCAAGATACTTCCTGTTTGGCCGTTCCGCAGTAGATTATCTGGATTAGGAAAGGTTGCTCTAAAAGCTATATTTCCAGTTTCATTGTTAAAGTCTGCCTCTATAGTTTCGACTTTTCCCGCCTGCTTGTACACTTCTTGATTTGCCAGTAGAAGTTGCACATAGTCGCGGTTTTGATCACTCGCATTTGTTTTATAATTGAGATATTCCGTTTCAGGGACATTATAGTATACCCACATGGTACTATTGTCGGAAAGCGTGGTCAGGAGGTCTCCCTCGTCGACCAGACTACCAAGTTTCAAATCCAGGTGATCTATAATTCCATCGTAAGGAGCTGTAATTTTCGTAAACTCCAAATGAGCACTGGCTAACTCCATTTCAGCTTGTGCCTTTTTTAATTTAGCTTTCGCCATCGCTAGCTCATTTGGTGCTACTACATTTTTATCCGCCAGCGTTTGGATGTTTTGTAACTCTATTGCTGTAGCCTCGGTTTCAGCCTGCGCTTTAAGCAATTCGGCATTGTAGATTTTAGGCATAATCTGAAACAAGAGTTGTCCTTTATGTACAAATTGTCCTTCGTCAACCATTACTTTTTCCAAATACCCCCGCTCTTGTGAACGGACTTCGATGTGTCTAATCGATCGTACTTGACTAACGTACTGTTTCACAATAGTTGTGTCATTAATTAAAGGGGAAGAGACTAAAAAGTTTGTGCTTTCTTCTTTTACGTCCTTATGGAAGTTGCAGCTGTTAAGCGCAAACAAGACAAGAGATCCCATAAGCATGATGTTCGTTTTCATCGGCATAAATTTGTTTTTCAATCGTGATGAAGCTATCCTACTTATTCTCGTGTATAGGTGAATAAATAATGATGACATTCATACGAATCTTGGTTCTGTAACTAAGTGATATTAAGTTGATTTGTGTAAATAGCAAATTCAGGCAATCACATATGGTGAAAGCATAGACAAGTTTTACTAAGATGCCAGAAAGGCACCTATTTTAAGAAAAAGATAAAATCTAAATACGGAAATTTTGGAAAAGAATATGTCTTGTTTTATTGTATTTCTCTGCTTCTTGTGTAGCTAACAAGCGGTAATTTGGTAGAGAAAAAGCAAACGTGTGAAATGAAAATTTTTGAGGGAGTAGGTTTCTTGAAAGAAAAGGAGGCGTTTCTTTCGATTTTGTAGTACTGGACAATTCACTTTCCGCACTGCTCTCTATGGCTTTTTCGCTATCATGACTGTGAATGGTTGCTCTTTTGTGAATCTGATAGTCAAAATCAATGCTATCCAGTATCTCTTGATTTACTATCTCTATTTGGTGAAAGTGCTTTGGAAGAGGAGATAGTTTTTTTTGTGTGGGTAAGAAGGACAGTTGCCCCGATATATGGAGCAGCAAGATAAATATTATGGAAAGCCATTTGCCTTGTCTCTTCGTCATTTGCTAGCAAAACTAGCAAAAAGAATAAGAAATTAAAGTTAATTTTTAATTATTTCTATTTGTTTTTGAAAAATAGTCGCATTTTATGTGTTTTATTTTGTTTTTAAATATGGTTATTTCGGAAAATGGTTAAAAAAATAGCTTTATGTAATAAAAATGTGATGGTTTGTTTTTTTTATCAAAAGATTTTGCTTTTTTGGTTTTTTCGTGAGCCTATAATTCCCATGCTCCATAAAGCCCATAGCATGAGTACGGGCTGAAAGAATAATCGTATGAGGCGGGCGGCATCTGTGTTTAAACCAAAACCATCGCGCTGATGTATGTATTGAGACCAATTTCCAGGAAATACAAGTGCCAGAAATAATACCATAAACCAAGGTATCCATCGTTTCTTATGGCCTAATATCAAAATTAGAAGAGCAAGAGCTATTTCGACTATACCAGATAACAAGACTGTGTTATCTTTATCCAATGGTATCCAATCCGGTACCTGCGCTTGAAATTCGCGACGTGCAAACGTGAGGTGCCCTATACCAGCAAATAACAGAAATAATCCTAAGATGACTCGGCCGGCATGTTGCAGTGAGCTTATTTCTCTTGTCATATGTATATTTATTTATCCGTGTTAGATTTCATTGAAATCAATGAGCTCGTTTCACTCATTTTGTTCTTTAATGACCATATGGAATATTATTCGTGTTACTTTTGTTTTCACAGGTACTTATGCTATTTTGTGGTCATGCGTGTTTGTTTTTTGTCTAACATGAATATTTTATATTTTTGACAATTTTGTCAGCTAGCTTCAAAACAGTCCTTTTTTTAGCCGTTTGTGACGAACGGTATGGCGTTCGTTCGTATCAACTTATTAGTTTGCTTTTTTGTAAATGGACAAGCGTTTTTGTAAAAATTTGCGAATATGATGGATGCGCGTTTTGATCGTTCCTTCGGGAATATCAAATTGTTCGGCTAATTCCCTGTATTTGTACCCATCCATATAGAGTGTGAAAATTTCATAATGATCTTGTGGTAGTTTTTTCAATGCATGCTGGATGTCTGCCATCACAAATTTACCCTCTACAGTGTTTGTCGAGTAAGGTTCCGAACAACCTTGATCGCGGTAATCAGCAGATTGACTACTTTCATAAAGCATGTGCTTTTGATTGCGTCGGTATTGGTTTATATATACATTTTTCATGATAACGTAGAGCCATGCCACTAACTTCGGATTGTTGAATAACTTGTCAAGATACCTTATCGATCGAACCATGGTTTCCTGTACAAGTTCTTCCATTTCCTCCGGATCCTTTGTGAATTTAAAGGCTATATTCTTTAAAATGCTTTGGTTTTTTGATAGTTCTAGATTCAGTTCTTTGCTTTCCATGGTCGTATGTTTTAAGTAGTGATGAGCTCAACATTGAACAAAAATGATGCAAACTACGGTCGAAAAGCGAGTGTAGATGGGGGAAGATAAATTAGTTGCTACAAATACTTATTGCCGCTTATTAGTACGTTTTGTCTAAGAAAGGGGGAATATCGGGAAGCTAAAACCTATTTTTCTTATTTATATGAAAATAGTTCTTTCATTTTCTTTAGGTCTAAAAGGGGTGTTTTTCTTTTCAGGAACCGACAAAATACGGAAAGGGTAAAATCCTTTAAATAATGCAATGATTCAATAGTTGACGATAATCGTATACAGTGTTGGTCCAAAATAGGAGGAAAGTATTTTGTATGCTTTCTTATGCTCCTGATTAAACAGCTACTTTTGATATTATCCAACAATTTTTCTCAAAAAAAAAGAACCTTCGGCCGGGGAGACCGAAGGTTTTTCTACTAACCAATTATAAATCTGAGTCTGAATTATAGTGTCAAATATACACTATATAATTCGGCATAAAAGCTTTCTGGTCCCCTTAAAGATCGATTTAACATAAAGATAATAGTCTACCTTTTTAATAATTGCTTCTCAGAATATTGCTTTATATTCATGTATAACGTAATTGTACTTTCAACGCTAGAATCTGTTCCTAATATAAACTCTACTTCTCTTTTTTCGTCGTATTTTCATAGCATTTACAGCTCGTGTAATCAGTACATCCTCATTCTTAGTTAAAAACGAGGGAAATGATACTACGCCTGGCCGCGCTATTTTTTTGAGGATATAGTTAGTGAGAAAGGCCTAAGGATACACTGAGCGCAATAATGGCAAGTACGAGTAACGTGATAAATACATATAGTTTATCTCTTTCGAGGATGAAACTCCCTAACGACAACAGTAATCTTAAAAAAGGGGTGAAAAATAAGATAAGAATACCGAGATAAATAACTGCTCGTCCATCAAGAGCAATTGCTCCCCTTATGACATGGCTAATCACCTCAAAGATACTATTGTCTTTCTCAATGAATTTCGAGTAGTCTACCTGTTCTGTGGAATGGTTGACTAAAAATATTAATCCGCCAGTGATCCCAAAAAACAAAACCGTGCGTACGCCATACTTGAGTACATTTGCAACAACGTTTTGTATGGTTTTATCTGTAATTTGCATTATATGTTCCCTTTAATCCCGTTGTAAATCATGTTGACAGCTAGAAGAAAAATGATAAAGGCAAAGAATACCCGTAATCTTTTCGGATCTGTTGCCATTAGAATTTTTGCCCCTACCATTGCTCCCAGTAGCACGCCTATCATGACAGGCAAACAGATGTCAGGAACGATGTAGCCTTTTTGGATATAGATAACACAGCTCGCTAATGCGGTAACCCCCATCATAAAATTACTGGTTGTGGTCGACACTTTGAATGGGATTCTCATAATCGTATCCATGGCAATGACTTTAAAAGCACCAGAACCAATTCCCAGCATTCCCGAGAGCATTCCCGCTAATCCCATCATACTGAAACCGCCGATAACATTTTTTGTGCCGTAGGCTATTTCTTGTGTTTTGGACACTGGATAAGATGAGGGGAGTTTAAGTGCCTGAGCCATTGAACTGGAGCTCGTTACCACATGTTCTGTTTTTTTGCGTAAGGAGTTGCCAGCAGAGAAGATTAAAGCTAGGCCAAATAATACGGCGATAAATGAGCTAGGTGCCGCACTAGAAATTAAAGCGCCAGCGACAGCGCCCGCCGTTGTTGCAATTTCTAAAAACATACCGAGCCGCATATTTGTAATACCCTCTTTAACATAGGCAGCTGCCGAACCTGAAGAAGTTGCAATGACTGAAACCAGCGCAGCGCCAATAGCATAATGTATGTCGACACCAAGTACAATAGTAAGCAGCGGGATGACTACAATTCCACCTCCAAGTCCAGAAAGAGAGCCGATAACTCCAGCGGCCATAGAACCTGCGAGCACAATTAACGTAAAGGTCAAAACTGTCATAAGAAATAAATTAGAAGAACAAAAACGTATTATTTGTTCTTTAGTCAAGCAAAAGTATAAAAATTACGAATGGTAAATGGCTTTTTTACTATTTTAATCCATATTTAATGTTACGCTTATAGCCCTCTAATGATCATTGACGACAGACTCTTCCTTTTTTAAGGATAAAAACGAAATGAAAATATAGCTTTGATTTTTTTCTTTTATTTATGACTTTTTGCTATACTTGCGCCCGAAACAATTATTAATTAGAACAGTATAATATGGATTATCTGTGCTTATGTTATTGTTAACCTTTAAATGAAATAATATTAGTATGAAGAAGTTTTTTTTGATGAGCGCACTCCTTATGTGCGTCTCAGGTGTCATCGGGCAGAGTAGGTTCGGTATCAAAGGCGGACTTAATCTTGCGAATGAATATTCGCGAATTGACAATCAATCGGCAACCACCGACGTGGCAGCGAGTTTTCACATTACCGGTTATTTTGATGGACGGGTGTCTAGAGGTTTTTCGATACAGCCTGGACTTTCGTTACAGGGAAAAGGAGGACGTTACGAAGCTAATGGACAAAAATTCACGGATCGTTTGTTGTATTTAGAAATTCCAGTTAATTTTCTGGGACGTGTTCAGGCAGGTCGTGGTGAAGTCTTTTTCGGTGGAGGACCTTATTTGGCTTACGGACTAGATGCACGTGTGAAATATGAAAGAAATGCAACGCATATAGAATGGGGGAGTAATCCTGATCAGTTAAACCCATTTGATGCAGGATTGGGTATTTTAGCAGGATATACATTTAATAGCGGACTAAGCCTGAGCCTTTCTAATTCTATTGGGTTCGTTAATATTTCTAACCAAGAAGGTGGAGCAAGTTTTAGAAATCAAGTAGTATCCATCAGTATAGGCTACGAGTTTGGTCGTCGCTAATAAACTGTTTTTTTTAACTATAAAAAGAGCTATCCTATTTTTAGGATAGCTCTTTTTTGTTAAATGCAAATTCATGGATCCCTATATGCGCATTTTATTCATGATATCGATCGTATTCTTGTGATATTGGAAAATTTAGGGACTGTAGTTATTTGCTAGTGTGTGTAAAAAAGTTATTTATAGCTATTCATCTCCTCGACGCCTTATTTTTTCTATTAGCTGACGAATGCAATTCATCATAAAGTCGCGTGCTTAATAACATAGACTAATTCTAAATAGCTTAGATTCGCAGCATTATTAATCTCAAGTTTTACTATGAAGCGAAATTTAAAAATACTCTATGGTGTAGCCCTTGCCTTTTATTGTCAGGCTGTATCTGCGCAAGATCTTCGAATGCGAGGTACTGTTCAAGATAGAGAAGGTGGAAAACCTCTCTCTGGTGTTACTGTCCGGGTCAAAGGGCGTGAGGCGATAACACGTACCGATAATGAAGGTAAATTTAAATTGTTGGTAAATAAAGGAGAAGTGCTGTTGTTACAGTCGGTAGGCTACCAATCGGGTGAATTATTAGTTACACGTGAAGGACATGTTGCTATTGAGCTGGTTCAGGATCAGCAGCAATTGGAAGAGGTTTTGGTAACAGGGGCATTTGGAATTAAGCGTGCCGCTAGGCAAATGGGGGTGTCTACAGGTTTGGTATCTGATAAGCAACTGAATCAAACGGCAGTCGTCAATCCACTTGAAGGGCTTCAAAGTAAGGTGGCAGGACTGCAAATCAATATGTTTGACTCAGGCGTCAATCCGCAGGTGCGTGTTACTTTACGTGGTGCCCGAAATATTGCGGACGGGGCAAACGAGCCATTATTTGTGGTCGATGGGGTTCCTATGCCTGCTATTGAAGCACTCAATCCACAATTGGCAAATTCATCTCGAACGACATCTGCCTTTTCGGCTATAAACCCCAACGATATCGAAGAAATTACGGTCTTGAAGGGAGCCAATGCCGCGGCAATATATGGTTCTCAAGGCGTGAATGGTGTCATCTTAGTGACCACGAAAAAAGGAAAGCCAGGACATGGTCAGATTTCTTTTACCAATAGCACACTGTTGGAAAATGTCGGGTGGCTGCCACAATTTCAAGAGGAATTCGGAGCAGGCTTTAACGGAGTTTTTCAGCCATATGAAATCCGTTCTTGGGGACCAAAATACGATGGAAGTACCGTACAAGTGGGGCCTGTATTACCTGATGGTACCCAATGGGATTTAACCTATTCTCCTATAAAGAATCAAAAAAGAGATTTCTTTGATACCGGAGTAACGCAGCAAAATGGATTGACTTTTTCAGGAGGAGATGCAAAATCTACTTTTTATATGTCTGCACAGCATGCCATAACAAAAGGTATTATACCAAAAGACAAAAGCAATAAAACCAGTTTACGTTTCAGCGGAACGCGGAACTTCGAAAAACTTGATGTAGGGTATAATGTTGCTTATGTACGTACAAATGATAACACCACGACGTCTGAACCTTGGAACAATGTTCGTGGGTTACCTCTGTATATTCCTATTACCGAACTTCAAGATTGGCAGAATGATCCAAAGGCTAGTCCTGATTATTTCTTTTCGAACAGTAGCATAAACCCATATTGGGGAATTGATAATCAACGAAGGTATAATACGCAGCACAATTGGAACGGGAATGTTAATGTGTCGTACACATTCAATACCTATTTGAAAGCAATTTATCGTTTGGGGGCAACTAACGTAAATACAGCATTGCGGACAGAGAATGCTCCGATCAAATATGCCGCAGTGTTAGGTGCTGACGGAAAAGCTT
Organism: Sphingobacterium sp. LRF_L2; assembly: GCF_965644235.1. NCBI lineage: Bacteria > Pseudomonadati > Bacteroidota > Sphingobacteriia > Sphingobacteriales > Sphingobacteriaceae > Sphingobacterium > Sphingobacterium sp. LRF_L2. The sequence goes on along the minus strand of NZ_CBFFRI010000001.1, from coordinate 565,040 downwards.
ATGCTCGTCCAGCGAACCAAGCAGGATCTGTCGTTGATAGAACGTTAGGGACGCTTCAGTTAAATAGTGATTTAATTTTGCAGTATGATCGCAACTTTGGTAAGTTCTCTATGCATGCTTTGGTAGGACATAATTACCAAGATCAGACTGCAAACTCGGTTCAGGTAGGTTCCAGTGCCGTACTTATTCCGGGTACTTACAATCAAGATAACAGGACAGGTAATCTGAGCGGAGGTACTTATAAAACACATGCTAGACGTTATTCTTTCTTTGGAGAAGTTACACTCGGCTATAATAATTATTTGTTCGCGACATTTAATGGACGAAATGAGTCAGTTTCTTTACTGAGTCCAGACAACCGTACGTTTTTCTACCCTGGAGGAAATGTCTCATTCATTTTTAGTGATGCTATTGAGGCTTTAAAAGATAATACAATTCTTTCTTACGGTAAACTTTATGCGTCGGCAAGTAAAACAGCGAATGTATCGATTGCTCCTTATCAACTGCTGAATACCTATGTTGTGAGTACGGGATTTCCTTATGGTAATCTGAGTGGTTTTGAAATGAGTGGGACAAATGCAAATTTTGATCTTAAACCTGAATTCGTGTATTCATGGGAAGTTGGAACACAATTGCAATTCTTTAGAAACAGGCTTCGTACAGAAGTAACGTATGCAAATGCCGATGCTCGTGACCAAGCACTAGAAGTCGGAACTTCGTATGTGACTGGATTTGGAAGCTCGATCTTGAATGCCGCACGTATGAAAAGTAAATCTTGGGAATTTACATTGTCAGGAGATGTATTGGCGAATAAAGACTGGACGGTTACCTTAGGTGCGAATTATACCCATAATGACAATAAAGCGGTTGAACTTCCTGGTGAAGGTGCATTGGAGCTGTTTAAAAACAACTATTTTGTGGTTGGCGAACGTTTTCCTACGTTTATGTTGTCAGATTATGCTAGAGATCCACAGGGACGGATTATTGTGGATAGTAATGGCAATGTGAAGCAAGCAGCACAAGATAGGAAGGTGGGGACCTCGCAACCCGTACATATGTTCGGAGCCAATTTTGCTGTACGTTACAAAAATATAGAACTGAGCGGGCAAATAGATGCTAGATGGGGAAGTGTGTTCCATACCGCTGCAGCCGAAAGTACATTGAACAATGGTTTATTGCCTCGAACTGCGGAATATGGAAGAGAACCATTTGTTATTCCAAATTCAGTTGTTGAAGTATCACCAGGCGTTTACCAAGAGAATACTGACATATATAGCGCTGGTGATCAAGCTTGGTGGTTGGGTGCACAACGCTCATTTTTAGCGCCGAATTCATTTAATGCAAGATATATCAAGCTGCGAGAGGTGTCTATACGTTACAACTTACCAGTAAGTTCATTGCAGCGTGTCAACTTTATTAAATCGGCATCTATTGCTTTGATTGGCCGAAATTTAATTAACCTTCGTGATCAATCCAATATTTTTGGAGAGTCTGAATTTATCTACTTATCTAATATAGGTTTTAGTGGTTGGAGAACTTTGCCAGCCTCCAGAACTTATGGCTTGAATCTTAATCTGACTTTCTAATTTCAATTCTTACTATTTACATGAAAAAGAAATATTCTTCTATAAAAGCCGTTATCTGCCTTTCGTTGGCGACGTTTTGTTTTCAAGCTTGCGATATGGACATCAATGTGAATCCTAATAGACCATCGGAATCTAGTTCGGATTTTCTGCTTCCACCTGCTATCTTGAAATTAGCAGACTATGAAACGGTAACATTAAATGAATTGGGGTCATTCTTTGGTGGTTACTGGGGAAAGGCCAATGATGTTACTATCGGTGGTGGCGGCGCTACAAACTCCTATTTAGATATGATCATCAATTACAGTATAAATGATGAATTTGCCAATACGATATGGGAAAGTGCATACAGTAATCTTTACAACATAAAACTTATTGAAGAGAAAGAACAGGAGCTTAATCCTGCTTATGCAGGATTGGCGAAGATCATGCGTGGTTGGTACTTTTTACGACTCGTTGATCACTATAATAATGTTCCTTTTTATGAAGCTTCTAATCCTTCTGTAGCGACAGCAAAATATGATGGGGGTGAACTTGTCTACCGGGAGGCAGTCAATTTGATTACAGAAGGAACAAAGCTATTGGCTAGTGTGCCTGTAGGAACTATTATTCCAGGCAGCGATGATATCTTATTTAAGGGAGATTTGATCAAATGGAGACAGCTGGCGAACACGCTAAAACTACGGGCATTGATACGACAAAGCGAAGTCGCCTCTTCCGCCTACATACAGCAAGAAATAGCGGTGATCAGTAGTGACGGTTCAGGCTTCTTAACAGTCGATGCATTGGTAAATCCAGGTTATACGACCAGTGCTGGACAGATGAATGGCTTCTGGACTAGTTTTTACCGTACAACGAACAATAATGCGGTAGCGGCTTATAATGGTTACCGGCCGACACGTTTTCTTCTTGCGAAATACAAAGAATTTAATGATCCAAGGATGAGTTACATCTATACAGCTGTTAATGGTGAATATAATGGTGTTGTTCTTGGTGCAGGAAACGATGTTACGCAGAACTATGCCGTGACATCGGCATTTAAAGGACCACAAGAGAATAATAACAATGCAGGAGGACTTTTTAAGAGTGCGACACAATCGGCTCTTATTTTTTCTGCTGCGGAAAGTTACTTTTTGCAGGCAGAGGCTGCTTTTCGAGGTTGGACTAGTACGACGGCTGTGGAAAGCTTATATACGAAGGCTATACAGGCATCCTTTAACTATATTGGTGTGAGTTCGGCCGAACAGCAGGCTTATGTAAATCAGCAAAACGTTAAAATAGAAACTGCTTCGGATAAACTGACGAAAATAATAGAACAAAAATGGCTGGCCTTGAATGGGATTAATGGAGCTGAAGCTTGGAGCGACTATCGACGACTAGGAATACCCAACATACCGGGGTCGCTTTTAGCAGATCCTACAGGAAACGTACATCCTATTCGCTTACGTTACCCTGCTTCTGAAGTGAATAACAATCGTGAACAGGTCTCTGCTCAGGGCAATATTGTAGGTACGAGTAAAGAATTTAAAGTGTTTTGGCAAAAATAGCTAAAGCGATATAATAAGACGAGCCTCATGCTGTGTATACGGTATGGGGCACTATAATGAGAAGAGAAGAATACATGAAAAAAATTTGGAGAAATGTGCACCTCTATTTGAGTTTAGCTATTAGCTTATTCTTTTTTGTGGAGTGTCTAACTGGCTGTATCTTAGTTTTTGAGGAAGAGATTACGGAAATGCTGTATAGGGAACGATTCTATAAAAAAAGTGAGGATGCAGTGCGATTGCCTGCTGATGAATTAATAAAAAGCGTTTCTGACCAGTTGTCTTCTGGAGAAGAAGTAGCAGGGCTTACTTTTTATGCGGACAACCGCCGAACTGCAGAAATGAGTGTGAAGAAGAGGCCTGATAAAATGAATCGAAAAGAGGGAAATTCCAATGGGAAAAGCCGAAATAAGGCTGCCATAGGCGGAAATTTCAGAAGGGAACCGCAAGATATAGTATATGTAGATCCTTCAACGGGATTGGTAACAGCACGTGTAGATCCTACTAAAGAAACCTTTTTTAAGAGTGTACTTAAGATTCACCAAAACTTGCTGTTAGACTCGTTGGGAAAGACCTTGCTCGGTATTTCGACTTTCGTCGTTTTTTTTACACTGCTCACAGGCATGATATTATGGTGGCCCAAAAATCGAATAATATTAAAACAACGACTTCAAGTAAAAACATCGGGAAGTTGGAAACGAATCAATCATGATCTGCATGTTGTATTAGGATTTTACTGTTCTTTTTTTCTTCTTATTTTTCTTGTGACCAGCCTGCCTTGGTCCTTCAAATGGGCGAATGAGGCCCTGTATACCTTGACAGGATCAAAACCGCCTAAAAGTGTCCCACTGCATGTGGAACAGATCGCTAGTCGGCACATGATAAGCTGGGAACAGGCTTTTGTGCAGGCCTGTTATCATCTTCCTGACGCTCCCTATTGGCGCATCAGTATGCCAAAGAAAGAGTCTGTCGAAGGAATTCAGGTAAGTAGTGCAAACACCAAAGTATTGCATAGAAATGGGTTTGATCAGCTTGTTCTTGATCCCTATACCGGAAATGTGCTTCAGATTACACGGCACGAAACATCGCCTGCCGGTTGGCAACTTCGACGTTATATGAAACCTGTACATACGGGTGCAATTGGTGGTTTATCGACAAAGTTAGTGGCTTTTTTCGTTTGTTTATTATCAGCTTCTTTTCCGATAACGGGTATATTTTTGTGGTGGAATAGAATAAAAAAGAAAGTTAAAAAGAAGAAAAAAATGAATACTTTAGAACGGGTTTAAATAATAAAGAACATAAGTATTATCCTATGGTAAGATGTTTGGTAGTGGATGATGAACCTAATGCACATTTAGTGTTGAATAATTACATCCGAAAAACACCTGATTTTGTTGTTGAAGCGCACGCTTATCATGTTAATGAAGCGAAACTGTTGCTAAAGGATATGGAATTTGATTTGGTGTTTTTAGATCTGAATATGCCAGATTATTCAGGGTTTGATCTTATTGTCTCCAAGGACTATGGCCTACCAACGATCTTAACAACAGCTTACGCCGAACATGCTCTGGAATCATACGAATATGGCGTATTGGACTATCTGCTTAAACCATTTTCATACGAGCGGTTTTCGAAAGCGATTCATAGGTATACTTTACCTAAATTGGAGGCTGATTATGCGACTTCGTCCATGGTCGATATGAAAATAGATGGACATATTGTATCTTTTCCAGTGGAAGATATCCTGTATCTGCAGAGTTGGGGAAATTATGTTAAGTTATTTACCCAAGATAAAAGTTTCATCTGTACCTCTACCACCTCGGAGGCTGAACGTAGAATGCCCAGAAATCTCTTTGTACGTATTCACAAATCTTATGTGGTAAATATGCTATATGTAGAACGGTTTGATATCGATTACATCATTCTAAAAAATCAAACATATTTGCCTGTTGGTATAACCTATAGAAAATTACTCTCTGGTCTCCTCTGATATGAAGTTTGGTAAATTGATTATTCAAAATATATGGTGGCGTGAGATCTTGCTTTTTCTCTTTCTGTTGGTAGTGACTTTACTCAACGAGAGAGAAGATTTTTCGAATGATCACGGTTGGATCGACGGTCTTTTTGTTTTTCTATTGCTCTATTTCCATCTGCAGGCGCATCGTTTCTTTATTCTTCCTCTATTACAACGTAGAAGGTATATTTTATATGGCGCAAGTACTCTTGGGTTAATTGTTCTATTCACGTGTTTAGCTTTGTTCTGCGATTTTTATTTGACCAATGTGGGCTGGTTTGATGAAATTCAACATAGCAAAATCTATCTTAGTAAATTCTATGTGTTTTCGTTTTCTATGACAGTTCCTTTGTTAATTGCTATTCATAGCCTCTTTCAACAATACGAAGAACAGATCAAAAGGGAGAAAGAGAAAGTGTTGCTAAGGGATATGGAACTGAATATGTTAAAAGGACATTCTAACCCTCATTTTCTATTTAATGCATTAAATAGTCTATATGGTCTTAGCTTGGAGAAATCGGAGGAGGTGCCAGATAAAATTTTACAGATGTCAGATATTCTCAGATATCAAATCAAATTAGGCCGTCTGGAATGGATATCCCTCAAGGATGAAGTGGATTTTATTCAACAGTATCTCTCTTTTGAATCGGACAGGCAAAAAAACTATGTAAATGTGCAATCTAATTTTGCGTTAGATTCCGAAGACCTCTCTTGCAAAATAGCACCGCTTCTATTGATTTTTTTTATTGAAAATGCCTTTAAACATGTGCGAAAATCTTCTTTAGGGTGCTTTGTAAATCTTGATCTGAGCGTGAAAAAAAATATTCTCCTGCTATCTTTAGAAAATAGTTACAAAGAGGAACTGGAACATCCTAATTCTTTATACACTGGTATGGAGAATGTACGTCGTAGGTTATCGTTAATCTATCCAAAAAAGTTTAATCTGACCATCCGTTCTAATGGGGCAGTATACACCATATTGCTTCGATTGCATTTAAGAAAATAGTAAATTATACCACTTTATGTAAGAGAGGATATCATACATCCTTCCCATAAATACCCGGTTTTTTTTTAATTATTGGAATTTCTTTCTGAAGAATTTGATCGATCAGCTCCTTTAGATCTATGGGCCAATGTGCACTATGGAAGTCGGAAATGAACCGCCCATACATATTCTTCGTAAATAGATACGACTTATCGTTTTTATCATAAACCCGAGCGGTGATTCTTCCGAAATAATCTTCTACAGGATCGAACCGTATGGTTCTCATTTTTCCTTTGTACAACAATTGTATATTTTTCATGCTAACAAAATTAGTAAATATTTTCTACGATTGGGAATTGGATGAACAAGAGCATGTTTTGTTATCTATAGATTAAGGAAAAGGTTCATTCAAAAGTAGTCTATGAAACTATCATTTTTTTTTATAGCTTTAAGCCTGTAGATTTTTAAATAAAAAAATGTCATTAACAAACTTATCAAGTCGTGTTGCTCTAGGAATAGATATTGGCGGTACGAATACTAAATTTGGCGTGGTTAATCATAGAGGGGAAGTACTTGAAAAAGGTGACCTGAGGACGGATGAATACGAAAAAATAGATGATTTTATCGATGCTCTATATGAAAGAGCTTCTCCGTTAATTGAAAAATACGGCACGAAGGACAATTTTGATGGAATTGGTGTTGGAATTCCCAATGGTAATTATTACAAAGGTACCACCGAACAGGCCCCGAATTTACCATGGAAAGGTATTATCCCATTCGCAGATTTAATGAAAGCAAAGTTTGGTATGTCATGTACAATTACCAACGATGCGAATGCGGCGGCGCTTGGCGAAATGCTTTTTGGTGCAGCCCGTGGGATGAAGAACTTTATCATGATTACCTTAGGGACAGGTGTAGGAAGTGGCATCGTCGCCAATGGAAGTCTGATTTATGGTCATGATGGATTTGCAGGAGAATTGGGACATACCATTGTCAAGCCCGGTGGAAGAAAGCATTGGAGTACAGGGTCGGAAGGAAGCTTAGAGGCATACGCATCGGCTACAGGGATTGCGATTACAGCAAAGAAAATGAGGGCGGAGTTCCCAAGCTCTATGCTCAACCAATATCCTGAGGATGCTATCAATTCCAAAACGGTTTATGAATGTGCAATCAAGGAAGATCCAATTGCTATTGAAGTTTTTCGATATACTGGACAGAAACTAGGTGAAGCGCTTGCCAATTTTGTAATGTTCTCTTCACCAGAAGCCATCTTATTATTTGGTGGAGTTATTAAGGCAGGAGACTTTATCCTTCAACCTGCGAAATTGCATATGGAGAGAAACCTTTTCCCTATTTTTAGAAACAAGGTTAAATTAGTTTTCAGTGAACTCCCTGAGGCAGATGCAGCTATTCTTGGTGCAAGTGCGTTGGTATGGGAAAAATAAAATTTGATACACTTCATGTGATTTAATACCCATAAAAAAAGTGTTTCGTTTAAGAAACACTTTTTTTATGGGTACTGTTAACGTTCGATATCTTTAAGGTTATTCATTTTCTTGTATTCCAAGAAACCTTTGATATCCTCAAAATGTTCACGTACCCTTTTATTGCCAAATTCAAATACTTTCTTCGCTAATCCATCCAAAAAGTCCCTGTCGTGAGAAACAAGAATTAATGTGCCATCAAAATTTTGTAGAGCATCTTTAATAATATCTTTCGTTTTCATGTCCAAATGATTGGTCGGCTCATCCAGGATCAGTACATTCACAGGTTCTAATAGCAATTTGATCATTGCTAAACGTGTTTTTTCGCCACCCGATAATACTTTCACCTTTTTGGTCGTATCATCACCACTAAACATAAATGCACCTAATAAATCTTTTATCTTGACGCGTACATCACCTATTGCAATTTGATCTATCGTCTCGAAGACAGTGAGTTCTTCATCCAGTAGAGCCGCTTGGTTCTGCGCAAAATAGCCTATCTTAGCGTTGTGTCCGATTTTTAATGATCCTCCATAATCAATTTCACCCATAATTGCCTTGATCATGGTCGATTTACCTTCACCGTTTTTCCCCACAAAGGCTACCTTCTCTCCACGCTCAATCACCATAGATGCTTTTTCAAATACGAGGTGATCTCCATAAGCTTTAGTCAGTTCCTCAACAATCACTGGATATTGTCCAGAGCGTGGTGAAGGAGGGAATTTTAGTCGGAGTGCCGAGGTATCTACCTCGTCGATTTGAATGACCTCCAGTTTTTCTAACATTTTTACGCGCGATTGCACTTGCAATGTTTTGGAGTAGGTTCCTCGGAAACGGTCGATAAACTCTTGATTGTCTGCAATGAAACGCTGTTGCTCCTCGTAAGCTTTCAATTGATGCTGACGACGTTCTTTGCGTAACTCCAGATAATGGCTGTATTTCGCTTTGTAATCATAGATTCGGCCCATTGTGACCTCGATCGTACGATTCGTGATGTTATCTACAAAAGCACGGTCGTGCGATATAACAATCACCGCTTTGGCTGCATTTAATAAAAAATCCTCTAACCATTGGATACTTTCGATGTCCATATGGTTTGTTGGCTCATCCAAGAGAATAAGGTCCGGCTTTTTTAGCAATATTTTGGCAAGCTCAATACGCATCCGCCACCCTCCTGAAAATTCAGAAGTCTGTCTATTAAAATCCGCTCGCTCGAATCCCAATCCTTTTAATACTTTTTCTACTTCAGCGTCATAATTTGTTTCTTCGATAGAATAAAATTTCTCGCTCAGTTCCGAAACACGCTCGATTAGTTTCATGTAATCATCGCTTTCGTAGTCTGTTCGTATATTCAGCTGCTCATTTAATGCTTCTAATTCATCGCGCATCGTATATACCTCTTCAAAGGCGCATGATGCTTCTTCAAAGACCGTCACATTATCCTGCGTAAGGAGATGCTGAGGTAAATAGGCAATGACAGCATCTTTTGGGCCTGTCACATTGCCATTTGTAGGTTTGCCGACTCCAGCTATTATTTTTAATAGGGTAGACTTACCTGCACCATTTTTACCCATTAGAGCGATTTTATCATTTTCATTGATGGAAAAAGATACATCGCTGAATAAAGTTGTTCCGCCAAAAGATACGGAGACATTATTTACATTAATCAAAATATACTTGCATTAAAATGAATTGCAAAGATAGAAAATATAAGCTAGTGATTAGACGCCAAGCATTTCTCTCCTGTTATTTTTTTGTAAGCACTTTTACAAATGAGGTGTTGGAGAAGAACAATATCTGGCAACAGCTGTTTATGCTATGAACCTGTTTTTGTAATTTAACAAAAAAACATACTATGGTACTTTCTTATCTACTCCAAGAATTTGAACATGAAGTCAATAATACCCGTAAACTACTGCAGGCTGTACCTCAGAAAGACCTGCTGTATAAGCCTTCGGCTATTTCCTGGACTATGGGCGAATTGGCGCAACATATTGCGACCATTTATTATTGGTACGTAGGGACCTTAACACAGGAGGTATACGATTTGGCAACGGATAGACTTGAGCGGGGAGATGCCCACGATATCGAGGCAACTTTAGCTCTTTTTGAAAACAATGTAGAAAAAGCGCGGGCAGCATTATACACCCTGACCGAAGATAAGTTGAAAGATTCTTGGACAATGAAAGCAGGAGAAAAAATACTGTTAGGACCTATGCCTAGGGGCATCGTTTCGCGAGGCTTTCTCTTTAATCATATTTACCATCACCGCGGCGAATTGATCGTTTATCTTCGTGCTACAGGTAACAAAGTGCCCGGCTTATATGGTCCTACCTATGAAGAAAGTATACGTTAAGAATTTGTGAAGGAATTAAATGCAGTAGTGTTGCGTTTAATGTTTTTAATAATTACCTTTGCCTTTTGTCGTTCATGCCTTAACGGCCTATGTATTTTTAAAAACAGTATCAAATGAATTCTGTAGCGGTTGTTTCTGTACTTTTCTTCTCTGCTTTAGCGAGTGGTTTGGCTGTACTTTTTGTGAAAAAAGATAGCTCAACTTTTTTGAAGCTTGTATTGTCCTTTAGTGGGGCTTACTTGTTTGGTTTGACTGTTCTTCATTTGATTCCCCACGTGTATCAAGAAGCCGGCAGTGATCTAGAAACAATAGGTTTATATATACTTGGCGGATTTCTGTTTCAGTTGTTCCTGGAACATTTTTCACAAGGAGTGGAGCATGGTCATGTTCATGTAGACAAACATAAACCTGCAGCATTTCCTATTGCGGTGATGATCAGTTTGTGTTTACACGGCTTTCTGGAAGGAATGCCTTTGGTGGCTAAGCAACAAGCTCAATTGGTGTTTGGTATTGCTATTCACCACATACCAGCTGCTTTTGCGTTAGGAAGTTTGTTGATTGCGGCGAGAGTCTCTCGCGTTAAACTTGCTGTTTGTGTTGTTGTATTTGCATTGATGACACCACTTGGTTTTTTAACCAGTAAAACCATCAGTGAACAGGCTGTCGGTAATATCGCTCTTTATTTCGATAAGATGATGGCTGTTGTGATTGGTATCTTTTTACATGTCTCCACAACTATTCTTTTTGAGTCGGGGTCTGCAGATCACCATACCTTTAACAAGAAAAAAATGATTGCTGTATTGCTGGGTGTTGCTTTATCCTTATCTAGTATGCTTTTTGGAGGACATGATCATGGCCACGATAGCAATCATCAACATGAGCATGAAGGTCATCAACATGGCTGTGATCATGATGGGCATGACCACCATGATCACAGCCATGATGATGAACATCATCATGAATAGTTGCGGATTGAGAAAAATTACGCGTGACTGTATTTTTCAATCGATTTAATTTTATTTTCTCCTTCTGTGAAAACAAGGGTAGGCTGGTAGCTGTCTGCCTCCTCAGGTGATAAATGTACAAAAGAAAGGATATGTACCGTGTCGCCAACGTTGGCGTGTAAAGCCGCTCCACCATTCATGCATACTTCACCACTTCCTCTTCTTCCTGGAAGTACGTAGGTCATAATACGACTGCCATTAACCGCGTTGTTAACATAGACCTGTTCATATTTTTTGATCCCCGCAGCATCTAAAAGATCGGCGTCAATGGTGATAGAACCGTTGTAAGCCACATTGGCTTCTGTTACTTTGACAGTATGAATTTTAGCTTTTAAAATAGTTAATTCCATGTTTATTATAGCGATTGTTGTTTGAGTTGTTCTGTTTTGTGTATATCTTCAGTATTAAAAAAATAGATTTTTCCCTCCTGTCGAATTTCATAATACTGATGATTGAAATGAAAAGTGAATTGAAAAGGAAGCTCTTGGTTGAAGGTTTGATCTGTTTTCGTCCATACTTGGTATTCTTGTTGACCATGCACATCATATTTCGAAATCGTGTAGGAGCTGTCTGGCTGGTTTTGTAAATGAAACCAGGCACCTTCGCCAATTCCTCCTAGCCATTGTGCTGTAGGGGGAATATTCGCCGCTCGTTTAGGCATTTCTGTCATCCCTGCAACGCAATCGTTTCCTAAATTTAGTTGATATTTTGTGCTGAAATTTTCTTTTAATAAGTTGTACTGAAATCGTAAAGATGTTTTCCGGTTCATTTCCAATAATTGGAGATTGCTGTGTTGAAAACATAAAATCTGCTTGTCGTTGGCCGCATTGACGACATTGCTTGTTGGGCTTAAAGCAATGCATTCGGGATATAAAATACGTCGACGTTTTGGGTCGGTCGTTTCCATTGCCGCGAGGAGAATCTGTGCCACGAAACGGGAGCAGCTGTTGTTGTTGTGTGCAAAGGCACCGTAAAGTATAGGTCCTCTTTCTACGATTGTATCGGCTAATTGTTTACCTTTTCGAAACGAAACGCCAAAGCAAATGGAGAAGAGTAACCTGCCGCCACCATGTGTTGCCTTTTCCTTTGCTTGCAGTTCATGGAGGATATCCAGTAAATTTTCGATGTCTGCTCTGCTCGTGATGATCGCTTTTGTAGATAAAGCTAATCGTGGATCAAAAAGCGAAGAACGTGCACGCCCATAGCCACGAGGAACCAAGTACCGGCCGAAATCATAATATTGAATGGTGCCGGTACTCTTTTCGATGAGCAAGATCGCAGCATGCCCTACTTTGAAATTTAAGTTTTTTACAAGGCCTATTTTCTTGAAAAAAGACATCCATTTTTCATCACCCCGAGCAGTTTGGTCGGGCCACGCCAATGGTATAGCTATATCATCAAATGTGAACATACCCATACTAGGAAATGTTTAACGATGTTTTCAAACGATCAAATAGGTCACTGTATATTTTGCTGACATAGCGGCTGCCATGATCTGGAAAAAATAATACGATATGCTGTTCTTTTGTTAGCCCCATCTGTTCTTTGTGTCGTTGTAAACTGGCTAGCAAAGCAGCGCTTGAATAACCAACTAAGGAACCGGTCAGTTGACGGTACTGTCTAGCTGCCACCTCGGCTTCTTCTATATCTACCTGAAAGATGTGATCAACCACATCACGATCAAACGCGCCAGGGATAAAGCTGCGTCCTATACCTTCTATTTTATCATAGGTAGCATGCTGCTCTGGAATCGCGCCTGTTGTTAAAAACTCACTTAAGATAGACCCCTTAGGTTCTACTCCCCAAATAGTGATGTTTGGGTTTTGCTCTTTCAGGTAGCGACCAACACCCGAGATGGTTCCTCCTGTCCCTATGCCCGCAATGAAATGCGTAATTTGACCTGCTGTCTGTTTCCAAAGTTCTGGCCCTGTGGTCTTATAATGCGAGCGGATGTTTTGTGGATTGTAATACTGATTGGTAAAATAACTGTTGGGATGTGTTGCAGCATAGCTTTGGGCACGAAACTGTGTAGAATAAAAATCATGTAGACCATTCGAGTTTTCACAAATTTCCACCCGGGCTCCCGCCATACGCAATGCATCAATTTTTTCCGAGGAACAACTTTTAGAAACAAATATTTGCGACTGATACCCCAGTTGCTTCGCAAAAGTAGCAATGCCCAGCCCTGTATTTCCACTGCTTGCCTCGACGAAGGTGCCTCCAGGTTTGATTTGACCTTTCGCTATGGCTTCGCGAATCATAAAGAACGCTGGCCGATCTTTGGCAGACATACTTGGGTTGTGAAATTCTTCTTTTATGAAAAACTGGCTTTCATATAGCTGAGATAATGTCTCGCATTTGCGAAACGGCGTGTTTCCAATGATTGCTGTTGTCAAACTTCTTGAATATTTAATGTTGCGTGGGCATATGTAGAACTGTGTTTCTTTAAATTTAACGTGCCTGGTTTTGTTTTATTACAGAAAATGAAAGATTAAATTAATCCTATAAAATCCATAGATTAGTTTGATTTTAAGTAGGTTGCATAGTTTTTTTTATGCTGTATATGGAACAGAACGAATGTTGGAATAGACCTTAATAGGCATATGGTTATCTTTTTTTTCTGTTGATTTGTTCTGTGTCTTACCGTAAAACATCAGCATGTAAAAAGTGGAAAATTGTCTTTTCTAAAGGATAATTATTTTGCAAACACCTGCAAATTATCTAAGTTTGGAAACTGAAACGCATGATTTTCGTTTATTGTTGGCTGAATAACAGGTTTTTACTAACATACCCTTGAGTTATCCTATACTTGCACATGGAAGATGAGTTGAAATGGTGGGAGATGTTTCGCATAGGCGATGAGGTATCGTTCAAGAAAATTTTTGAGCGATATCAGGGCTTGCTATTTAATTACGGTTACAAATTTACGCAAGATGAAGACCTGATTGAAGATTGTATACAGGAGTTGTTTGTGAAGCTATGGTATAATCATCCGAATATCGGAACAACGGCTTCTGTTAAAAATTATCTGTTAAAATCATTCCGTCGTTCGATGTCCCGAAAACTCGAGCAGAATAAACGTTTCTTTAGCCTGCAAAGTAGCTCTGCTGAAGATCTTCCCTTCGAAATTGAATTGCCGCACGATGTCGACATCATGCGACGGGAGCGTTTGTCGGAAATTAAACAGCAGCTAAGTAAAGCATTGGACAAGATGTCTCCACGTCAACGTGAAGTGATCCATCTTCGGTATTTTGAAGAATTAAGCTACGAAGAAATCGCCGATATTATGGGGTTATCGGTGAAGGATACTTATAAGCTCTTCTACAGAGCTATGGATAGTTTGCGGAAAAATATAGGAAACATCAATCTTTTGGCATTGCTCGCACTTATTGCACATTTGCGTGGTTCTTCATAATTCGTTAAAAAACAAATCACAAAATCTTCATCATTGACAAAGGATTATTCCCTAAATCTCATTTTTAAGCTCACTTCTATTTTCTTCCTTTTTTAGTTTTTTGATAAGTTTCCTGCTGTTATTTTGAGTTCTTGTTAGTTGTTGAAGAAAAAAAATAAAAAAAATTAAAAACAAGTGGGGTAATTTTTAAACCTCATGTATATATCTAATAAATCAGCATATGAATCCAACGTTTGTCACATACAAAGATTTTAAAGCGGTAGACTTTTTTCAAGATCCGGCGTTCGCTACTGCGGTACTTTCGCCGCAGGTGGAAGATGATCGCTTTTGGGAAGATTTGGCAGGAGTCTATCCGTATTTGCGTGTCGAGATGGATGCGGCACGTAGCTGGATCTTGCTGGTTCGTCAGCAACCTGTATACCAAGGTAAAACATCTTCTGCTATGCGTTGGGAGCGCATACAGGATCGTTTGCCCGTTTATGCGCGTCAACAAAATCGTGCTGTTCGTATCAAACGTCTGACAACTTGGTCCGCGCGTATTGCTGCACTGTTTTTGGCTGTGCTGTTTATCTACGAGGTAAGTCAGTTTGGTACCAAGTCTGCCAATACCAACTTTGGCGAACGTCGGGAGGTGTTGTTGCCTGATGAGTCTAAAATTAACTTGAATAGCAATTCTTCACTTTCCTATGTGCGCGACTGGAAATCAGACAAGCCAAGAGAGGTTTGGATGAATGGGGAGGCGATGTTTGAAGTTAAGCATACGGCTATTCTGAATCGATTAAGGGAAAGTGATCATTTCATTGTCCATGTCGGCGACTTGGCATTAACAGTTTTGGGAACAAAGTTCAATGTGAAAGAACGTAGAGGACGGATTGAAGTTTCTCTTTTTGAAGGCAGTGTGCGGATCACAACAGCGGATGGATTGGATAAGGTGATGACACCGGGCGAAGTATTTATTTATGATCAAGAAGAAAAGACTGATCAACTGGTGAAACAGCACCTGTCAAAGGCTGGATCGTGGATGCGTGGTGAACTTGAAATGGAACACGCTAGTCTTTCCAATCTTATTGAGGTGCTTGAAGATAATTATGGTTACCAGGTTGTCTTGGAAGATTCCAGCCTATTAGAGAAGCATTTGACAGGGGTGATCCCTTTGAAAAGTATTGATGATATCCTGTTTGTTGTCAAGCATACGATGAACGTCAACATCCAAAAAAATAATAAACAAATTACAATCAACTCAAACTAGAACAAAAACTACTAATTAACATTTATGAAGCCAAAATTACTCGTGCTTTTTGTCTGCCTACTCGTTTCTGTAGGTGGATATGCCCAAAAGAGGGTGAGCCTTGCGCAGGCCTTAGGTGAAGTAACTCGCCTTTATGGAACCAAATTCTCTTACGAAGATGGATTGCTACGTAACGCCCAGGTGAATGCGGATCAGGTTCCCAAAAACAAAAATACGCCTGTAGAATCGGTCTTGAAGGAGCTTCTGTATCCGAATAGCTTTCTGTTTTTATATGTGCAGAATAATTACTACACCATTATCCGTGATAGCCGTGGGAGCAAGGATAATGAAGGAGACGAACGTTTCTGGAAGGTTATTTCAGGTTATGTCAAAGATAGCGAAGGAAAGCCATTGGTTGGGGTCACTGTATTACCTGTGGGGTATGCAACGCGTTCGGGTGTTACCACCAGTAGTGATGGACACTATACCTTACGCCTAGCTGAACCGGCCGAAGCTTTGGTTTTTTCTTATGTCGGCATGGAACCACAACGCCAACCTATAGGTAATAGTAACCAGATTAATGTATCCATGGGATCATTAGTGAATCAATTGGAAGAGGTAGAGATTGTATCGACAGGTTATCAAAAAATTTCAAAAGAGAGAGCTACTGGTGCTTTTGGGACAATATCTGAAAAACAACTTAAAGAAACTCCTACGATTAATATTATGGAGCGTATTGAAGGAGTTGTACCAGGGGTTCAAGTGGATGTGCGAAATAACACTATTCGGGTTAGAGGGATTAGTTCTTTTGGTAATTCAACTGACAAAGAACCGCTGATTGTTATTGATGGATTTCCAATGACAGACAATGTCGATAGTAAAACGAGATTAACGACACGTGGGGTAGGTTCAGCAGCTAACAATGCTGTATTGAGTACTATTAATCCTGAGGATATACAAAATATCACAGTATTAAAGGATGCTGCTGCTGCATCTATTTGGGGAGCTCAGGCTGCGAATGGCGTTATCGTCATTGAAACTAAACGCGGAAGAAATAGCGTGCCGACTATTAATTTTAGTACTAATCTTAGTATTTCTGCTCCAGCGGATCTCAAAGATTTAAACCGTATGTCTTCTGCGGAGTATATTGAATTGGAAAAAGAGTTAAAGGAGAGAGGGTACTATACTGATAATTATGTAAAGGATTCTTGGATGAATTTTAACCAAAAGGCGCCTTTTAGTGAGGCTGTTGAGTGGATGTTCAAGGTTGATAGAGGTACAGCAACAGAAGCTGAGCGTGATGCTGCTCTCGATAAGTTGGCAAGTATCGATAATACGGATCAAATCCGTGATTATCTATTGCAGAATGCAACCTCACAGCAGTATAATCTATCGATTTCTGGAGGAACAAACAAAAACAGTTATTATGTATCAGGTAACTATAGTAAGGATGTTCCCGTATACAGAGGGGCTAAAGGAGAAAGTTTTTCTATGACTAGTAATTTAACCAATCAGTTTTTCAATGATCGTGTTAAGTTGACTACTGGAATGAATTACAACTATGGTAAAAGCTTAAGTAATCAAGCCGCCGCAAATGCGATAGGAGGAACAACGCTCGGCCTCCGGCCTTATGAATTGTTAAAAGATGAGACTGGTAATGTTATTTCACGTAATATACGTTATCGTGACGAGGTGGCCCAAAGTTTTGTCGATCAAGGTTATTTAGACTGGTCTTATAGTCCGATAAATGAAATTGATGCGACTAATTACGTGGCACAATCGCATCGTCTTCGCTTCCATACAGATATCAATACAAAGATAAATTCGTGGATTAACTTAAGTCTGTCAGGACAGCTTTACCGAAATATAGAAGATTCGGAAAACGTCGATAAACTTAGTAGCTACTCTATGCGGAATATGATTAACTACGGAACGACAGTAAGTAGTACAGGAAAATTAATTTATGGCGTGCCTTTAGGAGGATCGTTGCAAAGTCAGTTTAATTCCGGTTGGCAATATGTATTACGTTCTCAACTGAATCTAGATAAAAACTTTGGTCAGAGCAAAGAACATAACTTTACGGCAATTGTAGGCACTGAAATGAAGCAAAATACCTATCGAATTATTGGACAGCGCTTTTATGGGTTTAATGAAGATACTTATGGGTTTGCGACTGTTAATCCAACGGTGTCATACACAACGGTTGATACCTATTCCAGTACAATCGGGGGGAGTAACAGTTCACAGAAAGGTATAAACCGTGCACTTTCTTACTATGCAAATGGAGCAGGGGCGTTCTTTGGTAATAAATACGTGCTTTCTGCTAGTGTGCGTTTCGATGACGCTACTTTACTTGGTGCGACTCGTTCGCAAAGGGCTCAGCCATTATGGTCTATTGGTGGTAAATGGGATGTAAAGCAAGAGAGTTTCTTAAACGATTTATCTTGGGTAAATGGTTTGGCAATTCGATTAACACACGGAGTTAATGGGACTATTCCATCTAATCCTGGTGCATTTACCGTGATTACAACTAGTATGGACAATGTTACAAATGAAACTACAGCGTCTATCAGTACTCCTGGGAATAATGCCGTAGGTTGGGAAAAAGTGCGTTCAACTAACTTAGGCGTGGATTTTTCTACTTGGAATAGTAGACTTTCATTCAGCGCAGATTATTACACAAAGCGTACCACGGATATACTATATAGCCTACCTTTCAATCCAACATATGGTTGGACACAATTGACAGTAAATGGAGCAAGTATGGATGCGCATGGAATAGATTTGGGAATAAATGGCAATTGGTGGCGTACAGAGAATTTCAATTGGAGTACAACAGTTAACTTCTCCTATAATACAAATGAGGTAACAGATTCAAGGTTTGAAGCTAGCACATATCTTAGTTCTTGGTTAGGAGGAGGGACGCCGACTGTAGGTAAACCTGTAGGTTATTTGTATGCCTATCGTTGGGCAGGATTGGATGAAAATGGGCAGTCTCAGATTTACAATAAAGATGGAGAAATTATAACGTCTGCACAATACAATAATACTATTACAACTGATGATTTAGTATACATGGGGCGTACAACTGCACCATATTTTGGTGGTTTGTTTAATAATTTTGCTTACAAAAATTTTACGTTAGGTGTCCGTTTATCCTATGAGATGGGGCATGTTTTACGTCGTATTTCAATAGAAAATTATCCTACATGGAATACAACGTCTCTATCTGGACTAATCGGAACACAGAAAGATCTCACTTTACGTTGGAGAGAGTCGGGTGACGAAATGAAGACAAATGTCCCTGGGCTTGTAAGTGACGGTAATATGTCCAATAGTATTGATCGTTATAAAAATGCGGACTTATTGGTTATTAGTGGAAGTCATGTTCGTCTTCAACAGATTAATTTTGGATACACTTTTCCTGCTAACTTTTTGAAACGAACACCGTTCAAATCTTTGTCTGCAAATGCTAGCGTACGTAATTTAGGAATTCTTTGGCGAAAAAATAAAGACGGTATAGATCCGCAATATCTTTCTACGTCAAACTACGGTAACATGTCGCCTGTTAAGCAATTCTTTTTTAGTATTAACACATCATTTTAACCAGCAAGATCCTTTATAATGAAAAAAAATAGTATAAAAATGAAAAAAATGCTCGTTGGTACAATGTGCTTTTTGATACTGACTAGCGTAATTTCTTGTCGCAAATATGTTGAAGTAGATACTTATGGTTCCCGTACTTTGAAGTATACTGTTGATTATCAGTATTTAATGAATAATAGCTCGAATTTTTCCAATTCCTATATATTGCCTTTGGTAACTAGTGACAATTTTGGAACTTCTGTTGAATCTATACCAACGACTTGGAGCTCTGAATTTCAAAATGCCTATATTTGGGCCGAACAGTTTTATTCTGCTACGCAATCTGATGGTGGCTGGACCAACTTATATAAGCATATTTATATTGCAAATGAGGTACTCGCTGGAGTAATGGATAGTGAAAACGGATCGATTGATGATAAACAGAGTATCGCTGCAGAAGCCAAAGTACATCGTGCATTTGCTTATTTATCCTTAGTGAATCAATATGCGCCCATCTATACGCCGGGACAAGCTAGCACGCAACAAGGATTACCATTGCTGACAACTACTGATTTATTCCAGAATTTGTCGAGAGCAAGCCTGCAGCATGTGTATGATCAGATTATATCGGATTTAACCAGTGCGCTAGATTATTTGCCAAATCATCCTACGTGGAATTATCATCCTTCTAAGCTCGCTGCTTACGCACTTTTGTCTAGGGTGTATCTAATTACACGAGACTTTGAAAAATCCGGTCAGTATGCAGACCTGGCTCTCGAGTTGACTCCAGGATTAAATGATTTACAATCTTACAAAGGTAAAACTTCAACTTTTCCAGTATTAACTCAGGATCCTGAAGTATTATTGTCAAAAACGGCTTCAGGCACATTTAACGCACCTGTTAATCCAGAACTCGTTGCTTTATATAATGCTAATGATTTACGTTTGCAGATGTGGTTGGGTTATAGTACTAATTTGCAGGGGTATCAATACGTGAGACCTAATTTTACTTACCAAGGTATTTACATTGGCGTGCGAACTCCTGAAATTATACTAAATCGAGCTGAAGTTTATGCACGTACAGGTAATGTAGAGAAAACTGTTGAGCTGCTAAATAAATTGCGTATTGCGCGTTTTGAAACCGCAAATTATGTCGCGCTGACAACTGCAGATATAGCTTCTGATCCCCTTCAATATGTGATCGATGAAAGAAGACGTGAGTTTGTTGGGACCGATATTCGTTGGTATGATATGCGTAGGTTGACATTGGATGCAGGTTATTACAAAACTGTTACTCGTATTTATAAAGGAGCTACCTACACATTGGAAGCGAATAGTCCTCGTTTTGTATATCCTATTCACGAAAACATATTGGAATTAAATCCTGAAATAGGGCAAAATCCAAGATAGTCAATTTTTACACCAACACTTTCATGGAGATCGCCGTATGCCGGAAGTCTCCATGAAAGTTTGATCAAAAGAGAAACAGAGCAGAATGCTCACGAAGTTATTATAAATAGATTCCATGAAAAAGCAGATGATTCTTTTGCTGTTGTTATGTGTTCAGGCTGTATTACATGCGCAGCCACGGTATGACAGCAGTGTGTTTAAGCCGAAACAAACCTCGAATGGAGATGTTGTGCAGTTGCAGTACAATGCAAAGGGCAAAGATTTAGAGTTTAGCGACGAGGTACAGGCCGCATTATTTATTTTCGATAATTTTAACTGGAAAAGAGAAAGTTTAGCGTTAAAGAAAAATGATGAAGGTTTATGGACAGCCGCTGTTCCGGTGACGCCGAACACAGCTTTGGTTGGCGTGAAGTTCTTTCAGGGGGATATAAACCGACCTGATGCCTTTGATAATAACGGGGATAAAGGTTATGCCGTGACACGAACAGATGTAAAAGGAAATGCTATTTCTGGAGCTTATTTGGCCGAAGCTGCTTTTCAACAACCTATCATTGCAGGCGGTGGTATGTTTGGTTATTACACTGGCGAACCAGTTGCTTTGGATACAAGTTATCTAAAAACATTAGCGAGCAAAGAACAGGCGTTATCTGGTAAACAGTACCTCAAATATTTCGAGTCTTTTATGAAATTGCAGCAACTTGCATTAGGAGATGCATTTCCTGCCTTCGCGAACAAATTTATTAGTGATGCTCTTGCAGAAAAAACAATAAGTGACGAAACCTTAGGTGTATTTTATACCTATGCTAACAGCCGTTTAAAAGATGAGAACCTTACAAAACTGGTTGAAGCTCGCATATTGAAAGATTTTCCACAAGGAGCCACTGCGCGCTTTATGGCATTCAATAATACAAAAGGATCCAATCCCGATAAAAACGTCGTTATAGCATCTTACGAAGATTTTTTGCGACAGTTTCCGGTTAATGAATGGCGTAAAAATCCGAACAGACAAGGCTTCGTATATTATACGGTATACCGTGGCTTAGGATCAGCCTATTTCGACAGTAAGCAATTCGATAAATTCATTAAGTTATATGATGATGTCGATTTCCGAACAGGAAACGAATTGATGCGTTGGAATATTATGCGCGCTTATATGTTTAAGATGGTGGGACAGGATACCTTGTATACGATCTCGGAAGCTATTTTGCCTAAGTTATTAGCACGTAAAGACGATAATTCCTATGGCGAAGATTTTGATAGAAAATCGCAGGCCGACTCGAACATGATGCAACAAGTAGACGATCGTCTATTTACCCATATTTCGTTGTTGAACGATCTGAAGAAGTATCAAGAGGCTAGAACCTATTTTTTACAATTATCGGAGCACGGAAAATATAGCAATGCGGAATTAAACGAAATCAATTTACAAGTATTGGAGGGGCTTAAAGATGAGAAGCAGATTCTTCCTTTGCTGGAAATGAGTGCCCGTCAGAATGCGATGACGCCTCGTATGTTTGATAAATTGAAGGCTATTTATTTAGAGCAGCACGATGGCAACGAAAGCGAATACCAAGTGTATTTGGCAAGTTTAAAATCGGACGAAGAAAAAGCTGCCATGAAAGCCTATGTCGATCACAATTGGGTAAATCATCCGATGCCTAGTTTCCGTTTGGAAGATGCTGACGGTCTTTTTGTAACACCGGAAGATTGGAAAGGGAAGATCGTCGTTGTGGATTTCTGGGCAACTTGGTGTCGCCCTTGTATTATGGCGTTTCCAGGTATGCAGCTCTTGGTCGATAAATATGCAAACGATAAAGAGGTGGCGGTCTATATGGTAGGGACGATGCAAACGGGTGATTATAAGAGTAAATCGGTAAACTATGTACGTGGTGAAGGTTTCCGCTTCAACCTCTTGCACGACTCGGTAAATCCTAAAACCAACGAACAGGATTTGGTTTTTAAACAGCTCGTGCCTTTGTTTGGAGATTCTTCTATTCCTCGCAAAATAGTTGTTAAGGACGGAAAAGTACGTTACTGTTCCGGTGGTTACTCTGGTAGCCCAAGTAAATTAATGGACGAGCTTTCGTTGGCTATAGAAACGTTAAGAAACGAAAAATAAAAAAGAAGATATACGATATGAAGAGGAAAGGTGCAGGCTTGTTGGTAAGTATGGTAGCATTAAGTTTATCATTGCAAGCACAGATGAATCCAAAATATAAGTTTGAAGAGGCGTTAAAGCTGATTCAGGAGAATTATGTGGATCAAGTAAATGAAGAGCATCTGGTTGATGCAGCGATAAAAGCGATGATTGCAGACTTGGACCCTCATTCACGCTATACCAGTCGGGAAGAAGCGGAAGCAATGCGGGAAGCAATGAGTGGCAGTTTTGCGGGAATTGGTATACAGTTTTTAAAGAACAACGACAGTACATTTGTTACGATTGTCAATCCTGATGGCCCTGCTATGCGTGCGGGTATCCGTGTCGGTGACCAAATTGTGCGTATAGATGGAGAATCTATTTCCGGAGAAAGTTGGGGCAATAAAGAAGTTATGCTGAAGCTCCGTGGGGAAAAGGATGTACCTGTTTTATTGGGCATTAAATCTCCGGGTACAAATGCCGTGAAAGATATCAGTATTGTACGGGAAAATATTTTGGAGAAATCTGTTCGCGAAAGCTATATGGTGGATCATGAAATAGGCTATATTGCTCTTTCCATTTTTAACAGAACAACGCGAGCAGAGATCGATAATGCGATCAAGAAACTGAAAGAATTGGGGATGAAAAAGCTGATTCTGGATTTGCAGAGTAATGGTGGTGGTTATGTAGAGTCTGCGATAGGTGTTGCAGATGAATTCTTGCCGAAAGAGCGTGTGGTTTTCTATTCGGTTCCAAACGAGGGAGGAAAGGACTACTATTTTACAGGCGGTTTCGGTCAGTTTTATGAAGGCGAATTGGTTGTTTTGATTGATGAGTCTACAGCTTCATCCAGCGAGATTGTGACTGGGGCATTGCAAGATTGGGATAGGGCTGTCATTGTGGGACGACGTAGTTTTGGAAAAGGCTTGATGCAAAAACCAGTCCCTCTTTCTGATGGATCAGAAATGCAACTTACAGGCGCAAGATATTATACCCCTTCGGGACGTTCGATCCAAAAACCTTACAGTAAGGGCCGTGAAGATTACTTTGAAGACTTCAACCGCAGAATGGAATCAAAGGAACTATTAGAAGAGGGACATGTACAGTTTCCTGATTCGTTAAAATACAATACCCTGAGTACAAAACGTGTGGTGTACGGTGGTGGCGGTATTATGCCTGATCGTTTCGTTCCTATTGATACCAATGAATACAGTGCTTGGATGTCGGAGTTAATGAACCATGGCATTGTTTCGAAAGGTGGGTTTGAATTTGTGCAGCAAAATAGGGCCGCTTTACTAAAAGCGTATGCTGATTTTGATACGTTTAACAGTCGGTTTAAGGTGCCTGTAGAAGTTCATAAACAATTGGTGGCGTATGCGAGAAATTTATCGGTCCAAGTGCCGACCGAAGAACATACCAGCGCGCATACTGCGATTGATGTAGAACTAAAAGCACAGATTGCTTCCTTACTTTATACGGGAGCTGATTATAGAGCTCGCATACGTAATGAGGCCAATGCAAGTTTTGCAGAAGCATTAAGCGTGTTGCGAGATGAAAAACGCTATAAGAAATTATTGCACAGCACAACAGTAGGAGAGAAAACAAAATAAAAATAATCCCGTGTATACAGTAGATCGTTACGACAGTGGTTTACACGAACATAAACGAATGAAGATGAAGAATATGAAATGGGCTTTGATGCTCGCCTTTGCGATGCCAGTTTTTGGATTTGCACAACAGAATTATACCCTGCAGGGGCAGGTTGGTAAATTGAATAAGCCAGCGAAAGCATTTTTACGGTTAAAATATGACGGCGTAGAGCATATTGATTCGGTAGAGATGAAAAATGGAAAATTTGAATTTAAAGGTACAATACCATCACCGATGGAGGCACATTTACGTATTATACATGATAATGTACCGTTTGACCCTGCAAAGCCTGTAAAACAAGATATATTGCCTTTTCTGATTGAAGGTACTACCATTAAGTTTGTGGCGAAAGACTCAATCCAACATGCAAAAATTTCAGGCTCTCCGCTTAATGCTGAGAATGAAAAGGTAAATAACATGTTGAAACCGATCTATGCACAATATGATGCTTTAAATGAGGAGTTTAAATCGAAATCACTTGCTGATCAGCAGGATCCTAAATATATTCAAACGTTAGAAGATCGTGCAGCAGCTATTCAGCAACAGACTATCGATGCAAAGATGGATTATGTGGCGAAAAATCCAAAAAGCTATATGGCTTTGATGGCTTTTAATTCTACATTACCTCCAGAGGATTTTGACGCTGTCGAAGCGGAAAAAGTTTTTGCAACGCTAGACCCGAGTTTGCAAACTTCTATTTTAGGAAAAGAGGTAGCGATTCGGATTGCGACAGTGAAAAAGACGCAGGAAGGCGTAGAGGCTCCAGGCTTTACGCAGCCTGATGTGGATGGTAATCCGGTTAACTTATCCGACTATCGTGGTAAGTATGTGTTGATCGACTTTTGGGCGTCTTGGTGTGCTCCTTGTCGTCGCGAAAACCCAAATTTGGTTAAATCTTATGCAAAATACCAAAAAAATGGTTTTGAAATTTTAGGCGTATCGATGGATAAAGCTGCGGATAAAGCAAAATGGTTAAAAGCTATTCAAGACGATGGTCTTACTTGGAAACAAGTAAGCGATTTGAAAGGCTGGGATAATGCCGCCGGCGTATTATATGAAATTAAAGCTATTCCAATGAACTTTTTGGTTGATCCGAATGGTAAAATCATCGCAAAATATTTGCGTGGTGAAGAATTGGATAACAAACTTGCTGAAATATTCGGCGAATAAGATTTCCTAAATTTAGGTATATTGTTTAGTTAGTTGAAGCCGTGCAGATATGCACGGCTTTTTTTATTAGGGCTCTATGTTCAGAAGAGATGATCTTTCAGTGAATAGATTTGATATTTTTAGATTAGGCTAATTAATTTTGCTTAGCCAGTTCAACCATTGCATTGATCTCATGAAGTAGCAATTCCTCATTACCCATATTCCCTACACTACGAAAGCGAATATTACCTTTCTTATCAATGATGATTTTCGTAGGGATTCCCTTTAGACCAAAACCAATGGCTGCCAGATTCTTTTTTGTTCCTGAATCTCTTAAGTCCATCAGCAGATTAAAGTTATAATTATTTGCTTTAAGGTAATTTTCGGCATCTTTGGTAGGCTGGTTACTTTGTTCGAGCGTGTGGATAAACAAAAATTCCACATCTGTATCATTTTTAAACATATTTACGGCTTGCTGCATAGCTGGGAAAGAAGCCTTGCAGGGACCACACCAAGTTGCCCAAAAATCAAGTACAATGACTTTTCCTTTATAATCTTCGAGGGTTACCGTTTTGCCGTCAACAGTTTTTAGGGCAAAGTTGAACGCTGGTTCATTCAGCATTTCTTTCGCAACTTTGCTTTTTACATGATCCGCAAAACTTTGTCGTAATCCATTGTAGTGTTTTGAATAACCTGTTGTGTCTCCGTTAACAGCTATGTAAGCATCTCGAAATCTTTCCTTAACAAAAGGTGTAGCGCTGCCTGTACGTAAAGATGCTTCCATTAGAGGAAAGGCCTCTTTGTAACGTTCTGTCCCAACGAGTAATCCTAAATATGTCTTCTTTACGCTTGGGTCATTTTGGTTATTTTTACCATAACCTTTCATAAACCACGCATAGCCCTCCTCATATTTTTTATTTTCCAATAAGGTTTTAGCTGCCGTCATAGCAAAATCCGGATAGTCATTAGATTTTGTTCGACCTTGTTTTTCAAGTTCTGCTATTGCCTCAAGAATAAGTGGTTCCGCATATGCCGATTTTCCCCTGTTATTCAATTCGTAGGCCCCGTATGAAAAAGCCTTCGCCCGATAAATAGAGTCTGTAATTTTACTAATCCAAGGTTTCATTTTGCTTGGATCACTTCCCATATAAGACATAGCTACATAATATTTAACATATTCAAAAAAACGATGGCCCTTAAGCTTTGGGTTGCTGCTAAATAATTTTACATAATCCGCATATCTTTTTTCATTTGTAGGTCCATCGGTTTCGTTAAAAATTTCCGTCATACCATTCTGAAACGCAACGAATCCTGTAGGAAATTTTTTTAACATTTGTTGTTCCAGCGCATCCGCATTTTTACCTTCTTTTTCGAAATTGTAGAAGGCTAAGGCAAGCATTTCATCTTCCTCTTTTGGGGATTTTTTTAGTTTATTTAGACGTTTATTCAAGGCATTCGAGTCGACTAAAGTCAGAAGTTCGTATAAGCCCTTGTTTTCCTGCATTGTGATGTAAATTTCATACGTGGTGAAATCTTCTTGTTTATTGGTCGCTGTCAGAGAATCGAGAAGGAAGTTTAGTCGCGCATCGTCTTTTTCATTCATAAGTAGGTTGAGTGTTGCATTTGGCTTCAATCGCTGACCCTGACTAATCTGAAATGTAGATATCGCGAGTATAATTAGAATTAATGTTTTTTTCATTTTAATAAGTTAAATATTTTGTCACTGTATTCTGTATTAGCCTCTTCCAGAGCAAATAGCCAATGGAAGAGGTCTTTAATTTTTTTTTATTTTGAAACATTTTGTGTTATAGTGCCGTTGCCTGGATTTTGCGTTGCCGAAAGAGGAAAAGGCATCGTATACAAATGTGAAGACGGCAAAAGCGTATAATTATTTCCGTTTTCTGTTTTTGTGTACGTAGTAGCGTAATTGGTGTCTTTATTTAGTCTTCTTCGGTCGGCAAAAGGTATAGGTCCTAATATCAATTCGTTTGCTTTGGTCTTTATAATCAACTTTACAGCTTCTACAATAGTACTTGCTGTGGAAGGCGTATAATTCTCTGCAAAAATACGAGTTATCCGTACCTTGTCCAAGGTTACTAAAGCTTCTGTGATTTGGTTCAATCGTGCCAGGCATTCAGCTTTGATCAAATAGACTTCCGTTGTGGTAAGCCCTGCGTGATTGTAAAGTCCCGACCCGATACTATAATAGTACGTTTCACCACTAGCAGTTCTGAGTTTATAACGCGAAGCAAATTTTGCGTCGCCAGTTTCGAAACGAGATGCTCTGTCTAGACGTATGGAAGATTCACGTCCAGAATAAGTTGAAGATCCAAATCTCATGTTGTAATTCTCTATATAGGAATACCCCATCGGAGATACTCCTTGAGTATAAGTTCCAGAAGCTTCGATACGTGTTTTATTGGCGGTGTAGTACGCACGCCAGTCATAGAGCTGGTCATTATACGTTAGTGCTTTGTTGGCTGCATCAAGTGCCTCTTCATATTTGGACATCTGTAGGTAAAGCCGTGCTTTAAACGCGTATGCCGTTCCTAGGTTAGGGTGTAGAGGTGTGCTGCTTGTCTCATTTAATAGAGGAATAGCCTCATCAACATCCTTAAGCATCAGTTCATAAAGTTCGGCGATAGTCACTTGTGTAAAAGATGCATTTACGTCAGGACTGGAGATATAAGGAACCGAAAGTTTTGTTGACGCATTACTTGTTTCGTAAGTATCTGCATAATAGTTTGCTAAAACGAAATAACTCATAGCTCGTAATACCTTAGCTTGAGCAATAAGCTCAGCCTTAGCAATTTCCGTTGCTTCTGTCGCTTCGGGAACATATTTAATAATTAAGTTCCAATTGGAAATAGCGGCATAGTTCTCCGTATAGGTTTGGTCTGAACCATTATTTAACGCAATACGGTCTGCATCTTCGTTCCAAAAATAATTTGCATTGTTTAATGGCGTCACGTTTAATGTTGTCGCTGCTTCAAATCTGTCGTTTAGAAGTAGTACAGCTTGATGTATCACTGTCTTATGTTTACTTTCATCTTTCACAAAAGCATCGTAGTCTGCAAATGTAGTTGGGATCTTTGAGCCTTTTGGCTTAACATCAAGAAATTTCTTGCAAGACCCAGCGAGTATTATAATAAAGAGAGCGAAAATTTTTATCGTTATAATATTTGTCGTTTTCATTTTGTGTCTTTTAATGTTCATTACAAGTGTAGATACAGTCCCAAAACATAATTAGGCGTATTGTAACCATCTAAAAGGTATTTTGCAGTCTTGCTCTTTGCTAGAATAAAGGCATTTTCCACATTAAATTGGAGTCTCGCATTCCCTATTCCAATTTTTTTAGTCCATCTATCAGCGATAGCGTAAGCCAATGAAATATTCCGTAATCGAATATTTGAAGCATCGAGTATATTGATATCGGCATATCTGTAGACATCATAACTTGCTTGCACAAAATCAGCATCTTCGGCAAACATCGCTCTCGGTACATTTGTCTTACTTTCATCTCCAGCTTGTTTCCAACGGTTTGTTATATCACTGTTGATGTTGCCGAATAATGTGTAATAGCTACCAATGGAGCTGTTGTAGCTGTTGGATAGCATGGGGAGGAAGGTATTACGCATCACATGACCACCTTCATACGTTAGCAGGAATGCAAAGGTAAATGCTTTATAGGATAGCGTACTGCTTATTCCTCCGCTGTATTTTGGAACTGTAGTTCCTGCATATTCAAGTGCTTCACCTGTGGATGGTAATTCTGTCGTAACGGTTCCGTCAGCTTCGTAAACCTGTGGCAAGCCTGTTGCGCTAAGTCCTGCCCATTTGTACGCGTAAACTGCTTGATACGGATTTCCGACAACAGGATAAGCTGTTGAATAATCGCGTTGGAGTGATGCGTTTGTTGTTGTCAGGTCTACATAAGTCACTTTATTTTTGTTGAATGCATATTGTATACCGAGATTCCAGTTGAGAGAATTAGATTGAAGGATATCACCATTAAGAGCAATCTCTACCCCTGTATTTGTCATTTTGCCATTATTCATCTTAAAAGTACTGCTTCCATATCCCTCTGTGTCAACTCCGCGCGTACTGGCAAGTAGGTCAGATCCTTTTTTTTCGTAAAAGTCCACGGATCCCCCTAATCTGTTGTTTAGTATTTTGAAATCAATACCAGCATTCAGGGTCGCTGTTCGTTCCCACGTGAGTAGAGGATTAGGACGATTATTGATTATAGCGTAGAGCCCGCCTAGGTTTGTATTGTTCCAGTAGGCAGCCACTATAAACGGAGATGTGGTTGGGTCAACGTTTCCCGAAATACCGTAAGATCCTCTAACCTTTAATTTGTTGATCCAGCGTACGTCAAAAAATCTCTCTCTGTCGACATTCCAACCGGCACCTATTGACCACATAGGTTTATCCTGATATTCAGAAGATGTACTCCAGAGGTTGGAGCGATCAAGTCTCAAACTTGCAGTTAGCAAATATTTATCATCGTAACTGTAACCTGCATTACTGTATAATGAGACAAATCGACTCGTGACTTCTGCTCTTGCGCCTCTATTGAAGCTTGGGTAGCCCAAAATTCCATCATAAAAAGCACTCAACAAAGTTTCATCGACAGCAGATGATGACAATAATTGTGAGTCGTAGTTGTATTGATATTTTGAATCAAATTCTAATTTCGTGTGCCTGATTTCAGACCCTAAGATTGCGGTGATGTTATGCTTGTCACCAAAACGCTTGTCGATATTTAATTGTTGACGGAAATTGTATGCATTTGTAAACTGTGTCTGTGTTTGATTAATATTTCCGTATGGTAGATTATATGTTGCCGAACTTCCATCTACGCTGGCGAAACTATTGACTAAATTACGGACATAGTAAGTTGATTTATCGTACAACACTTCATTTCTATTACCTGTATATTCATATTGAAAACTAGGTGTGTAAGATAGCCAATTGGTAATGTCGGCTTTTAGTTTGATATACGATCTGCTGTTGATGTTTCGTTTCTGTGTCAGATTCATTGCCTGTTCTTCCAACGCCGTAATATCCATACTATACATGCCATTAGCGTCCAGCTGACTAATAATATCTGTGTTATAACGGCTTGATGCCGCATTCGTAATATAGTTACCGCTATCATCAATTAAACTGTCGTAAATTTGATATTGATAACCTGGAGAGAGTGTCGTATACGTTTGAGTTGCGCCTGAAACATAGTTTAGATAAGAACTAATTTCCAAGTTAAGCCATTTATTTAGTTGGGCATTATTTTTTACATTTAAGCCCAATTGGTCATCCGCCGTGTATTTGTCCTCATATTGATTTTTCCTATATGTAGCAGAGGTGTAAAATGAATTTCCCGCAGTTGCAGAACCAATATTGAGGTTATACTGCTGATAAAAAGGATTCACCTTACTATATTTCTTTACATCATCATAATATTTAAATCCTGCAGCAGATAAATTGCTTAATTTGGCAGAAAGATCGGTATTAGATAATGCCCCGGTAGCATTCTGCAAAATAGCTTTTATGCCTTGACTCTGATATACCACATTATCCAGTAGACTTTGTGCATAAGAAGAAGCTTCTGTCCCCTGTAAATTGGTATTGTTTGCTGCCCACTCTTTCTCAAGTTCTACCACATCGGCTGAAGTGGCAAGATTTCCGGTATAATATCTATATGGATTTGCCGTAAAAGTACTCGAAGCGGAAATCTGTGGTTTGCCTATTGTCCCTTTCTTTGTTATAATAACAATGACACCATTAGCTGCTCTTGCTCCATAAATTGAAGCTGCGGCAGCATCCTTTAAAACAGTTATAGACGCAATATCTTCCAGGTTTAGACCTGGTATTCCGCCATTGATTATACCATATTCGTCTGTTGTATTATTTTCTACAGGAAAACCGTCTACGACATATAATGGGCCACTTTGGGCATCTGTACTGAGCGAGCTGTTGCCACGTATAAGTCCATTATTATAACCAGGCACACGACCTTCCAATAATGAAGACAGGCTACTAAGGCGTTGTTGTTCAAATTGTTTTTCCCCCAGTGTGTGAAAGGAACCTGTTACCCTTTCTTTGGGTAGTGTTTGGTAGCCAGTAGATACCTCTATTTCATCTATTTCCGATATTTGTATTTCTAAGGTTATACTCAGATTTTCTGTTGCGGTAATCTCTTTTGTTTTATAGCCTACATAAGAAATAATAAGTATTGCTTTTTCTGGTACGCCAGTTAAAGCAAACTTTCCGTCCTTATTGGTTGCGGTTTCAATTTTTGATCCTTTGACCTGCACACGAGCGCCGTGTAGCAAGTTTCCTTGGGTATCTTTGATTGTCCCCCCGATATTTAAATCCGACGAAATGACTTGTATTTCCGCTATCGCGTTCGGCTTATTTCTTTTTGAGACAATCACAGATTTGTCTTCAATAGTATACTGCAATATTTGATCAGCGAAGATGAGGTCGAGAACTTTTTTTAATTCTAATTCCTTAACATTGATAGTAACTCTATGCGCATCTTTCAATGTGGTGGAATTAAAAATAAAGCCATAGCCAGACTGTGAACGAATTTCATTGAGAACATCCACTAACGCAGCATTCTTTTTGGAAAGCGTAATTTTCTGGGCAAAAGTTTTTGCGTTTACTGAGATCATACTGAAGAGTAATAAAAGTGTTGTCAACTTCATGATCAATAGGATTTTAGGTATACAGCCATGTGACCGTAACAATAGTTTGTGGTAAAAATTGTACATTTGTTATGCATGGATTTAATTGGATAACCTTTCATTTTTCGACGATGCTGGGGTTATTCCTAATTTTTGATTAATTAATGGTCGTGCGCAAAGTCATTCTGGTATCCTCCAGAATGGCTTTAAATTTTACGTTACTTACTTACAATAACTGTCCTCCCTTCTACTTTAAAATGAATTCCTTGGGCCTTTTCAAGTAGTTTTAATAATTTATTCATATTATCAAATCTGGATATTTTTGCATAATACAATTCTTTGGAAATTTCACCATCGTATTTTATGTCTACATCATACCATCTGCTTATCATCCGCATAATTGTAGGAACATCCTGTCCTCCCAATATAATTTGATCATTTTTCCAAGCAACTGGCTCTTCCAGATCGATATTATTTACTTGGATAGCTCCGTTTATCAGTGTCGATTGTTGCCCTGGAGTCAGCAATTTAGTAGATCCATGGGAGGAGACCTTTATACTTCCTTCTAACAAAGTTGTCTTTATGTTTGGCTCATCTTCGTAGGCATTGATATTAAAATGTGTTCCTAGTACTTCCACCTTCTGTTTATCGGTCTCAACTATGAATGGCCGCGAAGGATCTTTTGCTACCTCGAAGTAGCCTTCGCCCGTCAATTTTACAATACGTTTTCCAGAGGCCGCAAATACTACAGGATACGTTAAGCTTGATGCTGAATTCAGATAAGCTATAGTACCGTCAGGTAACGAAACTTTATATGTTTCTCCCTTGGATGTAGATAAGGTATTGCTATAATCCCGGTCAGCAACATTGCTGTTAACTTCATAAGATAATTTGCCATCAGCGGTTTTGCTAACTTCAACACCTGATTGAAAAGCCACTCTTCCGTAGGCAGCGTCAGCTAAACGAATCTTTTGCCCATTAGCCAATGTAAGTGTTGCTCCAACTTTACCCGGTGCAATCTCTTGAACAGCAACGAGCTCTTGTTTTGACTCGGGTTTAACGGAGGGAAGATGATAATTAAAATAGAATGTCATGAGTAATCCAGCGGCTATGGAAGTGACAGAGGCTCCAATCCAGATGCTTATTCGATTATTTCTCTTTAAGGATAATGCACTATCTATTTTTTTCAATTCTTGTTCCACTTCCTCATCCGTAATATATGTTTCGGGGAAAATGCCATATGCGATCCAATCCTCCAATTTTTGCTTCTCAGCAGGAGTGCATCGGCCCGATTTATATTTTATAAGTAATTCTTGAGCGTATTTGTGATTCATTTATTGCTTTTTTTCAAACTTCGTTAGTTAGTCAGGTAAAAGTGTGTTTAGGGTTATGCTTTTTTTAAAAAAAAATATATTTTTTTTTAAAAAAAAGTTTTCTGGAAAGGATAGGGGGGTGCTATTGATAAAAATATCCAAATGGATGTTTTTATTCTGTAGAAAAATCGAAATGTTTGATGCAAAAGTTAGATTAAAGAAAGATATTAATCAAAGGGCCTAATTTTGCTCTAAGCCTTTTTAATGCCTTGTGTAGATGACTCTTCACTGTTTCTTCAGATAATCCTAATTCTTCCGCAATTTTTGCTCGATTCAATTCGGATATACGGCTTAACTCAAAAACCTTACGCATTTTTATAGGTAATGCTTTTATTTCTTTGTCAATCTGCGTTTCCAGTTGGTGATGCCTTACCAAATGGTCGGATACATCGAACTCGGTAGTTAGAAAATTATCCAAACTTTCGAGAAAACGTTCTTCTACTTGTTTATGAGCAAAAATATTAGCAATCTTGTTTCGTACTGCTGCGTGCAAATAAGTGGAAAGTGTATATTGTATTTGTATGCTAGCGTGATTTAACCAAAGAGATAGAAAAACTTCGTGTACAACATCCAATACCTCTTCTTTACTCCCAAGTCTCTTAAAAGCGAAAAGATAAAGTAATTTCTTATACCGATGATAAATTTCAGTATATGCCGCATGGTCTCCGGCCTTAAGCATTTCGGACAACTGCAGGTCGGTATAGTTAGTATATCTCTTCATTATTCAATATCACCGAGTCGTGGCCGTAAATTTAATAAAATAGCTTAAAAATAATAAGGCAAAAAATATTAATTGTTTAGATGGTGCTACTTTTCCTAAATCTATTTTTAAACTATATGCGGAAAGTAAAGTTATAACGTGCCGTTCTCGATCAATATTCAAAGAAAGAGGGGGGAAATTCCTTTCCCCCCTTTAACTACCTCTTCATTTTTTAAATGAAGTAATGAACAACCTAAATTTGGATGTTTAATCAGTGTTGTCGTGATGAAGTAGTGACTAAAGCTACATAAAAACGCTTAAAGGAGTTTGTTTTGGTATGTTTTGAGCGTTTGCTCATATTCTGTAACAGTATAATCATGTATAATTCCTACATGATTACTCGATTTTAAACTTTCTTTAGCACTCTCCACCGCTTTAGTTTGTATATCTACCGCATTTTTGTAGTCACCAGCTAACGAGTATGCTTTCGCAGCAAGTTCGTAGAACATTGGGTTAGGTTTTTGTGTTTCTTGTGCCCCCCGGTTAAAGACATTTGCCGCATAGAGATAAGTTTCTTTGGATAGCCCGGTTTTATCTACTATAGATTGAGCTGGATATATAGCCACTCTATCGCCATCCTTTTTCTTCCATTCGTCAACAAATGTGAGGGCTTCTTTCTCACTAACATTTTCTAACAGTATATTGAATTTTCGGATGTTTAATGTGTATTTCTGCATAGGGTCTCTTGCTATCACAGTATCTATAAGTGCAAATGCCTTTTCAAACTTTTTTTCTTTAATAGCCTGGTCAATAGGGGCTATTTCTGCAAGATGGGCATTAGTCGCTTTTTTAGACAACTCGATAGAAGCTTGATGTGCAGCACGCATTTCTTGGATATTAAATGTACCATCGATTACTTGTGTAATAACAGCCTCTAATTTACTAGGATGTCCTATCCATAGAAATTGACCATCTTTAATCAAGAAAGTCGTGGGAATTCCTGGTGCTTGTGCTTTTTTTAGCCATTCTTTAGCAAAGTAGCGTTCACCATGATCAACAGCCACATTATAGGACATCTTATCTCCTATACTTTTTACAAAGTTGCTGACTTTGGGTAACACACTTTCGTATGAGTCGCTCTCTGGAATTTTTTCCCACACATTCATACCGATAAATGTGACTTTGCCTTCATATTTTTTTTGCTAACTCCGAGAGATGTGGCATTGCTGCAATACAAGGGCCGCACCACGTGGCCCAACATTCAATGACGTAGATATGGCCTTTTTCATAATTTTCAACAGGCGTTCCTTTTAACCATTTTGAATATCGAATAGGAGGTGCAGGATCGCCTACAACGAAGTCGTCACTTAGTTGAGCACTTACTTGAAGTATGCTGAATAGTAACAAGACACTTGCGAAAAATTTTAGAATATTAGAATTCATAATATTATTGTATAGTTTAAAAAAGTATTTATTTAATAAGTTCTGAGAGCTTCTGATCAAGTTCCTTTTCTCCTTCATCTCCAATATATCTTCCAACTATTTTGCCCTGCGGATCGATCAAAATTTTAGTCGGTAAAGCGGTTACGAGATATTTCTTACTGATATCTTGCGTATTCTCTTTTCCACTTGTTTTGGCATCGTAACCTCTCAAAACGTGCGGCCATATACCAATACCATCGTCAGCAATCGCTTTTTTCCAGGTTTCCGGACTACTATCATTATCTGCTATGC
The DNA here is from genome assembly GCF_965644235.1 of Sphingobacterium sp. LRF_L2. NCBI lineage: Bacteria > Pseudomonadati > Bacteroidota > Sphingobacteriia > Sphingobacteriales > Sphingobacteriaceae > Sphingobacterium > Sphingobacterium sp. LRF_L2. The sequence continues at coordinate 529,000 of NZ_CBFFRI010000001.1, read as the reverse complement.
CAATAATTTCAAAACCTTTACTATGGTACTTTTGGTAAGTTGCCAACAAATGGGGGTTTCCTTTACGGCATGGTACACACCATGATGCCCAAAAATCCAGCAATACATATTTTCCGCTAAAATCAGAAAGCTGTATTGGGTTCCCGTGCATGTTAATAGTCTTGAATTCCTCTGCCATTGATCCACTTGATTTTGCTTTCAATGTATTTATCTGATGGAATAGTCGTTGACCTAAAGTGCTGTTTTTAATTTCGTTAGAAAAAAGGTCATATTTACTGATTATTTCCTCCAGTTTCATCATATTAAATGAGTTTAATAATATGTTTGCTGCAGGATAAGAATCCGGATGGTTTTCCATGAATTCAATTTCCTTCTGATTTATTTGCGCGTAATAAGGTCTTAATTCTTTTTGAATACTATTTATAGAGTCTCTAAGCACTTTCACCTGTTCTGCATTATTCTTTTTATAAGCTTCTTGCATGTTGGCCATAAGTTCCATCTGTCGCCTACCGACAGTCTGCAAGTCATCTATGATGGAAATTTTAGACTGATTGAGCAGATTGCTTTCCTCTTGTGCCCGGCTACCTGAAATGGTACTTTTGAAAATCTCCCTATTATTTAAGGATATTTCTGAGTTGCCAGGCGTGATAATTACTTGAAGAAATTGATCCAGACTTTGTGGATTATTAGTTGTTGCTATAAAACAGTTCGTTGCCCCATCCAAGAATCCTTCAAAGCGAAATCTATTGGCTTTAATCTTAGCACTATCTGTTATCATTTTTTCAGTGTTCTTCGTTGAATAAGTAAGGTAAACAGTTTTACCTTCTGCATTATCTACCTGTCCAAGAAGAACGAAATTTTTCTCTTGCGCTCTTGTTATAGCTATTGTGAGGAAAAAAAAGGAGGCAATTAATTTAATTGATTTACACATGTTATAAGAATTATGATTTTTTTAGAGCCTTATCCAAAAAATGAAGTATACCATCTTTTGATAGAGCAACAGTTGTCGTTCTACTGAAACGGGCTAAATTGATGCCCAGTATTTCGCCCTTAGTATTAATTATGATACTACCGCATTCGTTTGGAAGGATAGGAGCGTCATGGATGAAGATATTTTCGAAGTTATCCCTTCTGGCACTTTTTCCACCTATAAATTGTTCAGCTATCGAGTTGTTTTTAGGGACAGGCTTTGATGCCAAGACTACCTTCGCTGTATGCTTTTTACCAAGTCTCGTATAGACTACATCAATAGTATCGTTCGGTACATGAAGTTGTACTTCGTTTGTAAATGCTGAAGCTGAAAGTACTGTTTGACCATCGATTTCTTGTATAACATCGTTCTGTTCGAAGCCCGCTAGGCTGGCTGGAGAGTTTGGTACGACCATTTGAACCAACGTTTTCGTAGAATCATCGCGTAAACCTAATCCCAGATAACCACTTCCAGTGCTCCCTGTTAATGTAAAAATTGGCGTACCAGCAGTTCCTGTCACTATTTTATTGTTCTCAAAAATGCTGAATGTAAGAGATCCAAATATCTCCTTATCGGAAGGAAGATCCGATAGTTCTTGCATATTTATTGCACCTTTTATTTTTTGTTTTAGACCTAAAAGTACGAGATCCGCTTTTTTATCGCGATAAATCACCGTTGGAGACACTTTCTTGCCTTTTAAGATGACAAAAAACTCATCAGGAAGGGATGAACTTTTGCTAATAATATAGGTGTTGTCTGTACTTTTGTTGTCCCTCATCCGCTTATCGATACAGAATTTAGTTCCAAATGCTAGTAGGCTGTCTTTTTTGTCAACTAGCTTTATGTTATATATGCTTTTAGTCGATAGCTTGCTTTTAACGAAGTGAGATTCATAAAGCTCCTGTAGATTTATGTTGTAACTCTCTGTTTCCAATGCCGAACGGGATAAGCTGTCCGATTTTGGTAAAAACTGATAGTTTTCCGCCTGTTGAAGGGCAGTCCAATATTGCCTAAAAATATCAATAGGCACGTCAAAATTTTGATCTAAGTTTTTTAATATATTGCTTCGTATCCCTATCACTTTTCCATTAATATCGAAAAGCCCCCCCCCTGAATCCCCCGGTTCCATCAGACAGGTCGTACGTAGCATAGGATTTGTTTGCGTATTAAGTTCTGCGACATTTCCTAACCTCAGGACAGGTCGCGGTATGGCGAAACTTCCTGCGTAAGCGATGCTGAAACAAGGTTCGCTAACTTGAAGATTAGCGGAGGTGCCTAGCTCGGCAAACGGTAGATTATCAGCATGCTCAATTTTTAACATCGAAGCGTCAAATAGTGCAATCCGACCAAGGCCTATGGCGATAAAGTCTCTTTTTTGCGAAGGAAATCGGACAAGATACACACGATCAGTTTGTCCAGTATGTGCAGCGGTCAGGATAAGCCCGTCTTTACTTACGACAACACCGCTGAATCTTGGGCCTAATAGCTTCTTTGATATCGTGTCATAATCCGCGATAAAAACACTTGCTTCATATGCCTGTTTTAAACTTTGTCGGTACTTAAGCTCGAAAGTGTTTAAGTCCGAGATACTGTTTTGCGCACGTACAAGTGATATGACTGAAAACAGTAGAAAAGTTAGCAGACTTACTAAGTGGGGAAATTGTATTTTGCTCATATTAAATAATTACTTTGTTAGCTAGCAAAGGCTCGTTTTATTACTAAATGTATCCCGTTATCTAGCATACCCATAACTTGGGCTTCCTTCGTATACAGAAGAAAATGTTGATAACATGTAGTGTGTCTCTTTTACTTTCCCTTTTCCGGATGTAATCCTTGCCGCATTACCGTAAGGCAGGCCTCCGACGATGTTATACATCAAAATTTTATACTCTCCGTTGAGATAAGTCGCAATAGTTAAATAGTCCTGTTTAGGGCTTGTGTAGTAATTGTAGCGATTGGAAATATAAGTGATAGTTTCGTTTTCGGGAAGCCCTTGTGGAGATACCTCCATTTCCGAATTTGTTGTAATGTCGTAAGCATAAAGCTTGTTAGACGCTACAAAATAGATTAATTGTGCCGTTTTAGCGTTGTTCGCAAAGTATGTAGCTGTCTTTAATTTGGAATTTTGTGGAATTTCAGTCACACTAGTTACAGAGGGAACGGAGAAAGGCGATGAGCCAGTGACTTTGTATAAATAAACTTTGGAAGCATCAGATCTATCTTTAAAAAGGATATAGACCATTCCGAAGTAGTTTCCCATATGTAGGCAGTCATAATTTAGATTAGATGTGGGATAATTTACACTGGTTAGAGTACTGGTAGTCGAACCATAGTTATTATATAATATTCTACGATTACTCTCGTCCCAATACATAAATCCTAAGGACGCCTCTACAAAAGCCCATTGGTCACTAGCTCCGGATATGGACGAATTGGTCGGCGATCCGTAAATTCCAGTTCCGCTACCACCAACGGAGTATGTTCCTGTGCTCGAAAGATAAACGCTATAAATGTAGTTGGTGTAAAATTTGTAGGGGACGTCGTTTTCTACCTCGGCAAAAAACATCGAGGAATGATCCCCTAATTTTGCCATATCTGCTACACGTAGAATATTAACCCTCGCATTATGTGTAATAATTCCCATACAGTTTGCAGTCGTTTTACCGAGTGTTTCTGGATCAATAATTGGTTTATTGTACAGGATTCCAAGGCTTCTAGGTTTTCCATTCATTGTTGCTCCCTGTGATTTCAAAAGGATGTCTGAAACTAGATCTCCGCCATCTTGCAGCAAATCGATGTCAGTATTACCATCGCTAGTTTCCTTTAATATGTAATGTCCCTTGCTATAGACACTTGATACTTCAAGGTTTGCCGTAACGTTCGCCACCAGATTGGTTTTTTTGTCTTTTGCGAAATATAAAAGCTTGAACTCCCCTGGAGCTTTGACAATAGGGAAGGATAGGTTTCTTTGTTTTCCGATGGTGTCAATGTTATTGTCCTTATCATATAATAGCCAAGTATATTCGAAATTCGTGGTATCGTGTGTTGTTTGAATTATAGGGTTGATTGTAAGTGTGTCTGCGCCAGTTATCTGGCTGTATTCCGCCTCTATTCCAGCTATTACGATGTTATCTACTTCTGTATAATTGTAGTTGCTTTTATCTTTATAACAAGATATTATCAAGAAATTGCAAAGAAGTGGAATTATTATTGATAAATATTTTTTCATCTCAAATCGTGTATATTTATAATTTTTTTTTCAGTTTATTGGCCCAAATAAGCTGAAAAAGAAACAGCAGTGCCGTCACTTTCCTTTAAAACGTCCAATTGTTGATTAACTCGTTCTTCATTGTATGCTGCAAGTTGTTTTGTGAAGTAATCCTGTAAGAACAGCACGTAAGAAGCGTCAATATTTGAATTCACTCCAGCACTAGTGAAACCTATACTATTGAGATAGTCGTCATCCCATTTTTCGCCGGTCAGATTGATCATCCATTGGTGCTTTTCTTGACCATATTTGCCGAAAAAATAATTGGCGTATGCCGCCCAATTGTTCGGTTTTTCTAATTTATCTGTGAAAACAATCTTTACGACATTTCTATCTGGATTTGTATGTTCGAAATCGCTGTTTGTCTTGATGCGTAATGATAAATTTACCAGCGAAGTTTTGAGGCTTTCATCTCTTTTCAATATTATTGGAATTCTTGCTGTGGATTGGTTGGCTGGAACGACATAGGAGGTCGCCAACGTTGGGTCGTCGAATGCAACAAAATGCTTGTCGGCGATTGCAGCATCTGCATCTATTTCGATTTGTTCGAATTCTATTTTTCTGTCATTTTCAGTTAATGGCCCTATGGTTTCCACCACCAACCATACGGTGTCGGTGATAGCTTCTGGATCACCATACACGAATGAACGGTTGATTAGTGTGTCGGAAGCCTGTTCATAATAAAAGTTCAAGCCTGTTCCGTATCCATAAGTCTCCAAATTTTTCTCACACGAACTAAACAAAATTATTGATGTCAGAAATGAAATGAAATATGTAATTTTTGTCATTTTCTTTGAAATTAATCGTTATTGGAATTGAACTCGCTATCAGGCAATGGAATTAAATAATTGGATTCCGTGATGGTGTTCGAGTTGAAAAGCATTGACGTAGATCCCATTCTTTTGTAGGTATAAAACATTTGTCCCTCACCAAAAAATTCTCGTCGATATTCATCTAATACAGCAGATCTTACACTCTCCAAAGTAGAGAAAACGTTGGCTGTTACTTGTACATTATGAGATAGTTGATATTCCTGCCACAAAGCGTTTGCCTCTCCGAGATTTTCTGTTGTTTCCATTACAATGAGGTATATTTCGGATAAGCGGATTAAGGGTACGATTTGTCTTTTAGATATGTTTACTGGTATAGTAGCTGTCTGCGTACTATTGTGATAGAACTTTTTGAGTGTTGCATATGTAGTTCCACTAAAATTCATTTGATCCTGCGCCCATACCGATTGATATCTGTTATTTGACGCAATTCCTTGATTGGAGAAGAGTGTATTTAGTTTTGTTGGGGTAGTCAAAAGGTGTGATGTCGTAATATAATCTGCGCCGTATCCAAATATATCGGGTGTATAGTCCATAATGTTGTGTACATTTAGCATGAGTAAACATTCGGAAGGCAGCGCTAAATAGCCGTTCTGAATATCCGATGTACCACTTAATGAAATTAATTTTGCGCCGTCTGCTCCTATGGCATTTAAGATCTCTAAAGCATTACTATTTGCCTGTGTGATGTTTCCTGTATACAAATAAAATCGAGCTTTTATCGCTTTTACAGCCCAATAATTAAAGCGGTTTTGGCGGAAACGTAAGAAATCATCTTCACCACTTTCCGCTACCGTGTTTAGGGCTGAGAATGAGTTCTTAAAGATTGGATCGTTGTTATACAGTAGGGTTTCAGCTGTAGAAAGATCTGACTCGATCTTATTCACAAATTCACTATAGGAATAGTATGTTGGTAAATCTTTTGCAGAAACGGTCTCCGAATAGGGTAACGATACAGAAGTTGAGGGATTGTTGGGAAGTTGACCAAAAAGACGAAGCACATCGAAATGACAAAAAGCACGGATGGCATAAGCTTCCCCTAATAGAACCTGACGGGTTGATTCGTCACTAATAACGTCACCTTTGGTCTCCATATTGGCGATAATCATATTTGCATGAGCTATTACCGTGTAAAGGCCCGCATAAATTTCGCTGATGGAAGCTTTCGCGTTGTCAGCTTCGAAGTCAAACGTACTTAACTCGTAATCGGAAAGTCTAGCACTTGCTGTTGATAGATCCCATAATTGAGCTAGCGACTCAATATTGGACATAGTCAGCTTCTCGCCATAAATGCTCTGATCTTTTAATAAGATATAACAACCGTTGAGCGCATCGGCGAAGCCGCTATAAGAATTAAATTGTTCTTCTGAAGTTTTTTGATTTTCTGGTTTCACATCTAACCACTTATTACATGATACGAATAGAACCGATAATAATCCGAGAAACGTTATTGTATTTTTTATCATGATTTACGTTTTAAAGAGTGAAGGTTAGAAAGAAGCCTGCTCGTCGAGCATAAGGGTAGGAAGTTCCTCGTTCTCTCTTGACTGTAGAGATATAGAATAAATCAGACATGTTAAGTCCAAAACGCATGTTTTGGATTTTATATTTCTTAAGGAATGGGTTGTCAACAATACGGTAGTCGATACTTGCACTTTGTAGTTCGATCACATTTTCATCCATCACAAACCTGGTTGTTGCACGTGTAGATTCATCAGAAAAAGCTTTAAAAAATACCTGATCACCACTTTTGCTCCATCGATCATCCAGTACACGTCTGTCTACATTTTTTGTACGAAGTGTTGCCTCTGTAACCTCAACCCGGTCTATTAATGTTTGGTTGTATATCTGACCTCCCCAGTGATATCCGAAGTTCAGATTGAGTGTGAAATTACCATAGCGTAGCATAGACGTGATGTTCCCATTATATTTTGGATTCGGTACCCCGGCGTATACTTTTGCACTGGCATCCCACTCTTCTGTTATGTTTCCATCTTTATCAAGGAACAGTTCATTACCGGTACTGGGGTCAATCCCCAATGATTTAACGGCCCAAATCGAATTTTGATCGAATCCTTCAAAGAACAATGTGCTTACGTCTGTGCCTTGTAGCATATATGCTTGCGTTTGTGCTTTAATAGCATCTGACAGTTTGGTTATTCTGTTTTTGTTGTAGGCGATCTTGGAGCCTAATATCCAATTGATTGGTTTATCTCCATTTTTTCTGATGATATTGACATTTAGAGATAATTCAAAACCTGTGTTTTTAACTGTGCCAATATTGTCTATATAGGATGCGAAGCCCGTTGAAAGGGGAAGATCTCTTGCGGAGAGCAGATTCGATGTGTTTTTTACGTAATAGTCAAAGGTACCATTCACTCGGTTGTTGAAGATTCCGAATTCGATGCCGGTATTAAACTGTTTTGTAACTTGCCATTTCAGGTCTTCATTGCCAAGTGCAACAAGGTATACGCCACTTCGGTTTAAATATTTATCACCAGTAAAATATTCGTAGGTTTGTTCGGCTTGGTATGCAGAAAACTGTTGAGCACCTGTTTCACCATAAGAGCCGCGTATACGTAGTAAATTTATGAACTTGAGCAGTTTGATATAGTTTTCATTGTGTAGATTCCAACCTATTCCCGCACTCCAGAAAGGCGCGAATCGGTTTTGACTGCCAAATTGCGAACTTCCGTCTACGCGATAAGATAAATCGGCAAGATACCGGTTGTCATAGGCGTAGTTTGCATTTGCAGTGATACCAATGCTCCGCGTCGTGCTCTGACTACCCGAGGGGCTACCCTCTGATGCATATTGTAAAGCATTTCCTAGAAAACCTTTACTATCTGCAGGAAAACCTTCGGCGATGAAACCGTAATCATAAGCGTTTTTTTGTTGGATAAAGTAATCCAATCCCCCGTAAAGCTGATGTACTCCAGCGAAGGTTTTTGAATAACTTAGGTTGAGTTGCCCCTCAATTCCAGTTGCGTCGCCCGTATTATAGGTATAGCGACCTTTTCTAAAATAGAGGTCTTCGGTGTTATAGGTGATAAAGGTAGAATGATTGGCCGGTATGAATACATCACTCGAAGTACCTTTCTTCGATAAACCCAAACGAGTAAAGAAGCGTAGAGGACTACTTATTTTCCATTCTAGGGAGAAGTTGTTGATTAACTCGGTGTATTTTGATTGGTTGATATTGTTTAATGTAGCATCATAAAGTGGATTCGCACCGTCGGTTGTGTATTCATTAAATCCAGGTAGATACTGCAGTAAATTCCCGTTGCTGTCATAAGGGCTGTAGTAGGGCATCATATCCACCCAGGTGCTAAATGAACCGTAGGGACTTTCTGTTCCCTTATTTAGTCCAACACTCAATTGGTTTCTGAAAATGACGTTTTTGTAATTGTACGCGAGTGTAATATCGCCATTGAATGTTTTTCGATTCGAGCCCTTCATCGCACCGTTCACATTGTTGTAGGCTAGATTGGTTCCCCAAACAAATTGATCACTACCTCCTTCTACGCGTAAGCTTTGCTTCTGGCTGATACCTGTCCGCACTGGATAATGTAACCAGTCTGTATCCAAACCTTCTAGTACCTCCTTTAATCTGTTATTGTACGTATTTTTTAAAGAACTTTCTGTAGCAGCACTTGTTCCTGAATATTGTCCTTGTCGATATTGTAGTTCCAAAAGTTCTTTAGCGTTTAAAAGATTGTAGGAATTGAGATCCGGCAATTCAAAAGTTAGGTCATAGCGTGGTGTAATCAAGAGCTTTCCAGGCTTAGGTTTTTTTCTAACGATGACAATAACCCCATTTGCACCACGGGATCCGTAGATGGCTGTTGCAGAGGCGTCTTTTAAAATATTGATGGATTCAATATCTTCGTCGTTGAAGTCCATTAATTTTGTAAGTGAAATCTCAAAGCCATCCATTATTACGAGCGGTGTGTTGACAGAGGTGCTGGCTCCCGTGTTATATTCCTCTACACTGGTTGGTAATGATGAACGCCCTCTCAATGTGACTTCAGGTATGTTATTCGGGTTACTGCCTAGTTCATTATTGATCTGGATCTGAAATGCTGGATCAATATTTTTTAGAGTTTGCAGTAGGTTCTGTCCGCGATTTGCTTGGATCTGTTCACTTGATATGGCGGTCATAGCACCTGTGTATGTTTCCTTTTTCTTTTCGAATATTCCAGTCACTACGACATCTTCCATTTCGTTAATGGATTGCTCTAACGTCATCACCAAATGTTGTTTCAGATCTATAATAGCAATCTTGAGTGGTTGATAACCAATGTAATGTGCTGCAACTACATCACCGATATGGGCAACTATTTGAAAATTTCCATTTCTATCGCTTACTACAGTGCGGTTGTTGTTACTGCTAACTTCAACCGACGCCCCGCTTATGGGGGCACCATCTTTATCGACTACACGACCTTGGATAAGACCTTCTTGGGCGGCAATAGATTTCTCGGTTATGTTAGGTTGTTTTGTCGTTGTTATATCACTTTTACTGTTACGTTTGGTTAATATGACTGTTTTTCCTTCAATTTTGGCTTCAATAGGTTGACCTTTTGTGATAATTTGCAAAAATTGAGATAGAGGCATTTTTTTTACATCTACAGTGACGGGGTGTGTATCCGATAGATAGTCTTTTAAAATATAGACTTCATATGCCGTTTGTTGCCGAATGATGTTGATAATTTCCTCAATAGACTTGGTCTTTGCTTTTAAGGTAATTGTTTGCGCGTTGGAATAGTCCGTATGCAAGCAAATGAAGAGAGAGATAAGCAATATTCTTATCACTTTATTTAAATAATGTTCATTCATTAAAGGTTAAGGTTAATTTTATACTAAATTTTTTGATTAATTTCGTGTTTAGTTAAGGTGCTTTTTTATCTCGTTGCCACCTCCTTCTTTTTATTTGTGATAATTAGTGTGTATTTTCCGTTACTGTTTTTTTCTGCACGATAGGAGATGTTAGCGCTCTCTATTACTTTTAATGCTGTGCTGATATCTTCTGTGCGGTGAGCTCCACCGATAAATTGTACATCGGGTATGCCATTTACGTATTTAATATCGAAATTGTACCATCGAGAGAGTTCAGCCATGATTTCCGAAAACGGTTTTCCATCAAAGCTAAATCGTCCATTGCGCCAAGCCGTTGTAGCGAAAATGTCGGCGTTGGAGATTGTTATTCCCTTTTTTGTGATGGTGCTCTGTTTTCCAGGTGTTAATACTGTAGAGCTATTTGTCGCGCTGTTTTTGGCATTGATCTGAACAATTCCTTCTAATAGAACGGTTCTTTCTTCAATCTGATCCATATATGCATTGACGTTAAATACCGTTCCTAGTACATGAATTTCTTGACCCTTGGTCAAAACTTTGAATGGTCTATTTTGGCCTGCTTTAGTACGCTGCTTTTTGACATCGAAATAAGCTTCTCCTTCTAATTCGACTGTACGCTCATTATCTGCGAATGTAACCGGGTAACGGAGAAGGGATCCAGCATTTAACCAAACCTGCGTGCCATCTGACAACCTAACCTGATAGGTGCCACCCGGTGGTATAGATAATACCAAATTTTGCTGTTTGATTTGGTCGAAATTTTGCTCATCGTCCGTTATTTTTGACCCATCTGCATAGATAATATTATCTCTGACCTCTATCCCTTCTTTATGGTTGTTTAATATTAGTTTTTTGCCATTCTCGAAAGTTAAGGTCGCCCTGGTGTCGCCTGAAGTTATTTCCGAAATACTGACTTCTTGAGGCAGCGTATTTCTATTGTCGGACTTAAACCATAAGAGACCCAAAACGCATAATAATAAGGCGGCAGCAGAAGGAAGCCAATATTTTATAGATCTAAAGCCCGAGCCTTTTTGCAAATCGTCCTTTTTGTGTAGTATTTCACTTAAGCTTTGCTTTTGGATTTCCTCGTAGTCAAGATTATTTGCTGGGTTAGCTTGCTGTTTTGCAGTGTACGAATACCATTGTTCAATCGATTTTCTTTCTATATCGGTGCTATTACCTTTCAAATATCGTTGCAATAAACTTTTTATATCGTTTTTTCTGTTGTTCATATATGTCCAATTAACCCCGTCTAAATGTAAAGACAGTTAGTTTGGTTAATAGTGGTATATGCGTTGTGAAAAAAAGCTAAAAGGGACTTATTTTAGGTATAGCCAGAATATAAATTTCATGGTTGTTAAGGAAATTGTATATATTATTTTGCTTTTTAGTATTTTTAAAGCGTAATATATTTGTTTTTTTACTGTTCCTTCTGATATGTTGGTTTTCTCGGCAATTTCTTTGTACGATAGGTAAGCACTTCTGCTCATTAGAAAGATTTCCTTCATCTTTGGAGGTAGATTGTCGATTTCCGACTCGATTATTTGATTTAGCTCAAGTGTTTCTACCAAATTTGCTACATCGTTGTGGCTTGAATCCAGCCAGCTTTCCAGGTGACCTAGGTAGTCCTCTCGTACTCTTTGCCGCTGTATAAGATTAATTATCTTGTATCGTAAAGATTTATAGAGATAGCCGGAAATAGAACTTTCTATAGTTAAGTTTTTACCTCGTTTTTCCCAAAGGTTAGAAAAAATGTCTTGCACGGTGTCCCGCGCCAAATCATCATCTTTCACCATACGACGTGCATGGCTAAACATAACGCCCCAATATCGGTTGTACAATTCCGTAAAAGCTTTACTGTCTTGCTTTTTAAGCAAGTCAACCAAAAGGCCATCAGAAAGTTCGCTATATATGTTCATTTCCTCAATGATACCGATTTTAAGATTTAATTACAAATACTTTAACCGTATGTATGTTCTAGATGAAATTATGTCGTTTAATCAGCCAACTAAAAAAACATTCATTAAAGAATGTCTCCGGAGCAAATATATAGACTTTAATGGATGAAAAGAAGTAAAGTGAAAATAAAAACTACTATTCTTATAGACTTTTGGGTAAACCTACTTATCTTTGTATAAAATAAAAAAAATAGAAACCCTTCGTTTTTTTTTTTAATAAAAATTTGATCCGTATATATATGTTTTTTTTAAATGACGATATTATTGTTGATTTTAGTGTTGTTGTTTTTGTGAAAAGGAGAAAAATATCGCTTATTTTGGATAGTAATTATCAAATTTGATGTAATAACTGTTTTTTTTTGTCAATATAAAGCTGTGATGGAGAGTAATCATGATTTAGAAGTATTGGAGTTAATTCGGGATTTAGCTGCCGGAAAGGAAAAGGCGTATAGGCAGGTGTATGAACGCTACAAAGTAAATATTTATTCCACTATTTTTAATCTTTGTGATGATGAATTTGTCTCGGAAGAAGTTTTGCAAGAAACTTTTATCCGTTTATGGCATTACCGCGAAAAGTTGACGAATGTTGAAGATTTTAATGCATGGATATACCGGGTTGCAAAAAATGTGTTTTTGACTAAGATTAGAAGTTTAAAACCTTCTCATGAACCTTTAGATCTCATACTTCATGATGTATTTTTTGCAGCGATGGATTATAAGGATACCGAATATGTAGATTTAGAGAAGGCTTACCATACCGCTATAGAAAATCTTTCTCCAAAACAGCAGTTAACTTATAAAATGGTGAAAAATGAAGGTTTATCAAGGAAAGAAGTTGCTAAATTACTGAATGTTTCTCCTGAAACAGTTAAATGGAATCTGGATGAGTCCGTCAAAAAGATCCGCAAAATTATGATTGAATTGTTAAAAGATATTCCGTTGGTTGCGATATTATATTATCTACAAGAAAAATAATAATTCCCCCCCCCCCAAAGTTGCATTTCATGAAGTCTTAATATTATAGGAACAAATAGTAATATTCCATAATTACCGATGGCATATTGTGATACTAATCATGAATTTCAACAAAGATTATATAGATTATTTGATAACGAAATGTTTGAACCGCTCTGCAAGTATACAAGAAAGGGATACTCTGATGTCTATATTTCGTTATCTAGAAGATGATGAACTAGAGAGAAAGATCGTTCAAGCTTTTTATAAAAATAATTTAGGACATTCCCCCTCCGATAAAGTCTGGGGACGCATAGAAAAAAGTCTTTCTACAAATCGGGAGAAAACTGTTCGTAATATCAACATCTTAAGTCTTTTAAAATACGTTGCAGCGATTGTTTTGCTGTTGATGTTACCTTTTTATGTCTACAGGGACTTATTCCCATTGCATTCAATAGAATATCAAGTCGCGCAGCATTTTGATGGCTTTTTTAGGGAGAAAAAGGAGTCTAATATCGATTTAAGGGCAAAAGATATCCATCTTGTTTTCTCGTCGGGAAAACGGTTTAGTTTGTTGGCCCAGGATTCCGCAATTATCAGTTCCGAAGGTAATATTTTAGTTAAGCAAGAATCTGATCGTGTGTCATACAGCTATATAGATAGTACTAAAAATTTAAGTGCTCAACAATTGTATCACACGTTAAAAGTGCCTTTCGGCAAAAGAATTTCTGTGAGATTGCTTGATGGCACGGTGGTATACTTGAATTCTGGAACGGAAATGAAGTATCCTGTTACGTTCAACGATCGACAAATGCATGTATATCTAAATGGAGAAGCCTATTTTGAAGTCGCAAAATCTAAGGATCGTCACTTTAATGTCCATGTATCAGGAGACTTTAATAGGAAGGATTACATAGTTCAAGTATTAGGAACTAAATTTAATATAAAAGCTTTAAAAAATGATGTAACCAGTACTACTACGTTGTTAGAAGGCTCTATTCAAATATTAGGGTTAGATCCTCATCCGATTTTGTTGCATCCGTCGAAGGAAATCAATGTAGGATCCGATTTTCATGTTGGCGATGCAGATATTGATGTCGCATTGGCTTGGAAGAATCATATATTCTATTTTAAACAAACCCCATTGACTAAAGTTTGTGTCGAATTAGAAAAATGGTACGGTGTCAAAATCCGTTATCAAAAAACTGCGGTAGAGAAGAAGCTGTTGGGACAAATTTCCAGAGATAAATCATTGTTTGAAGTATTGGATATGCTTGAAAAAACGCAGGATATCAAGTATTTTATAAAAGGAAAGGAGGTCTATTTGACTGATTAAACCTTTCCAAAAAAAATAAAATCACCTAAATTAAGAACTATTCACCTAAACATTTTTAACAAGCTATACTGCCGTTAAACCGTACCGCTATGAATATAAGCGATTGTAAAAAAAATATAAAAATTTACTTCACACTACTATGTGTATGTCTCATTAACGTTGTTTCGGCTCAACAGAAGATCAATATTGACAAAGAAAATATTACGCTGGATGAGTTGCTGACCGACTTGAGACAACAGACCGGGTATGATTTTGTGTCGATGACCTCAAAATTCAATTTTTCTAAAAAAATTAATCCAAAATTTAAAGACACAGATCTGGAAGATGTTTTAGAGACATACTTCAACGTACAGTCCGGGGTCGTTTTTGTTTATAAAGATAAGAATATCATTTTGATGGACGAAACAAAAGCTAAATATCGAACTATAACAGGTCGTGTATCAACTGAAAAGGGTAGAGATCTTATACAAGGAGTAACGATTAGTTTTTTACCGAAAGCAATTAAGACACGCACAAATGAAGATGGGGAATTTTCCTTACATATTCCTGAGTATGCCAGGGAGATTGAAGCAACCTTTTTAGGCTATGAAAGAAGTGTTCTCAAATTATCATCAGCGAGCACATATATTATCTATTTACAAGAAAAAACGGAAAAAATAGAAGATGTGGTCGTCACGGGTCTTTTCGAACGTCCAAAAGAAATGTACACGGGGGCTGCAAGATCTTTTACGCAAGAAGAGTTACAGCAGGTCACTAGTGACAACGTACTGACTGCACTTAAATCATTGGATCCCTCTTTCCAACTTCCGGAAAATATCAATTTAGGGTCTAACCCAAACGCTTTACCCGAAGTTACATTACGCGGGGGCAATAGCCTTGTTGATATTAGCTCGTCTTCAACAAACACGTTCAACTACGCCAATAGTGTCAACACACCCTTGTTTATCCTGGATGGTTTTGAAGTATCGCTGACCCGGATCAATGATCTGGACATCACGCGCATCAAAAGCGTGAATCTCCTGAAAGATGCCACCGCGACATCCATATATGGATCAAGGGCGGCCAATGGTGTTGTCGTCATTGAAACTATTCAACCCAAAGAAGGTCAAATTCGAATTACTTATACAGGTAATACGACTATTGAAATGCCAGACCTATCCGGATACGACATCCTGAACGCCCGTGAAAAGTTGGAATTGGAGGAAAAGGCAGGCGTGTACACCTATCACGGATGGAATCAACGCGAGCAGAACCTTGCTTATTATTACGAATCCCGTAAAAAAGCAATTGAGAGTGGTGTAGAAACCGATTGGATGGCGCTGCCTTTACGCACAGGAATTGGACAAAAACATAATGTATACCTTGAAGGTGGATCAAACAATAATGCGCTTTATGGTGTCAGTTTGAATTATTACGATACCAAAGGGGTAATGAAAGGGTCTGATCGTAAAACATTGACCGGTAATACATTTTTGTCTTATCGTGTCAAAAATTTTCAGTTTAAAAACGACTTGACCATCATAAGTAATACAGCAAATAATTCTCCTTACGGATCTTTTACGCAGTATGCTCAACTAAACCCTTATTGGACACCCTACAATGAGGACGGTAGTCTGAAACTGTACCTCGAAGAGGTATATGATAATAGTGGAAATCGTCTCACTCTGTTTGATAGTTACGATAATCTGGACGGTTATGTTGGCAGACCCACTAACCCTTTATACAACGCTACGTTGGGAATTGTTGACCAATCAAGATATAAGAGTTTTGTTAATAATTTCTCAGCGCAATGGCAAGTAAAAAGCTGGCTGCGATTAAACGGAACATTTGCGTATCAATATCAAGCGGATGAAAGCGATGAGTTTTTGCCGGCACAGCATACATCCTTTAGCGCAACTACCACATTAGAAAAAGGATCGTACGACAAAGCCTATGGTAAGAGATCTGGATTTGAGGGAAACCTCTCCGCTAATTTAAATAGATCCATTGGCCGAAACCTGTTTTTTGCGACATTGGGAGGAAATTTACAGCAGACAAAATATGATACAGAACTTTTTTCTGTAATCGGTTTCCCAAATGCAAATCTAAAAAGCCTGACACAGGGTCTCCAATATCCCTCCGGGACATCACCCGAAGGTTCAGAAAGCTATACGAGGCTTGCAGGCCTTTTTGCTAATGGTTCTTATGCGTATGACAGTAAATATTTACTGGATGTTTCGTATCGTCTCGATGGATCTTCTCAGTTTGGAAAAGACAATAGAATGGCACCGTTCTGGTCGCTTGGTGCAGGCTGGAATTTGGAGAAAGAAACATTTATGAAAAATATAGACTGGCTGAACCGTTTCAAATTGAGGTATTCACTGGGGTATACAGGATCACAGAATTTTGCTAGTTATCTGGGGACGTCAACGAGTCGCTATTATAATGATTCGGAATACAGGGGAATCATGGGGACATATCTGTTATCTTTTGGTAATAGTGCGCTTAGTTGGCAAAAAACTAGAAAAAATAACCTTGGTCTGGACCTAACAGTATTTAATAAGCTGAATATTTCGGCAAACTATTACATTGAAAATACAGAGGGATCTATTGCAACAATATCTTCAGCTCCTTCTACCGGTTTTAGCACCTATAGCGAAAATATTGGTGATCTGAACTCAAAAGGATGGGAAGCATATTTCAGGTACAATGTAATCAATGACAATGCAAACAGAAATAATCTTTCCGTTTTTCTAAATCTTGTTTCAGTCAAGAATAAGATCTCGCGGATTTCCAATACGATAGCCAAGTTGAACGAGACTGCTGATACAACTTATTCTTCACGTCCAGTGACTAAATATGAAGTGGGACAGTCTACCACTGCAATATGGGCTGTACCGTCCTTAGGAATCGACCCTGCTACAGGTCGGGAAATTTATCTCACGAGAGATGGTAAGATAACCAATACGTATGATCCCGTAGATCAGATTATTGTAGGTGACACCCGATCTAAAATAGAAGGAACTTTTGGTGCCAATTTAGAAATAAAAGGTGTAGGACTAAACGCTTATTTCAGATTCCAATACGGAGGACAAGCTTACAACCAGACATTGGTCGAGCGTGTAGAAAATGTAAATGTAGACCTTTACAATGTAGACAGACGTGTAGCCGAAGAGCGTTGGCTGCAGCCTGGAGACATTACTTTCTTCAAAGGTTTGTTGGATGAAAGAGGGGTTTCTATATCGGATCCTACATACGCTACCTCACGTTTTGTGCAGGATAACAACCTATTGTCTCTGGAAAGTTTATCTGTCTATTATCGTTTCAAGGACACCTTCAACAGAAGGTGTCGGTTGAGTAATACGCGTATTACGGCTTTCACAAGCGATGTGTTCCGTATTAGCAGCATTAAGCGGGAGAGAGGCCTTGATTATCCTTTTAGTAGGACATTTACCCTCCAACTATCTACCTCATTTTAAGATATCAAAGCATGAAAAATATTTTTTACAGCATCATAACATTATCCCTTATCTTATTGTTGGGAGCTTGCAACAAATGGCTGGACGTACAACCATCGAATGAATTTAGTGAGGATAATCAATTTTCTACAGAACAAGGATTTGTAGATGCGCTAACCGGTGTTTATCAGAAGCTTACCTCTACCAGTATTTATGGCACAAATTTAAGTTTCGGATTCGTCGATGTCCTTGCACAGCAGTATCAAAATAAATCTGCTCAAACCACAGATTATTATGGCGAGGCAGCTTATTACAACTATGAATCCGAAGAGCTTTCAGGTCAGTTGAACGTTAAGCAAACAATCGCCAACATCTGGTCCAATCAGTACAATGCCATCGCAAATCTCAACTACATACTGAAAAACATCGAAGAGCGCGGCTCGGTACTAACCTCTGAGAATGCTTTTAACATCGTGAAAGGTGAAGCACTGGCACTCCGTGCATTTTTACATTTTGACCTGCTGCGGCTCTATGCTCCGGCCTATCTTGATGGTGTGAATGCTGGGCGAATAGCTATTCCCTATGTCACTACCTATAGCGTGACACCTACGCAGAGCCTAACGGTGGAAGAAGTAGTCAAGCTGATCCTGGCTGACCTCTCGGAGGCAGAATCGTTGCTTTCCGTTTCCCCGGGGCTGGATCGTATCGCCGACAACCAGGGAGATACCTCTCTCAAAGGAACCTGGGCACTCTTCATGACCTACCGGCAAAATCACCTCAACTATTGGGCTGTGAAGTCGCTGCTGGCTCGTGTATACTTGTATGTCGGGGACAAGGATAATGCGCTCTACTATGCGGAGGAGGTAATCAATAACGCGTCGGTCTCCTTTGTGACTACGACAGCGATCAACACAGACGCCACATCCGAAAGTTCGGACATCACCTTTACCAACGAGCACTTGTTCTCGCTGTACGTGACCGGCATGGATGCGCTAGCCAACAACTATTTCAAGAGCGGAACCACTACTACCGCCGAATCTTCAGATCTGTACACAACCTTGACAATATTATCCTCCCTATATGAGCAGAATGCTTCTGGCTACGGCCAGGATATCCGTTCGCTCACAGCAGCACAGAATAGATGGAGCCAGCTGACGGAGAGTATAGTGTATACCAAAAAATACTATGCAGACAATTCGGCTAATGTTAAGCAAAGATTGATTCCGCTGATCAGGTTGCCCGAAGTCTATTACATCGCTGCCGAGGCTTCGCCTACAGTCAGTGAAGGATTGAGCTACCTGAATGCCGTGCGGACATCAAGACTCATTCCTATGCTTACTGAGACAGACGTGAGGACCACTGAGGAGTTGAATGCTGCCATTGCTATAGAGTATCGTAAAGAGTTCTATGCGGAAGGCCAGCTGTGGTACTATTTCAAGCGAAAGAATATCCTGAGTATTCCGAATAGCCCAAGCAGTAATGTGATGACGGAAAGTATGTACGTACTGCCATTGCCGGATGACGAACTGGAATTCAACCCAGGTGCAGAATAAATAATGGTTTTTTGTTTAAATTAATATTTAAAAAATGAAAAAAATATTTCAAAGCATTCTTTTATTTGTTACGTTCGGCACCATCTTCTCCTGCGCCAAAGACGAGCGGCTGATTTACAATACGGATAAGGCCTATGTTTATTTCTACAAAAATACTGCGGGCAGTACTGCAGACAGTATCTACCGCAGCTTTGCGCTGGAACCTGAAACGATCACGAAGGATACTTTTTACCTCAATTTACACGTTATAGGCCTAGCCACAGATTATGACCGCAAGGTAAATCTGGTTATCGATGAGGCTTCTACGGCTACGCAAGGACACCATTTTGAAATCGGAGAAGCGATTATCCCGGCCAATTCCTACAATACGGAGGTTCCAGTGATCCTGTACCGCACTGAAGATCTCAAGGACAGTACTTATCAGGTATTTCTTCACATCGGTGAATCCGATGATTTCCTACCTGGATACGACCATGTGGTGACCAGTACGATATACAGTACTTTGGAGTATAGGTTCAGTTTCACGGATCAGCTTACCAAGCCTTCTATATGGGATTCGTTTTGGGCAACCTATTTCGGAACCTATTCAGAAACTAAGATCCGCTTTTTGAACTCCGTTTTGGCCGATGCGTACTATGAAGCCAGAGATGGAGTCGAACTGGATTGGAATACCCGTCTTTCTTCGTATCCCCAGTTTCTAAATTTCATTTGGCAAAAGGCTAAGGTAGAGCTCTACGAATACGAGCTAGCCAACGGCCCTTTGATTGACGAAAACGGAGAACGAGTAACATTAAATTGACCTATAAAATATGTTCATGATGAAAAAAGAATTTAATATAAGCCTTTGTTACTTCTTGATGATCGGACTCTTCGTGACGTCCTGCTATAAAGACGACGGCAACTACGACTACGATTACCTGGGGGATATTGTGATCACGGATACGGAAAATACGGAGACCATACATATCGCACAGAACGAGACACTGTCTCTCGTTCCCGAGATCCAGCTGAACGGCAATACCGATGACGTAAGCTACCTGTGGTTCGCTTATCGCAACACACAGGGAGTCAGTTATGCGCAGCCTTATGATACGATCGCATTCACCAGAGATTTGAACTACAGCATCGACGGGAATATCTTTACCCTGGGCGAGAGTTACCGGCTGACCTACAAGGTCACGAGTAACAAGACCGGCGTATCCGCGTATCACTTCTACGATCTGGTGATCAGCGATGTATTTACGACGGGCTGGATGTTTCTGGAAGACAAGGCCGGATATGCGGATCTGTCCATGATCCGGACAGATGGGACGACCATCCATAATATTTATTCCGACCGCAATGCATCGCACCCGCTCCACAATCCTCTGGGGATTACCATCACAAAAGCCAACGTGACCGATAATCTGTCTGATGTGGGGAAACGCTTCTACATCTGGTCGGAAACAGATGGGGTAGAGATAAATTACCTGACGATGGAGAAAAAATTTGATTACAATTACCTGTTTTTTACGCCTCCTTCCCAAATCAAGCCGCAGTGGCTGGGATGGAGCGGATACTTGTCGTCATCAGGAAGTCAGGCTACTGCATTAGGAATTAGTATCAACGACGGACTGTTGCATACGAATTATGTCGGGGGATTTCCCGGTACTAAAAAATGGGCCGAACCACTGGCCTCACCGGCAAACGGATATGACTATGAGCTGGCGCCGTTTCTTGCGCCATATTACAGGTATACCACTTCTGTCCACCCGCTGGTCATGTACGATAATAAAAATCGTAGATTTTACAGCGTAACTTACAGTACTCTGAGTGCCTTCGCTACATCAGCGAGCAATAAGGATATATTTGACATGAACGATGTAGGCCTAGATATGTTCTCTATGACTCCGTCCTATCAGGAACACTACCACGATGCAGTTATGAAAGATGATGCGGGAACACCTTACCTTTTGCGCTTCAAGAATACCGTACCCACCTCGGCTCCGGCCATGACGATCAGCAAGCAGGTGATCCATGCGCCGAATGCCGCCTCGATGTCTGCTGTGGAAAGTTCGGGAACAGGAGGCTATTTGTTCTATGCATCGGGCAATACCCTATACCGCTACGAATACCTGTCGGATAGTTATACGGCTCCCTATACGTTTGGTGGGGGAGAAGAGGTTACCTTTATCGAATTTGATAAGGATGCCCGGGGAACTAATCTGCCTACGCTGATGGTCGCGACGTGGAATGGCAGCGAAGGAAAAGTGTACTATTTTGACGTATCTGCCACGAATGACCTAACCTATAATACGGCCTATACAGGGTTTGGTAAGATTATCGGTATGGCACCGAAGACCTAAGGTTTAAAGAAAGTCGAGTACTACTAAAAATAACGCGTTCCTTGCGAGAAATATGACGAGGCAATCTGCGTTCTGACATCGCCGGATTGCTTCGTTAACATTGATAACGTTGTTAGATAGCCTTTTCAATAAACATGTGACAGCGGGCTCATTACACAACAAAATATACAATTATAATATCACAAAAACATGATCAGATTTTACGGAATAGTTCTGGCATTCGCATTACTTGCAGCTTGGCCAATCGCATTGTTACGGGCACAGTCTCCCGATAGTAGGAGTAGAAATCAGGAACTGAACAGGGTCTTGCGGGAGGGCACGCCCGAAGCGAAAGACAGTCTGGCCGCAGACCTTATCGCAGCGACAAAGAAATCCAAATCGGTCGAAGACTATGAGCGTGCAGTGGATTACCTGGGCCGTCTGGGGAAAAAAGAATCGGCAGATTCCTTGCGTGTAATCACGACCAGGAAATTCCCTAAAAGCAAGGTAGCACGCGACAGCTATATCCAAAATGTCTACTACAAACAAGAGGGAGCCGATGCGAAGGAAAAAAGCTATAAGTACCTAATCAAAACCTGGCCTGTTAACAAAACTTCAGACAATAACATTACCTATGATTACGTGATTGCCAGCTTAGCAAAATCTTTTGCCGATGAGGGCAATAAAGACAGAGCCATCTATTACCTAGGACAGATGAATGAACGCTTTTGGCGCGCACAAGGGTATATCCCCGTAGCGACAAAATTTTTGCAGCAAGGTGATACCGTCACAGCCTTACCATTGATCCAGACAGCCATCGATGACGCCGAATACTATATTCGTCTGCCGAAAGAGCAAAGAGATGGTAAATCCGGATTTGCAGGTGTTGGTTATCCGGGATATGTCAGTCAGTTGGTCGAGGTTTACACCGCTCAGGGCAAACAATTAGAGGCTTTACATATCATTGAAAAAGCTATTTCTTTAGTTCCTGACCAAGCTTCTCGTTTTAGTGGTAGCTACTTCAAAGGACTAGAAGCTGCAGGACGTAAACTCGAAGCTTTGCAACAGCTTGAAATCATCTACAAGCAAGGTACATTCGCACAAAAGGATAAGATGAAAGAGCTATACATAGCCCTGAATGGTTCAGACAGTGGGCTCGAAAGCTACTTTGATCGTATGGACGAAGAGTTAGTAAAATCAATCCGTGACCATATTAAGGAGATGGCAACATTTAAACCTGCACCAGCTTTCGAATTGACCAACTTAAAAGGCGAAAAGGTTTCCTTAGCAAGCTTGAAAGGTAAGGTAGTAATACTTGATTTCTGGGCCACATGGTGTCAACCTTGTATACGATCTTTCCCTGGTATGAAAGCTGCACAAGCGCAATACGAAAACGATTCGGATGTACAATTTTTATTCATCAACACCTGGGAACGTGATAAGAATTACAAAACCAACGTCGTATCTTTCATCGAAAAAAACAATTATCCTTTTGAAGTTCTTTATGACGATCAAAAAGATGCAGAAACGGGTCAGGTTATGGCCGCTAAATATGGGGTACAAGGGATACCTGCAAAATTTGTTATCGACAAAGAAGGCAATATCCGCTACTTCCTGACAGGATCAACACCAAATGTGGATTACATCAAGATGGAAATGAAAGAACTTATTGAAGCTGCAAAGAAACCTCATAAAGGTTAATCAGGGATAAACCTTATATCAAACTAAAGGGGCATCAAAATGAAAGCCCCTTTAGTTTTCTTTTTTTAATTTTCCCTCCTTGACCATAATTCTTCATAGCAACCGCCATTTGGAATTGCAACTGGAGCCCGGCACTCTTTCCCACAGCGCGATCCTATTGCACAAGCAGATCGGGATGCGACACGTCGTCACCAAAGCCGGCCGATCTCTTCGGCATCTACAGCAGCAGCGCCAAGCGGATCAACCACGTCGGCCTCATCAAAACCACAACCGACAAGTACATCACCAGCATTGAAGGCAACGTCAACAACCAAGTACTATCCAAACGCCGACATCAAACAACAATCTACGCACTATCCGATTGGGTAGTGAGGTATTAGTTACAGAGTGATAGAAGAGTTACAAGGTTACATTTTTTGCAAAGTCGTTGATTCGTAAAGTCGTGAAGTCGTTGATATTAGTTACGAAGTGATGAAGGAGTTACGAGGTTACTTGATTGTAAAGTCGTGAAGTTGTAAAGGAAAAACAATTGTACAAGAAATAACACCTTGAAACCGATTTTTAGAGCTTGCGAAAGGAAATCATTGCAAAGCGATCTTTTTAGGAATGGCCTTGGTTCTTTCTACGGAAATCTTTGATCAGGAAATTCTGTTAAGAACGAAACACTGTCTGAGCGAAGCGAGTTTGTTTCGTTTAAGAATTTACGATAAAAGATAGTAGAAATAACCTAGCCTTGATTTTTTGATTACTTTTTTATTAAGAAAAAAGTAATGCCCTGTCTTGGCAAAGGACAAAAAAGAAGTCAGCTCGTATTTGAGGGGCACAACTTTATTAAAAAAAGTAATGCTTTTGCCCTTTGCTAGAGCAAAGGCATTACATAATAAAAACCTTATGAAAACAATCACAATAACACTAATAATCATACTATTATTCTCCTGCCGTACGTATAAAGAAAAAGTACAGCAGGAGAGTAGAAGCACTACCCTAACGGAAGAAAGCAAAACAGTGCAGCACAGATACCAGTGGCTACAGCAAGACAGTCAAAATCGGCAATGGTATTTCTGGACAGACAGCACCTTTACCTACCATCCCGACAGCGGTTTAAGAGCAACCTCAGGATTCATACTGGTGACAGAAACGGCTTCCGGATCCTCAAGTGTCGAATCCAACGCATATTTATCCGAAGACCATTCAACAAAAGAGGAAACTTATGAGTCGCTTACCACTAGTAAAGCACTCCATAGAGGGAGCTCGTACTTTTTCATAGGAGGCGGAATTCTATTTGTACTACTTATAGTATATCTATATGTTAAATTTTTCAAATAAATACGCTTACGAAAACTCTTTATTATACATTTTTAATTGTTTAATTATTCTGTTTTATTTGATGTATATATATGCTATATTTGGCTGTCCAAACTATTAAACGTTTTATGAAATTTAAAAAAACCTTTTGTCTTATCTGTATCTTTTTTTTAATTATCATTTTCTTTAATGCATGTAGAAAGAATGATTTCAAGACTTCAGGCAAATCCTTAATCACTCAATTGAAAGTTTCTAGAATAGTATCAAGTGTAATTGAAAACGAATTTCCATTAAATACATTATCTTCGAATTGTCCTTGATAAATACATAAGTTATGAAAGAAAAGCTTCTTGTCAATTTAGTGGTAGCTTACCTGATTTTTCCGATTTTGATCACTTCTGATTATTGGCCTAAAATGATTTCTGGAGAGTATACCTATTATGCAGAACGGTTTATCAGTGTGCAAGCCTATTGGAATAAAATAAGTCCTAATTTTTTATTTGCAGGCACAGCATTTGGATTACTTAGTCTACTGCCTTTTCAATTATTGAAAGATCATTGGTTAGCTAAACATCAGCCTACATACCTTAAAAGTTTAGGCTTATACATAGCTTGGAACACTTTTGTTATAGTGATCACAGGATATGGATTGGTCTTTATACTAATAATGAATGAAACTAAAATACCATTGGCAGTTTTTTTGTTAATTTGGTCAATAGTTATCCATGCTATACTTTACTTTCAATTGGATAAAGAATCTTTCACAGAATCTGATGAATAAGAATGCAGATATAGGGCAAATAGGTAATGCAATATTTGCATTATGATTGTTTTGAAGATGAAGAAAGTATTAAGTCTAGCCAACTTTTCTTCGATCGTTGTTCTAGCTCTGTTCTGCCTTTGTTCTGACTTTCTTCGGACCAACTTCGCCCTTTCTTCGATCGCCGCTTTACTTTTTTCTTACTGTCGTTATACATTTTCTTTACTGAAGTAACCAAACAGTATAACGGGAGTATCATAAATGTACTTCAGCGACCGAACAATTAGCGAAGATGATAGCGTGTTTGTTATAAGAAGACCAGAAGAAAGGTTATCCATCCGACAGTCTCCGACAAGATGTAAACCATCACCCGCCAATCGTCCGACAAGTCGGTTCAAGCACTTTTTTTTGTTGATTAGCTGCCTATTTTTGTTCAGTCAGTCGGAAATAGCCTGTCATAATTGGTTTTTTTCACATTTAAAAAAGTAAAGAAATGGAGATAATTGAAAATATAGTCAAAAAGTGAATTCACAGGGGGGGGCTGATCCGAGCTGGGAAAGTTTTTGGTGTGTTTGCGCAACTGTATATTGATTTTTTTTATCGTTTTTAATTTTATTTTCTGTTTATTTTATTGATTTTTAATGGTGTTGTTGGATATTTGCTGGTTATTTTTGAATTTTGATACAAGTAGTAAAGCTGATAATTTCACAAATACTGGTTTACATCTATACGTATTTTGAAGTTTTATATTGAGTATAAATAAAATCTATTAAAATTATAGACTTTAGTGTGAACGTTGTTATATTTGCGGACGATTGAATGGTGATGAGCGGAAGCTATTGCCTGAGGTAAATTCAAATGAGCATGGTTAAGGAGATTAGTAATGTCGTTTTAAAACAAGTGGGCGATGGCGATGAGTCAGCGTTTAAAAGCTTGTTTGATACTTATCGTCCTAATATTTACACCACGGCATTGCGCGTGACTAACAATGAATGGATGGCTGAAGATATTGTGCAGGACACTTTTGTCAAAGTCTGGATTAACAGACATCTTCTCCATTCTCTTGATAATTTTGAAGCTTGGCTTTATGTTCTGGCAAAGAATATTACCCTGAATATTATTAAAAAACAGGACAGCTATAAGGCTTATGCGCAAGAGGAGGCACGGGCTGCCTTAATACGTGTTTATCCCGAGGCAGACTATTTGGTGCAGGATAAAGAATTTCAACGCATGCTGCAAGAAGCGGTTGATCGGTTACCTCCTAAGCAAAAGGAAACCTATCGCTTGATCCGAGAGCAATACCTTAAGCGGGATGAAGCTGCGAATATACTTCATGTATCCCCTGAAACCGTTAAGTGGAATTTGGATCAGGCTATGAAAAGCATCCGTGCTTATTGCCTTGCTAACATGAAAGAAATGCCATTTGTTGTGCTTCTTCACTTTTTCTTAAAATATTTTTAATTTTTTTTTAATCCTTACCCCCCAAAGTATTTTTTCAACTGTCATATTTATACAACGGCAATAAAATCAGCTTTGTGTTGCAAATCTGATTTTTATTACCGTTGTTTTTTAGAATATTTTTAGTTGGCTCACTCCGCTAAACACGATACAGATGGATACCCCAAACGATAATAAATTACGATACCTACTAGACCGCTGTTTAAGCGGGCAGGAAACCGCGGAGGAACGTGCGGAGTTGGATGGCTATTTCGAAAGTGAACAATCGCAGGAGTTATTGGATGCCGAAATTTTGGATGCTTTTTATCAAGAAAAGAAATTAGTCGATATAGCACCAGAAAAACAAGAACAGATATTAGAGGCGATATATGCTTTAGAGCAAATAGATCGGCCCATTCGAAAAATTAATTATTGGAAATGGGCAGGCGTCGCAGCCTTATTCTTGTTCATACTCATGCCATTCTTAATTGATAAAACTACAATTACGAAGCATGAATGGACTCTCACGGATACAGCGCCGAAGCAGGAAACCCAACAAAAGATCGTCGAAGGGCCAGCGCATTCGGAGGATCTACTTCCTGCCCAAGAGGAAGCTGTACTGGAAATGGCTGATGGTACTCGTATTGCTTTAGCGAATCTTGCTGCGGGTAAAACCTTCGAAAGAGAGGGCGTTACAATGGAAAGATCTATTGACGGAAGTTTAGTTTTGCGGTTTTTGTCCGATTTGAAGGGCAATCAGCGATTTGCAAACCATATTCATACGATAAGAACACCGCGCGGTGGGACGTATAAAGTGGTGCTTTCTGATGGTACTATTGTCCATCTCAATGCGGATTCTAAGTTGAGCTTTCCGACTACATTTACGGCGGATGAGCGACGTGTTACATTTGAAGGTGAAGCCTACTTCGACGTAGCTAAAGACAAAAAAAGGCAATTTATTGTTGTTAGTGGTTCGGGAAAGCAGCAGCAGGAACTTCGCGTATATGGAACAGAATTTAATCTTTCGGCTTATCCAGAAGAGGAGAGCGTACGTACGACGTTGATCGAAGGAAGTGTGAAGGTTAAATCTGTATATGCTGGGGTGGAGCTGTTCTTGAAGCCGAACGAAGCAGCATTGTTGGGCATGGGAGGATTGACCAAAGATGTGGCAGATTTGGATGCAACACTCGCATGGAAAAATAATGTCTTCTATTTTGCAGACGAACCGATTGAAAAGGTAATGTCGCAGATCAGCCGCTGGTATGATGTAGATATACTGTATCAAGGTCCTGTGCCAACAGACAAATTCTGGGGGCAGATCTCCCGAAAGAAAAAACTACCAGAGCTTTTGGAAATAATAGCAAAGATGAGCAAACTGAAATTTGATATCCGAGGGAAGGAGGTGTATATCATGGATTAGAGTGAATCAACCTAAACGTAGAAAACAACAGAAACTGAAATCATTAACTACTAACCTAGACTTCTTTCTGCTTCCTAAAAAGTAGAGGGTCTTAACAAAATCAATTTATGGGGACTTTTTATAAAAAGGTACTAGCTAGATTCGTATTTGTAGTACTCTCCTGTATATTATATCATACTGCTTCGGCGCAGAACCGAACAGTTACGATAGAAAAAGATGGGATTACACTTAACGAACTTTTAACTGAAATTCGTAGACAGACAAATTACGATTTTGTATTTACTTCGTCAAAAATAGATTTTCAAAAAAAAATAAATGCCAAATTTCGCAACGCTAGTGTTGTAGATATATTAGGACAATATTTTAATCCTTCTTCGGGTGTCATTCATATTCTTAAGAATCAAACCATCGTCTTGATCGATGAAGAAAAAGCGGAGTATATACTTTTACAGGGGCAGGTTCTTAACAGTACGACAAAACAACCTATGGCCGGCGTTACCGTAGGTATAGGAGAAAAAAATATTCACACCAAAACGGATAGTAAAGGGAATTTTAGTATAAATGTACCTGAATACGCAAAGGCTTTGGAATTTAATTATATAGGTTTTAAAAAATTACTGATCCCTATTACTGCGTCTATAAAGTATCAGGTGGAACTAGAAGAAAAAACCGAGGAAATAGAAGATGTCGTAGTAACGGGTATTTTTAACCGTAATGCAGAAAGCTTCACAGGCGCATCACGAACCATATCTGGAGAAGAATTGAAAAAGATTTCCGCGAATAATATTTTTGCAGGGATTTCAGCTATTGAACCTTCATTCCGCATGATCGCAAACAATGAGTTAGGAGGTAATATTAATCAGCTGCCAGACATCCAATTGCGCGGCCAAAACTCCTTTCCGATTGTCAATGGCGAGCTGTCCTCAAATCCTAATCAACCGTTATTTATTTTGGATGGTTTTGAAGTCGATCTGCAACGTATTGTAGATCTTGATATGAATAGAATTGCTAGCGTTACGATTTTAAAAGATGCATCTGCAACAGCTATATATGGATCGAGAGGGGCAAATGGTGTTATGGTAATCAATACGATTGCACCAAAACCGGGTAAAATTCAAGTATCATTAACTAACGATTTTCGTCTGTCTACACCTGATTTATCGGTTTATAACTACCTCAATGCTTACGAGAAGCTGGATTTCGAAAATCGTGTAGGTATCTACGCGGGCTCGAATTACCAAGAAAGCTACGCTAATGAAATAAAGTATAATGCTCGCTTAAAAAATGCAGCAAATGGCATTGATACCGATTGGAAAAGCATTCCCACACAGATTGGGAAAAATAATCGTACTTCTTTGAACCTGCAAGGTGGTGATGAGTATTTGAGATATAACCTGCTCGCGGCGGCTGATCTTCAAGAAGGCGTAATGAAGGGGCAAACACGTGACAATTATTCTGCTCAATTTGACCTTTCCTATCAAGTCAAAAAAGTGCAATTTAGAAACTCTATTCGGATTAATAATACTGTTGCCAATGAATCGCCTTATGGAAACTTTAGCGAATACCTAAAAATGAATCCCTATTTCAGCCCTTACGATTCTGAGGGAAATGTCCAGCAATATGTGGAGAATTTGCAAATGGATCAGTTCCGATCTTCAAGAGTGACCAATCCGTTGTATGATGCAACCTTAAATTCGGTTAACAAGACTAAACAGTTAGGCGTTACGAATAATTTTCAGGTGAAATACAATATATTGAGCAACCTTTTTATAGAATCTAACCTGAGCTTGAACAAAACGCTGGGGTCTACAGACCAATTTTTTTCTGCTCAGGACAGCCGCTTTGATAATATCGAAGATGTAAATCGAAAAGGAAGTTATACTGCAAAAAATGATGAGGCTTCAGGTTATGAAAGTTTGACTAATATCAACTATAACTTTTCAAAAGGCAAACATCAGTGGATATCTACGGCATCTTTTAACTTGGCCAGTACAACCAATGAGTTCAAACAGATTGTTGCAGAGGGATTTCCTTATGACAAACTGGACAATCTTTTGTACGCCAATCAGTATGAAGAGAATGGAACTCCGACAGGCGATGAAAGTACGGTGCGTCGCGTAGGTATGCTATACAGCGGAAACTACAGTTATGATAATCGATTTTTGTTCGACGTCTCTATAAAAAGAGATGGATCTTCTCAATATGGTACGGACAAACGCTTTGGTAATTTTTGGTCTACAGGGATAGGCTGGAATATACACAATGAGAAGTTTTTTGTACAAAATGAAGTGGTCAATCGCTTAAAAATTCGTGGTAGTTATGGTACTGCAGGATCCTTAAACATTCCTGCATACTCTGCGCAGACACGTTACACTTATGGCGTAAGTAACAATTATTACAATGAACTAGGTGCTGTACTTACGAGTCTTGGGAACGACCAATTGAGCTGGCAGACCGTAAACAAATTGAATATAGGTTTGGATGCGGTGTTGTTCCGCGAACGATTGGACGTGCGGTTAGATGCTTATCGGGATATTACACAGAATGCTTTGACGACTATCAGCTTAGCACCCTCTACGGGCTTCACCTCATTTTCCGAAAATCTTGGAAAAGTACAAAATGACGGTTTTGAATTTTCTGCTCGTTACAAGATCCTTGAAAATCGTTCATCGAGAACAACATGGTCTGTTTTCGTAAACGGCTATACCAATAAGAATATTCTTAAGGAAATTTCCAATCGACTAAAAGCGTCGAATGAACTTCTAAACGAAAATAACGATGCGCAGACAGCCCCTAATATACTCTTTGAAGAGGGACAGTCAATGAGTACCATTTATGCTGTGCGTTCTCTTGGTGTAGATCCGGCTACAGGGTCCGAAATCTTTCTGACTAAGGATGGAGTACGCACCTTCAATTGGAGCGCCAGTGATAAAGTAGCTGTAGGTATTACTGATCCAAAGTGGAATGGTAATTTCGGTACAAATATAGGATATAAGGGTTTTGAATTGGGAATGATATGGAGCTATCAATTTGGCGGACAGCTATATAATCAAACACTGGTGGATCGCGTTGAATCGGTTAATCCGAATGAAAATGTAGATCGTAGGGCTTACGACCTGGGATGGGCGAAAGCGGGAGATATAAGTCAATTTACACGTATTGGGCTTAGCACTGTTGACACCCGTGTCACATCTCGTTTTGTGCAGGACAATAATATATTAAAACTAAGCTCTTTATCTTTAGGATATAATATTGCACAGCAAGCTTGGCAAAAAAAGATAGGAGTACAAAGCCTATATCTATCAGCCATAACAAATGATCTCTTACAATTCAGTTCTATTGAAATAGAGCGCGGAACAAGTAATCCTTTTGCAAGAACATTTTCATTATCTATTCGTGCAGGATTTTAAATTTAGAGGAATTATGAAAAATTTGATATACACTATAAGAAGAATTTATTTATCGTCAACGATAATATTCTTGACATGCTTGCTAGGTAGCTGTGACAAATATTTGGACGTGTCACCTAAATCGAGTGTTTCGGAATCGGATATTTTTTCGTCTGAAATTGGATTTCAACAGGCTCTATCAGGTGTGTACGCACAACTTGCAACACAAAGTCTATATGGTGATAATTTGACAATGGGATTTGCCTCAGCACTTGCTCAAAATTATAATCCCACAACAGTTGCTCAAAACTTTTACGAAGTGGCGCGGTATGATTATAGTTCTGCTAAAGTCATTGGCTATACTACATCTGTCTGGAATACAGCCTATGCCAACATAGCAGCTGTTAATAATATAATTAAACATACCGAAACGAATCGTTCCGTGCTATCGAGTGATAATTACAATATTATCCGAGGTGAAGCGCTTGCCCTACGCGCCCTGCTACACTTCGATCTACTGCGCTTATTCGGGCCTTCCTTTGAGGTAGGCAGCAACGATCTAGCAATACCTTACAAGACCTCAATAGATCAGTATTCAAAATTGCCATCAACAGTTTCTAATGTTATTGATTCTGCTTTGAACGATCTGAGTCTGGCTGGGGACTTGTTGAAACAATCTGATCCCATAGTCAGCAATAGTTTGGAAAGGCAGATTAAAATGAATTATTATGCGGTAAAAGCATTACAGGCACGCATTTACATGTACAAAGGTGATAAAGAAAATGCGTATTCCGCTGCCAAAGAAGTGATTGACTCAGATAAATTTTCCTTTGTGGAAGGCGAATCGATCAATGCGACATTTGGATATGATTATCTTTTAAAATCCGAGTTGGTTTTTGGACTGCGCGTAAGGGAGATAGCTGATTGGGCTGATATTTATTTTAAAAATTATAGGGGAGATACGAGGGTACCTAATCGGTCGGTCGCCGAATATCGTTCTTTATATGAAGTATCAGATAATGCAGATACCGATATGCGTTGGACTTATCTGTTCGGTACACCCACAGGAGCGTCAAATGACATCATGGTCACCACCAAATATTGGCAAACATGGACAGCATCCTCTGACAGTTCGCGTCTGGATCAATTAGTTCCGATGATCAGAAAAACAGAAATGCTTTATATATTAGCGGAAAGTTCAACGAATTCTGATGAAGCGCTAAGCTGGCTTAACCAAGTACGTCGAGCAAGAAATCTCCCTATATTAACGCCCTCTGTTATTACTTCAGCATATTTAAGAGAACAAATCACTAAGGAATACCAAAAGGAATTTTATGCTGAAGGACAGCTTTTCTATTATTATAAAAGGTTAAATGCTACAAGTATGCAATTTTTGTCAGATAGTTTTAATACGGGCAACTACGTGCTCCCTATCCCTGACAATGAATTAGAATATAATCCAAATTATTAACCAGAAAACGTTATGAAAAAAATAGCTTACAAATTTTGGGGGATATTGTTCGTTTTTACGATGGTGTCTTGCCAAAAAGACGATATCATGTTTTATGAAGGACCTGATGCCTTGAGCATTTATTTAGCTTCTGGAGAGGCTGATAGTACCATATACTCATTCGGGCTTGAATTGCCTGAGGTATTGCAGGATACGGTATGGATCAAGGTGAGGGCACAAGGGGCTGCAAAAGATTATGACCGTGTGTTTGAGCTCGAACCTACGGATAAGACCACAGCTGTACAGGGTGAGGATTTTGACCTTCCTCAATATACATTGTACGCCGGACAAATCGAAACCAAGTATCCCGTAATACTCTATAGGACTGCGAAACTAGCCGAGGGGGATGAGACTATTGTGGTTACGATTAAGCCCAATGATTACTTTGTAGAACCAGCACTGGGTCAAGAAATCAGGGGAAGCAACAGCGTGGAGACATTCAAGATTAAATTTAATGATTATTTATCCGAACCAGCCTATTGGAAAGAGCAATATTTAGA
Organism: Sphingobacterium sp. LRF_L2; assembly: GCF_965644235.1. Classification (NCBI taxonomy): domain Bacteria; kingdom Pseudomonadati; phylum Bacteroidota; class Sphingobacteriia; order Sphingobacteriales; family Sphingobacteriaceae; genus Sphingobacterium; species Sphingobacterium sp. LRF_L2. The sequence continues at coordinate 495,491 of NZ_CBFFRI010000001.1, read as the reverse complement.
CTATTATGTTGGCGAATTTTCTATTGTAAGGTTCCAGTTTATGGTGTATGTATACGGCATCACCGACTTTTCGGTATGGTCTTATGGCGAATCAGCAAATGCGGCGCTCAATTTGCGTGTAGCCTTGGCTAAATACGAAGCAGAAAATGGCCCCCTATATGAAGAAAATGGTAATAGGTTAACATTTTAAAAGAATTTTTATGAAAAGGATAATTTTATTTTTTTTTTCCATAATAGCTTTTATCGCAAGCTGCGATAAACAAGAACAATTTGTCTCGACAGATCAATACAGTGAATTCGCGATTAGCTACCCGGGAGACACAACATTAAATATAAACCAGTTAGATACACTTCGTGTCACGCCGGTGATCGAAGGATTGAAAGATGGGACAACATATTCGTATGAATGGAAATTATATGTTGACGACGAGCCTCAGATTTTGTCTGTAGAGCGAAATATAAACGAGGCTATTGCTTTGCCCGAAGGTACTTACTATATGCAGTTTTCTGCTATGGATCAAGCTACAAAGGTAAAAGCCATCAGCGCAATGTACAAGCTTAAGGTAAATGGCTCTTTTTATGAAGGATGGGTAGTGACAAACAACAGGGATGGAAAAGGGCAACTCTCATTTCTACGCGCCGATGGCGAAGTGTTTTTTAATCCTGTAGAGGAGATAAATAACAAGACCTATCCCGGATTAGCCTCAGGTGCAATTACACAACTTAAAGTAACCTTTTATAATTCCACCGTGATTCAAATTATGTACTTTACGGATCAGGGGTTGACTCTTTTTGACCCGTCGACCATGCTTCAGATTGCAGAAACTAATCAGAATATCTTTGAACCAATTGCCTTCACAGACAAACCTGCTTATAAGATGAATAGCCAATATACTGATCAATATATAATTGGAAACGGTAATCTGTATATTGCATATGGGCCGGATAGCTATGGGGCTAAACCAATGGAAACGTTTTCTTCGCGCGTAGACGGCGATTATGTACTGTTTCCTTATGTTTTTCCAGATGTCAATAGGGATGTATTCCTTTACGATAATAAAAACAAACGATTTCTCCGCGCGCCGCGATATTATCGATATGTAAATACAGGTAAGTCTATAGGCTCGACAATGTTAGGCGCAGACTTAACAGCGAGCAGCCACCATCTCTGTTTAATGCAAAATGGAAGTAGCTATTCAATTTTAGATTGTTATTTAGCCTCTACCGCTGGGTCGACATATGCTGAGCAGTCATTTACACCATCGGAGATTGATGAAAATCCATTATTTGCAAGCTCTTCGTTATATTATCATGGCTATTACACTGCTGGCAATAAAATTTATAAAGTAAACGCTAACAACGGGCAAGTATCATTGCTTTATACCTTCGCCAATAATGTGAAAATCGGAGACCTTAAAATGATGAAGACTGGAACAAATGCCAATAAGATGCTAGTAGCCGCGGTTAATCAGGGAGATCAAGGAGAAGTCCATTACATCTATTTAGACGATCAGGGTAATTATGATAGTGGAAAGGATGTGCAGGTATTCACTGGTTTTGGCAATATCGTTTTCTTAAATTATCGGGCAGCTTCATAGTGTAAAAATAAAATGTAAATATATTGAAAATGAGAAAATTAATTCTAGCGGTGGTTATGGTAACCTCGCTCTTAACAGGTCAAGCACAGCAAATGAACAGTGGACTAAAGTTCAATGAGGAGTTCAAAAAGTTAGATGCTATAGAAAACCAGACAGAGAAGGAAAAGAAAATTGCTGAATTTTTGAAAAGTGACGTAGAGGATGAGAACCTAATTCCTTACTACTATTATCACTTCAATAAAAATGACGTTAAAGCAAATGAAATAAAAGCAATTGTTGTGAAGAAATTTCCGAAGGGGCGCTTAGCAATTTCGGAAAAATATCAGGGTATTATGAGTCTGCAAACGTTGGATGAAAAGGAAGCTGCACTTAAAAAGCTCCGGGAAGAATATCCAGGACCTTATGCTACCCAAATTGCTCAACATCTAGCCCGCGAATTTGCGTTGCTGGGTGACACGGATAAGATGGTTTACTATGCAGACATGGCAGGAGAGGGTATGACCGATGGTAGAGGTAATCGATTAAGCAAATCTAAATTATACGCACCCTATGCGGCGATTATGATCAGGTCGAATCCTGACGCTGCTCAACCATTTTTAAAACAAGCTGCAGACGAAGCTAGAGCCAATGTGGATGATGCTATACAGAAAGGTTTTGACAAAGGCAGTATTGACCGCATTAAATCGACATATTTTGCAGCGATTAACACGTATGTACGCGCACTGACAGCTGGCAAAAACCCTGAAAAAGGCTATGAACAGGCACATGAATTATATACGTCATTAGTGAGTGATACTTCAGTTGATGAGCGTACCTTGTCATTTGTTGAACGCGATTATGCGCAAACATTAATCGCTACAAATCGCTATAAAGAAGCTTTTCCTATTATTGAAAAAGTGATCAAAAGCGGTTTGCCTGCTGAACAACTGAAAGAAAAGTTAAAGCCTGCATACGTTGCTGCACATGGATCGGAAGAAGGATTTGAAAACTATCAAGCTGGATTATTGGCTGAACAGGATCTTTTAATATTGGAAGAGATCAATAAAATGGCTGTAAGAGAAGCTTCGCACGATTTTGAGTTGAGCGATGTGGATGGTAAAAAAGTGCGCTTAAGCGATCTGAAAGGCAAAGTGGTTGTACTAGACTTTTGGGCGACCTGGTGTGGTCCATGCAAAGCGTCATTTCCATCTATGCAGCTGGCTGTAAATAAATATAAGGATGATCCTAATGTGGTTTTTCTATTTTTGCACACCTGGGAAAAAAATGGCGGTAATGCGACAGCTGAAGCTAAGAAATATGTAGTAGATAATAATTATACCTTTCGTGTATTGATGGATCTTCGGGATCCTTCAACACGACAAAGTGCTGTCGCATCTGCATACAAGGTAAATGGGATACCAACCAAAATTATCATTGATACCAAAGGCGATATTCGATTCATTACTTCTGGCTTTTCGTCGCAGGAAGATGTTGCTGTAAAGGAATTGAGTTTGATGATTGAACAGTCAAAAAGTTAAAAAAATAATGAGTAATAACAGAAAAAAACTATCAATAATACTTGCCCTTTCACTCGTGATTTTATATTCGAAAGGACAAGTTCAGCAATTTCGAAATAATACTAATGTTATTGTCAAAGCTTTTGAAATTTCGGCAGATTCTATTCTGAGTAAGGGTAAGATGACTTCGCTGGAGCTATTCAAATCTTCCATGTCTAGTCCAAGTGCTAGGCAAGTGAAGTTAGGAAAGACGAAAAAGAAGTTGCTTTCTTCTAAAGACATCTATAACCAAGCAATTATGTCGACAGTGATCGTTGGTAGTGCCTATCTTTGTCCGCACTGTTCCAATACGCATCTCAGCAATGCCTCAGGGTACATTATATCTGAGGAAGGATATGTTGTTACCAATGCACATGTGGTTAAAGGCTACGTGAATATGCCCGAAGGCGATAAGCCTTTGGGATTATTTGTTCGATTATATGACGGCAGGACTTTTGAAGCGACGCAGGTGGTTGCACTATCAGAAAAGGATGATATAGCCATACTCAAATTGGATGCACATGGAGAAAAGCTTCCTGCCTTCGGATTGTCTAAAGGCGCATATATAGGTGATGATGCTTATGTTCTTGGGCATCCAAAGGGGATGTATTACTTTTTTACAAAGGGAATAGTTAATGCCAAATTTCAGGAACCCTACCGGGGAGGCAAAAATGGAAATTTCTTCGATGTAATGAATATCTCAGCAGATTACGCGGCTGGATCGAGTGGAGGACCTGTTATCGATACCTATGGAAATATTATTGGTACAGTTTCTAGCACACGCACAATCAAATATCATGATCCCGATCAAAGTGTGCAAATGGTGTTAAAAAGTACCATTCCTGTGGAATCGTTATGGAAATTATTAGATGACTTAAAGGCGGGCAAAATGAATGGTGGTCAGACCATATCTTTTCTTAATAGTCCCTCTTCGACAGCTGAAAAGGAACGTTCCTCTGAACAACAGAAAGATAATGGAAGCACGCAGGATCTTGAAGCGCTGAAGGCTAAATATAAAGGAGAAATGATCAAAAAGCAGGCACCTGATTTTTCGTTAAAGAATATGCAAGGAGAAGTAGTTTCGCTGTCAGACTTTAAAGGAAAAGTGGTTGTTCTGGATTTTTGGGCAACATGGTGCAAACCATGTATAGGTTCTTTTCCTGGAATGCAGGCAGCAGTTGAAAAATATAGCAAGGATAAAGATGTCGTGTTTCTATTTATTGATTGTTTTGAAAGACAGGAAAATTATGAAGCTCAAGTCAGGTCATTCATAGCAGAAAACAAGTATGCATTCCAAGTTTTATTCGATCATATGTCTGAAAACGAATCAATAACCAAAGGGTATAATATCAAAGGAATTCCGAATAAAGTTGTTATCGACAAAGAGGGTTTTATCAGGTTTCAATCATCCGGCAGCGGAACAGACGTAGATAGAATTGTTAATGAGATCTCTACCAAGATAGAAATAGTTAGATCGCTATAATTAAATCTCTTTTAATGCGTAGAAATGCCAAATGATTTAATGATCTGGATGAAAGCTATGAAATTTCTTTTATATGCCCTGTTGGTATAAGAAATGCATAAATAAGTCGGTGGCAATCGTAATTTAGATACTAAAGTGAATTCTACGTAAGAAGAAGGTGGCTCAAAAGGCTACCTTCTTTTATTTTATAATATACGGCGAAAGGTCACCATTAATTTATTTCCGATGAAGATTAATATGTTGTTCTGATATGTCGTTACGACTACAAAATCAAAGGAGATCGATATCGCGTATGTGTTGGCTTTGAATATGCTTTTTAATAGGAATAAAATAAATACTGAATAATAATTTGTTTTAATTAAAAATATAATCGACATTTGTGTCAGACAATATTGTCAAACAGTTTTGTCGGTGATTTTTGCTTCTTCCTTTATTATGTAATATTTGGTAAGTGCAAGTTGTAATAAAGGTCTTCATTGTGGAGAATATTTAAAGTTTGCAAGCGTAGGCTAGTTTCGATAGGAAATTTTGATCGAGTATAGGATTAAGTGAGAAAATGTGTTTAAAAATCTTTTAGTCTTATTATAAAAAGAAAACGTATGAATAAAATAGCAATCATTGTAGGTGGCGTACTTTACATGGATCGGGATGCTTTCAACATATTGGTAGCTAAACATGATATTTTTATTCTACTACACCCTGAAAGAATTAAGATGAATGATATCGCAATAGATCTACATAAAATGGGTAAAGTATTTTTTTTCTTAGAAAGTTGGAGAGATCGCAATAAGCTGCCTCAGGAAATTGGCATTTGGAAAAAACAAAATTTAACTATCGTTCCATAAAGGATTTTGAAGCATTAGTGTAGCGCGGTCATGTTATTCAAATCCATAGTTTTCATTCTTTTAGCAGAATGATTTTTAAAATTTAAAAAAAATAATTGTAATGTCGAAAATAATTTCGACATTTGTGTCGAACAAAAAAGTCGAATATTAAAAGAAGTAATATGTTATACGATGAAAATACCGCTGACAGTAAGACGCTGATTAAAATAGCGGCTAAAAAGGTCTTTCTAAAAAAAGGATTTGCAGGCACTAGATTACAAGAGATAGCTAACGAAGCTGGTATCGGACGTACGGCTCTTCATTATTATTTCAGTAGTAAAGAAAATCTTTTTGCGGAGGTTTTAAAAGATTTTTTCGGAGAAGTGGGGACCAGAATGCCGGAAATTGGTAGTAAGGATTTAAGTGCGAAGGAGTTAATGAAGTTATTTGTTAATGATTATATTGATACGGCAATAAAAAGCCCAGAGATTGATCTTTTTATGTTGAACGAATGTAATGAAAATCCTGATGTTTTTAAAGAAATTAAGCAATCCATGCCCGATGACTTGCCTTCATTTCTTATGGAAGCAATCACCAAAGCCGTTGCTAATGGAAATTTAATTGGTGATCCTCGACAGATATTACTCACATTTATGTCGGTCTGTATGTTTCCATTTGCTGGAATGGCTATGGTGAAGTCATTTATAGGTCTTTCGGATAGTGAATTTAATAGCTTAATGAGTGAACGAAAAGCTTATTTGGAAGGCTTTATAGATACTATGTTTAAAGCATAGTATTTTTTTGACCGGTTATCGACAAAAAAGTCGAACAGAAAAGTCGGAAATTGATAGAAATTTATAAATAAAATATAATATGAATTTTAAAATTAGTATGCTCCTGACAGGGCTTTTACTTTTGTTGATTAAAACCAACATTAAAGGACAGGATTTATATACACTTCAACAATGTACAGAAATAGCTTTAAAGAACAGTCTGCAACTCAAATCTGATGGAATCGATCTAGAGCGGACGAACGCAAATATTAAGCAAGCTTACAGTGCTCTACTTCCAGCTATCAATATTAATGGAGCATATCAATACGCCCCGAACGTACAGACTTCGGTAATTCCCGCAGAATCTTTCGGAGGGCCCGCTGGCCAGTATACCGCTGCACAGCTAGGTATTGCTCAGACCAAATATGCAACGGCTGAATTAAACCAAACGCTTTATAACCCTTCTGCTGTTATCGCTCTTAAAGCGGCGAAAATATTAGTGGTAGGCAACGAACTTCAAATAAAAAGTAGTCAGGAAGATTTAGTATACAATATAGCGGCAACATATTATAGTATACAATCGCTATTAAAACAAGAAGAGTTAACTAAGCTTAACCTAAATAATACGGAATCATTACTTCAAAGTACGAAAGATCAATGGATAGCTGGTCTAGCTACTGAGACAGATGTAGATCGACTTTCAGTAACTAGGGATAATACAAAAGCAAGTCTGGAAAATGTTCAAAACAGCAAACAGAAATATTATAACCTGCTGAAAGTTTTAATGAATATGAAGTTAGATCAGGTAATCAGTGTTGTCGAATTTAATAACAACGAAGCTGGTCATGTGTTTTTTGTAGAAACAGATCTCCAAAAACGGACAAATTATCAGCAAGTGCAACAAAGTAAGAAGATTGCTGAGTTGGAATATAAAAATATAAGAGCAGGTTACTTACCAACGGTTTCATTATTTGCTAATTATGGATACTACGGATATCATGATACTGCAAATCCGTTCAAAAATATTAATAGCAAATTTTATCCTGCCTCTACTGTGGGGGTAAAGTTTCAAATTCCGGTATTTGATGGCTTCAATATAAGATATAAAGCTAAAAATAAACAACTAGAAATAAATAAATATGCTGTTCAAGCAGAGCAGATCCAGCAGCAAAACGAAAAAGAAGTCGCAGATGCAATTGCTGATCTCAATAGCAACCGGATAACTTTCGAAAGCCAGAAAAGAAATCTGGAACTAGCCCAAAAGGTAATGAAAGATATTAACCAGCAATACCAGAGCGGTATCGTAAAAGTAAATGACGTCATCAACACGACCAACGACCTGCAAACGGCACAGAATAATTACGTCACCGCATTGATCAATATCAAACAAGCAGAATTAAGCCTTAAAAAAGCGCAGGGCAAACTGTTGAACTAAATAAAAACCTAACATTTACTAATTTTCAATTTTAAGATAATGAACAAACAAATAAAAACCGTAGCAACCGTGGTGATAGTAGGTGCCGTAATTGCCGCCACTGCCTTCAAACTATTGAACAACAAAAAAGAAGTTCAGGAAAAAGTTTACCATCCTGATGTAAACACAGCTGCTATGGTGCAGGTAGATACCGTAAAAGCCGGTAGTTTTGATCTGTCTTCCTCTTTCACCGGGGCTTTCAGTCCTAACAGAGAGGTCGTAGTGGGTACCGAAACTTCGGGTAAGGTAATCAAAGTAAATGTTGAAGAAGGTAATCCCGTGCATGCAGGGCAGTTGATCGCACAGTTGGATGCAGGCGTATTACAGGCTCAGTTACAGGCTGCACAGGCTACTTATGAAAGAGCGAGCACCACGCTTAGCAGGTACCAACAGGCGGCTTCCGGTGTTACCCAATTGCAGATAGACAATGCCAATACGGATGTGCTTACCTCCAAGGCTCAGATAGACCAACTGAAGAAACAGATCAGCCAGCATACGATCTCCGCCCCATTCAGCGGTATTATTACCAGCCGCAATTTCGATCTGGGTGCCATCGTTTCTCCGGGAACGCAGATGGCGACACTTACCGACATAAGTTCGTTAAAATTAGAAATAAATGTACCGGAAAGAAGTGTGTCAAACTTCAAAACAGGACAAACTATTGATATTACTACCGACGTACATCCGGGAATTACTTTCCCAGGTAAGGTGGATATGGTGGCTTCCAAGGCAGATGCCTCTTATAATTTTCTGATAAAAATCCTGGTACCTAACGGTAAATCATCGTTAAAGGCAGGTATGTACGGAACCGTATCGCTTCGCAATACCGTGGCGGGTGATGTCCTTACCATACCAAGATCTGCACTGATAGGTTCTTCTTTAAAACCTCAGGTATACGTGGTGGAAAACGGTGTGGCTAAACTACGCGATATCCAGACAGGAAGCGGTAATGAAACCCGCGTGGAAGTAACAAGCGGATTACAGCATGGAGATATTGTCGTGTCAGGCGGATTGGTAAATCTACAAGACGGCAGCAAAGTATCGATTGCCAAATAAAGATATTCAACGGAAAAAATCAGAATTTTTAAAAAGAGATTAATATGTCATTAACCGAAATAGCCATAAAAAGACCGTCTTTGATCATCGTGATCTTTTCGGTGCTTCTTTTGGGTGGGGCTTTCGCCTACACCAAACTCAGCTACGAGCTGATGCCGGATATGAGTACACCTACGTTGGTGGTTACTACCCAATACCCGGGAGCCGCTCCTACCAACGTTGAGCAGACCGTAACCAAAAAAATAGAAGATGTGCTGAGTGCCGTAGATGGTATCAAAACCATTTCTTCGCAGTCCATGGAGAGTAACTCCATCATTACCGCCGAATTTAATGTAGGCGAAGATATCGACGATAAACAGCAGGAAGTGCAACGGAAAATCAACAATATCCTTAGCGACTTGCCCGATGATGTCGAAAACCCCAGCATAACTAAAGTGACGCCCAGTGATGCACCTATCATGCAGCTGATGGCTACTTCGAATCTGGATAATGCCAAGTTTTATGACATCATGAACGACGAAATCAACCCTCAGTTCCAGCAGATTAGTGGTGTGGGAGAGATTACACTTATCGGTGGTGAAGAAAGGGAAATACAGGTGAAGGTCAACAAAGACAAACTGGATTATTACGGTATTTCCATACTCAACGTAACACAGGCGATAAATAATGCCAATGTGGAGTTCCCGGCTGGAAAAGTAAAATCGGAAGATGCAGGCGGACAGATGACAGTGCGTCTGGCAGGAGAATTTAGCTCGGTAGCGCAAATCAATGACCTTACCGTTTCCCTGCCATTGGCCGGAAGCCCCATAAAATTATCGGATGTGGCAACCGTGGCCGATGTTACAAAAGATCCGAGCTCGATATTCAGGTACAATGGGCAAAATGGTATTGGACTTCTGATTAAGAAACAAAGCGATGCCAATGCGGTGGATATCAGCGAACAGATTCGGGAAAGAATTGTATCCATCGAGAAAAAATATCAGGCAGATGGGGTGAAATTTGTTATAGCAGATGACTCTGCTGACTACACATTGGAGTCGGTTGATGGCGTAGTACACGATCTGGAAATAGCCGTTATACTGGTTGCATTAATTATGCTATTATTCCTGCACAGCCTACGAGATTCGCTCATTGTACTGGTGGCCATTCCGACTTCATTAGTCTCGACGTTTTTGGCGATGTATCTGTTTGGTTTTTCATTGAACCTGATGAGCTTACTGGCACTTTCTTTAGTCATCGGAGTATTGGTAGATGACAGTATCGTGGTTCTGGAAAATATTCACCGACACCTGCACATGGGCAAGGATAAACGGACGGCAGCCCTGGAAGGTCGAAATGAAATAGGTTTCTCTGCCCTTGCAATAACTACGGTGGACGTGGTGGTATTCGGTCCGTTACTATTCATTAACAACACTATCGGGGATTTGCTCCGTCAGTATTCAGGAACAATTGTGGTAGCCGTACTGATGAGTTTATTCGTGTGTTTTACCTTGACCCCCTGGTTGGCATCACGCTTTGGAAAAGTTACCATACTAAACGAAAAAAGAATTTTTGACCGTTTTTTGATCTGGTTCGAAAAAATGATAACCAGCCTTACCAACTGGTATACCCATGCGCTGAAATGGGCATTGGGTCATAAAGTTGTAATGTCATTATTTGTTGTGGCATTATTTGCTACCATCCCACTGGTGATGAATATGGGAATAATAGGAAGCGAATTTGTTGCCCAATCCGATAAAGGACAATTTAGACTGGCTTTGGAATATGATAAAAACCTGACGGTAAAGCAGAACAATGCGCGAAGCCTGGAAATAGAAAGTTACCTGCGCCAGCAAGCCGACGTTACCACCGTATTCAGTAACGTTGCCGGCAGTAGTACGGCTTCTTTGGTGGCCGGTGTAGGTTCGGATTACAAAACCGAACTTACCGTAACATTGGTTGATAAAGCTGAACGTTCGGCAACAACAGAACAACTGATGCTGAAAAAGACTCAGGAAATTACCCAAAAATTCACTGGCGTGAAAGTGGATCCAAGTATGGTGAGCATGGTCAATACGGGAGAAGACCCGATTAAGCTGGTGCTTAATGGCGAAAACCGCGAACACCTGATGGCGGCGGCCAATGACCTGAAAGCACGTATTGCTGTTATGCCGGGAGCTATCAATACTGCACTAAGTGTGGAAGATGGTAACCCGGAAGTGCAGGTTGAAATCAACAGGGAGAAGATGAGCCAATTGGGTCTGAACATCAACAGTGTGGGGGCTACACTACAGAATGCGTATGCCGGTAACGATGATGCCAAGTACCGGGTGGGAAATAATGAGTACGATATATTGGTAAAATTTGATGACTTCAATAAAGGAAATGTCGAAGATGTCCGAAACATTTCTTTCCTAAATGACAAAGGGCAACTGATCCGGCTTTCTCAATTTGCTGATGTGGTGCAAAGCAGCGGACCAAGCGTGTTGGAGCGTAAAGACAGAAGAACTTCCGTAACCGTTACCAGCAATATTTTAGGTATCACATCGGGAGAGCTGGTGGAACGGATCAATCAATCGCTGACCGGGAAACCATTGGAACATGGTATCGAGGCTAAGTGGAGCGGTGATGCCGAACGTCAGGAAGAGGCTTTCGGGTCTTTGATTACGGCCATCATAGCCGCATTGATTTTGATGTATCTAGTAATGGTTGCACTGTACGACAGTTTTATCTATCCTTTTGTGGTGTTCCTTTCTATTCCTGTTGCATTCATCGGTGTATTTCTTATCCTGGCATTGACCAAATCTTCGATGAGTATTTTCACATTACTGGGTATGATTATGCTTATGGGACTGGTGGCCAAGAATGCCATTCTGATCGTGGATTTTGCCAACCAACGTAAGGAAGCCGGCGACAGTACCTGGACAGCACTCATCAAAGCGGGAAGCACAAGGCTTCGCCCCATCTTAATGACGACATTGGCAATGGTTTTTGGTATGCTGCCCATTGCAACCAGTACAGCCGCAGGAAGTGAATGGAAGAACGGATTGGCCTGGGTAATTATTGGTGGTCTCACAACTAGTCTTTGTCTTACTGTGTTTGTCGTTCCGATGGCCTACTATTGTATTGATCGAATTCGAGAAAAATGGAATCAAAAGTTTGGTAAGAAAGAGCAGGAGGTTATCCCTACACACTCGTAACATAATAGCGTATTTGGAGCTTAAATCTTCAAATACGCTACATTCTTTAATGTATAATAAAAGCTATTAACCATTTTATATTGTACTAGATAATGAAAGATATAATTGTTCTATTTAATGCTCTAGATGTGGATATGGCAAAACTGATTCAATCAGAGAAAAAATCTAGTGTAGTTATATTCGTTCATCCGTTTCCTGATGACGTTGATCATAATGCCTTGATTTTAGAATCGCAGGGATTTCAGGTTTATATAATAGGGAAATGGGAAGAGTTGTATAAATTACCCCAGCGAATACGAAAAATGCTTGAGCAAGGTATTTTCTCAAAGCGCTAAAAGATTTGTATCGCTAAAATTACTTTAGATTTGAACGGTTTAATGTTTAATAACAATAGGAGATTAATCAAATAGTATCCACCAGTAGTAGAAATTTTAAACATATTAACCACGTCAACTTTGTAATCTAATTATTTGCCACATTGCGTATAGCACCCATCTTTATATGTCGACATTTTCTATATTTATTGAATTATGATCAATATATTGTTAATTGAGCCTCAAGCTCGATTTAGCGTTGAGTTAAAAAATTTGTTGCAATCTAGAGGTTATAGTGTGCTACATGCCGTCGCTGGGGCAACTGGTGTATGTTTATTTCGCAAATATCGACCAGAGGTTGTTTTACTTGAGGTTGTGTTACGTGGAACGATTGGTGGATTTGAAGTTGTAAGGAAGATTCGTGCTATTGATAAAACTGTTCCGATTTTATTGTTCTCTGAAAGGCACACTATTGTCGATATTCTAACTGGATTTGAAGCTGGAGCCAATGATTATCTAAGAAAACCTTTTCACATTGATGAATTAGCAGCCAGAATAGTAGCTCTTTTAAAACTTCGAAATCAGTTTAATCCCGTTTTGACTAGGTATATAGGTAAGTATGTTTTTATACCATCAACACAAATATTGCAAATTAATAATCATGAAACCAAACTTTCATTTCGCGAGAGTGAAATTTTAGTCCGACTTTATGATAAACGTAATGACGTCTTACCAAGAAAAGAAATTTTGGACGAATTCTGGGCAACTCAAGATCTTTACAAAGGAAGAAGTTTGGATGTTTTCATGTGTAAACTTAGAAAATACCTTAAACATGATCCTAGTATAGAGATTGTAAACATACGTAAAGTCGGCTATCAGATGAGAATACATAACTAGTGAGCAATAAATTTTGCAAAATTTACCAATAGTCTTATTTGCAGTTGCGAAAGGTATACAGTTCAGGTACTTTTTCGTCCGCTTGAGATGTTTTAGGCCTTTAGTTAAAACTATTAATAGTGATTTTTATTAGTAAATTATAATAAATAAATGAGAGCATTTTTGATTAAATTACCCTGGATGATCCTCCTTTTATGCGGAGGTAGCTTTGTAAAAGCGCAACAAAATGTTACTTTAAGTGGTTCGATAAAAGACAAACAAACAGGCGAATTACTTATTGGTGTTACAGTCCGTGTTGAAAACCACCAAAATTTGGCAGTGGCAGCTAATGAATACGGATTTTATTCTTTAACTGTCCCCGCAGGTGAATTGACTGTTGTGGTTTCTTGTACGGGGTATACAGAACAAAAACAGGTACTACAGCTTAATAAAAACCTTAAGTTGGATTGGTTTTTGGAACCAGGAAATAACATTGAAGAAGTTATGGTTACATCTGCCCAAAAGAATAAAAACCTAACCGTTGCGGAGATGGGAACAGAAACTTTAGATATAAAAAGCATATCTAAATTGCCTGTTCTATTTGGTGAGAAAGATGTTATGAAGACAATTCAATTATTACCTGGCGTAAAAAGTAATGGGGAGGGAAGCAGCGGTTTTAGTGTACGGGGGGGAGCGACTGATCAAAACTTGATATTATTAGATGAAGCTCCAGTTTATAACGCTTCTCATTTGCTCGGATTTTTTAGCACGTTCAACAGCGATGCCTTAAAAGATGCAAATATTATAAAGGGAAATAGTCCAGCCCAGTACGGTGGAAGGCTTTCTTCTGTTATGGATGTAAAAATGAAAGATGGAAATAATCAGGATTACAATGTTTCTGGTGGGATTGGTTTAATTAGTAGTCGCCTGAGTGTGGAAGGGCCTATTCAAAAAGATAAATCCTCATTTATCGTATCCGGACGACGGACATACGCTGATATTTTTTTAAGAGGTTCTGAAGATTTTTCAGATAGTAAACTCTATTTCTACGATTTAAATGCAAAAGCGAATTATCAAATCAATGAAAATAACAGAATATATATATCTGGGTATTTCGGTAGAGATGTGCTGGGGTTTGGAGATACTTTTGGCACCGACTGGGGTAATACAACCGCTACATTAAGATGGAATAGCATAATTAATAGTCGCTTGTTTTCTAATACATCGGTCATTTATAGTGATTATGATTACAAAATTAATTTTCAAAGTAGTGGAAATGATTTTGGGCTAAATTCAAAAATTACGGATTGGCATCTTAAGCAGGACTTTTCTTTTTATGCAAATTCTAAACATACAGTTCGTTTTGGCTTACAGTCTATTTATCATACTATAGATCCTAGCCAAGTTTCTGGCTCTAGTGTGAGTAGTTTTCCGTCACAAACACGTCGGTCGTGGGAAAATGCTATTTATGCCAATGACGATTTTAAAATCAATAGTAAGCTAACTGTCAATTATGGTTTACGTTTGTCTACTTTTACCGTGCTAGGAGGAGATACATTTAATATTTATGAAAGTGGAGAAAAGACTGATAGTATTGTCCTTGCAGATGGCAAATTTGGTAAAACGTATTTAAACCTAGAACCTCGTTTTACAGCGAATTATCGGTTATATGATCATACAAGTTTAAAAATTGGCTATGCTAGAAATACTCAAAATCTTCATTTGTTGAGCAATAGTGGCAGTGGAAATCCGACTGATCAGTGGATAGGGACTAGCTATACCGTAAAACCCGAAATTTCAGATTTAATTAGCTTAGGTTATAGTCGCAATTTTGGTAGTAACAACTATGAGTTAAATACTGAAGTTTATTATAAAAAAATGCAAAATCAGATCGATTATAAAAATGGTGCGGAAATCACTTTTAACGGATCGGAAGATATTGAAAGCGAATTGCTTTTTGGAGATGGTAGAGCGTATGGATTAGAATTAATCTTTAAAAAGAAAAGTGGAAAATTAACAGGTTGGATTTCATATACACTATCCAAAACAGAACGGAAAATTGATGGAATAAATGATGGAGAATGGTATAATGCAAGACAGGATAAGACGCATGATCTTTCTGTTGTTGCCACATATGAGCTAACGCCGGCTTGGACGCTTTCGGGTTTGTTTGTATACAGTACAGGCAATGCTGTTACTTATCCTACAGGAAAATACGAAGTATTGGGGCAGACGGTGTTCCAGTATACTAATCGTAATGCCGATAGAATGCCTTCTTACCATAGAATGGATCTCAGTGCAACCTACGAGCCTAACAAAGGTAAGCGTTTTCAAGGATCATGGACTTTTGGTGTTTATAATGTTTATGGGCGAGAGAATGCTTATACAATTAATTTTGAAGATAATCCGGACAGACCTGGTACTACTCGCGCTATGCAGACATCGCTTTTTAAATGGGTGCCGAATGTGACTTACAATTTTAAATTCTAGATGAAAACCATGAAAAAAATCTACATATTAATCTTATCATTTTTCCTATTTGCAAGTTGTGAAAAGGAGATTGATCTCGAGCTTGACGACCAAAGCGGTAACATAGTAATTGAAGGTAATGTTACAGATGAAGACGGGCCTTATCTTGTACGGATTACGAAGTCTGTTGCCTTTTCAGAAAGTAATAAATATCCAGCTTTGTCTGATGCGGTAGTGAAAATATCTGATGATTTTGGACAAGAGGACGAACTGACATATATTGGAAATGGATATTACAGCACTTCTGCGCTACAAGGTATCCCTGGTCGGACTTATACACTGGATGTTATGGTGCAGGGAGAACATTACGTCGCTTCCAGTAAAATGCCGGAACGAGTCGAATTATTATCGCTTAAACAGGATACGATGAAGTTGGGAGGAGAAATCCGATATACTGTACTACCGGAATTTATTGACCCTGAGGAATTGGGGAATCGTTACCTTTTTATACTTTCTGTGAATGATAGATCAAAAATAAATATCGCAACAATTTCTGATAATATCGATAATGGAGTTATGAACAAAAGAAGTCTAATGCCATCCGTAGATGAAGAAGATGAGGATGATGAGATTGTAGTTGGAGATACAATACATGTGAAGATGCACTGCATAGATCAAACAGTTTATCGGTATTATACAGCGCTTTCTCAACTTTTGGATAGTGGAGGACCTGGCGGAGGCGTAACACCATCGAATCCACCTAGTAATATAACAAATGGAGCTTTAGGCATTTTTTCTGCCCATACAGTAAATTATATGGATTTAGTTATTGAATAGAATATTTAGCGAGAGGACTTGAGAAAGAAAAAATCATTTCGACAGACCCACCTTTTATCTTTCTTCGTCTATCAATCTTTTAGTTTTGTAGCTAAGGGATTGATACTCTCGCCTGTTTATATACCGTGTTTTATTGATATTTTAAAAGTTTTCTACTTATCATGTTATACGATAAAAACGCAACTGATACTGAAACCATAATTAAAATTTCTGCTGCCCAAATATTTATAAAGAAGGGCTATAGGGCAGCACGTCTTAGAGAAATTGCAGACAATTCAGGAATAGGTAGAACCGCTCTTCATTATTACTTTCGCAACAAAGAGACTCTGTTTGAAACACTGCTCAATGATTTTTTTTCTACGGTAAGCAGGAGATTAATGAAAATGAATGCAGATAATGATGACATTGTAGCAAAGCTTAAATACTTCGTTTCAGATTATATGGATACGGTCTCAAAAAATCCTGAGATAGATCTCTTTCTATTAGTCGAGTACCATAGAAACCCCGAAATATTTAATAAAATGAAGAATTCCATTCAAAAAAAGATGCCCGATGTATTTATCTCAATTTTCGAAAATGCCGTCGAAAAAGGAGTGCTAATAGGGGATCCGACTCAAATTTTCATCACACTACTATCAATTTGTATGTTTCCTTATGCGGGTATGGGAATGTTAAAAACATTAATGAACCTTAGTGATCGAAAATTCCAAAGGCTTATGACTGAACGTAAAATCTATCTCCATAACCTTGTCGAGTCTGTTTTCATAAAGTAAACATGCTACTTATAACTGTGGAGCTTTACAAAAAGGATATGTCTCTTGGATTAGTTTCGGTTTTCCATAAGAAGGCAGTCTGTAAAAAGTAATGTCTTGCATA
This sequence comes from Sphingobacterium sp. LRF_L2, assembly GCF_965644235.1. Classification (NCBI taxonomy): domain Bacteria; kingdom Pseudomonadati; phylum Bacteroidota; class Sphingobacteriia; order Sphingobacteriales; family Sphingobacteriaceae; genus Sphingobacterium; species Sphingobacterium sp. LRF_L2. The sequence goes on along the minus strand of NZ_CBFFRI010000001.1, from coordinate 478,197 downwards.
ATTGAGTGCAAAAAAGGGGGGCAACCGTTAATATTTACTCATATCGGATTGACTATTCCTGCGGTAAATATTTTACAATTTGATAAATATTTTCCTACGGTAGAGAATATATGTAAATAACCAGAGCAGAAATACAAGCGTCAGAACTAAATCTAGTGATGCATTTTTAAGAACGGAAAAGACAGTAACAAACGCGTTTTTGTAAGCATAATCCCAAATGTTAATTTGCTGTGTATAGCGATTTTTATCTTCAGAATAACCAACTTTAATTAACTCGAATATTTTGGGTAATAAATTGCTCAAGACGTAAATAAACTGGGGGGAGCTCTAAAATTTTTAAAAATACAAATGCTTTTCTGCCAAAATTTTGTAGCTCCATAAGATGGAAGAGTACTATCCTTAAAAGTTAGGCCTATATAGCGCTTGCAACACCTTTGTTATAGGTATCACAGGATATGGATTGTCTTTACACTAATAATGAACGAAACTAAGATACCACTGGCAGTTTTTTTGTTAATCTGGTCTATAGTTATCCATGCTATACTTTACTTTCAATTGGATAAAAAATATTTCACGGAATCTGATGAGTAAGATTGCAGATATAGAGCAAATTGCTATTGCGATATTTGTATTAATTAACTATAAATATCGCTGTTTAATATCCGGTGACGACATGAAACATATAAAGTGTCAGAAACCTTCAGCTGTTGTAATGCAAGTCTTAATCCAAAACTAACATTTTGTGAAATATAATATGCAGATCAACAATTTGTTTTTTGCTTTGAATCCAGTAAATTATGGCTTTTCTTCGCATAGTTTATTTGCTTTTCGAAACAATAGTGTCGTTAGTGTGTTTTTAAAAAGTGCGGCATTAGAATTTTGGAAATATGAACAGATCTTCGACAAGAAGGTTTACGAGTTGAATAGCATTTTCTTCGGGGGATAAAGCAAAAAAACAGAAGGCAATAAATAATTATACTATGGCGAAAAATGTGTCCGACCATTTGGTCGAAATGCTGAAACAGGTAGGTATTAAAAGGGTATATGCAATTACTGGTGATAGTTTGAACCCCGTAAATGATGCAATAAGAAGGGATGGAACTATAGAATGGATACACGTCCGCCATGAGGAAACTGCTGCGTATGCTGCATCTATGGATGCGGAACTCAATGGGATAGGTTGCTGTATGGGGAGTTCTGGTCCTGGTCACGTTCATTTAGTAAATGGGCTCTATGATGCAAATAGGTCTTCAAACCCTGTTATTGCAATTGCAAGTACCTGTGCTACGGATAAATTCGGTACAGATTATTTTCAGGAGACAAATCCAGAGAAATTGTTTTCCGATTGCAGTAAAGCGGTTTTTATGGCGACAACATCCAAGATGTTCGGAACGATGATACAACGCACTATTCAAACAGCGGTCAACGAAAAAGGTGTCGCTGTTTTGGGACTGCCGGGAGATGTCGCGTCGGCAGAATATGAAGAAGTGCTTTCTGGTTCAAAAGCTTTCTTAACGAAACCTATATACCGTCCTTCCGAAGAGGAACTGGCGGAATTCGCTCATATTATTAATTCAAATAAAAAAATTGCTTTTTATTGTGGGCATGGCTGTAAGGATGCTGTAAAAGAAATTGAACTTATTGCCGAAAAAATAAATGCTCCCATAGCCTATTCTTTCCGTGGAAAGATCTTTTTTGATAGCGTAGAAAGTCCGTTTGCGGTAGGTATGAATGGACTCTTGGGCAACAAATCGGGTTATGAAACTTGTAATGAGGCTGATGTTTTGATTCTTTGGGGTACTGATTTTCCGTATTCTGAATTTCTGCCCCAAAAAAATATAATTATACAGATTGACAGAAGCCCGCAGCGTATTGGTCGGAGGGCACATGTTGATTATGGCTATGCAGGAGATGTTCGAGAGACCGCAGTGGCACTGCTTCCGAAACTCGAAATAAAATCAGATAATGGGTTTCTGAAAAAGATGAAGGAACTATATGCGAAAGATGAGACGGCATTTCATGATTTTGGCGACAAGAAAGGTGCACATGGAAGAATAGAGCCAGAATATATCGCGACGTTGATCGATCATTATTCCTCTGATGATGCTATTTATACTGTAGACACAGGCATGACTTCTGTTTGGGCAGCTCGTTTTATCCGAGCAAAAGGTTTACGTTATCTTACAGGATCTTTCAACCATGGGTCAATGGCAAACGCTCTCCCAATGGCAATTGGTGCCGCTGCGGCAAAATCAGGAAGACAAGTGGTTGCCATGTGTGGCGATGGGGGGCTTTCTATGCTTCTTGGTGACCTAGCAGTAATTATGCAATACCAGTATCCCGTGAAAATTTTCGTTTTCAACAACCATAGTTTGGCGATGGTGAAATTGGAAATGGAAGTTGCAGGTTATGTAGATTGGCAGACGGATATGGTCAACCCACCTTTTGATAGAATTGCTGAGCTAATGAACATTAAAGGTGTTGAATTAAAAGACCCAAATCAGGCAGAAGCAGTAATTAGTCAGGCATTTGAACACGAAGGCCCTGTGCTGGTAAATATTTATACCAATCCCGATACGTTGGCTATGCCGCCACATATCACGTTTGAGCAGATGAAAGGATTTGCCACCTCATTAGTTAAAAAAGTAGGAATGGGAAGGTTTAGCGAGGTAAAAGAAGCAGTAAAAACTGGTATTGGGCATATCGGAGATATTTTGTAAGTGCACTGCTGTATTCATTAAATATATTTTCTTAGCTGGTTTTCCACTTGTTTCATGTATGTCTGGATTTGAAAACGTGTATATTTCATAATTTTACTTTCCTACTATATTTCCACAATTAAAGCAAGGCTAGAATTAGTAGCTTTGCAGCTTTCTAATATACAATCATTCCAAAAGAAGAACCACTGCACAGTGGAAATATACAGTTTAAATTTATGCATACCGACGATTTGACAATACAGGCAAAATCCTTCACTAATGTAAGAAAACTTCCCGAGGGCAATATCAAGATAGCGACATGGTTAGCGTTCCTATTGATACCATTATCGGGATTGATTACCGACATTTATATTCCTTCGATGCCGCATATGGCACATGATCTGCAACAGTCTGAAGCAGCAATACAGCTTACCCTGACGTTGTTTCTGATTAGTTATGGCGCTTCCCAGTTTATAGCGGGTGGACTTATTGATAGCTATGGACGATTCCGGTTGGTGTTGTTTTCATTAGCCGTTTTTGTATTAAGTAATCTGGTGATTGTATCCACAGGTCATATTGAAATGATCTATGCTATGCGGATTGTACAAGGAATTACGACCGGTTTCATTGTAACCGCCAAGCGTGCTTTTTTTGTTGATGTGTACGAGGGCGAAAAGCGTAAGCATTACTTGAGTATTATGTCTATCGTTTGGTCGTCAGCTCCGGTATTGGCACCATTCATCGGGGGCTACCTTGAGAAATATTTTAACTGGCAAGCGAATTTTTATGTGCTTGCAGGTTACGGGTTGGTTATGCTTATCCTGGAATGGATATTTTCGGGGGAAACTGTCAAAGTTTGGCGGAGTTTCAGTCCCAAGCACGTATTGAATGACTATAAATTGATGCTTAAGGACAAGGTATTTGTCGCAGGGATGTTAATCTGTGGACTTTCTTATGGTTCCACAATGATTTTTGGACTTTCTGGTTCGTTTATTATAGAGCATGGAATGGGCTTTTCTCCGGTGGTTGCGGGTTATGCCGCATTGCTTATGGGACTGGCTTGGATGAGTGGAGGATTTATTGGAAAAAGTTTACTTCACCTTTCTTTTCTGCCGAAACTACGAATCAGCAATTACCTACAGTTAGCATTTGTTGTCGCGATGATCGTAACTGGTTTCTGGCTCGATAATATTTTTTCTTTACTACTGTTTGCATTTTTGATACATGTCTGCGTAGGATTTATGTTCAATAATTACTTTGCCTTTTGTTTGGGACGTTTTCCTTCGATGGCAGGAATGGCAAGCGGTTTAGCAGGAGGCGTTAATTATATTATTACTTCTATAGCCAGTTATACTGCTGTCGGTTTCTTGAAACCTGATAATCAATCTTCGTTGGGCTATGCTTATTTAATCATTGGGGTATTGGCTTTTGTTGTGTTATGGCAACTTTCCCGGAAAAAAATGTTAGCAGCTTAGGAAGGCTATATGAAATCTTACTAAGCTGCTCTTGTTTATCTGAGGGGGATTTTTCCCCCTCTACGTGTTTCTTAATAAATTGTAGGTTAGAAATCATTAAGGACGTTAGGAAACTGATCTTTGAAAAAATCGCCCACTTTTTGTTCATCCGAGCTCTGTAGCTGAAAAGAAGCTTTGAACGTCTGTGGAGTGTCTACGGCTAAAGAACTCTCAAACCAAAGTACGTATGTTTTTCCTTTTTTTAGCTTTTCATTGGATTTTTGAACAACCCATGAAGAAAGAGCTGGATCCGTAGATTGTACGTAAGCCATTTTTCTGAAGTACCTTATTGCGCTGTCATCGATAGTTTTATCGGTGTCTGCGATGAAAAAGCTAGGTCTCAGTTTTGCAGGAGCTTGGAAGTACCAATACAGATAACCATCCTCTTTTGGCGTAAAGGCAAACCCTGAATAGAATAGACCGTTAAGTTGTAGCGGGTTTTTAAACAATGTATAGCTTTTGCTTTCTTTATTGGGCGTATTAGGTAAAGTCACGGTCGTAAAAGTACCTTGGATATTCATATTTTTAATCTTCTGATAAAGATTAACTTTGTTTTCTTTGATTATTTTTTCCTTTTCTTCAGCCTCTGTTTTTACATCTTTTAAAGATTGATCCATCGTGTTGAAAAGTACAGTTAATCTGTCTGCAATTTCTTTATTGGCATATTTTAAAGATACCAAAGTGCTGGATACGCTCTCTTTATCTTCTTCGTTGGTGATTGTCGCTTTATTTCCTGGCTCCGTAAAAACATACGCATCGTTTTTTAAAACATAACTAAGTTTAGGGCCGAGCTTAAATTGAATGACATGTTCTTCTCCTTCCTCGTCACTCGCTAATATAGTAATGTCACCTTCTAAGGTCATTTCAAATTTTTCATAGATTCCATGTTCGGTTGCTCCATACCGCAGTAGAATTTCTTGTATCTCCAATAAGGTTTCTTCCGCTCTGCTCATGGCGGTTTGGGAAAATAGTAAAGAAGGAGCTAGCGTACAAGTAAAGCATAGTATGAGCGCTTTTAAGTATTTCATAATGGACAGTTTTTTGTAAAGAACGTTATTCTGGTCAACTAAATAAATACCTCATTTGGGGTATTTTTAGGAACTCTTTTAAAAGTAATAGCTCGCGCTCCTGCAACCATTTTTTATCCTTTTGCCATTTGTAGTTAAGCTTGTGGAGGACGACTGGAACTATATATAAGTATAATAGTCTATTAATTTGGTAGTCTATTGATTATGTTATATATTTGTTGACCTAATCCTTCGAAACATCGTAAAGAGTGTTTGGATAGGACTATCCAACATTAACAACGTAAAAGAAAATAACAATCAATGTCAACTAAAAAATCAACCTTTAACATGCGTGTAAACTACTATCGGAATTAACATTCATTGCTTATAAATAGCAAAAGGGAAGCGTTTGCTTCCCTCTAGATCGAATAATAACGAAACAAGTCATCAATTGGCGTTGCGAGCTTGTTTTTTTCACTATTAAACATCCAAAAATATGAAAAAAATTGGAGTACGGAGATACTCTTACCTTTTATTCTTGTCGCTGATTTTGTCGCAGCTAACATATGGGCAGGAAACACAACCTATTATCAACGCATCTCTTATCGGAACTGTTATTGATGCGCAAACTCGAGAACCTATAGAAGGGGTAACGGTTCAATTAGAATCTGTTACGCACCTTGTAAAAACAGATCGGCAGGGCAAATTTCAATTTATAACCGGGCAAAAATTGCCTTTTAAAGTGCGTGTTTCTTTTATAGGTTATATCGCTCAATCACTGGTGATAGCTTCTTCACCAGCAGTGATCGAATTAAGAGCGCAGTCGCTGGATTTGGAAGAGGTGGTTATCACCGGGGTTTCGGCAGGTACTGCGCAAAAGAAATTGTCATTTGCTTTAACGAAGATCAACGAACAGCAAATTAACACCGTGCCTGCTGTCGATGCATCACAAACTTTGCGTGCTAAAGTGGCTGGTATTCAAATCAACCAAGCAGGAGGAAATCAGGAGTCTACGATCTATCTTCGTGGGGCGAAGTCTGTATATGGGAATATAGCACCCTTATTGGTTGTTGATGGCTTTGTAACGGGATTGGGCTTGTCCGATTTAAATCCGCAGGATATCCAATCAATAGAAGTGGTGAAAGGAGCTGCAGCTTCTGCACTCTACGGAACACGTGGTGAAGGTGGTGTGATACAGGTCATAACAAAAAAGGGGAATGGCAGATTAAATATTGTCGTGGATAACGAGATAGGAAGCAGTAGCATCCAACGTGAAATTGAAACGACGCCATATCATTTCTATCAGGTAAATGACGATGGATCTTTTGTTTTTAATGGTAATAATCGCATTATCGATTATAAGGACAATGGTTTTTCGGTAAATCTCAATAGTTACCAAAATAGCTATAACAATTTAAGAAGCTTATTTAAGACCAACCAATACGTTAACAATTTTGTCTCGTTGGGTACATCAACAGATAAGTTTAGGTTGTATGGCTCATTCCAGAATCAGCATAAAGGAAGCTTGATCACACCCTTGAAAGAAGCTGACACACGACAGGCTTTTTCACTAAATTTGGGTTACCGTCCTATCGAAAACATCGAAACGGAGGTGATTTTCCAATATTTTAACAATTCGAGACCTTCACAATCGATCGCCGTACCGTCTTCTTTTACAGGAGGTTCTTATAATAACACGCTTCTATATCCAGTACTTACTTATGAACCATATATCGATCTTGCGGAAAAGGATGATCTTGGAAATTACTTAGTTAGCCCTACCGGGACATCCTACAGCGTGAATAAGGATGTGCCTAACCCTTTCTATGTATTGAGTAAACGTGAGTATGCAAACAAGGCTTCTAACTTGCTGATAGGTGGTAGAGTAAATTATAAACTGACAGACAAAATCAAGGCAGAGGTTTATGGTGCATTGCAAAAGGAACAAGGGCGAGTGGAAGATTATTATCCTGTGGGGTTCCAAACACCGACCGCTAATTTAACCCTAAACAACGGTTACTATGGCTTGAACGAATTGACATCGACAGCAAAAAATGGCCAACTACAAATCACCTATGAGGACAAGTTTGGCGATTTTGAATTTGCAACGGCTCTAAAAGGGGTATATGAGGAAACTTTGCTCGAGGGCATCGAAGCTTCCGGATATACTTTAACAGCACCCGTTAAAAGTTTAAATGTGTCGGCAGTTGAAACCAGGTCTATAAATTCGCCTTGGGAGCGAACAGTCAATTATGGCTATTTTCTGAATTTTAGATCAGGTTGGAGGGACAAGGTTTTTCTTGATGTACTTGGGCGGTTGGATCAGAGTTCAAGGTTCGGCGATGATGAAGCGACTGCTTTTTTTCCAAGAGTATCTGCTGCATATCGCGTAACAAAGGATATAAATTTAGGTCCAGTTAATGAATTGAAACTACGCGTCGCCTATGGCCAAGCAGGATCTTTACCTCCTTTTGGAGCGAAAGATAGTCAGGTACAGATTTCAAGTTCCGGTGGAATAAGTTATGTTCAAAATGAAAATACAGCGTTAAAGCGTGCTGTAACAGAGGAGATAGAATATGGTTTCGATGCGGTACTGTTCAACAGTATTAATATTCAGTCGAACTATGCTATTGCTAATAGTAAAAATGACTTCATTCAAGCGCCAGCTTTCACGCCTACCACTGGATCGGCAAGTATTTATAGCAATTTAGGTTCCGTACGATCTACATCTTTTGAGCTTGAAGTCAATGGCAATGTTGTTGTGCGTAATAGGTTTAGTTGGAACACAGGTATAACGTTTAGTAAAGTAAGAAGTAAAATTACTTCTTTAGGAGGGGTGCCAGAGTTTACCGCTACTGGAGGATTCCGTAAGGCTGTAGGACATAATCCTTTGGAGTTTTTCGGTCCATATTATCTGACTTCCTTAGATCAGCTTGAGCTGATAGACGGTATTGCTGTCAATGCGGGGGATGGGACGTTGACTTTGGATGATTATATCGTCAATGCGGCAGGTTATGTTGTGGAGAAAGACAAACTAGGGACAGCTGCTGAATTACCCGTCGCCTATTATAACGAAAATACAGGTAATCAAACGTACCAAGGTAGTGCACAATCCGATTTTAACCTAGGCTTTAGCAATACCGTTACTTTTGGGCGATTTTCACTTTATGGCGTTTTAGACTGGCAAAAAGGAGGATATAAGAGAAATCGAACACAGCAGCTGATTACTTACCGATACCGTTCCACGGTTACGGAAGATTTGTTGCGCCATGGATTGCCTTTAGCTTTTGTTGATGCTGTTTACGGCGGCGAGCAGTATTTATGGATCGAAGAAGCTGGTTATCTTTCGCTGCGCGAATTATCGGTTTCATATGCTCTTCCTGTACAGCGATTGTTTCCAAACGCAAAAGTTGTCCGTCAAGCAAAAATCGCTTTGACGGGACGGAACCTTTATACTTGGACGACATACAATGGCGTGTCACCAGAGGGACTCTATGACAGCTTTGATTATCCAAATTATAAAGTTATCAGTGGAAGGTTGACCGTCACATTTTAGTTTATGCAGTTGAAATATATTATGAAAATAATCACACTCTATATATCCACGATCCTGCTATTAAGCGGTTGTGCAAAAATCGATTTTGAAAATCCGGCAACACTTACTAATCAACAGGCTGTAGACCGTATCCCGGATCTAGGCTATAAATTGACAACCAGCAGTATTCAAAATGCTTTTAGTGCAACGACGGGTAACAACGTGCTTGCAATTTATGCAGATCAGATCACGACTACTTCCAATGCTGGAGGTGTGCGTTATTTTGCTGAAGAGCCTAGGTTAGAGATTGTTAATAATGCTGCACATCGTATGCATACGCCATTGCTGGCAATATATACTAGTTTTTATCAGGCAAATTTAGATGCCACACTGGCATTGGATATCGTTGAAAATCAAGGGAAAATCATATACGATGTGACGGGAGCAGATCGCTCTAATGACTCAAGAATTGTTGCACATTTTGCTAAAGGCTTGGCGCAGGGATATCTTGGGGCGGTTTATGATAGAGGATTGATTGTAGACGATTTACTGGCTACCTCGGATTTTCCAGACTCTTACGAAGCCTTGATCCGTAATGGACTTAAACATATTGATCTGGCCATTCAATTGGTGAATCAGGAATCGAATTTTAAGTTCGACTTTATACCAGGCGTCTCATTGGATAAGACTGGCTTTATCAGACTGGCAAATTCTCTTGCTGCACGTATTCTCGCTTCTATCCCGCGTGATAACGCGGAGGCGGAAGCGTTAGGAGCTGATCATTGGCAGAAAGTGCTGAATTATGCAAACGCAGGCATCGATGCTGATTTTATCGTCACATTTGCCACGGGTGGATACTACAATACGTTATTGAGTTCCGCTTTAGCACGTACCTCGGGTATTGCTGGAGCGAGTTGGGTGGATATAAAGCTATCCTATCTTGCGGATAAGTCGCCTAATCCTTTGAATGCACATCCTTATCCTACAATACCTCCACCAATTGAATCTGATGATGATCGCTTCGATCAATATTTTGCATATTCTGCGAGCCTAGGATCAGGGCAATATCCTGAAAGAGCACCCGTCACAGCTTCTAATTATTACAGAAAGAGATGGTACAACACACAGAATAGTTTGAATCGCGTTGGAGCTCTAAATCCTTATTTTTTGTATGAAGAGATTCGATTGCTTAGAGCAGAAGCATTTTTAGGACTCGGTGACTTACAGGCTGCTGCGAATATTCTCAACGAGCCTACTGGTGCACGGAAGGCTAAAGGTAAATTGCAGGATAATGTTGCTACAAGTAAGTCGGATATTATTGCCGCAATCCATTATGAATATGCTATTGAGATTGATTTAGCTGGAGGAACTCTTGTGCCATTCACATTTATGCGGAGAAATGATTTACTGATAGGAGGCACGCCTACAGAACTTCCTCTTCCGCAGTCTCAACTGGAGTTGATACAAAAATCCGTCTATTCCTTTGGTGGAATAGCACGTGTTGGAGAGCTCGGCGAATTTGGGGAAGTGAATACTGCTAAAAATCAGGGTTGGAAATTATCGGAATAATAACGTATCAAATTAAAAAATGCCATGTCAGCAATCGACTTAAACATACAACAACCATGGAAACGCTATGAAAGAGTAGTCTTTCGTGCTTTCTTCTTATTTACTCTTATTGTAACCATTCCTGTCAACTGGGTACAATTTTTTAAATCAGCGACTACGTTAGGTGTATATAACCGTTACTATTTGGGTGCATTCTTATCTAGAGGTGGCGACGAACGTGATTTTTTGCCCTTTATCTACCTATTTATAGGGCTTTTTATTGTTAGTTATTTGTGGGAATTGTTAGACAGGAAATATAAACAATACAATAAATTATTCTATTGGACCTGGGTGCTTGCGCGTTTTAAAGTTGCCGACGTGATGTTCTGGTTTGGGATAGAGAAAATTTTTCCGATTCAGATGCCTTTTCCGACAGAAAGTTATCTGAATACAAATTTAGGAGATATTCACCCGTGGAAACTCTATTGGCTAACGACAGGTGCCGCGCCGCATTTTGAAATCTTTTGTGGCACTTTTGAAGTGCTGGCAGCCTTCCTTTTAATTTTTCGACGCACAGCGACTCTGGGTGCTCTAGCAATGTTATCCATCACAGTTCCTATTCTGTTTGTCAATGTGTTTTACGATGCAGGTGTGCAAAAACCCTCATTTACTTTATTGTTGCTCCTTGCTGTAGTGATTAGTTATGATTATAAAGCGTTGTGGAACTTCTTTGTACTTCGAAAGACAGGTGTGCTCCGTAAAGCACCTGATTTATTTAAACGAAGATGGCAAAAGCTCGCAAAGTGGGGAGGCTTCGCATTGTTCATCACGAGTGCAGTTTTGCTAAGAGGGATTGGTATGTATGATTGGTACGCTAAAGGAGAATCGGATAAATTACCGAAGGAAAAGGGAGTTGCCGCTTGGGCGGGATACTACCAAGTTCCATCGTTTATACTAGGCAATGATAGTTTAGAGTATTCCTATTTGGACACGCTGCGTTGGCAGAATGTTGTCTTTGAAAATTGGAATACGTTGAGTGTTAAAACGGCTAGGCCGGTTTTGCTAAAAAAAGGTCGTCAAGGAGAGAGGTCGTTGAAAGAAACATTGGGCGTGGCCGGAAGACATTATTACTATTACAAAGCAGATACCATTGCGAAAACACTTGTCCTGAAATACAAAGCAGACACAACGGAACAATATCATTTTAGCTACGATGATCGGTTGAAAGATCGATGGTTACTATCTGGCATAAATCAAAACGGAGATTCCGTGAAAGTAGAACTGAAGAAGGTAAACAAAGAATACCCTTTGGTTGATGGAAGATCCAAAGACAAGCTGTATTATCCTTATTAATTTATCACTAAAAATTATACGAATGAAAACAATTAAAATGACGACGGTTATCGCATTATTGTTGATCACTGTAACAAATGTAATGGCGCAGACTACAGATTTAACAATACGTGCGCGAGCAAAGGATGCGAAATTTATTGGAACTAAACACGCGAAAGCTTACGGCGAGGTAATTGTACACGTGTATGATGCAGTTACAGGTAAATTACTGGCCGAGGGTGTAACAGAAGGTGATTCTGGGGATACGAAGCTGTTGTTGGAAAAGCCTATAAATCGCTATGATCGACTAACAGCAGATTCTACGGCAAAGTTTGTGGCAAAATTAAATATTAATGAACCGACTTTAGTTACAATTACTGCACAAGCACCTTCCAACAAAAAAAAGCAAAAAGTATCGCATGAAAAAGGCTTTAAATATGAAACAAAAGACGCTATAATAGCTTCAACGCAGACTTGGGTGATTCCCGGTAGGCATATCACAGGTGAAGGGTTGTTGCTGGAAATACCGGGCCTAATTGTGGACATTGAAAATCCTGCTGAAAAAGGGGCTTTGAAACTGTCGGCTATAAAAGATGGTCAATTAATAGTAAAAAACCACCTGGCGTTACAATGTGGTTGTGTGATAACGCCTGGGGGGATTTGGGATGCGAATACGATCGAAGTGAGAGGCCTGTTGAAATATGAAGGCATAAAACAAGAAGATATTCTATTTAAATATGATTCACCGAGTACATTTACTGGGATATTTTCCAAAGTACTTAAAAAAGGCAGATATACGTTGCAAGTATATGCTTTCGATCGTGTCACCAATAATACGGGTGCTGAAACAATCACATTTACCGTAGAATAAGGAATAGGTAAAATCGTGTAGATCGGCGTTAAATCGCTGACGGCGAGTTTATATAAATATGTAGCTGATTAAAGATTAATTTAATTAAACAAAAAATAATAGTCATGAAAAAAATGGTATTAATTCCTGCACTAGCCTTACTGCTAGTGAGTTCTTGTGTAAATAATCCGAATGGTGAAAAAGCAGATACCAAAGATTCGGTTGCTGTTGGTAATGTGACCGATGGTGTTTCTTTCGTTGTAGATACGGCCCAATCGGAGCTGGTTTGGACTGGAGCAAAGGTTACGGGGCAACACACGGGGACGATTGATATTAAAGATGGATTTTTGCTGCTAAAGGATAGTTTAATCCTTGGTGGAACGTTTAATATTGATTTGACGACGATTCATACGACGGATTTAGAAGGGGAGGCAAAAAATAAGTTGGATGCTCATTTAAAGGGCAGCGATTTTTTTGACGTCGAAAAATATCCAACAGCAAACTTTCAGATTACGGCAGTGGAAAAAGGAAAGCTACATCAAGCTTTTAAGATATCGGGTAATTTGACGATCAAAGGGATCACGAAGAATATTACTTTCGAAGCACATGTTGTTGAAAATACAGGCCATGTAATTAAACTAGGTGCAGATTTTAATATTGTTCGAGGAGATTGGGGGATTAACTACGAGGGTAAGGCAGACGATCTTATTGCAAAAGAAATTAATTTTAAAATAGCACTATCTGCTATTCATACACCCAATTAAACAATAGTTTTGTTTTATCTTCTAAGAGTTGCTCCAAAAGGTCAACTTTTAGAAGATAGAACTAAAATGTGATCAGCTAGCGATGTTGTTGATCAATGCAATTCGTCAAATAAACCTGATTAGATTTGATAAATGAAATCGATTATTGGTATGTTGGACGAGATGGAAAAAGAAGAAATAATCAACAGATTAGAACGGGCAGGATGCCGAATTAGTTTGAAACGTCTACAGATTCTAGATGAAATTATCGCGGAGGGAAAGGTTGTGAATATAGAGCAATTTTGGCTAAAATTGAGAAGTAAAACGCCTATCTCTTGGGCAACTGTGCATAGTTTTCTGCACCAACTCTATTTGCACAAAATTCTAGAAAAAGATAATTCTGTCGGCAGAAATCTTGTGTATCGTATTAAAGAGTACTAAGTAGTTTCATAGCTCAGTAAATATCTTTCTGATGCTGTTTTTGTTAAAAGATATATGTTATTTTATATTTGTGTTATGAAATATGTTCAAAAGAGAAAAATAGTAATACTTGCACTTTTTTGTATTAGCTGGTTTATTTATCAAGATTATCCATGTGTATTTGCTGGGGCAGATTTTAATAGTAGCTGGTATGCTACTGTTGCTTTTTTTATTGCTGTACAATTCGTTTCAACCAATCATTAAGTTTTTCAGAAGCAGATAAGGAAAAAAGGAAATGATTAAATAGTCCTTTTAATTTTTTACCAAAGAAACATCATCTATATAACAGTAGGCCTGTGCTTTTCCTTCTGCTAAGAAACCCAATTCGACATTCCCATTTTTTATTTCTACGTTTTCGATTTTAATCGTCGTCCAGTTTTTGTTTATATTTTTAACTTTTTTATAATAATATTTTCCTTGACTTGAGGCATACATCTCCAGTTTCGAAAAACCGGCACTATTTTTCAATGTGGCGGTAAGCGTATAGCGTCCATCTTCTAGTGCTACGGTTGCGGTTGCGTTGATTTCTTGCTTAACTTGACGTTTAAAGTCTATGTTGTCGGTAATTTGGAGGCTTTTTTCGCCTGTTACGATTTTGCGATCGGCAGTACTGTTGAAATAGTTTAGCACAGGCGAAAGTGAATCTGTAACAGAAATAGGATGTCCTTTTATTACCGAGGTCGTCCAGCCCAACAACTGTTCTTGAACGGGTTTTACTTTGCTTGGGATATGGCGACGATCAGCTTCAAAACTTCCATTTTTTACGTAATTATTGTCCTTTCCTACTTTCCATTTGGCTGTTTGAACGTCCAACAACCAAGAACTTAATGGATTAAACTGGGGTACATCACCTTCGAACGAAAGTGGACACCATTGATTATAACCCAATCCATTACCGGCAAATTCTGCCCAGCGGTCACCGCAGAAGATTACAGTTTCTTGTTCGGTACCTCGTAGCGTAACGAAAAATCCTGTTTGTGTGACATGAGCATAGTCTTTTTCAGATCCTTGCATCACTCGCATGTCATTTGTGGGTAAGTAGGGGCCTCTTATGTTATCGGAAACAAGGTAATACGCGAAAGATGAATCCCAGCCATAGAGGTTCGATGCATTCATGTAATATTTTCCTTGGTATTTGAACATGCAGTTGCCTTCTCGTCCTTCACCTCTGAAAATTTCTGTGCAATCGAGTAGTCCTACTTTTCCGTCTTTAATGCCTATTTCGGAAATATAAATTTTGTTTCGTCCCTTTCCGTAAGAATAGACTAAGTAGGATATGCCGGTGTCTTCATCTGTAAATACAGTTTGGTCTCCGGTATTTGTCGTTCCGATTATAGGCTCCATATTGATCAGCTGGTGCCACTTGAATTCACCCGTCGGTGAATCGGACAATGCTACTAATACTTGAGCCTGATGTTGGACAAATAAAGCATATTTAGCTATTTCCGGAATGAATGCCACACCTAGCCGACCTACCCATGGATTTTTTACTTCCTTGTTGGTTTCCTCTTTACGAAGGACGTTGTTTTCAAAAGTCCAATTTACCAGGTCTGTAGAACTGTAGCAAGTTACTGCGGCAAAGGTAGCATGCTCATAAGTGATAGAGGGATCTTTTCGATAGGCCTCTGCTTCCTGATAACGGACTCCATACCAATAATATTTTGGTTGCCCCGTTTTGGGATCTTTGAACCGAAAAATACCCCCGCCTTGACTGTAAATTGCTACACCTTCTTTGGTATTCCAAAAGCTGTTGTTTTTTATAGTATGATATGCTTTGTGTTTCTCATGGATTTGACTTGTCCCGAAAAAGGGGAGAAGAATTAAAAATAGGCTTATCGTCTTGATGATCGATGCTGTATTCATAAAAAAGAATCTAGTAAGTAGGTTTACCTGTTACAATATTAATTTAATTTCGAAAAGATCGCAACCCGTGCTAACCTGTTTTTTCTACGACATATGTTGAAATAGACTTTTTAAATGCATGATTAAAAAGGGAAGCATTTAAGTGTTAACACTGTAAAAAAAACTTTTTCATTCACTATATTCGGGTCTAATTTTGCAGACCAATAGTTCTGTAGAATTCTTAGGAATAAAATAGCAACAATGAAGCGACAGACGTTAGACAGCGCCCTGACAGATAATGATATTAAAAAATATACGCGTGCCTTTTGGATTTTTCTTTTGGGAGGCATTAGTTTCTTTCTTTTATTTCTTTTTAGTGTACGCTTGGGATTATTTGGTCCGCTGCCAACATTTGAGCAACTGGAAAATCCGAAAAGCAACTTGGCATCGGAAATTCTTGCCGATGATTTGCGTGTGCTAGGAACGTATTATCAACATAATAGGTCAAATGTAAAGTATAGCGAACTATCGCCTTACCTAATCCAAGCCTTGATTTCTACCGAAGATCGTCGTTTTTACGATCATTCTGGAATAGATTATTCGAGGAATGTTACAGCAATCCTGTATACTTTGGTAGGCAACAAACAGGGGGGAAGTACCATTACGCAACAGTTGGCACTAAATCTTTTTGCTGAACGCAGAGAACGTAACAGCATTAAGCGTATGATGCAAAAGGTTCAAGAATGGATAACTGCTGTGCGTCTAGAACGAAGTTATACGAAGGAGGAAATTATTACGATGTATTTCAATACCGTAGATTTCGGATACATGAATACCTATGGCATTAAATCAGCCGCGCGCATATTTTTCGATACGACCCCCGATAAAGTTACACCTGAGCAGGCTGCTATGCTGGTCGGACTGTTGAAAGGTACTTATACATATTCACCCGTCAAGTTTCCGGAGCGTGCACTGCGCAGAAGAAATCAGGTGCTGATCAACATGGAAAAAATGGAGTTTCTCAACGCTGATCAATTGGAGGAAGCGAAGCAAAAACCTTTAGGACTCAAACTGCGCGTATTATCTAACGCTTATGGATTGGCCGCCTATTTTAGGGCTGAATTGAAGAAGTTGGTTCAGAAGGAGTTTGCGCGACTAGCGATTAAGAAGCCCGACGGTAGCAATTATGACCTAGATAGGGATGGCCTTAAGATTTATACACCGATAAATTACACCCTGCAACAGTATGCAGAAGAAGCGCAAAAGGAGTGGATGACCAAATTGCAACGGGATTTTGACCGTCAATATAAAAATAGAGATCCGTTTAGAGGTGCAAATGCTAGACTGTTAAAGGATGCGATGTATGCTTCTGAACATTATGAAGAACTTAAGGCGGAAGGACTTTCTGAAGGAGAAATCGAAAAGGAATTTAATAACAAGGTCCGTATGACTTTTTTTAGCTACAATGGGATGGTAGATACCGTAGCCTCGCCTATGGATTCTATACGTTATTATAAGTTGTTTTTGATGAATGCTTTGATGTCGATGGAACCACAAACTGGACATATTAAGGCCTGGGTAGGTGGTGTTGATTTTGAACATTTCAAGTATGATCATGTGAGAGCTGCAAAAAGACAAGTGGGATCTACGGCTAAACCTTTCACGTATGCCGTGGCGATCGATAATGGTTATTCGCCCTGTTTTTTGATTCCTAATCATATGCAAACATACGGCGACTGGACGCCACGGGGTACAGCCCAAGGTGGCGATCCTATATCCTTGAAAGATGCACTTAAATATTCTCAGAATTTTGCTACGGCATACCTCATAAACGAAGTGCAGGCGACAAATGTAGTAGCATTGACGAAGAAAATGGGAATAACGACAGACGTTCCTGCATACCCTTCTATTGCGTTAGGAGCCTATGAGGCCTCCGTATTTGATATGGTTGGAGCCTATTCAACCTTCGTGAATCATGGTACATGGGTGGAGCCGACCATGATTTTACGTGTGGAGGATAAAAATGGTATGCCACTCTATGAAAAATCGCCCGAAGTCGTAAAAGCCCTGAATGCTGAAAGTTCCTATATTATGGTGGACATGTTGAAAGGTGTAGTCGATGGTGGGACTGCGTCCCGGTTGAGGCAGGCTGAATATGGGGGATTAACAAATCCTATCGGTGGAAAGACAGGAACGACGAATGATAATGCCGACGCTTGGTTCATTGGCATCACTCCGGAATTGGTTACGGGGGTGTGGACCGGAGCCGAGGATCGACGTATCCGTTTCCATAGCACAGCCTCTGGACAAGGCGCGTCAGCTGCTTTGCCTATTTTTGGTCTTTTTATGAAACGGATATATAATGATCCTCATTTAAAGTATACGCAAGGTGATTTTCCTTTGCCGCCTGGAGGGTTAACCAAAGAAATCGACTGTACTAAATATGAAAAGTTCAATGGAGATTCTACTGATATTTTGAAGTATAACGAAGAACGGCTTAGTTTCTAGTCTTATGAAGCATACTCTAACGAGCGCCTACGCGTAGAAAAAATAGCGCCTTCTTCCGTTTTATAGAAAGAAGGCGCTATTTTTTCATCAACGCTAAAAAGGAATTGTTGCGCTATATATTATTGTTTTTCAAAGATCAACAAATCTTCGTCCGCTTCGCCGTAGTCATCAGCAACTTCTATGCGGGTTGCTGTATAACTGATGATGTCCCAATCGTCATTCAGTGATTGTAGATTTGCTGCTGTGGAAAAGAAAATATTGAGGTCTAGATCGACTGTTCTATCGTCATCTGCAGTAACTGACCAGCTACCTGTGTATGTTGTTTCTCCAACTATAGCAAGTAAGCTGTTTTCTGTATTAAACTGAAAACTAAATCCATCAAAGCGCGTGGTTAGATCTATGCCGTCTTTTTTGTAGCGTGTAATAGTCCAGTTGCCGTCACGCATTAGCGCACTTACTTTTGCCGTCTCTTCGTTCTGTATGTTGTCGTTATCATCTTTGTCACAACCTACGATCCATAGGGCGACTGCGACGAAAAATAAAGTGAAAATGTTCTGATTTTTCATGTCTCAAATATATTAAAATAAATAACCTACACTAATTCGAAAGTTTGAGTTGTATGCATTGTCTTCCCAAGTTGCTTTCTGCTTGTTGACACGTATAACACCTTGGTCGTAAGAAGCACCGAGCAAGAAATTGCCCAATCCTGCTTGTATTCCAGCGGTACCACCGAAATCAAAGCGTTTTGCAAAGTCTCCGAAGTAATCTTGTTGCTGGCTGATATCTGTTCCTAGAACTTGTCCTGATGCTTTAATCTTACCTGATAATCCATACGCACCATAAACACCTATGGAAGGATACAGTTTTACCTTGCCCGGTAGCTGGATTGCGTAAAAAACACTTAATGGTAATTGAAGGTAGGATGCTTTGGCCTTCACGCTGTAATTTTCGTCGTAGTCTCTTTCTTTTTCACGACCACCCAACTGCGTGAAGAATAATCCAGTTTCCAATCCCCATTTGTTGTTGAGGTAGATTTGCGAGAAAAGTCCTGCATAGGCTCCAAATTGATTTTCCAACTGGGCGTCTTCTGTAGGATTTAACATATATTCGTACTCACCCAATGAAGATAGATTTACACCACCCTTAATGCCGAATTTTACTTCTTGTGCCTGTAGATAAAGGCCAGCAACGATAAGTGCCAATGTCATTAAAATTTTATTCATTTCTTTCTATTTTGTTTTATGACTGTATAACCCCTAGTTTTAGAATAACCCTACCTTTTTTTTATTTTTTTTTCTTGGTAGGGTTTTGTTATAATCAACGGTTATATCTTTATTTGAATCATAAAAGCAGATATAGAAAAGTGGATAATTGCTCATTAGATAATATGTCTATCTGTAAAAAGGAGGTTTTTGCAGATTTCTTTCACAAGCAGGTAAAAGCCTTGCGAAACTTTTTGTTTTATCGTTTTGGGGATGACGATCAGGCAAACGATGTAGCGCAAGAGGCGTTTGTCGCATTATGGCAGAATTGCGGTCGTGTTTCTTATGATGGAGCCCGCTCCTATATTTATAAAGTGGCTTATAATAAAGCCTTGAAAAAGAAAGCGCATGAAAAGGTTGTGCTTACGTATCAACAATCGGCAAATCATAAAAACGAAAACCACGAATCTCCCGAATTTTTGTTAGAAGAAAAGCAATTTAAGGAAAGACTTCTGACTGCCATTGCTAATCTGAATGAAACACAGCGAGTGGCCTTTCTGATGCATAGAATAGATAAAATGAAATACAGCGAAATTGCTGAACATTTGGGGATTACAGTAAAAGCTGTAGAAAAAAGAATACATCTTGCCATGAAGGCACTTAAAAACGAATTGCGGTAAAAAGAGAAACAATACAATGGAAAAAGATAATTTACTGGCAAAACTTTTAGATGATGGGCTGTCTGAAAGAGAAAAAGAGAAATTGAGCGCAGACCCAGATTACGAGCTTTATCAAAAGATCAAATCGTATACAGGAAAACTGTCGGTGCCCGAAATAACGGATCATGGGCAGATGTTGCAACATATTCTGGAGAACAAGAAGGTTGTCCAGAAGAATAAAACGATCTATTTTGCTACGCGATGGCTGGCTGCTGCTATTGTTTTGTTTGCACTAGTTGGAGGTTGGTATTTCTGGAATCAGGGCCAGGTATTGCTGACGACAGCAGGTACGACAATGGAGTTTGAACTTCCAGACGCTTCAGAAGTGCTCTTGAATAATCATTCAACTATTCGTTACAATAAAGCGATTTGGTCATGGCAACGAAATGTACATTTACAGGGCACTGCTTACTTTAGTGTTGAAAAGGGTAAGGTGTTTACCGTAGTAACTAATCTTGGAGAAGTTAGCGTGTTAGGTACACGGTTTGATGTTAGCGCGAAGCAAGGTAAACTGGTCGTAAACTGTTACCACGGTAAGGTGGCGGTTGAACATGGCGACAAACAGAAAATTATCGCTGAAGGTCAATCTCTTTCTATCGAAGGGGATAACTGGGCTAGTGATACCTTGTTTGTAAAAGAACCTCTATGGCAGAAAAAGCAGATGGCGTTTCAATCAAAGCGCTTAGCAGATATTGTTGAAGAGATGCAACGTGCCTATAGCCTTGAAATAGATTTGAACGTAACCACGTTCGTTGAAGGAAAGACGTTCAGCGGAGCTTTGCCTATCGATGATCTGCAGGTTGCGATCGATATACTTGAAAAAGCATTTTCTGTTAAATGGATAAAATCTGCTGAAACGCATTATCAAATCCTTTCTCGATAGTTTATACATGAGGGGAGTTGCTTTCTTTTTTTTCTTACTTTTTTTTTTCGCTAATACTGGATTTGGACAAACCAACTTGAAACGATTGGTTGATGTTCTGCCAGTTCTAGAAAAAAACTATAAGTTATCTTTTAGTTTCCTTGATAAAGAAGTAAAGGATGTCTTAATAGATGTCCCTGCGCTGACGCAGAGCAAAGAAGTGCTTCTGAAGGAGCTGACGCGTCAGACGGGACTTGTATTTACTTTACTGACCGACTCTTATGTTGTAATACATAAGCAGACGAATCCAATGCTGGTCTTCTGTGGTTTTATTAAGGATGCGGAAAGTAATCGCCCGGTCGCACATGCTTCTGTATATAGTGCAAATGGCGAGTCAACGTATGCGGATGAAAGTGGTTATTTTTCGCTGACCGTACCTCGAGGCAATACTTGTGTGATTTCCCACGTGGGCTATAAACAACAGGCTGTAATAGCGACAGCTGAGTCTCAAAGCGGATGTATGTCATTGTTTTTGGAAAGAAAGGTGACGAGAATGGAAGAAATCGCAGTCAACCATTTTCTAACAAAAGGATTGCATATCAAGACGGATAGAAGCTACCATATGAATCCTAAACAGACAGGACTCCTTCCTGGTTTGACTGATCCAGATGTGCTTCAGACACTTCAGCAACTACCGGGAATTGTAAGTATCGATCAATCTGTATCCAATATCAGTGTACGTGCGGGATCTCATGATCAAAATTTATTTGTTTGGAATGGTGTCCGACTATTTCAAACGGGGCATTTTTTTGGATTGATATCTGCTTTTAACCCGAATCTACCCCATGCAGTCACGATTTACAAAAATGGTACACCTGCATCTTATGGCGAATCGGTATCCGGTACTATTTTGATTGACAGTCGTCCCGATAGTTTGCAGCAGAAGGAGCGATCCTCTATAGGACTTAGTTTGATTAATGCGGACTTTAATACATCGTTCCGTACATCGCCGAAAACATACTGGCAGTTTAGTGGAAGGCGATCCATTACCGATGTCTTTCGGTCCCCAGTTTATAAGAAATACCATGAACGGGTTTTTCAGAATACCAAAGTGACTAATTTTTTCGCCGATCAAAGTTTAGATTACACAAGTACAGAAGATTTTAGATTCCACGATTTCACAGCGCAGTTGAAGCAGTATTTAGACAATGGGTCTGCATTATCGGTCAACGCTATTGTTATCGCGAATAATCTGGAAGTCACACAGCGGAGCAATCAAGACTCCACTGCAGAAACGAGCCAATTGGCACAAAACTCAATAGCTGCGAATCTAATTTATGACAAAAAATGGGACGACAGACAGCAAAGCAAAATCCAGGCATCGTTATCGCATTATAAACTCTCTTCGGAAGATTTTAATATCGATGATGATAATGTATCTCTTCAGCAGAATGTAGTGATGGATAAAGGGCTTGTCGTAAATCATGAAATGAAATTGTCTGATGTTGTGGATCTGTCGATAGATTATCAGATGCAAGATATTGCTGTCAAGAATGATAACGAAAGAACTTCACTGTTAAGTCAGTCTCTCGCCGTACAATTTAACGGTCGATATGATCGGTTTTATTTTTCTACAGGTATAAGAAATCATCATTTTATTTCCTATAGAAAGTTCAGACCTGAACCGCGATTGGTTGTTTCTTACCATTGGAGAGAACCTTGGACAATCACCTTTGCAGGAGAGCTTAAAAGCCAAACGGCTTTCCAGGAAATTGAGCGGCAACAGGATTTTTTTGGAATAGAAACCAGGCGTTGGAAATTAGCAAATGAGCAAGACGTTCCTTTCTTAAAGAGTAGTCAGGCCGCACTCGAAATACAGTTTAAAAAGGGAGGATGGTTGATTACGACTGAATCTTTTATAAAGAATGTGCGTGATATCCATAGCGGAAGTCAAGGTTTTCAAAACCAGTTTTCAAATTCGAACGTTATCGGAGATTATACGGTTAGAGGAGTAGAATTTCAGCTCCAAAAACAACGAGGACCTTTCACAGCTTGGATTAACTTTCATATCAATAAGAGTGAGTATTATTTTGAAAGCTTAAATCCAAAAGCTTTTCGAAATAATTATGAGACGCCCTACGCCTTGCGTTGGGGGCTTATTTACAATGGTGAACGTTGGGAAGCTGCTTTAGGTGGTATTTGGACTGCAGGACGCTATTATACGCAGCCAAGTACAAGGATTCCCGCTATCGCCGAAGATGGTTCGCTATTTATTAACTACGATGAACCAAACAAGAGCCAGCTCGAAGGCAACTTTCAACTCAATATTTCCTGCAGTCGATCGATTTATGTAAAGAAAAGGTTTCGGCTAAAATCAGGCTTTGCGGTTCAGAATATATTTAATACATCTACGGTAATTAATAGAAATTATAGGATAAATAGCAACAATGAAATGATTGAGGAGATTGATAATTATAGCTTAGCCCGCACGGCGAACATCTTTGTTCGAGCATATTTTTAGGGAATAGCGTATGTGAGAAACAGGATCAGTTAAATAAGGTAAATTGATTTTAAAAATGATAATTTTTCTATTTTTAATTTATACTTCTATTAAACAATAAAGTTTTTTGCTTACAATTTGTTAACAGGATTGTAACATTTGTCTTTGTTTTCTTTGAACTAAAGTTCTGTTTTTGTACTTTAGCTGTAGCCATCGGCAACTGAACATGGATACCGAATCAACTGACAACTTATTATTCCAACATTTCAAAGAGGGCAATGATCAGGCATTTGTCCAGCTTTATAATAAATACATAGAGGCATTGATGGGCTATGCGGCAACGAAATTGGAATCGTTGGATGAAGCGCATGATCTGATTCATGATTTATTTGTTTACATATGGGAGAAGCGGGAAGAAATTAATATCAAGCAATCTGTCGGTGCTTATCTCTTTTGGTTGCTTAATAGGCGTGTTATTAACCATTATCGCAAAAATAGCTACAGATCTAGCTATGCAGCGCAGTTGAAACGGATGGAGGAACAATATTTCTTGGCACCCGACAGCTTTGTAGAGGCTAAAGAAGTGCAGTCCATGATTGATGGTGCTGTTAAGTCTATGTCTGCTAAAGTCCGCGAAATTTACCTCTTGAGTCGTGAAGATCACTTAACCAATGCCCAAATTGCACAAAAACTTAATATTTCTGAACAAACGGTGAAGAATCAGTTAAGTACAGCGATGTCTATTATTCGGAAAATGGTAAAACATGCTGCAATATTTGTTATTTCCTTTCCTTTTTATCTCCCATTTAAATAATTTTTACTTTTTTCTTGCTGAAAATTGGTTCAAGCTATTTTATAAATTACTGATTTTCTATAATCTATATTTTTTTTAAAAAAGTTATAGTACTTTTTTTGTACTTGTGTGTCTTTAGGGTATAACGACCAGTGAAGATATATGAGTTTAACTGAATTTGAACAATTATTACAGCGCTATTACGAAGGAACCTGTACCGAAAAAGAAAAGGAATGGGTTGAAAAATGGTTGAAGAATGTCAACCTAAATCGTGAAGATACCTGGGCACATTTTACAGCAGAAGAGCGAAAGATACATGTAGACAATCTCTATGATCGGATTGCGGATACCATTCAAGATATCACGCCTGTGAAGACGCTTAAGCCACGAACTACAAAATGGAGACGTATGTGGTTTGGTGCTGCAGCTAGTGTGCTGCTACTTTCTCTTGGTTATATTATTTCTCAGCGTTTAAAGACAGATGTTGTGAAAGTGGAGCCAAATCAATGGGTTGTTTTAAAAACAGAACCCGGAAAACGTAAGAAAGTAACGCTAACTGACGGAACGATGGTGTGGTTACAAGGTGGTAGTAGTTTATCGTATCCAGCGTTATTTGACGGAGAAAAGCGTACGGTGAAAATTGAAGGTGAGGGGTATTTTGAAGTTTTTCCCAATAAGGATAAGCCTTTCGTTGTTCAATCGGGAACATTGGAAGCTGAAGTGCTCGGTACCTCATTTAATGTTAAGGCATTCGAACAGCTTTCTGAAAAAGTTATTTCGTTGGTCGAAGGGCGTTTGGCTGTTCGGGCTGTCGATACAGCTGGGCTGATAAAGGCAGAAGTTGTTTTGGCTGCAGGTGAAGTTGCTCTGTTTGATATAGCTGATAATACCGTTCAGAAAAGTGATTTACCTGTGTTCGATTCAGCAGATGATTTTAAGGTTGGTAGTTTACAGTTTGACAATACAACACTGGATAAAGCTCTTTTTCAGCTTGGTAACGCTTACGGGATAGACATATCATTTGATCCTGAAAAGGCACGTAAACATAAAATTACAGCAACATTTTCTATTGGAGAATCGGTCGATGTGGTTCTAAAAAGTATTGCACGTTCTACAGGTACTCGTTTTGTAAGAAAAGGTGAACATGCTGTTGAATTTAAACTCTAAAAAGTAATGGATAACTCAATGAACTCCCAACAGTCCTGGAAGTTGCAGGTAATCATTGAGAAATATTTTTAATAAAAAAACACTAACAAATTTTTAACACTATGAATAATCTTCCCTTATGGAGTGTCTACGACACGACCTAACTGAAATGTAGTAATCAACTTATTTTATTAATGAATAAGGGATGCGGTGGAGCGCACCCCTCAATGTGTAACTCTTGTTGTTCATGGGTCTGGATAACCTATGTCTGAACAACACCTAATTACTAGATAAAAGTGCATAAATATAAGAATTTTCACATAGATAGCAATGTGCTATACATAGTTGCAAGGATTATGCGTTTTTCTATAGCTACCCTTACGGTTTTACTGGTCACTTTTAGTCTAGGTTTCTCTTTCGATTCAAATGCACAAGGCGTGTTGAATCGAAGTGCGAGCATAGAGGCTTCCCATGAAAGCCGTGCTAGTATTCTCAAAGAGTTAAGTCGCCAAACTAAAGTTCAGTTTATTTACAGTGAACTCGAGGATATCCGTACTCCTGTGTCGGTCAAAGCCACCCGACAACCATTAAAGCTGATTTTAGAGCAGATGCTCGGGAAGGAGCTTACTTATGAGCTTGTTGGACAGCGCGTTGTTATTCGGCAACTGCCGCCCGCTATACAGGTTCGCGTACAAGGCTTGGTTACGGATGCCAATGGAAACACACTGGCAGGCGTAAACGTGGGAGTTAAAGGCGAACGTACAGCGACAGCAACAGATGAGAATGGACTTTATTCGATTACGGCAACGTCGCGTGATGTTCTCGTGTTTCGAATGATGGGATACAACGATACGGAGATCGCTGTTGGTACAAAGCAAACGATTAACGTGACCATGCGTGAACGCATGAATGAATTGACCGAAGTTGTAATCAATACCGGGTATCAAAGTATTGATAGAAAAAAGTTTACGGGGGCGGCAGCGACTATTAAGGCCGCCGATGCACAACGTGCCGGGGTACCTGATATTAGTCGTATGTTGGAAGGGCAAGCTGCAGGCGTATCCGTCCAAAATGTTTCAGGAACTTTTGGAGCAGCACCTAAAATCCGTGTGCGGGGGGCAACTTCGATAACGGGTGACAATAAACCTCTTTGGGTTATTGATGGGGTTATCCTAGAAGATATTGTGAATGTATCAAATGATCAATTATCTACAGGTGACCCTTCTACTTTGCTGGGATCTTCTGTAGCGGGTTTGAATCCTGATGATATTGAATCGTTTCAGATTTTAAAGGATGCTGCAGCGACTTCTTTATATGGTGCTCGTGCCATGAATGGTGTCATTTTGATTACGACAAAGAAGGGCCGCTCAAATGTTCCTTCCTCCATCTCGTATACCGGCAATTTTACCACTTTTCTTAAACCGAGCTACAGTCAGTTTGATATCGTCAATTCGTACGATCAAATGTCTGTTTATGCCGAAATGGAAAGAAAAGGTTGGCTGGATTATGCAAATATGGCAAATAATTCCGACGGCGGTGTTTATACGAAGATGGCACAAGGACTGCTGTTTACAAACAATGGGAGTGGATTACCTGTTGTGGAGAATTCTGTCGCAGGTAGGCGTGCCTTCCTCGAACGCTACGTATATGCAAATACCGATTGGTTTGATGTGTTGTTCAAGAACTCCCTACAGCAGGAACATTCGTTGAGCTTAACTTCCGGTTCGGAGCGTAGTCAGCAATACTACTCCACCAGTTATTTACAAGACGACGGTTGGTCTATTGGAAACGGGGTTAGACGTTTTACAGGAAATGTGCGGAGTGATTTTAACATTAACGAGCGTTTGTCCCTGGGGTTGATCACAACAGGTTCTGTACGCGATCAACAAGCACCAGGTTCATTGGGGCAGCGTAGCAACCCTGTTACGGGCGAGGTATCCCGTGACTTTGATATCAATCCTTTTAGTTATGCCTTGAATACGACAAGGACACTAACGCCTTATGATGAGAACGGAAATCTCGAATATTTTACGATGAACTATGCTCCCTTCAATATTTTGCATGAGCTGCAAAATAATAGTATTGATCTTCGTATGATAGATTTTAAAGTACAGGGAGAAGTAAAATATAAATTACCTAAAAAAGTGAACTATACTTTTTTAGGTTCTTATCGTTATGTGTCTACAGCACAAAAGCACCGCATTCAGGAATCTTCGAATATGGCTATGGCTTATCGTGCTGGTACGGTTTATTCTGGACAACCTGAAAATTCGACTATTATTGATGGAAACCGGTTTTTATACACCGATCCGACGGATCCCGATGGACGACCTGTCACCGTGTTGCCGTATGGTGGATTCTATTTAACAAATAATGATGGCTTAAAGAGTTACTACCTTAGAAATAGTTTCGACTGGAATAAGGAATTTGGTTCCTCGCATAATTTACGTGCATTCCTCAGCCAAGAATTGAGATACCTGGACCGCACAACCGATGCGTTTACTGGTTATGGCTATCAGTTTGCACGTGGGGGTGTTCCTTATGTCGATCCAAATGCGATCAAACGTGAGGTTGAGGGGAATTTGAGTTACTATAATGCGAGTGTATTTAGTGACAGACATTTAGCTTTTGCCGGAAACGCGGCGTATTCTTATCAAGGACGTTTTCAGTTTAATGGTACTGTCCGTTATGACGGTTCTAACCAGATGGGGGAATCAGCTACAGCGAGGTGGTTGCCGACCTGGAACTTGAGTGGATCGTGGAATGTGGATGAGGAAGCATTTATGAAGAATCAGGATTTCTTTAATACGCTTACTTTACGAGCAACTTACGGATTGACTGCAAGTATGGGGGCTGCAACGAACTCTAGTTTGGTTGTACGTAGCGCAAGCACGCCAAGACCTTATTTAACGGAGGTAGAGCCTGTGCTTAACATTATCTATAATCCCAATAATGCGTTAACATGGGAAAAACAATACGAAACAAATATTGGTATTGATGCGAGTATGTTTAATCGTAGAATCCAATTCTCTTTGGACCTCTACAACAGGGATGGTTTTGATCTGATTGGTTTGATTCGTACAGCGGGTGTCGGAGGAGAGGCTTTAAAATATGCGAATTATGCCGATATGAACTCGAAAGGTATCGAACTGTTAATCAAAGCGGATGTAATAAAACGGGATAACTGGGGTTGGAAGACACAGTTGACAAACGCTATCAATACAGGAAAGATTACGCGTTTATCGAGTGAACCGTCTATTTGGAATTTGGTGACTTCTATTGGTGGGGCAAAGCAAGGTTTTCCTTATCGTGGGTTGTTTTCCATTGATTTTGAACGTTTGAATGCGGAACAGGGAACACCTCTTTATGTAAATGAAGATGGTACCACGTCAAATAACGTCTATCTGCAAAGTTTATATACAGATTATCTCAAATACGAAGGGCCAGTTGATCCTACCTTTAATGGAGGCTTCTTTAACTCATTTAACTACAAAAATTTCTCAGCGTCTTTCTTGGTGACATATAGTGCTGGTAATAAAATTCGTCTAAATCCTATCTTCAAAAATTCCTATTCTGACATGGAAGCTATGTCTTATGATTTTTTGAATCGATTTGTTTTACCGAACGACGAAGGAACGCCGTCTATCGTAGAAATTAGAAATGAGTCACAGCTTCCTGGGGATCAAGTATACAACGCCTACAACTATTCTACGGAGCGCGTTGCCGATGGCGGATTTATCCGTTTGAAACAGGTGATGTTAAGCTATCAGAGTCCACAAAAATTTGTAGAAAAGCTAGGACTTAAGACATTGTCGTTGAGTATAGTCGGTAATAACCTCTGGTTGATCTATGCGGATAAAAAATTGAATGGTCAAGATCCTGAATTTTATGGATCGGGTGGGGTTGCTATGCCACTGCCAAGACAGTTTACACTATCCTTAAAAACAAACCTTTAAATCAGATGAAGATGAAGAATGTTTTATTATTTGCGGGGCTTTATTTAGGAATCGGTCTATTTTCTGGTTGTGAGAAATATTTAGAAACGGCGCCCGATATGCGCGCAGAAATTGATTCGCCTGAAAAGGTTTCCGAGTTATTAACGTCGGCCTATCCACGGGCTAGCTATATTCCATTTTTGGAATCGATGTCTGATAATGCTGGAGATAAAGGCGCTGCCGCTGGAAGCAATATTTACATCAATAGTGATCCTTGGATGTTCTTGGATGTACGGAATAGGAATGTTGACTCTCCAGATTATTATTGGTATGCTTGTTATGCTGCTATTGCTGCAAGCAACAGGGCTTTGGCGGTAATCGAGGCTCTGGGAGATACGGAGGCTTATCAATCACACAAAGGAGAAGCTCTTCTTGCCAGGGCGTATGCACATTTTATGCTAGTCGCCTTGTATGCCAAAACATATAATCCTATAACATCCGATACCGATCCAGGAATTCCTTATGTAACTGAACCCGAAGAGACCGTGTTGAAGAAATACGAACGCAAGACGGTTTCTTATGTCTACGAGCAGATTGAGGCAGATCTTGTCAATGGGTTGAAACTACTCGATGACAATAGATACAGTGTCCCTAAATATCACTTTACGGTAGCTGCTGCTCATGCGTTTGCTGCGCGCTTTTACTTGTTTAAGCGTAGTTGGACTAAGGTTATTCAACATGCTTCTTCTGTTTTTCCATCCGGAACAGAAGGGGATTATCTGCGGCCTATTAATGCGGTAAGTTATCGCAGTATGGAATACTACAGTAAGCAAGCGGATTACACTATTGCTACAAACCCCGCAAATCTATTGCTTGTGGAGGCACCTTCTGTTTGGGGACGAAGCTTTTCCTCGTATCGTTATGGGGTGACAACACCTATTTTGAGTCAACTTTTCTTTGCAAGTAACGTAACGGGGGGGCGTTATGCGTATATGATCTATGGGGGTACTGAACTGGTTTACAACATGCCTAAATTTCGTGAACACTTTGTGCGAACGGATATCAATGCAAATTATGGAACACCATATAATATAATCCCATTATTCAGTGCGGAAGAGGTCTTAATGAACCGGGCAGAGGCCTACGCAATGTCAGGTGAATTCGACTTAGCAATAGCCGATCTGAATACGTTTGCAAGTAAAAAGGTATTTGCGTCGGAAGATCAACCTGTTTATAGTTCGGATTTACATGCTATCACAGTTGCAAAATTAACACGGTTCTATAATACAGCATCCTTGGAACAGAGTATCGTTGAGGCAACGCTGGATTTCAAGAGACGAGAGTTTGTTTTTGAAGGATTACGGTATCTGGATATTTTAAGACATCAATTAACCGTGTCTCATACCTCGAACGATGGCAAGGATACGTATGAATTAGGACCGAATGACCCGCGGCGGGTATTGCAAATACCTCTTGAAGCGTCCTTGTCTGGTATGGAAATTAATCCACGATAACTAGTCGCTTAAACTTAAAAAACGAAAACGAGATGAAAATATCGAAGATACAATTTTTTAGCATTAGCCTTTTAATCCTCGCTTGTTTTTCCTGTTTTTCCGGATGCAAAGGTGACGAATCGTTACCGGAGGAGGAGATTATAGGCCTCGGTGGAGATGACTGGGTTTGGACCGACCTGGACGAATATCTCTATCAAAATTTTACTTTACCCTATAATATTGATGTCAAGTATAAATGGGATCCTTATGAAGTAAATTATAATAAAAACTTGGTTCCTCCTGATGAAACGAAGGTAATTCCCGTCATGGAGACTATTAAGGCAATTTGGGTTGACCCTTACGAAAAGGTTGCTGGACTAAATTTTTTGAGGACTTATCAGCTGCTCAAGTATGTCTTGGTTGGAAGCGCCGAATATCAAAGTAACGGAACCATCATACTGGGAACAGCTGAAGGTGGAAACCAAATTACGTTGTTTGTAATTAACGATTTTGCAAAATCGGATTACGAAGAGGTTATCCGTATGATGCATACAATCCATCATGAATTTGCACACATTTTACACCAAAAGATTGATTACCCACAAGCTTGGCGTGGTCTAAGTACGCAATGGTATACGGCGACCTGGTTTAATACGAGTAATGCAACAGCAAATACGCAGGGTATGATTACAGCATATGCAAAGGCCGCTGAACGTGAGGATTTTGTAGAAACTATTGCTTTCTTACTGGTGGAAGGCCAAGAGGCTTTTGATGCTATTGTCGCAGCAAATCCTGCGGTAGCATCGACCTTTCGTGCGAAAGAAAATTTAGTAGTCGAATATTTTGCCAAACTGGGTGTGGATTTTAGAGCACTGCAGACTGAGGTAAGAGCCGGAATTGTTAAAATAACACAATAGACAACAAGATGAACATCATAAAAAATAAAATCTATATCTGTGTTGTCTTATTGATCATCACAGCTTGTAGCAAAAAAGATGAATTTGAGGGGGAACGTGTCGATGTACGACTAGGTGCCGTCTTGGAAGAATATCAGAAGCAGCTTGTAGAGGCTCCCAATGGATGGATTGCCTACCTTTTTCCTGCAGGCGGCGGCGGTTATACCTTCAAATTTGATTTTACAGCACAGAATCGGGTTACCATGTCGGCGACTGTAGAGGAAACCTATGCCAATACGCCTAAAGAGAGTTCCTATAGGTTGCGCGCGACGCAGGTACCTAGCTTGTATTTTGATACCTATAATTATATCCACCAGCTAGCGGATCCAGACCCGTTGAAAAGTGGTGGCAGTGTAGGCGAGGGGCATCTGTCTGATTTTGAATTTTCTATTCTGTCTGCAAGTGCGGATACATTGCGCCTTAAAGGTAATCTAAACGGAAGCGAATTGGTCCTTATAAAAGCTACGGCCACACAAAAGGATAATTTCACCGCGCGAGCTTATGCGCAATTGAATGCGATAGCGCAGACAAAGGTATTTCCATATTACTACAATGAGATCACGATCGGTGGAAGTTCATATAACCTGACCTTTAACGCTGATAAAAATACATTAAGTTTCTATGGGACAGACGGAACGACGTTTTCAACGACCTATGCGGCAACAGAAGATGGGGTAGTTTTGCAGGAGCCTTTTGTTGCTGGAAATGTTTTACTGCATACCTTAAAGGGGTTAAATGTTAATACGGCAACGCATACAATCCGTGCAACAGCGGGAGAGCTGAGCTTGCAAACAACAAATAAAGCAACGCCTATTGCAATAGACCTAGCGGCTGCTCAACGGATGTATATAGAACCTTATCAATACGTTTCCTTGGATGCATTTACTGTGAACGGCGTAGAGGACGGCTTTCATATGTCTGATATTTCGGGATATGCTGCAGTAACTTTTTATCCACGTAGATATGTGGATGGCTATGATGCATTTTTTGTGTATTGGAATCAAGCGGCTAATTATGTTGGTCCAGCAGTTAAAACTTCGCTCTCCTCGGATGGAAAAATTTTATTTCACTCGTTAGCAGGCTATGGAAATAATGGTAACCTCGATCTTTTGACTGACGATGATTCAGCGAAAATTCAGGAATTTACAAGCCAAGTGTTATCTCCGGAGGGCTATTATGTCTATCAAACGGGAACGCAGAGTTATGATTTAGTAAGTGTATCGGATAGTAAAATCTGGATACGATTTAATTGATGAAGAGAGAGCACATGAAAAGATATACATTTAATTCAACTATTGTACGACGGGCTTTGTCTATGGCAATGCTATTGTCGTCAGTCCTTATCATGGCGTCTTGTTCCAAAGATAGTTTAGAGGCAATACCTGTTGAGACATCTTTCGAGAAACCTGATGTAGCATTAGCTAATTTCGTAAATGAATTGGGTACGGCTACAGATGGATGGGAGTTTGGTTTGGCAACTTCGAACGTAGGCTATTTTGCCGGATACCTTGATTTTTCTGAAACATCGCTACAATTTACGGTAGATGCTTTTGCTGCTACACATAGTGGTTTGCAGTCAAATAATTATCGGACCTTCGTTTCGAATACCAATCCTTCCTTGTCTTTTACTACAGGCATATTTAACGATTTTGCACAACAACAGGGTAATATAGATACCGCGTACACCTTCCAGGCGATACGTCAAGATTCTATTTTCTTGCTGGGAAACCGGTTTGGAAACCAACTGACTTTGGTTAAAAGTAGTTTGGCGAAAGCGACGGCATATAAGGAAGACGGGATAGCCAAATTGATACATAGCGTGTCTGACTTGGCGAAATTACCGCGTTATTTTAAACGAATGGTCGTCAATGGCGCCGAGTATGATTTACATTTCAGACCCGAATTGAAAACGTTGTTCATTCATTACGGAGGAACCGAACGATTTAAGGTTCATGAAACGGCATATGCGCCTACAGCAACTGGTGTCGCTTTACAAAAGCCGTTGGTAGATGGTGTGAATGTTATTTCGTACCTCGACGATTTCCTGGTAGATGTAGAGAAAGGCGAACTGGCTTTAAGTACGAATGGGATACCGAGAGTATTTACCAACGAATATGCGCCTTCCGCGTACGATGTAAATGCTGCGGTTAGGTTTTATAATAACCCACCTTATCAAATCAACATCAATTATCCTGACGAAACGGTTGCTGAACGTTATAGCGCCAGTACAACTGGTTTTACCGTCGCTGGAGTTGAAGACGCCTATGGTCTTCAAACAATTGCTGGTTTTAACTTCTTTATGTTCATTCATAAACTTTCTAGACAGGAATATGGTGCTGCTTGGTTTGTGATAGGTAATACCTTAAGCAATTATGGGCCTGCAGTGTTGCGTCAATATTCTAATGCCGGAGGTATCATCCGATTTGTGCGCTTAGGAGAGTTTGCTTCTCCTCCCGCCGAAATTGCTACTATCATCAACACGACAAGTAGCACATTTACGGATGAGCTTGGTTTTTTTGTGGTTCACACAGGAGGTGTCAATTATGATTTGGTATCAATAAATGTGACAGCAGGACAAAAATGGATTCGATTTGAATAAAGTAAATTCTTAGAGAACAATGCAAAGACAATTAACATATATATTTAAAATAACGAAGTTGGGCATTACCCCTATGAGAATTATTCTTCTCTTGGTATTTTCCATTGCACAACATGTTTATGCGCAGCAGACTGTGCAAGGACATGTGGTGGACGCTTCGACGAATAGACCGCTGGAAGCTGTTTCCGTTCAAATCAAAGGGAATACGCACAAAGCCATAACCGATAGAAATGGGAACTTTACGATCAGTATTCCAAGGGAAGGAACAGTTCTTGTTTTTAGGCATATTGGCTATCAGCAAAAGGAGATCACAGCGAGCACCTCACGCGTTGAGGTTGCATTGACCGTGGTAACGAATACCATTGATGCGGTGACGGTAAATAATAGTAAACGTGTCAATACAGAAATGGCTCTTTTGGAAGAACGTCGTAAAGCTGGTATTATTCAGGATGGTATTTCGGCCGAGCTGATGGAACGTACGGCCAGTATTACGGTAACACAGGCGCTACAACGTGTGGTTGGGGTAACGGTTACCGATGACAAATATGTGGCGATACGTGGACTTGGTGATCGAAGTGTCATTGGACAACTCAACGGCGCACGTTTAGCATCCTCCAACCCTGATCGAGCTGCTATTCCTTTGGATTTAGTACCTGCTTCGTTGCTCGACAACATCACAATTTTTAAAACCTTTACGCCTGATAAACCAGCAGATGCAGCATCAGGTATCATTGACCTGAAAACAAAATCGGTTCCCGATAGCATGGTTTTCGAGGTGATTGCACAAACGGGTTACAACTCCAATATTGGCAT
The DNA here is from genome assembly GCF_965644235.1 of Sphingobacterium sp. LRF_L2. Classification (NCBI taxonomy): domain Bacteria; kingdom Pseudomonadati; phylum Bacteroidota; class Sphingobacteriia; order Sphingobacteriales; family Sphingobacteriaceae; genus Sphingobacterium; species Sphingobacterium sp. LRF_L2. The sequence continues at coordinate 443,121 of NZ_CBFFRI010000001.1, read as the reverse complement.
TGGAGGCCGGTATAACAGCTTCCATAATAGCGAAATGGGAATTCTTGGGACACGGATTAATCAGAAAAATTTGCGACAGGACTTTTTAGATCTTGCGGATCAATATCCGAATGGCTTAGGTTCTATTCAACGTTTTATTGCAAATAGCAATTATGATGTAGCTGCTCAGCAAGAGATGTCGCGTATTAATGGAATTATGCAAAGCTTTGATCAGAACCTAACAACGAAGTATCGTAATGCCCCTGTGAATCAATTGTATTCAGTGAGTTTTGGTAACAGCTATAATGTGTTCAAAAAACATAAATTAGGGGTTATTCTAGGCGGGAATTATTACCGTCGAACCACAGATATTTATGAAGGAGAACTTACGCAATGGAGTGTTTATCAAGGTGTGGTCACCGGTAACCCTTATGTCTATAGTCGAAGGAATATTCCGAATTATATCACACCCAATAATTTATACTTAGGTAAATATCAGACTTACAAAGAAAATACAGGAACAGAAATACTGAATTACGGCGTTCTTGGTGGTTTGGCCTATCGCTTCTCTCCGCGACACGAGATTGGTGGACAATTTATGGGGTCTTGGGGAGGCGAAAATGCGGCAACAAATATGCACGGGAGCTATGAATATACAGGTCTGCCTGGCGACGTAAATAGCTACATTTATTCGTTGAAGCAAACCTATAGGAATTTATACACCTATCAGTTTCATGGTGAACATAAGTTCTTGGCAAGCGAATACAGTCCTAGGTTAAGTTATAGCGTTTCAACATCGGTTTCCCGTCATAATGATCCCGACTATCGTTTTGTTTCTTTGGCGGATTATATGCCGACCGGTGGAGGAAGATATACACGTAATGTGACAACAGATGAAAATAGTCCCTACGATTTTTCGGAGACTGTTGCTACAGATCATCTCTATGCGTTAACATCGGGCTATGTGAATGGTTATGGTACTTATGGAATTATTCAGGCTGAGCCCAACGGAAGACGTTGGCGGCATTTGGAAGAGAATAATTACAATTACAAAGCTGATTTATTGTTGCCTTTTCGTCTTTTAGGTGCAAAACAGGAGTTTAAAATAGGAACCAATTACCTACATAGAAAGCGCGTTTTTACAGAGAATCAGTTGTTCATACCGGGTTCTAATTTCTCTAACCGAGGAGCAGATGCGTTGTACGATGTTAATGGCGATCTGAACCGCCTAGTGAGCAACGAAATTGTGGGTGTCCGTTTGCCGAGTAGCCCGGTGGGAGAAGGTGCTATGCCACTCAGTGGGTTTATCTACAATAGCCAAAAGTCTCCCAATAATTACGACGGTTATTACGAAACCAATGCTTTTTATGGAATGTTGGATATTAAACCGATAAAGAAATTACGCCTGACAGGAGGTGTTCGCTTCGAAACAACCGACATGGGCTCTATTGTAGATACGGCTGGCGTATTTTTAGACCCTTCATTGACAACACCAAGTTCAGATGGAACGAAAGTGCCATTGTTGTTAATCGAACCAAATTCTTTGTACAGAACAGGCTATAAACCTTTTTATGCCTTAAATGCGGTGTATAGTCTGAAAGACGGTTATATGAATATTCGTGGGGCATATAATACGACGCTTGCACGTCCTGAGCTGCGCGAGATTACGAATGTTTTTGAGTATGACGCTTTTCAAATGGGTCTCGTTGTCGGAAATCCAAGTCTAAAAAATCAAACGACACAAAATCTTGATTTTCGTTGGGAATGGTTTACAGGGCCAGGTGAAGTAATCGCTGTTTCAGCATTTGGCAAAAGGATTCACAATCAATTAATCAAGGTTTTTAGTTTACAGACAGAGGGGTTGGCAGCTACTTATCCTGAGTTTCCGGTTATCCGCTTCGAGAATGAACCGAATATTGGACAAGTCTGGGGGATGGAATTTGAAGTTGTGAAAGACCTGGGTAAGGTTTATGAACCTTTACGCCATTTTTTCTTGGGAGCAAACCTGATGTTGGCTCAGAGTGATATCAAGAAAAGTGAACAACGTTACCAGGCAAATCTGACATTGGACAGAAACACACCAAAAAATAGCCCGCTTTTCGAGCAAGCTCCATATAGTGTAAATACATGGCTTAATTACGCAAATAAGCGTTGGGGCTCAGATTTTACGGCAACTTTTAATATGGTAGGCGAGCGTCTGGTGCAGATTAATTTGATGGGAGAGCCCGACTTGTACAGCATGCCAGTACCTATGCTTGATTTAGTTTGGAGCCAACGTATACATAAACGTCTCGTTTTTAAAGGCTATGCCAAAAATATACTCAATCCAGCTATTAAGACCGTCTATGCCAATCCTGAAACAGGAGGAACATGGTATGGGAAGGAATATATCCAGCGGAGCTACAAAAGGGGGGCAGAAATTATGATGGGTTTTACTTTAAATATCTATTAAAATGAAGAACGTGTTTTCAACGATATATCGAACGCTTGTGCTTTGCATATTCTTTTCCTTGTTTGTTATATCCTGTAAAAAAGATAAGCTGGATTATACTTATGATCATTCTCCCGAAGTGTTTGAATCTTCTGCAGTACGTCTAGTCAATTTAGTAGAATATAGTCAAGTGTCTATAAATGACGAACTGTTGACCAATACGACTGGTACGCCGACGACCCACTTTAAGACTGATGGTGCTTTGGAAAATACGTGGTGGATTCCACAAGATATGTTTGCAGGCAAGAAGTCACTTGATCTTGCCGTATCAGGGCGTATTCGTACTGTTGCAGGTGTTGATAGTGTCTACGAACCATCTTTGCGTTTTACGGTGAATAATCAGGCAATGGATTACTACACGATTTGGCCTGGAGGACGTGGTCAGGCAAACATTGTCCCCGTGGAACGGGATAATGCGGCCCCTTCTCGGTCTGATTATTTTAAAATCCGTATCGTGAACCTCGCTAAGCAGGTTGAACCACTATCTGCAGCATATCCGTCCTATACGGGAGCCTTAGAGAATCTGGTGAGTGCTATTACACTGACCTATGCGGATGGTACTCCTGTTAGCGACGCAACCAGTAACATTTCTGTAGGCAAACGGACTTCGGAGTATATAGAACTTCCTTATGGAACGTATCAATTTAAAATCCTGACCACCGATGGCCGACAAATCTCTGCTACCGTTCACGGAAAATATGAAGATCCAGAAGCGGCGCGATTGTTAGATCCTGCAACTTCCCGTATTCCGATGGTTATTCCCGGTGCTATTGCTACTACTCAAGTTACGGGGTTAACGTATGCACCTATGCAGGCCTATCAACCTGGAGGTGTCTATACGTTGGTTGTGGCTCCTTTTAGAATGAGTTATCGTACTCCGGCCTCTTTGTTAAATCAGGTTGCATTCCAGAATCAATTCAAGATTATTGAGGATAATGTTGTACCTGTTAACCAGAGTCTGGCCAGAGTTCAGGTAGTAAATGCGATGCCTGGATCTAATGTTTCTTTTCGTTTAAATGGAATGGGGATGGGGAGCACTATCGCTTTTGGCGGAACTTCCGACTATTCAATTATTCCTGCTGGAACTTACACTGTAGAGGCAGAATCGCGTGTAGGAAATGTTGCTGAAGTATTATCTTATCCTATTGGTGCAGGTCAGAATCATACAGTATGGTTATTTCCTGATGAAAATGGAAATCCAAAACTAGATGTCGTTGTCAATGACTTAAGTGGTACTTTATATGATCCTTGGAATGAAGATGATGGCGCAAATAATCGATATCAATATACGATGGCTTTTGGTATTCGATACCTTAATCTTTGTCCCGACGTGCCTTATTTAAGCTTTACGATAAACAACGGACAGGATATGCGAGATTATTGGGTAAGTAACATTGTCCCTATATTTCTTCTTGGAGGTAGTTATGTTTTTCATTTGGATGAGTCAATGTATAATCTGACGCCAGGGAAAATTGTAAAGGAATTTCCGTATTCCTGGTGGCGTTGGGATACTGCGATGCTTTTTGAATTTATGGCCTACAGGTCTACGCCGGCCGCTACTCCTGGTGTTTGGGCGAAGGATATACCAACTGTACCAAGCACCGATTTGATTAAGCGTCCTGAGTTATATTGGGCAGCAGGCCGAGCAGCGCCAACTTACGAGCCTGGTATCTACACCTTTGCCTTAATCGGTAGAACGGGAGATAACGTTCCTGATGAACAAAAAGCAAGGATTTTAATAGTTAAACACAATCGATAGTTTTAGCAAATAGATATGAATAATAGACCATTTGATATTCGACACAAGATATCTACTTTCTTACAAGAACTGCATTTTTCGTTGCCAAAGCACAAACCCTTAACTGCATTTGCTGTGTGCTGTGTGCTTTTAATTTTGTCTAGTTGTCGAAAAGTAGAATATACCACTCTTGATGATCCAGCCTATTTGCGCGTCTTCAATAGTTTGAAATATTTCCATGTCCAAGAAACAAAGGGAGATACTGTACCTTATCTTTGTTTATTAATCAACCCGACGCTAAATTCAGAGGGGATCCCCACAGGGGCCGAAATTGTTGGAGATTTTCTCGACGTACGCGACCGTTATGCACCTCCTTATCCGAGCCATATTGGTGTAAGTACAAGTGTCGATAATCCGGAGTATCCTGGAAAAGCAAGTGTACTTGTTGGGCCCGTTTTAAATGGGTTTGATTTAAGCTCTTGGGCGCAAGTACCATCGGGCGAATTGCGGTTTATGTTTTGTTATCGCCCTAAAGGCGTAACCACTAAGTTTTTCGATTTGCCCGTACGCGAGCGAAGGAATATTCTTATAGATACAACCTTAAATTTAAAATCTGGTGAGGTCTATACGATGAATGTATTGATGAAAGACTTTCTGAAGAAAAATGTGGGCGTATTGATGCGCGAAGAAAATTTCCATAAGCAAGCCTTTTCAGATTCTTCTGTATACGTTAACTTTTATAATTACAGCGCAGATAATTACTGGACATCAGACATTACGCTAAAGGTTCCAATGGGGCAGGAAGGTGAACATCTCTTTGTGCAAGGTATCCGCGACACAATGAATGTCTTTTATACATTAATGGATAACCAAGAGGTAGAGTATAATTTAGCGCAAGACCGAGTTCGACTTTTACGCCCGGGAGCTACTTCTGTTGATTATCTAGCAAAATATATGATGACGCTCTATCGTGATAACAAATCGACAAAGGTTAATACTTACCATAGCTTTCCTATGTGGATTAAGAAGGATGATAATCGTATTTATACCGACATTTGGCAGCGTTTTTTCTTTTTAGCACCTGGAAATGATTTATCACAGATGAATTCGTTTCCAATAACATCTAATGTATCCTCAAAACTTACAGAAAATGGCAGTAATCTCGCTGTAATAAATTGCTTGCTAAATGGGCCTCGTATTTACACTTCATTGACCAACAACCTGATTTACAATACGGGGATTAACTTTCCAAATATGATTGTTAGCACGCATTCTGATGTGAATAATCCACAGTCGTTTTCGACGGTAAATACCATCGAGGTCGTCAACGGAGAAGCTTATCTTATGACAATTCAGCGGCGATACGCACCTCCGGTATATTGATAATTTTGAAAACAAACGAATACAAGCTTGAATGTGACCGGGAACTGTCCCCGTTTTTTAAGCAAAAATCTAATACTATGAGATTGAAAAAATATAAAAATCAATTTACAAAATGGTGCTGCTGTATCCTGTTTTTAGGATTGCTGCAAGCCTGTGAAAAGCCTGAGATACGACTTAACCAACCCAACGAAGATGTACGCTCGTTAGGTGGGTTTATTGGGAATAATTTCGACTACACCCTGTTTGCTGAGGCCTTGAAGTATACTGGATTGATGGACTCACTGACGGATAGCCCCGGCCCATTTACGGTCTTGGCTCCAAATAATACAGCATTTAATCTGCAAGGAATTACCCACGTATCTCAATTTGCATCGATGGATAGAGATAGTCTGCGTCAAGTTTTAGCTTATCATATTTTGCCTTATCGATTAATGGAGTCTGATATACCTGTTGATATGATCGATCTGCGTTATCAAACGCTATCTGGAGAACAGCTATATGCTTCGAGAGCCATGTCTACGATTGGTTCTGCGACAGCAACTAATCCTTTACTTATCAATAGTCAGCTCTACTTTTCTGGAGCATATTCTTATGCTCAGAATAGGGATTTCGAATTTTCTAATGGTGTAATGCATACGTTAGTAAAGATGATGAAACCCTTTGGAGGGCAAACAGTGCAGCAGTGGTTGTTGTCTAAACCACAGTATAGTATTTTGGTGGCTGGTTTGAAAAAGTTCAATATTTGGGACTCGATAGAAGGTGAGGGACCGTTTACTGTCTTTGCGGTTAACAACGATATTTTTGAGCAGTGGGGAATTACGGAAGAAAGTATCTCGGAGATGGATGTGAATGAATATGTTGGTGCAAGACTTTTCGGATCCTATATTATGTACAACAGGCATTTTTTTATCTTGGATTGTAACTTCTTCATGTGGACGCAGGATCAACGTTGGTATGTTGCGCCTGTTCAGGGAGACGAAACGTACAATCATCTATTTATAGCGAGGATGGAAGAGCCTTCAAGTTTGACTCTAGATATGTATACTTTAGCTTTGTCACAACTGAAGGTGCCTTATAGTTATGGGTTCACAAGCGCAAATGGGCAGAAGGCTTACTTTAATCAAGAGAATTTTTTAGGAAGTGGCAGGCAGGTCCTTCGTGACTATAATGCAGGACGTTTTCCAGCGTTGAACGACAATGTTTGCGATAATGGTGTTGTCCATGATTTGCAGGCCGTATTGGTTATGCCGGATGAGGCTAGAAAGTAATCAAATTTACGAACGTATGAAAAGAATTAAAAACAACATGACAATAGCCCGCTACTTCTTTTTTTTGTGTCTGGGAATGCTTGCATTCGCGAGTTGCCGTAAAGAAGAATATATGCCTCCTGCTGTAGGAGAGATTATTCCTTACGAGGATAGTATTTCGATGAAGCTGGATAATTATTTAGCAACATCCCCTTATACACTTTTTAACCAAGCTTGGCAAAAGAGTTCATTAAAGGATTTACTTTCAACTCCGTCTACAACGAAATATACAATTTTAATCCCTGAAAATACCGCATTGCAGTCTTCCGGTTGGTCCGAAACAGCGATTAATGCCGCATCGGTAGAGAGTTTAGATGCTTACCTAAAGAGATACGTACTGATGGGTAGAATTACCGAAAGCCAACTGCTCAATAGAGGAGAAAATTATCCGGCAGTGAGTTTATTGGCTGATGCGAATCTACGTTACGCAAATAGTACCCTTTACAGTGGGGTGACGTATGACTTCTATCGTTTTCATGCATTGCTAGGCATTTCTCAAAATCAGCTGATCGTCAATGGTCGGGAACAAGGAGTTGTACAGGCAATATCTACAGAGGAGGCGACAGTTTATCCAATAGAACATGTTTTAGCGTTGCCAACGAAAACAGCTTGGCAATATTTAAAGGAAGATAGTCGATTTAGTTTGTATACTTCTCTATTGGAATACACAGACAATTGGTATAAGGAGATTTTTCGTGTAGCAAATGGCTATGCTCCTTCAGAAGGACATGCCTTGGCTCAAACCTATAACAGGAACTCTGCTGTGCGTTATAAAATGACAACAGAGCGATCAGTGGAAGGGTATGACTTTATCCCCGTGCTAAGTACCTGGTTTATTCCTACGAATGAAGCTTTTGAAAAAGCGGGATTTCATAGTCTGGACGATTTAATTGCTTATAATAGAAGTCGCACTTTGCCACAGGCAGTTTGGCATATTCCAGGAGGTACAACAGCTTCCTATTATCGCATTGTGGGCGAGTTTGCAACCGACTCGTTGTTGGATAATCATCACAATTGGGGGCGCCGTTCCGCAAGTATTGAATTCGCTGCAACTTCAGCAAAGTGGAGTTTGTTTTTTACGAATGATCTTCGGAGCGAGTTATTGGGTAATTATATGATAAACTACCAACTGCAGCCCATTTACTTGCCAGGAACAATCGGTACGCCACTGGGGTATGAGGGTGTTGCCCAGTACATACCTTTCGATATACAGAGAACATCTTCTGCTATCAACTTGCAGTCGAAGGAAACGCAAAAAATAGCAAAACTTGTCGAAGGGGATGTGCTCACATTAAATGGCGTTATTCACGTACTAGATAATATTTTAGCACCGGAGGGATTCTAAAATGAATAAATCGAAGATTATGTCTAAATCAATTTATATGTACATACTTGGCCTTTGCTTAGTGTGTCTTGGAGCTTGTTCTCCTAAGGACGATTACTATAATGAGGTTGATTACAGCTTGATGGGGTATGTATTGTCCGACAATTCAGATAATTTCAATATATCCTCTTTTGGGGCGTTGATGCGTCGAGGAGGTTTAGATAAGGTATTGCTTGAACCAGGACCTTTTACAGCATTTGTTCCTAGTAATACTGTATTGGGAGAGCCAGAGACTATTTATGGTTATTCGGCAGTAGCCGCGAGTAACCTGGCCAACTACCATGTATTAAATGGTGAATTTGAATTAGAAAAATTACCATACCTTTTTAACCAAGAAATTAAAACAAGAGGGGGTAATCCTGTCTATGTAACACATTGGATCAATGAACAAGGTGTAGGTGGCGTGGATACCATTATAACGGTAAATGGTGCACGGGTGTCACCCGTTCGTATTGATTGTAGCAATGGTATAGCTTATGTTATCAATAAAGCGTTAAGTCCAAATGTGTATGCGAACGTTTGGGACGCTATTGCCGATGAGGAGGATATTACCTTGTTTTCGCATGCCGTTTTTCGCACGGGTTTAGATCAGCTGATCTCGCAGGGTGAAGGCGTTTATACGGTTTTTGCACCGAGCAATACAGCGATGGCTGCGCACGGATTTACTTCTGTTCAATCTGTAGAACAAGCCGATATAGACGTACTTACAGAGCTCGTCAAATACCACATCCTACCCGATCGTCGGTTTATTAACGATTTTGCCTTAACTATCCCATTGAATGATGGGCAGGTCGTGATCAGTGATCCGTTTATAGGAAATATATATGGAACGGCAGGAAGGCAGTATGGCCGTATGCTTAACGGAAATACGTTGACCTTTCGTGTGCAATATTATCCGCTTTTTAATTGGCATATGTTAGAGTTGATTGATATGACAAATACAAGCATGTTGGTGTCAAGTCTGTTGACAGGCGGTAAAAGTGATATAATGGCCAATAATGGTGTACTTCATGTTATTGATGGGGTACTTAAAACAGAAAACTAAAAGCTTTTATAATTTAAACATCAAGTTTGATGAAATATTTAAATAGATATTTTACAATGTTCGCAATCATTGTGACAACATTGTTAACAACGAGCTGTAAGAAAGAGACAGGAGGAGATGAGAATAATAATACTGCTTTTCAGGTGGATCATTTTTATCCGAACAGTGGAAAAGGTGGTACCTTGGTCACACTAGAAGGTGATGGTTTTGACAATGATCGAAGTAAGCATCGCGTTACATTTAATGGCATAGAGGCGGATGTATTGCAGTCAAGTCAGAATGAAATTATCGTACGTGCTCCTGCAGAAGGGAGTAGTGGGAAGATTGTTCTGTACAAAGGGGCAAATGCGTTAGAGGTGGGAGAGTATAATTATCAATCGTTAAGTGTACAACGCATAACACCTCAAAAGGCACAGATTGGTTCTCAAATTCGCGTTATAGGAGAGGGTTTTGGCAGTCTGATTGCTCCTATTACTGTAAAAATAAACGCTATAGAGGCTACTGTGGTGAGTGCTCGGGATACCGTCCTTTTGGTGGAAGTGCCAGATGGTTCCGGTACTGGAGCTGTTGAAGTTAATTTAGACGATGAAGACGCTTCGGGACCATTGTTTACCTACATGGCTATTCGTGAAATGAAACCCTTGACAGGAGGAGCGGGAACGCGAGTTACACTTACAGGTGAGGGTTTTGAAAGTTTACCAGAAGATAATGAAGTTACTTTCAATGGTGTGCGTGCCCAGGTTTTAGAAGCATCAGCAAACCAACTGCTTGTGGTAGCTCCTGTAGATATTGCATCAGGTCCAGTAGTTGTCAGTATTGACAATGAGCCTGTAGTTGGACCGATTTTTACAGTGGTACCTTTTCCTTCAATAACGGTGGTTACCCCATTGAGTGGTCCTGCTGGAACGGAAATGATTATCAAAGGAAATTATTTTTCTACGGTTGCGAATGAAAATAAAGTCTTTATTAACGACACAGAAGTTACATTAACATCAGTTACTGCGAATGAGATTCGCTTGAATATTCCTGGAGGTACGGGCACAGGTACCTTGGATGTAGAAGTTAATAACCAACGTACAGTTGGACCGGAATTTAGGGATCAGAACTTAGGTGTTTTGTCTTTTGCTCCTGATAACGGATTGGCAGGGACACAAGTCTTAATAACAGGGACAGGATTTAGTTCGAATTTAGCCGAACACACTGTCACATTTAACGGTGTAAGAGCTACGGTGTTAGGTGCAACATCTAATACGTTAACTGTCGAAGCTCCAGAAAATTTTACAACAGGGTCAATTAAGGTTAGCAAAGATGGCTTTGAAGCTTATGGAGCTACGCCCTTTTATAAGGCAGGTGTTTTCTCGCTAGGTGCGGGCGCTTTGAGTATTGCTAGTACTGGCGGTGCATTGGCTGTTGACGATAACGATAATCTATATGTTTTAGAAGTTAATACGCAGCAAATTAAGAGAATCACAGCAAGTGGTCAAGTTTCTGTATTTGCAGGAAGTGGCATGCAGGGGAATACGGATGGTGAAGGACAGGCTGCTTCATTCCGCTTGGACATCTATTCGGGTATTGTTTTCGATTCAAAAACGCAGCTGCTATATCTTACGGATGTTGGGAACCAGTCATTACGTGCTATTACTTTGCAGGGAAAAGTAAGTACAGTTATTCCGACCATGGGCAGTGTTATTGGTAAGCTCGATGTGCGTAGTGATGGCTTACTCTATATTCTTAAAAGTTTAAACAATACGATGTGGGTCGTATCACCTACTTTGGGGACAGTAGAGTCTTATAGTGGTGGATATACCGTTGCGGCTTCCCGCGATCGTAGACCTGCGGTTAGTCCTTCCGGAGGAATATATAATATTTATAGTACTGCAACAACTTATTTGCATCGGATTGTAGCTAATGCTGGGGGAACACGTAATCTCACGTTCGCAGGAAGTACTGCTACCGGTTATATTGATGGTGTAGGAAACGTGGCACGTTTTAACCAGATTAATGGTATGGACATGTTAGATGCTGAAAATATGGTCCTTATTGATGGGTTGAATTTCGCTGTTCGAAAAGTCAATATAAATACAGCCACCGTTTCTACTATTGTGAAAGGAACGGAAGGTTTTCAGGATGGAGACTTTAGGACGGCCAAATTTAGTAATTCCGTTCGTGACATCGCTGTAAACTCCAATGGCTCCGCAATCTATGTTCTAGATTGTGGAAACAATGTTGTGCGTAAGATTCAATTGCGGTAAACAAAAAGGGGAGCTTAATTAGCTCCCCTTTTTGTTTGTTATACAGTTTATTTTATTCGCATCATAGTACGATGGTTAGCTTTTGTTTGACAGCACTGTCGGACATATTGGCAGTGACTTTTTTAACGGTTTTGGGGTAAACAGCAGGGAATTGTCATCGGGACTCCATATTTGGGAACTAAGCTCTTTTGTAGAATCGTCATGTTTGGGATTGGCATATCGTTGGCTAGTCGAATGTCAGATATATTAAAAAATGGCAAAAAGACTTCTATTGATATTAACGCTCTTCATACTTGGAGACGTGTATTTTTTCCAGGCATTTTCGACTGTGTTCGATACGCCTTTATTGCATAGGCTCTATTGGTGGATCGATTTATTTCTTGTCATGGGGATATTCAGTCTTATTTTCCTTCGGAGAATAGGACACGATATACAGCAAATGGCAGGCTTTCTGATGACTTCCTTTCTGGTTGTGTTTATTCCTAAATTGCTCGCCTTTCCTCTTTTATTTGCGGAAGATGCTGTGCGTATATTTCGTGGATTCCCTGCAAGGAACATCTTCTTGAGCGAGTTTGTACTCTTTTTGGCAGTATTCATCGTTTTGGTGATTATTTTTGGACTTACAAGCGGACGTCATTTTTACAAGGTAAGGGAAGAAGTGCTGACTTTTCCGGATCTACCGGATGCTTTTAATGGTTTTAAGATTACCCAGATTTCAGATATACATTCGGGGAGTTTATCCGATACCAAAGGGGTGAGTAAAGGAATACAGCTGATTAATGCGCAGAAGAGTGATCTGGTTCTGTTCACAGGAGACTTGGTTAATAATAAGGCGTCAGAAATGGATCCCTGGATTTCGCACTTCAATACGCTAGACGCTCCCTCAGGTAAATTTTCTGTACTGGGGAACCATGATTATGGCGATTATGTACAATGGGATAGCGCGGAACGAAAGGCTGCCAATTTGGATAGACTCAAGGAGATCCATGGAGAGATGGGATTTCGTTTATTGCTGAATGAATCTATAGATATTCAGAAAGATGACAAACGTATTTCTCTTGTTGGTGTAGAAAATTGGGGCAAAGGTGGTTTTCATCAATATGGTGACCTAAATAAAGCAACGTCAAAGGTTCCGGACGATTCATTTAAGATCTTGATGTCTCATGATCCTTCACATTGGGATCAGGTAACCCTCGAACATGATAAACATGTGCACTTAACGCTTGCAGGGCATACACACGGTATGCAATTCGGACTGGAAATTTTTGGATTTAAATGGAGCCCCATACAGTATTTTTACAAACAGTGGGCGGGATTGTATAAAAAAGATGGGAAATACCTTTATGTAAACCGAGGTTTCGGCTATCATGGATTGAAAGGTAGGATCGGAGTATGGCCAGAAATAACGGTGATAACGTTGAAGAAATCTTAGGTAATTACTTGTATTATGGCTACATGATCCACTTCATCTAAGAACAAAAATCGCTAGCTTTTCAGCTGGCGATTTTTGTTTGGCCTTAACTTACCAAACGGACTTCATCATGCTCCGGAACAAGGTACGATTACCTCTACAAGTGTTTATACGTTCAGTAAAAGAGTATCTTCTGTATTGATTTTAGTCTAGAGTTAAAAGTTTAAAAGCGGTAAATTCATTTCTTATTTTTATTTATTCTAAATAAGGTTATATTTGTGTTTGTAAAAGGAACAATATAAAGCCTTGCCGTGTCCGATACGAATACAGACCATGAATTTATTGCACTGTACGACCGACTTTCACCAAAAGTTTATCGTATTGCATTTCTTTATACCCAAGATGAAGAGCTGGCTAAAGATGTGCTGCAGGATGTTTTTATGATGCTCTGGAAGAATCAACATCCTTTACAAGGTACAGTAGCATCTATTGAATCATATCTATTTCAAAGTGCAAGAAATAAGTCTATTGATATTCTTCGTAAATCCAAAATTCAGCTCTCTTATGCCGAATCTGTAAAGCCATTTCTGGAATTAGGATCGGAAGACACGGAGAGAGTTACATCTTTTCGTTTTCTGCAACAGGAAATCAATGAGATTATAAATGGTTTGCCTGAGAAATGTAGAGAGGTCTATCAGCTTAGTAGAAGGGAAAATTTAGACAATAAGACAATCGCCTATCGATTGAATATTTCCGAAAAAACAGTGAAAAATCATCTCACCCGAGCTTTGAATACATTGAGAGATAAGCTTAGATCGTAAAATTAAAGTTTTTATTAGTAGCGTTTTATCTTTTTTATTTGGATTAATTCTAATTCACACTAGGACTTCTTATGCACTTGTTCGTCTTGTTTATATAGCAGCTATGAAGATAACAACTGAATTGGTAGAAAAATATTACAGCGGACACTGTTCACCAGAGGAAAAAATGCAGGTGGAGATGTGGCTTCATGCTGAATCTGACAGTAAAGAAGCGTCGGTTTTGAAGGATGTTCGAGAAAATTTATCAGCTGTTATTGACGAGCCTTTACAGTTGAAAAAAGCATATCGTCTATCTGTAAAATGGATGTCTTTGGCAGCATCGCTTTTATTGTTTTTTGCCATGGGCTGGGTGGTCTATCAGGAGTTCTACAGTAAAGGAGAGCTAGATAAAATGGTTTATATACGTTCCACGGTATCTGGAAAACAGGAAATCTTGAAAATGACTGATGGTACGGTGATTACACTCAATGAAGGTAGTGAACTAAAGTGGGATGAAGATTTTGGGAAAAATGAACGTCTTGTACATTTGAAAGGTGAGGCATTGTTTGAAGTCGCTAAAGATGCGAGTAAACCTTTTAGAGTAATAGGTGAGCATACATCGGTCAAGGTTTTGGGGACCGTTTTTAATTATAAGTCATATACGGATAGTAGGGTGGAATTAACAGTACTTGAAGGCAAAGTAAGTATTACGGACCATGATGGCGAAGAACATATTCTGGTAGCTAACGAGCAAATTCGTTGGTCGGACGGCATATTTGCCGCCAAGTCTCTTGTAGACGCTGTAGATTACATTGGGTGGAAGGATAACATCTTACTTTTTGATCAAACACCAATGAAGGAAGCCATACAGACGATTGAGCGTCGTTATCGGGTTTCTGTTCATCTGAAAGATCAACGACTATTGGCACAAACCGTATCTGCTACATTTGAGAACAATAGCTTGAAAGAGGTTCTTGACATGCTCTCTTTCAGTTTGAAATTTAACTATGAAATAATACCAAATGGACAAGTGATATTAGATGAAATTAAAAAGTAACTGTCGATCTACAGTTATTTAGGGAAATAATACCCCAGTGCATGAGGTTCTGGAAAAACAATACACTGGGGACTAACTGTTAACAACAATTAATTTTTGCGAAAGTATGAAAAAAACGCCATTATTTGGCCTGGGATTCCTATGCAACAATCTGAAGCACCCTGCATACATTTTATTTTTAATTTTTCTCCTCTCTCTCGCTTCTGGGAGTAGACTTGCTGCGCAAGGTATTTTGAATACCGATGTTACGATACGTTTTGAAAAAACTCCAGTAAAAACCGCTTTACGTCTTCTGGAAAAACAAACGAAATGCTCATTTGTATATTCTGATCACGATTTACGAACATTGAAACCAATTAGTGGCAACTACGAATCTGAACCACTTATTAACGTGTTAAAGAAAATATTTGGTGCTTATCTTTCGAATTGGCAGGTGAAGAACAATCGACAAATTGTTCTGCAATTCGGTATAGGTCAAGGTGGATTAGCTGGACGTGTTGTTGATCCTTCTGGAAAGCCGGTAGGTTTTCTCACGGTAATTGTAGCGGGTAGACAATCCGTAATTACGAAAGAAGATGGCACATTCAGCGTCAATGGACTGCCTGTGGGTGAGCTAGAAGTAACTATGCGTTTTGTGGGACAGAAGGATCAAAGTCAGCTTGTAAAGATTGAAGCGAACAAAAGGCTAAAGAGAGATTTAACGTTTATTTTTTCTGATCAGCAGATTGAAGCGGTAAGGGTTGTCGGGAGGTCGGCATTGCAAGATGTTCAAGAACAAGCTTATAATGTAGAAGTTTTAAATGCGAAGGAGCTACACAATACGAGTTTGGATGTGGCCCAAGCTTTGGATCGTGCAGGAGGTGTACGTGTACGAACTTCCGGTGGCGTTGGGTCGAGAGCTGATATTGCTATTAATGGATTTTCCGGTAACCACGTCAAGGTTTTTGTTGATGGTGTGCCAATCGAGTCATTTGGTACCACGTTCCAATTGAGCAATATTCCTGTTGCTTTAGCAAATAGAGTCGAGATTTATAAAGGCGTTTCTCCTGTGAGCCTCGCTGCGGATGCATTGGGAGGCGTTATCAATGTTGTTACGGATGAATCGAAGAAATCTTTTGTCAATGCGTCCTACTCTTATGGATCATTTAACACGCGGAAAACCTTCGCCAGTGCGGGGTATAAAACAGATAAGAACTGGGTCTTTAAGGCAAATCTTATCCATAATTATTCGGACAACGATTATAAAGTAGACGCGACTATATTGGATATGGCTACAGGTCAGTATTTACCTGAAACAAAACGTGTGCGTCGCTTCCACGATGCCTTTCGTAATACCATAATAATTGCACAGGTAGGCGTCATCAATAAGTCTTATGCGGATCGGTTTTTTCTGGGATTTAACACCGGATTTGAAAATAAAGAGGAGCAAACTGGATCGCAAATGAAATTCGTATTTGGGCAGGTGCGTAGACGCTCACATTCTGTGTCACCTTTTCTGAACTATGAGAAGAAAAAGTTATTCAATAGTCCTCTGGATTTACGAGCTACGATAAATTACGATTGGGGTACTTTTCGAAATATAGATACGGCTACGGTTTATTACAACTGGTTAGGAGAAGCAAAGAAGAAACTCAGCCCTGGGGAATTTAATTATTCGATGGCCGTCTTTAACTACCGCGATGGGGGAACAACGTTGAACTTGCAATATAATAAATGGGAAAAACATCGATTTGCAATGACCAATATTGTTACTTTCTACGCGCGGTCTGGACGAGATTCTCTCAACTATGACGATGGTGCTGATATGATTGAGGCTGAAAAAAAAAGTGTAAAGAATGTGACGGGCTTGTCGTATCAATTTATACCTAATGAGCATTGGAACAGTTCTCTTTTTTTTAAAAGCTTTTTGCAGCGGAATGAAGGGCCGCAGTCTTCCGGGGGAGGAAGAGGCTATACATTAGCTTCTCAGAATTACAAAGATTTCGGTTATGGGTTTGCAACTACTTACTTTTTTACACGTTTGCAGACAAAATTTTCATTCGAAAATACCTTGCGTTTGCCAACGACCGAAGAACTGTTTGGTAACGAAACATACAATGCGGGAAATATTTCTCTTCAACCCGAACGCAGTAACAACTTTAACTTGAACCTGATCTATGACATGACTTTACAAAATGTCCATCAACTGGAGTTTGCGTTAGGATTGACCTATAGAAATACAAAAGATTTTATCATCCGATCTGTTGGAGGATCAGCTTCTGCTCCTTCTACGCTAAGCAATCATGGATTAGTAGATAATAAAGGGATATCTGGCGAAGTAAAATACTATTATGGAAAATATCTCTCTTTGGGTGCAAATCTGACGTATCAAGATCTACGCTTTAAGAACAAGTATGATCCAGGTGATTCCGGCGAAAAAATAAGCTTGTCTTATAATACACGGGTACCAAATACGCCCTATTTATTTAGTAATGCCTTTGTAGACTATAGTGTTTTCAATGTCTTGCGTCCAGGGAATACGTTTCGTTTGGGGTACAATATGTTATATGTATACGAGTTTCCTCTTCATACGGCCGATTATGGAGGAAATGACATTGCAATGATTCCTACACAGTTTACGCATAGTGTATTTGGTACATACAGTATGGATGGAAGTAAGTGGACCATAACAGGAGAAGTTTGGAATATCACCGATGAGAATGTCTATGACAATTGGAGTTTCCAAAAACCTGGTCGAAGCTTTTCACTCAAGTTAGCCTATTCAATATCTAGAAATCAATAAATTAAATAACACGAAAACTTATGTATAAATTTCAAAAAAGTAGCTTAATGGTGGGGGTTGCTATGTTGCTACTATCCGCTTGTGACAGCAAAAAGGTGGACACTCCAGAACCAGATACAGGAAATCCCGCAACGGATTCGCAATATATTATTACAGCTAGGCAGAGTTCGGATAATGTGGAAGGACCGTCCTATCTTCTGCAGACCACGCAGATTGATGCGGGAACGATAAGTTTGTTGAATAACGGTTGGCAAGCGGATCAGAATGGAGGAACTGCCGACGGATCTATTTGGTTTTATCCGAATGAGAAGGCTGCCTACCATTATGCGTATAGACGAGGCCCTTCAGACGTAACATCGTATTACCTGGACACGAATGGTCAATTGGGAAAAGGCACAATAGAGTATCAAATTGAAGAAGGGCAAGGAACCTTTGGCGTTTGGGAAGGAAAAATGGTTACGATAACAGGACATGTAGATGCAGGCAAGGCATATACAGATGTACATTTCTTCGATCCCGAGACAAAAAGAGTTGTTAACAAAAATGTGGCAACCTCCTCTATTACAGGGGACGAGGAAAATTTCAATGTATATTTTGCTGGTGTTGTTGGAAAAGGTGATAAGTTCTATTCTTCGGTAGTAGGATCGGAGGACTATGAAGTAACCGACAAGGTACGTATCGTAGAGTTTGACGAAAATCTTAATACGCGTTTGATCGTCGATGATCGCTTGAGCTATTCTGGAGGTCGTTTTCGCTCTATTTTGTTTTCTCAAATAGATATGAACGATAATGGTGACTTATATGTTTTCTCGTCCTCTTTTGAAAAAACGGACAAGCCTTCAGGGGTTTTACGTATTAAAAACGGTGAACAGGAGTTTGATCCAGATTTCTATATCAATTTCGACCAATTAACACAGAATCGATCGGTTTACAAGGTATGGTATGTTGGTGGCGATAATTTTTTGATACAGACTTATACAGAAACGGCGAAAAGTCAAGAGTTCCCTGATATGAAACGCTTAGGCATCTTAAATGTAAGTACGAAAACATTTAAATGGGTTACTGGAATTCCACAGACTTCGGTAATCACGAGAATAGCCAATGCGCCTCTTCTCGAAAATGGTCAAGTGATTCTGCCGATAACTAGCTCCACGGCATATCCTTATGTCTACAAAATTGATCCAGAAACTGCTGTTGCCACACGTGGGGTGCAGATACAGGCTGGATCAATTGTAGGTATTGGTAAGTTAACAAAATAACCAAGTAACGTACGAAATAGAAATAACTTAAAATGAATATAAACCCTGTTTTACGGATGAGAACACATCTGAAAACCTATGCTATGCTCTTTTTTTTCCTTTGCTTGGGAGTACAGAATGTATTTGCACAGGCTACAATAAAAGGAAAAGTAATAGATGCGGTTCATAAGAGTCCCATCCCAGATGTAAGTGTACGTGTCAAAGGTCAGTCGACGACGACTGTAACTGACAGCCAAGGCGAATTTCAAATTAGTACCTCCTCCGATGCTGCTGTTTTGGAATTTAGACACATAGGCTATCAATTTAGAGAAGTTGCTGCACGCGGTGTGACGCGCGAGTCGCTTATCATGCTCACATCCTCATCTCGAGTCATTGATGAAGTGCAGGTCGCTGTGCGCAAAAGGTTGGATAACGAAGCCTCTCTTTTGGAAGAGCGAAGAAAATCCGCCACCGTGCAGGATGGTATTTCTGCCCAATTGATTGAGCGAACGGCGAGTATAACTACCACTCAAGCATTGCAGCGGGTCGTTGGGGTTACTGTCACTGATGAAAAATATGTAGCTGTGCGTGGATTGGGCGACCGTAGCGTCATCGCACAATTGAATGGTGCACGTTTGGCTTCTTCTAACCCCGATCGTAGTGCTATTTCACTTGATCTTGTGCCAGCTGCTTTATTGGATAATATTACTGTTTTAAAAACATATACACCTGACAAACCTGCTGACGCAGCTTCAGGAATCATTGATCTAAAAACAAAGTCGATTCCTGATAAAAAAATCCTACAGATTGAAATTATGGGCGGAACAAACTCAAATATCGGTTTTGGTGGGCAGTTTAATAGTTTTGAGAATAGTAATATGGGCACGTTTGGAACGAAAGTCAACGATAAACAGCTTTCTCCAGAATTTCTTCAACTTTCACAACAATATCCCAATGGCGTAGGATCTATCCAAGAATATATTGCGAATGCTAAATATAGTGAGCAAGCGACCGCAGAGGTGAAACGTATCAATGGTCTTATGCAAAGCTTTGATCCCGTATTGATCACCCGCTACCGTAATGCGACTCCCGATCAGCGCTACTCGCTCACATTTGGTAATAACTACGACGTATTTGGGAAGCACAAGATCGGACTAATCCTAGGAGGTAATTATTTTCGTCGAACAACAGATATCAATAATGGATCGCTGAATCAATTCAGTGTTTATCAAGGTGTGGTGACAGGTGGACAGATTAACAGTCCGCGTTATATTCCCAATTACATTACGCCAAATAACCTTTATTTGGGGCGTTATCAAACGTATAATGAGAATACGGGAAACGAAACGCTTAATTATGGCGTGTTAGGAGGATTAGCCTACCGTTTCTCTCCTCGGCATGAGATTTCTGTTCAGTATATGGGGAGCTGGGGGAGCGAAAACAACGCCACAAGTATGTTAGGAGCCTACGATTATTCAGGTTTGGATGGTCCTGTAAATAGCTATGTATATGCACTAAAACAAACCTTCCGTACATTGAATACGGTACAGATTCATGGTGATCACAAATTATCTGAAGGAATTTATGCAGCACGTCTAGCTTATAGCGGATCGACATCAAAGTCTGTACAACGAGATCCCGATTATCGTTATACGTCCTTAGTGGAGTATATTCCCGCAGACGGGGGCATACTGTATGAGCAGCCGCAAATGGATGACAACTTTGACGGCTATCTGGATTCTACATCGCGATTTGCTTATACCGATCGTGTCTATACGTTGATGTCGGGTTATGTGAATGGTTATGGACCTAAAGGTACTTTACAGGTGGATCCAAATGGTCGGAGGTGGCGGGAGCTTAACGAAGAAAATTACAACTATAAGGTAGATCTTAGCCTTCCGTTCGAGTGGTTAGACCAGAAACAGGAAGTGAAATTCGGTGGTAACTACCTGTTTAGGAGGAGAGATTTTTCAGAAAATCATCTCTTTCTGCCCGGTTCAAATTATACCGATATGGGGAATTATTGGGTTCAAAAAGTACGGGGAGACTTGGATAAACTGGTGAGTAACGAAATTATAGGTGTTCGGCAGGGTACAGCTTCTGACGGTGAAGGTGCTGGCGCTCGAGGTGGATTTTTATACAATATTCAAAAATCAGCCAACAATTATAAGAGTTACTTTGAAACTATGGCTCTTTACGGAATGGCTGATTTGCGATTGGATGAACGTTGGCGAATCGTTGGGGGGATAAGACTAGAAACAACGAATATCGGATCTCGAGTAGATACTGTCGGCATTTACGTCGATCCTACAATCGTTGCTTCGAATAGCACTAGTCTTGAAGATAAGGAAACTAATTCACGCTACAAAACAGGCTATAAGCCGTATTATGCAATGAATGTGATCTATTCTTTGCGTCCAGACATGAATTTTAGATTGGCATTTAATACGACATTGGCGCGTCCTGAACTTCGGGAGATTACAAACGTATTTGAATATGATGCCTTTCAAATGGGGCTGGTCGTTGGAAATCCAAACTTGAAGAATCAAAATACCGAAAATTTAGATTTCCGATGGGAATGGTTTCCAGCATCGGGCGAAGTGATCGCTGTCTCAGCTTTTGGCAAGCGAATTCATGACCAACTTGTACGAACATTTAGTCTAAAAACGAGTGGTGCAGCGGCTATTTATCCAGAATTTCCGACTATCCGTTTTGAAAACGAACAAAATGTGGGTACAGTATGGGGATTTGAATTAGAAATGGTAAAGAACCTTGGCAACATGTGGGAATATGCAAAAGGATTCTCGGTCGGATCTAATCTATTATTGGCACAAAGTAATATTAAAAAAAGTGATTCTCGTTATAATGCGTCTAAAACATTGGATAGACATACGCCTAGAAATAGTCCTCTGTTTGAGCAAGCACCCTATTCCATTAATGCCTGGTTGAATTATGAAAATAACAAATGGGGTTCAGATTTTACGACCACATTTAATATGGTTGGGGAGCGCCTTGTACAGATCAATATGCTAGGTGAACCAGATTTATACACGAGGCCTGTTGCGATGCTGGATTTTGTGTGGAGTCAGAAAGTTTATAAGAAGCTCTTCTTTAAAGGCTATGCAAAAAATCTGCTGAATCCTGAAATCAAGACGGTTTATGCAAATCCAGGCACAGGAGGAAAGTGGTATGGGAATGAGTACATCCAGCGTAGTTACCGTCGTGGTATAGATGTTATGATGGGGGTAAGTTACAATTTTTTCTAATCGTATAAAATGCACAAAAATGTATAAAAAAGATATGTACAATCGTCTGCTGAATTGGACTTATGTAGCTATAATGGGGCTGAGTTTATCTTCTTGCGATAAAGATAAAGTCGATGTTTCTATCGCAGCCCCGCTGATGGAGCATGAACTTTCTAATTCAAGAATTGTCATGTTCAATCAGCAGTATGAACAAGTTGTCGCAAATGGAAAGATGGTGACCAATATCGTGCGTCCTTATGAGGGCAGTGAATATTTTCCGGATCGCGGAATGTATGGTGGGATTTGGCAAGCGCCTGTATGGGAAATTCCTCAGGAGCTTTTTGAAGAAGGCACAATTGATTTCTATATGAATAAAGCAATAGATAATGGAGATCAAAATTCGTTAAATTTTACGGTGGAGGAAGACAATACGGTCCATTTGGATCATTATATCATTCCGCCTTTGCTGGATGGATCTGCAGAGATCGTCACGACGGAACGCAGTGTTGCTTCTTCCAGTAAACCGGATCATTTTAAAATTCGTGTACTAAATCTGACCCGTAAGGTCTCTAACGGAAACGTGATTGAAGATGTATCGGGGCCGGTTACACTCGCTTACGCTGATGGATCTGCCGTTCATAAAGCAACGACCGCTATTCCCGTAGACAACGGCGGTTCGGAGTATATTGAGTTGCCTTATG
This sequence comes from Sphingobacterium sp. LRF_L2, assembly GCF_965644235.1. Lineage (NCBI taxonomy): Bacteria > Pseudomonadati > Bacteroidota > Sphingobacteriia > Sphingobacteriales > Sphingobacteriaceae > Sphingobacterium > Sphingobacterium sp. LRF_L2. The sequence goes on along the minus strand of NZ_CBFFRI010000001.1, from coordinate 420,308 downwards.
GAACTTATCAGTTTAAATTATTGACTGCAGATGGTCGGCAGATCAGTGGCAATAACATAGAAAATGATAATGGTGACAATTTGGTGATCAGTATCGATCCTGCAACGTCTCGTGCCACAACACAGACTGGTGCTGGTTCGGCACTACTGACCTATGCGCCCATAAAGACCTATCAACCAGGAGGCGTTTATACCTTAGTTGTATGTCCTATGCAATTTGGAGGTACGGTGCAAAATGGTTTTGTACGTATCGTCGATAATATTATCCCTATAAATTCAGCTTATGCACGTGTACAGGCTGTTAATGCACATATTGGACAACTGGTTTCTTTTTATGTCAATGGTGAAGAACTTCAATCTAACCTTGCCTATAACAATTATTCGGCATATAAAATTGTATCCACTGGAGATGTAAAAGTTGAAGCGAGAGCTGCTTCCGGCGAAATCATTGCATCGACAACTTCGCATGTTGATGCGGGAGCAAATGTTTCTGCATGGTTATACACGAATACCGAGGGAATTGCCGAATTGAAAATGGTGTTTAACGATCTCAGTGGAGTTGCTTACCGAGGTATCAATTCGGATGATGCTTATTATAATAAACAAACTTATGATATGCCTCTAGCTTTCCGTTTTTTAAATCTGTCAGCAGATTTTGAGCAAGTAAGTTTCACGATGAACGATGGAAAGAGTTTGTTAACGGATAATCCTTTTAATCTGCAATATCGGGGATATACCTATGCGAAAGACGAAAGTGCAGTTTATAATCTGGAACCAGGGAAAATTCCTGTAAAATTTCCATATGTATATTTCCATTTTAATAGTACGACGCCTTTTGACTTGTTTGTCTTTAGGTCGAATGCAGGTACCATCCCGGGAGTATGGGCAAATGATGTACCTGTTTTTGCAAGTAGCGGCTTTGTTGATAATGCGGAGCTTTACAGCCAAGTAGGGCGTACTGTCCCAACCTATGAAACCGGGTATTATACATTGGCATTGATTGGTCGGACTGGTGCTGATGTGCCTGCAGCTGAGAAAGCGAAGGTATGGAAGGTCAAACATAATAAATAATGAAGATGAATAACTTAAGTGAAGAAAGCCTATATTTTATGCTAAAAAGTCTCTTATATCCTTGTTGGAACCACAGGTTTTTACTTCTTGTGCTCTGCTGTGGACTAGTCTGCAATTCGATGACTAGTTGCCAGAAAATAGACTACGTATCGATGAATAGCCCAGCATATTTGCGTGTATTTAATAGTATTAATACGGGGACGAACATAGAAGATAGAGGATTGAATCCGCCTTATCTTACGATGTTGATTAATCCAGAATTTGACACAGATGGAACTCCGGTTGGAGCAGAAATTATAGGGGATTTTCTCGAAGAGCGAGAAACCTATGCTGCACCTTTTCCTACGCATGTTGGCGAATCTATTTCTGTATGGAATACGGAATATCCCGGTAAAGAAAGTGTGCTCGTAGCTCCTGTATTGAATGGTTATGATCTGAGTTCATGGGCGCAGGTGCCTTCTGGTAAAGTGCGTATAGCATTTTATTATCGACCGCTCAGTGATGTACCCTTTTTTCAATTGGAAAAGCGCTATAAGATTAATGTACTCAAAGATACCCTACTTGATTTGACAGCAGGTGAAGTGTATACGTTACAAGCATTAGAGCGAGATTTCAATACGCGCGAGCGAGGCATCGTCGTACGTCAAGAAACCTTTCATAAACAAGGGATGGCTGATAGCTTGGTCTACGTTAATTTTTATAATTACAGTGCAAAGGGATTTTGGCAAGCAGATGATAATCGTAAAAATATTTTCAACAAAACCAATACATCAATATCACAGTGGAATTATTTCAAGCAAGGCATACGGGATACGATGAATGTTTTTATGACGCTCTACGATGGGCCCTATGCGCAGACCGTAAATAGTACGCCAAATCATTTGTTGATCAGCGATGATTATGCAGGACGGTATATGACTACAATTTATCGGGATAATACGTCTGGTAAAGTTGCACCCTACCAAAGTTTTCCGCTTTGGCTGAATCCATTAGATAATGGAATACGTACGAAAATGTTCCAGGGATTACAGTTCTTGGCACCAGGCTTGGTCCCCTTCAAAGACCCAATTATCAACATAACAGGACAAAATACATATGCTGCAAGTAATGGAAGCCAATTAGCTATGGCATATTTTTTCAAAAATAGTTTTGATTATAGCGCAAATGGAATTTATCAATGGGTTATCATGCCGGATATGCCCAATATGATCATTACAACGCCATCAGGGCAAGATAATCCGAGATCTTTTGCAACGGTGAATACGGTAGAGGTAATTAATAATAGTATATACCTAATGACCATCCAAAGACGGTATGCACCGCCGGTTTTATATTAATAAATAAAGATGAAAAAATTAAGAAAGAATATATGTCTATTAAATTTTAAGCGAATGCAAAAAATTTTATACGGCTTAGCCCTTGTTTTTGGTTTGCAAAGTTGTGATTATGATGAAGTGGAACTCTATCAGCCTAACGAAGAAGAACGTACCGTTGCAGGATTTATTAGTAACAATTTTGAGTTTACGCTTCTCTCTAGCGCGTTGCAGTATACAGGGCTTATGGATACGTTAAATAATCACTTGGGGAACTATACGCTGCTTGCTCCGCCCAATTCGGCCTTTGAAGCCTTGGGAATAACTCGACCTAGCGATTTTTATCAGTTGGATAAAGATAGTTTGTATAAAGCGTTGGCATTCCATATTATTCCGCAGCGTCTCCTGGTTGATGATATCCCTTTTGATAATGGAATAGTTTACACGACTTTGGAAGGGATGGAGCAACAGGCCTCCAAGGTGAGTTATGTGACAACGACGTACCTTACTTTTTCGGGCTCGCGTGTTACTACGTTCGATCAGGCCTTTATCAATGGAAATGTGCAGGTACTCGATAAGGTGCTTAAATTCTACCCTAAAGGAAGCATCAAGCAGTGGTTGGAGGAAAACGAACAGTATAGCATCTTTACTGCAGGTCTGAGACATTTTAATCTGTTAGATCTGCTTGGAAATGAAGATCGCAACTTCTCTGTTTTCGCGCCGGATAATGAAGAGTTTGAAAGTAGAGGGATCACGGTGGATAGCATCGCGCGAATGGATGTTAATAAGCTGATTGGTGCGCGTTTATTTGGGGCTTACATTGTGCCTGATCTGCTTATTTTTATCTCAGATTTTAGATATTATTATTACAATAGTGGCCAACAGTTTGTAACTAGAGTACTCGAAGATGATGAAGACTATCATCAGAATTTGACAGGCTATTCGCATAACGTACCAGGACAACAAATATTTCCACAGACCGCCTTGGATCAGAATTTATATAGTTTCGGTATCTCGAAGTTGGCTTTTCCTTATGGACAGTATCCGGGAAAATCTTCAAGTTTGGTTTATGATAGTGCGTTGGATTTTGATCTGTTTTTGGGCTCAGGTCGGCAATCTCATGAAGCACAGACCTATGGTGATCGTCCAGAGCGAAACGATCACATCGCTTCTAATGGTTTGATACATGATATACATGCATTATTAGTATTACCTGATGAAGCGTTGAAAAACTGATTTAAATAGAAAGAGTAATCTATACCCATGAAAAAGAAAATAGATATAAGAGCCTTAGGATTAGGTTTACTGATAACTTTGTTGCTTTTTTCGTGCAACAAGGAAGAATTTATGCCTCCTGCGGTCGGAGAAGCCATTAAATTGGAAGATGAAATCACGGATAATTTCCCGGAAGCTTTAGCTAAATCAGCACATACCTTATTTTATGAAGCATGGAAGCGAAGTGGTATGAATGATTTTATGATCTATAAAGGTTATCCGGAAAATGGATTTACTGTTCTTGTACCTACGGATGAAGCTATGCTTGCGAAGGGATGGAATAGTCAAGTTATTGCAGCAGCGACTAGTGGCACATTGGACACATTGATCTTAAGACATACCTTTATCGGAGCCATTTCGGAGGTAGATTTAAGTTTGAGACCGGATAGTTATGTTGCTATTAATATTTTGGAGAGTAGGGACTATTATTATTTTGAAGGAAAGCCCAATACTATTAGCGGTATCTACTTAACGACAGGCAGGGAAGTATGGCCTTACCGTCATCGTTTGTACCTTCATCGTACCGGTAATGAGCTTTATGCCAATGGAAATAAAGTGGGAAATCAAAGTCCTTTTTTTGCAAGAAATGGTTCTTTTTGGCCAGTTGATACGGTACTTGAATACCCGACGAAAACGGCGATAGAGGTGCTCAGGGAGGATCCGCAGTTTAGTATATATGTGGATTTGATGGACCGTATGGAGCAGGGAAAATTGAACCTTATCAATACGGTTGTCACACCGATTATTTCGCCATCCTTGACGTTTGACAGCCCACTGTTTACAAATTATGTTCAACGTCTCGGGCTCGGTATTTGGCCGGCACATCCCTATACAAATGCTTTGTTTACGCAAGGAAAACCTGTCATCAGTACTTTGGCGAGCTGGTTTATTCCTACAAACAAAGCTTTTCAAGACGCTGGATTTCAAACGGCCGATGAGGTTTGGGCATTAAACGATCGTAATGCGGCACCGACTATTACCAGAGTATCGGGCAGTATCGTGAATGTGCAATATACTTTTTACTATAAGAAGCTATACGCAACAGATACATTATTGAATTATCATCACGATTGGGGACGATTGTATGCTCCGAAGAATACGACAACGTATCGTACAGGTATTTCAAATATTACAGCATTCTATAGTCAAGACCTCGATAATGCTATTCTGGGTGACTACATGTTGAATGGCTTGTACAATGAGAGAACAAATTCTAACACCAATGAGGATAAACGTCTTTTCTATTATATGCCTTTCGAATTTCGACGCGATGGCGACCAGGTTTCGCTGCGCATAAAAAATTCAGGAGCCGCGTATGTTCCAATTACAGGAAAGGATATTGCGACGTTGAATGGTCCAATCCACGCCGTGGATAAACTAATTATACCTCCAGGTTTCTCTTTAGATAAGTAGCAGAATTAAGATCATAAAGACAAGAAAAAATGAATAAAAATAATATCCTGTTTTTTTTACTGGTGTTGGTTGTCTGGGGATGTAAATCCGATAGCGATGACCTAGCTCCTGTTGATTACAATAAGATCCGCTATGTGTTAGCGGATAACTATAACCTAAATGTTTTTGGACGCATCGTACGTGCCTGTGGATTAGAAGGTGAGCTAAGTAAGGATGGCGATTTTACGTTGTTAGTACCAAGCAATGCAGCGTTGCTCGCTGCTGGATACGACACCACGACAGTGCACACACTGCCAAAAGCGACCTTGGCAGCATTGGTTGAATATCATCTATTGGATGGTAATTATGAATTTAATAAGCTTCCTCTTGGATTTAATCACGAATTGAAATCGCGTGGAGGAAAGATATTCGTTACACGTTGGGCAAAGGATGGAGATACGACGATGACAGTGAATGGTAAGAAAATAGTTCCTCCTATTAATTACCAAACTAATAATGGCTTGATTCAGATTTTGGATGTGGCACTTCAACCAAGTCAGCACAAGACTATTTTAGATGCGTTGGCGTCTAGACAGGACTTGGTTCTTTTTTCCCATATCGTGCAGCGGTCTGGTATGAAAGATTTGTTGAGTGCCGAGGAGCAATTTACCTTATTTGCGCCTACTAATGCGGCGGTTAAGACTTTTGGATTGAGTAGTTTACAGGAAATTGATGCCGCAGATCCCGACTATTTAGCTGAAATTGTTGGTTATCATCTTTTGTCAGGAAAGCGGTATCATCAAGATTTCATCTTGGCACTACCCACGCCTACTACTCCGGCGAGTGTGTTGTTGTACACGGGAACAACGACTGCGACAAGTTGGGGACTTTTGTATGAGCAGACGGCTTATATGTACGATGGTAATCGCGTAAAACAATCTATACGAAAGGGAACGATATATGGAACTGTGAATCGGGAAGTCACTCAATTTACATTAACTGATGCTAAATCGAATGATTCTTATATCGTAGATACAGATTTGGTAGCAGAAAATGGTGTTTTACACACCGTCAACCGTGTGATGCAGTATAAATAATGATACAGATGAAAAGAATAACAAATATAAAATGGATATGCTTTCTGCTGCTGTTTGCTGTTGCTTTGCAATATTCCTGTGAGAAGAATAAAGATTTGAATGACTCAGGAAATACAAATCCTCAAATAGCAAACTATTATCCGAATAGTGGTAATGCAGGTACACTTGTAACGATAGTAGGTAGCGGTTTTGGCAAGGATAGGATTGGTACACAAGCTACTTTCAACGGAATCGAAGCAGATGTGATCGAGGTTACAGAGGAAAAGATAGTGGTGCGCGCTCCTGAAAAAGGAACGGATGGACTTTTACGTTTACAACTGGGCGATCATGCGTTGGAGGTTGGAGAATATACTTATCAGTCGCTTAGTGTACAACGGATTACTCCGGAACGTGCACAGGCTAATGCTGAGATTCATATTATTGGTGAAGGCTTTGAAAGCAAGAGTGGAGTTCCTGTTGTAACGATTAATGGAATTGAAGCTGTCATTGTCCAATCTGCAGCACAGGAGCTTGTGGTGAGAGTACCGGAAGATGTTGGTTCTGGTCCGGTGGTTGTGAAGCTGGGCGAAATGGTTTCGACTGGTCCATCACTAATTTATATGTCTGTTCAAAGCATTAAACCGTTGACAGGAGGGGCTGGTACTCGTGTAACTATAGAAGGTGAGGGGTTTGCAGAGGGGATAAATGGGAATGAGGTTGCATTTAATGGGGTTTTTGCTGAGGTGTTAGAAGCTTCGAGCACACAGTTGGTCGTACGTGCCCCAGTAGATGTTGCAACTGGTGACGTCATTGTTAAATTAGCAGAGGGAAATATTAATGGACCTACTTTTACGGTTGTACCTCCGCCAGCGTTAGATATTGTTAGTCCATTAAGTGGACCATCAGGTATGGAGATGACTATATCAGGTAATTACTTCAGTGAAAATGAGGGTGAAACATATGTGTATATTGGCGGGAAGGCTTTAACCCACTCCTCTGTCAGTTCGAAAGAAATTAAATTAATATTACCCGCCGATGTACCGTCAGGGAACGTGAAAGTTGTCGTAAATGATCAAGTAACGGAAGGACCGGCATTTAAGTCGCAAAATTTAGGAATCACGAATTTATCTCGGGATAATGGCTTAGCGGGTACACGTGTAACTATAACGGGGGTAGGCTTTAGTGCAATCGCTGCAGAAAACGACGTACTATTTGATGGGATAGCTGGTCAGGTTATTTCAGCTACTGAAAATAGTATTACAGCGACGGCACCTACAGGGCTTCGCACGGGAAAAATTCAGGTAAGTACTGGAGGCTTATCGGCACTTTCTCCGGTAGATTTTCGAAGAGCCGGTGTGGAGACCGTTGTTCGTGGAGTAGATCATGGATTTACGTTTCCAACCTCTACATCTGTAATGGCTGTGGATGGTCAAGGAAATCTTTATTTTGGCGTTATGACAACAAAAGCTATTTACAAGCTAACTCCTCAAGGTAGTTTGTCTGTTTTTGCAGGTAGTGGTACTGGCGAAGCTGGTGATGCAGATGGTATAGGTACCGCTGCCCGTATCAATATTAATGGACTGATCGGACTGGTGTTCAATCCTGTGACGCAGAAACTGTATTTTATGGATAATACCAATCGTACGGTTCGTTCCATATCCTTGTCGGGGCAGGTTCAGACCATCTATACAGGATTCTCTTCTGCTGTACACCAGGTTACTGTGGCGGCAGATGGTAAATTGTACTTTAGTCAACAGAGTAATCGTGCTATAGTCGGATTAAATCCGGTAACGCTGGAAACTACGACAATTTACGGACCAAGTAATTCTACAAATACGGGGGAGCGGTTCTTTGGTTATGACGGAAATATGTATTACCCGAGTGGAAGCTACATCGCTCAGTATACAAATCTAACGACGAATCCGCCAACGGTAAGCTCATATTGGATACGTTTATCAAAACAGGCCAATGCAAGTTGTGCGATCGATTATGAAAATCTATTGAGTTTTTCTACATATTCTTACGGAATCCTTCAAAGTAATTTGCGGGAACAATCTGCGAAAGAAATTTTCTCTTGGACAGGCGGAACTGGTTTCGCAGACGGAGATGGCTTGACTGCGAAGTTCGGAGCTGTGGTTAATGATATGGTGGCTGGTCCAGATGGTTTAGTTTACGTGTTGGATAATTCGAATAATGCCATTCGTAAGGTGTATACAAGATAGTGTATAAAAAATGCGCCGGTCTTCTATTTTTACGAAGGATAGAAGACCGGCGCTCATCTATATCAATAAATTGCTTATGTATCTATCGTATGATCAACTTTTGTGTCGTGTAGAAGGCTATCTAAAAACAATTGGCCATAAGCCAACAAAACAGCGGGTGTTGGTGCTTCATGCTGTATATCACCTCAAAGAAATTACCGAAGCGGAAGACATCTGGATTCACATTAACAAAGAAGCGAAGATAAGCTTAGCTTCGGTTTACAATAATCTAAATGTGCTTGTTCGAAATGGTATTGTTTCTAGAGTTCGTTTGGTGCAAAGATCGGGATATGTACTAAGTGATAACCTATTCGATAGTCTATGAAAAGTTTGTTTTTAAGTTTAACCCTAGTTCTTTCGTGTATGAAGCTGTTTCCTCAGCGTTTGCCTGTTCTGTCTCAAAAGCCAGTTATTAGCGGAAAGATGTATCATATTCAATCCGATATATTGCAGGAGAAAAGACCGTATGCTGTTTTTTTACCAGAAGGCTACGGTAACACTTCTTCTGAAGAAAGAAGTTATTCAGTGATATATGTTCTGGATGGCGAAGCTAATTTTGAAAAAGTAATATCTGCACAGCAAATTTTGCTTGAAGAAGCATGTGTTGACGCACTTCCAGCTATTATTATTGGAATCATGAATGTAGATCGGGAACGAGATTATACACCTACCCATGCTCCGGTTGTATTTAAAGGTAAGGAGCGTTTTTATACAAGTGGTGCTGCAGACGATTTTTTACGTTTTCTACATAAGGAGCTTTTTCAAGAGATCGATAATCGATACCGTACAAATGGTAAAAAAATGCTTGTTGGGCATTCTTTTGGCGGTCTTTTTGCCCTTTATACCTTGATTAGCAAAGCCGATGTGTTTGATAACTATCTTGTGATAGATCCTAGTCTTTGGTGGGATGATGAGTATGTAAACAGACTTTTTAAGACAAAAGGGTTAAGCAAAAATAGAAGCAATAAGCCACAGTTGTATTTGGCTACTGCAGGAACTAACGGAAAAACAATTGAAAAACGTAATCATGAACAAGCTATATTTTCATTTGTTAGTTTTTTAGAATCCGACGGTATTGGTGAAATTCTAAAGGTAGATTTACGACGATTTGAAAGAGAGAACCACGGTTCGATTATTTCTCCTGCAATTTATGATGGGCTGCGAAGTCTATGCAAATGATGTTTGTTAAGCTCCGATATTGAAATCGTTCAATTTTCACGCTAATAAGTACGATCTAAGATTTTCTCCAGCTTCTCCATGAAGAAGCTGGAGTTTTTTTGCAGCATGAAGAACTATCCTCCTGACATGACTAATGTTAGATTCGTTTGAAATTCAAGCCCCGTAGTTGTGGTGGCTTTTACGCGTATTACATAACTTCCCGCAACCAATGAATCATCGTTTTTCACAGAAACGGCTCCTGTTTGATCGTTTACTGAAAAAATTCCTGACGTATTATCGTAGGCTTGCCCGTCTTTATTAACCGAAACTAAACTAAATGACGACTTGTATTCCTCAGGGAAAAGGGTTGGATTAGCAGAAAGATAACCATTGCCTATCCCAATGTGGATTAAGCTTAAATCGATTGTGAAGCCTAAATCAGGATAGTAAGCCCCAAATAAGAATTTGATTTGTGGAATAAAGTTGACTTTAAATTTTGTGCTAGCCACAGCAATTCCATCTTTCAATAAAACAGGTTCAAGGTCATAGCTGAACTCTGTTTTTTTGTCTGGATCTCCGGCAGAATTAGAAAATTTAATTGTACTGTTTTCGATCGAGACTATGTTCGCTTGGCTAGTATTTGGTTTTAGATACCAAGAAGTGCCTTGGGTAGGAAGATCTAATGCGTCTAACTCAAAGCTGGCTCCCGTGTCACCATACAAAGCATAGGCGAAAAGTACAGTACCCGAATTTTGTGCGTCTTTAACCGAAATTGTTGCCGAAGAAACTTTGACCTGAAAAGAATCTTTTCCTATTGCTGTTCCATCGACATTCTTAGCTACTACTGTGATTGTATATTGCTCTGGAATGGATTGCCCATTTACTGTTGATACTTCTCCATTGGGATAGAGCAAGCCTGTATTAACGATTAGATTTTTCTTTTGATCATCGAAAGTAATCGCTTTTGCAAGTTGATCGTGTAAGTTAATGGAGGAGCTAATGCTTACGTTTGAGGTTTGACTGAAATCTAAACTTAATGTAAGTGCTGTATTTTCAAGTAATGTTTGTGGTAGTTCAATTGTTTTACTTTGACCATACGTTAACGTGAGGTCTTCCCCCAAAGAGAATTCGACTGCAGGAGTTGGATCTGCTGAATCTTTAGAGCAGGATGCCAATCCGGAAATAAGGATTGTGGCAAAAGCTGCGAAGTAGTAGACTTTGTTCAATTTTTTCATTTCTATAACGTGTTTTTTTTCGCGAAGGTAGTAATAAAAATTATAATTGCAACATGGTTGCGTTTTGTGTTTGTTTTTATACTTTTGCTCCGAAATAAATTTTTACAGCACATGCAATTCTTCAAAAGTTCAATCTTACCCACTCTCTTTTCTATTACCGTCGCTTTACTGCTTTGTTTGTTTTGTAGGGCTACTCCGGTAGATACTGTGAAGTCTATACGAATAGACTCTGCTGTGGTGAATTGGGCTTTACAGAAATCAGGTTCGGCTTTATCAATTGATAGAAAGACATTAAACCGCATTCAAGGACAAACGCTGGGAGAAACAATGAGCCATGTTTCTGGTGTGCAGAACGCTTATTTTGGTCCGAATAGCGGGGCACCAATGATTAGAAGCTTAAGTGGGAATCGTGTGCGCGTGCTCTCGAATGGCATTTCCGTGAACGATCTTTCGGGGATCAGCCCTAATTTAAATGTTAATGTGGATCTCGATAATGCTGTGGAGGTAGAGCTTTACAAACAATCGGCTAATGTTTTGTTTGGGGGAAAAGCTATCGGAGGAGCTGTGAATATAAAAGATAATATTGTTCCGAGTGTTATACCTGACAAAAAAGTAAGTGGACTAGCAAAAATAGAGGCGGGCACGAATATGGGACATCGCGAATCTGCTCAACTGACGGGGCGTTTCGGAACTTCTTGGGCTTGGCATTTTTCGGGTATGAATCAACGGCATGGAGATTTAAAGATTCCTGGAAACACCAAAGCGCCTATTGCTTATGATCCTTCGATAGATCATATGACTGCCGATATGGCCCAGGTGAATGTGGACCGCCAAACAATAAGAAATTTAACGCTTTATCCTTATCTAAGCCAATTTGTATTAAACAATTTGGATAATCCGAAATGGGATTTGAGTGAGGGCGATTTATATACCTTTGAACAATATTCTTCTATCGGTGGACAGAAAGTGCTAAATCCGCCCAATGATAAATATATTGCAGGGCAAGATCCTGGCACACCACTATCCACCACTGTTGTTCGAAGCATTACCGATTTTCATCCTGTTGAGCATGGTGTAATGCCTAATAGTCATTCTGATAGCAGAGCGATTAATCTTGGAACTGGCTTGATTAAAGAAAAGTACCGATTGGGGATAGGTTATCGTGCATTGGAAGGCTATTATGGTATTCCTGGTTTTGCTCAAACAACACAGGCGAAGCATACACATGATGCTGTTCAACCGCCCATAGAATATCAAGCGATAAATACACGCGCACTTTCTCATGCCGTACAGTTGGAGTCTGCTTATACGCCTAGAAATAAAATTGTAGATGAGGTAAATTTAAAGTATAGTGCACAGTACTCAGATGATAGAGAGCTAATTGGCATATATCGTGTAAATAAGTTTACAAGTCATCGGCATGCTGTTCGTTCTGAGTTATCACAGCACTTTAACCAATTTTGGACTGGGCTGTCGGGGCTGGAATTTTCATTTTTGAAGCTCAATGGAGACGGTATTCGACGTTACTTGCCCAATAATCTCAGTCGTGATTTGGGCGTTTTTACGACACATCGTTTGCGCTGGAAAAGTATGGAAGCCAATCTGGGCTATCGTCACGATTGGGTGCAACGTAGGGCTGTCGGTGATTCCCAGTATAAGCCGAGCCGCGGGTTGGCTGGAGGGAATCTTTCCGCAAGAAATTTTGATCTCAATCAATTGTCTGGAGATGTGCAATGGAATCTGTTGAAAACGACCTTTGTAAAGGTTGCGCTATCGCAGGCTGAGCGTGCTCCTGAAGTAAATGAGTTGTATGCAGGAAACGAACATTTCGCCATTCTTGTTGAAGAGAACGGTGATGATAGGCTAAATAAAGAACGTGCTCATAGTTATGAATTGTCTGCTGGAACGGATTTTAACAACTTTAGGTTTTCTGTGGCCTATTATCATACCTATTTCCAGGATTACTTGTATTTAGCACATACAGGTATGTCCCGTGCTGGAGGTTTTCTCGTGAAAGAATGGCGTGCATCCGATACTAAAATTACAGGCTGGGAAATGGATGCTTCTTATCAGTATTCTTGGCGGGAGAAAGCTAGTCTGCAGCTTCAGATATTTGCAGATTTGGTGAAAAACGAAAACGTTTCGGACGATCATATGCGGCAGTGGGCCGAAGGAGATTATATGCCTAATTTACCAACTAGTCGTTATGGGTTTACAACAATTTGTACTTTAAACAATATGTTTTTTAATAGTACTTTTGAAAGATACCTCAAACAACGCTATCTAGGGAAAAATATAAACATGGAACCTGCCATGCCTGCTTATGCTTTGTTACAGGCACAAGCTGGTTATCAATTTAAACTATTCCATTATGGACTCAAAGCGATGGTATCTGGTAATAATCTGCTTAATGTAGAAGCACGTCCTCAAAATTCCTTCTTAAAATATTTAGCGCCTTTGCCTGGACGGAATATTGCACTTTCTATTCAATTGATGTTTTAGATTTCTGTTTTTGATACAGGTGTCGACAGCTGATAATATTCCTGAACCTCTTTTGAGCTAAAAATATATTCATCGTTATTTTTATTTTTGCGTGCTAAATTTTAATAGTCTACTTTTTTTGTAGTCTTTATTTTAATCTCTATATTTGCACTCCTTGTATTGATACATTGAACGTCTGGATATGTCTGTCTAACATATTTTTTTAATTAAGATTAAAGTTCTGTTAAGCTTTTGTTAGTTTTGATGTCAATTAGGATGAGAAATACAGGAATCTTAATAATGATAACTGATCAAGTAGATGGTTTTACGAAAATCTATCCCGGAAAATGATACGACTTTGTTAAAATGGGTTAGCGAGGGGAATCAGCTTGCGTTTTCACAACTTTACTACAGATATCATCAGAAAATTTTCAGTTTTGCTTATCATATATTAAGATCGGAGACGCTGGCCGAAGAGGTTTTGCAAGAAACCATGCTTAAATTATGGCGGTTGGGAGAGGGACTGCGTAAAATAGATAATTTAGAAGCTTACTTGCGGGTTTCATCACGTAATATTTCACTGAATCTATTAAGGAGAATAGCTTTAGAAAAGAAAGCTGATCTATTTCTGAAGAGCAACTATGTTGACGAAGATAAACATACGGAAGAAAAGATATTACTTAACGACGCAAGGCGAATATTAGAAGAAGCTGTTGTTCGACTTCCCCCTCAGCAACAAATGGCTTTTAGACTATGCCATATCGATGGACTCAAATATGATGAAGCGGCCAAAAAAATGGGAATTAGTGCTAAAACTGTAGCAGTACACGTAAAACTGGCATTGAAATTTGTAAGATCTTATATGCGTCATGTTACAGATTTGATGGCTATTTTAGTTGTTTTTAGACTTTTTTAAAAAAAATAAAAAACCATTACCTCGATGGTTATGCTTTGGGTGTCTTTATATATGATGGACATAGAAAGAGCAACGTATTTGTTAAATGGCTACCACGAGGAGAAACTTTCAGAAAGTGAATATGCTGAATTTTTCGCATTGCTGCATGAAGATCAATATGCGCTGTTCAGAGAGCAGTGGCTAGATGGATGCTGGTCACTTGGTGAACTTCAATCCCAAGGGGAGCCGAATAACGAACGGATTTTAAGTACAATTTTTAAGGAGCAACAAAAGCGAAGCTATAGACGCACTTATAGTGTTGTTGCTGCTATTGTGCTATTCTTCTCTTTAGTAGCGACAGTTTATACCTTCGTATTCTCTGATTTTTCTCCGTCGGGACAACTTGCGGATATAGAACCTGGTGGAAATAAAGCAAATATTGTTCTACCTAATGGCGAGATTGTCTCCCTCAGCGAACAAGAGCAAGGGCTATCGATGAAAGGCGAGATTCGATACCTTGACGGAGATCCAGTAAGTGGATTGAAGAATAAAATCGATGCCTCAGATCAGCTTGCACTAACTGTCCCCAGAGGAGGAGTCTATCAGATCACATTGAGCGATGGTTCGGAGGTTTGGCTCAATTCCGAATCGAAGTTGTATTATTCGGCTCAACTCGGTAAACAAAAAAGAGAAGTTTTCTTGGAAGGAGAAGCCTATTTTAAGGTCGCCAAATTATATGTTTCAGAGGGCGATACGGTAAGGCGTGTTCCTTTTGTTGTCAAAACGGCAAAACAGACAATAGAAGTCTTGGGTACTCAATTCAATGTATCTGCCTACGGTGATGAACCAGGCATTTCAACGACGTTGGTAGAAGGAAAAGTTAAAGTTACAATGGATAGTGTAGGGGCACACGGCGGTATCAATGAGATGGTTCTAAAGCCGGGAGAGTCAACGATAACAGGAACTGGCGGCTTATTGTTAAATGATTTATCCTCGAAGCAGCAAACAGCTTGGAAGGAGGGTTATTTTGATTTTACGAATATGCCTTTGGATCAAGTTATGCGTCAATTGGGGCGCTGGTATGGTGTAGATATTGCCTATGAGGGAAAAATTCCCAAGATAATGTTTTATGGTACGATCGAAAGAAATAATCGTTTATCAACTATTATGACATTACTCGAAACGAATCATCTTGATTATAGGCTTGAGAAAAATAAACTCACGATAATTGCGAAAGAAAGAAAAGGAGGAAAAATCTAAACCTACAGATAAAGACGTCTATTAACCAAGAATCAAGACGACACGAGGTGTCTTAAAGATACACCGAAGGGTGTTGGTAGCACCCCCGGTGTGAGCCTGGATAGCTCTCAGTATATCCATTTAGCCTAGATAACACATTTTAACTATCCAAAACATTACAAAATTAATGAATAAATTTTATTGGAGAGCCATGAAGCTAATTTCATTGCTGCTCTTAGGCGGTTTTATAAGTCTTCATGCAGCATCGTACTCACAAAATATCACACTAAACCATAAAAATATTTCCTACAGTGGTTTATTTAAGGAGGTTTTTAATCAAAGCGGATATCGTATCTTAATAAATAAAGCTATTCTAAATGATAAAAAGCGCCTAGCCATAACGGTTAAAGATATGCCTGTTGAGGAATTTTTAAATTTCGTTTTTGAGAAAGAAAAACTGCACTATAAGAAAGATGGAAATAACATTTTTTTATTTCGTTCAACAGATACATCAAATGAAGAAAGCGTAGCGTATCAGGAACTCTTGGATCTGAAAGGGAAGGTCGTCGATTCGCTAAGTAAACCACTTATCGGCGCAAGTGTTACCGCTTTTTCATCTGAAGGTAAGAAATTGCCCATTGCGACGAAAACAGGTGCCGATGGTAGATTTATTTTACTTGGTGTACCAACAGATGGTAGCGTTCGAATTGCTTTTGTCGGATACAAAAGTAAAAGTATTCCTGTCAAAGAAGATGTTGGAAATGTTGTACTCCTTGTTGACAACACGGGAATCGAAGAGGTTGTCGTGACAGGTTTAGCTGTTGGTACGAATAAATATAAAGTCCCGTTTGCCGTTACGAAAGTAGAGAGTAGCTTGATCAATACAGTTCCGGCAATCGATTTGTCGCAAAGTTTGCGGGGAAAAGTTGCTGGTATTTCGATTATACAGACAGAGGGAGATGAAGGAGCTACAGTGTCCCTAAGAGATGCAAAATCTTTCAGCGGTAATATTGATCCTTTGATTGTCGTTGACGGGTACGTCAGTAACTTGCGGTTAAGTGAATTGAATCCTCAGGATGTGGAATCCATAGAAATTATTAAAGGAGCAGCAGCGGCTGCACTTTACGGAACGCGTGCTGAGGGGGGCGTTATTCAGGTCATCACCAAAAAAGGTAAAGATGCCCAAGGACGGTTAAATATTACTTTAGATAATGAGTATGGGGTCAATAATGTACAACGATTGCCCCAGCTGGCGACATTACACCGTTGGAAAACTGATCCGGATGATCAATTTGGGTTTGCTTATTTAGCGGATCAAAATGGTAATTCAACGACCACCAGAATTCCTAACTATGCAGAAAATGGTTTTTCAATGGTTTTAAGCCCCTATAAAAACTACTATGATAATGCCGAACTTTTGTTGAGCGACAAACCTTATTATACAAATTTTTTATCATTAGCCAATGCGGGCGAACGTTACAATACCTATTTGTCTTTTCAGAACCAGCGTAACGCGGGAGTCGTCGAACCGATAGATGCCAATATCCGAAGAACAGCAAAATTAAATCTGGAACTTCGGCCTAATGAAAAATGGACTATAGAGACTAACGTACATTATTTTTACAATTCTAGACCCTCGGTAATGGCCAGTGGTGGTGGTGCATATACGTTGTTCGGCAATGTACTTTTGCAGGAACCCTTCCTCAATCTAGATGAGCGGGATGCCGATGGAGACTGGGTAGTAGCTCCTGCCGGATACAATATTCAGACATTAAATTTAAATTTCAACCCGCTATACGAATATAATACGAGAGAGTATAAAAATAGAGAACACGAAATTCTAGCAGGGGGAAAAATTCGTTATGCAATTTTGAAAAATCTTTCTGCGGAAATTTCCGGATCTATAAATCAGAGTTTTGTCAATGTATCAAGCCTTTACCCAAAGGGATATAAAACGGTATTAGAAAATGTTGAGCTCAATAACGGTAACCTATATCTTTACACCGGAAGAAGTAACTTTATTAATGGACAGGCACAGATCAATTATCAGGAGCGTATAGGCGATTTCGACTTTGCAGCGAGTGCGAAGAGCGTTTATGAGCATTATTACAACAGCTCTTTTTCTGCTCAGGGTTATAATTTCTCTGTACCGTTATATACCTTGGCGAATACCCAAGCCGGGGGAAGATCCATTGCGGGATCTGATGAACCAACAGGGAAGACTGTGAATTATGGGTACTTCCTCAATCTAAGGACGGGATATCAAGATAAGATTTTTGTGGATGTCTTGGGACGTATTGACCAAAGTTCTCGATACGGTAGCGATGCACAGTCCGCATTTTTTCCTCGCGTTTCTTTGGGATATCGACTTACACAAGATTTCAGTTTAGGAGACAAAATAGATGAGCTGAAACTTCGTGCGTCGTGGGGTAAAGCGGGACGAATTCCAGACTTTAATGCTAAGGAGAGTTTGGCGACAGTAACGAACACGGGGATAAGTATCACCCAAAATGAAAACACCAGACTAGAACGCTCTTCAACCTCCGAATTGGAACTTGGTTTTGATGCGAAATTGTTCAAGAAACTTGATGTGACATTTAATTACGCTAAAGCAAATAGTCGAGGTGATTTTATCCGTCCGCCGGCTTTTATTCCAACAATGGGTGTTACGCCAGCTTATAAGAATTTTGGTCTTATAGGTTCCAGTTCTTTCGAACTTGAAACACGTGCGACAGGGATTGTTGACCAACGGAATTTTAAGTTGGATTTAGGTCTCACGTTTGCACGAACACGAAGTGAAATAAAAGAGCTTGGCGATGGACTTCCCCCTTTTTATAGTGGTATCTATAGAAAGGATATTGGCCTAAGTCCTTGGGCATTTTTTGGACAGAAAATATTGACGAGTTTAAATGAATTGGATGTTGTGGATGGTGTAGTTAAGAATGCCGCGGGAGGAACACATCCGTTAGCCGATTTTGTCGTGAATAAACAAGGACATGTTGTGCTTGCTTCTGCAATGGGAACTGCCACTGAATCGCCATTAATTTTACAAGAAAATGGTGTGAGCAAAGGTATGGTTATTGGTGATGCTCAACCCGATTTTATTACAGGCTTGAATATTTCCATGACACTCTTTAACTCCGTACAGTTGTATTCTACGTTGGATTGGCAGCAAGGAGGAAGTAAATATAGCCGGACCACACAATATTTAACTGGTTTTGATCGATCAGGGCTATGGCAAGAATATGCACAGGCGGGATTACCAAACAGTTATATACAGGCACTTTATAACGGGAATAGCTACACCAGTTTCTGGATTGAAGACAGTTCATATCTGTCCCTACGGGAAATATCTTTAAGTTATTCTTTGCCAAAAATAAGATCATTACAGGCTGTTCGGATTGCTGTTACAGGACGCAATTTATATACCTGGTCAAATTTCAGTGGGAGTAATCCTGAAGGGTATTTTGATGAATATCCTTATCCTGTATATCGTACGTTTACTGCAAAATTGACGGTAAACTTTTAGTAATTTTTTTGGATGATTTGACTATAAATATCATGAGACTAGTAGCCTTATTAATTTTAGGAATGACCTTCATATGCAGTTGTGAGAAACTGCAATTTGATGATGCTTCAACTTTCACATTGGAAGAAGCATTGGAAATTACACCGGATTATTATTTTAAACTGACTTCAAGCGCTTTCACTACAGCAATGATGTGGTCGAATGACGCGGTATCATCTACGACGGGGTTTGGTTTGCTTGCTGATCAGATAACCACTCATAACACCTCTTATCGCTGGATCGATTTTAATCTAGAACCGAGAACACAATTAAATACAAGTGATTCTTACGGAGGTACAGCCGTTATGTATGCGCCCTATCAATATTTTTATCAGGCAAATCTTGATGCAACAAAAGTGATTGGAGGCCTCGATGCAGGGAATGTGGGAATAGATGACGAAGGAACGGACAGAACCAATGAGATTTATGCCGTAGCACATTTGATAAAGGGGATATCCCAAGGTTTTTTAGGGTCGACCTATGACCGGGGAATTATTGTAGATCAAGATCGTGGTGTCGAAACGGCACAGACCTATCCTAATTCTTATAAGGAACTCATAGAGAATGCCGTTATGCATCTTGATCAAGCTATTCACTATGCGGATCTGGCTCCCAGTATTCTATTACAAGATTTTAATACAGGGATTGTTGCCGATAAACCACAGTTTATTCGGTACGCAAATTCTTTGGCAGCACGATTTTTAGCCAGTATACCTAGAGATAAAAATGAATCACAAACGTTAGGTAAAGCTTTTTGGAATCGCGTTCTACAATATGCACAGAAAGGATTGGTTGAAGATTTTACAACGGCTCCTTATGCGGGGGCAGGTACATTTTACAATTATTCTACTTATTACTTATCTTTTTTGGTTAGTGGGCTTCCTTATTTACCCGCAGATCATAAGCTCGCTTATCTGGCCGATAGAACGGGAACTTATCCAGATGAATATCCTAGCGGCAGTACGGTGTTGTCACCTGTAGAAACGAACGATAGCCGGTTTAATAAGTACTTTAAATATTATGCTGGATTTGGAGGCTATCTGCAGGCGAACTTGGGCCGTCAAATGTTTAGTAACTATGGACGGATTCGTTATGGGGATGGTGCTAATGATGCGTTGTACAACAAACGTCAAATTATTATGTTAGTCGAAGAGTTGCGTTTACTCCGCGCCGAATCTTTATTCTGGTCAGGAGACTTGGTTAACGCAGCTGCAGAATTAAACGCGACTTCGGCGGCTCGGATCGCAAAAGGCAATTTGTCTCCTGTTCCAGCAACAGAGGCTGCGCTGCGTTATGCCTTACATTATGAGTATGCGATTGAAATTGATATTGCAGGAGGTAATTTGGGACCTTTTGCATTTATGCGCAGGCATAACCTTTTACAGCCAGGTACACCTACGCAGTTCCCGATTACACAGAATCAGTTGCTGTTAACGAATGTTACACCGTATTCTTTCGGTGGCATAGAAAATGCTGGTCAAAAAGGTATTTGGGGAGAGACCGCTACTGCTGGTTTGGATTGGGGATGGAAAGGTACAAAAGTGAGTTACTAATTTAACACGTTTTAAACGGGCAAGTTGTAAAACTTGCCCGTTTTTTTTGAATAACCCTATCCGTTTATCACGAGACATTGTCGGTGATTACTTTCGTGCTTTTAATCGAATTATTCTTTATAAAACGAAACAAAATATTTGCTATCTTAACACAAAAGGAATTGTGTTCATTAAAAGCATTGCTATGGCTGTTAAAAAACGAATTTTTGTATTCATACTTTTATTGGTATTATGTGCTGTTAGAAGCTATCCTGTTGTCTTGTTGGATAATATTACTTCACTTCCATCTTTAGAAAGCTCAAATAAGCAAGTGAAATTCTTGTTTCTGATGCTGATGAATGACAAGTTGAGAGAAAATTTGCTGTCAGATCTAAAAGAATCTGGATCAGTTAATCTAACCTACAGACCAGATAATACGCTAGCCGCGATCGGTGATATACGTTTTGGATACGACATGAATGGATTGGTTAGCGATGTTAGTGATTTGCGAATCCAATACGATTTAGAAGGTCGTATTGCTAGCATTGGCAATCAGCGCGTAT
This sequence comes from Sphingobacterium sp. LRF_L2, assembly GCF_965644235.1. Classification (NCBI taxonomy): domain Bacteria; kingdom Pseudomonadati; phylum Bacteroidota; class Sphingobacteriia; order Sphingobacteriales; family Sphingobacteriaceae; genus Sphingobacterium; species Sphingobacterium sp. LRF_L2. The sequence continues at coordinate 399,250 of NZ_CBFFRI010000001.1, read as the reverse complement.
CCTACGCTTTAGGCGGTAAAATAGATCGTATAGGCGATCAACGTATCTCCTACAACTTAGATGGGAGAATTAGCCAGATTGGAGACCTTTATCTGCGGTATGACCTTGATGGAAAGCTAAGTCGTGTTGGAGAAATGCGCCTGAATTATAACTTGGATGGAAAGATCAGTAGACTAGGGGATGAGCAGATCCAATATGATTTGGAAGGCCGTGTATCTAAAATTGGGCAGGCTAGACTTGACTATGATTTGGACGGAAGACTGCGGTCGGTAAAAGGCGAGATACCCCACTTAGCAATTTTCGTATCTTATCTATTCGCTCAACAGGTTAATCAAGGTTTCTAAGAACGTAAAATATCTCGGATGTTGATACTGCTATCGCTAAGTTCGACTTCTTGTAGGCCACTTTTACCGTCAATTAACCGGAGTTCTCCGTTATTAGGAAGCAATTGATACAATAGTTCGGTGTTTAGGTTCTCTTTCCCAACAACCAAAGAAGATACACCTGAAATTCCATTGGCATGTCGAATGTATTTGGGTCTGGGATTGGGGGCATACGCGGACATTATAAAAGGAAATATAATATCGTTAGGCATCAATAGTTCCCACCGTAACGTTTGACCGTTGATATCTTTTCGTTTCGCTTTGTGAAATTTGAATGGAACATTCTTTTCCTTAAACAAGGCTTTTTGAGTATCTAATTGCGTCATTGTTGATTCCAGCGACCATTCACACCAGTTGTTGTCTATCTGATCCCATTTGTCCATTCGATCCAGAATAGGTTGATAACCAAAAGTTTTCATGAACCATTTTATCGGTGCTGGCAGACCTGAGTTCTTATATATTTCGATAAAAACGCCACTTTCAAACCAAATTAAAGCATTATATGCTTTTTCGGGAGCAGTACCATATTGCACGGTGAATCCTGCTTCTTGTAGCTTCTTGACTGATTGGTGAAGGTCTTGTACACGGTAAAGTACATGACTGAGCTGTATTTTATTTTCGTTTGCCATTATTCTTTTGTAACTGTTGGTTTTGTGATTTCAACTATCAAAGCCCTTGTTTACCTTCTACCCAGTATGGCTCAGTTTGTATTTGCTTGTTCGTTAGACCATTTTCTAACAGAAATTTTTTTAATCCTAAAATGGATTTCGCATTTCCGGTTAGGTAAAATACCATATCACTTTTAGCCGTATTTTGATTTTCTATTAGCTCTTTTAGTTTATCGATCGTATCGGCTTTTTTAAGTTCTTCCTTTTTTTCGACAGCAGCGATGTTAAGTTCTAATATATCCAGCCAATTTTTGTTTTCTGCATGCATTTCTGCAAGACCTATAAATTGATGCTGTTGCTTTATTGCTTCGTCTCTAAGGCACATTAAAAGACCCAAGGATGTTTCGTCTCCAAAAGCAATATGCGTTTTGAATTCGGAATTGTATTTTATCTTACCACCAGGGCCCAATAGATTCAATGTATCACCTGTTTTTAGGTTTGCGACCCATCTACTTCCAGGCCCCTTGTCGTGTAGAAAAAATAAGACTTCGCATACACCATCATGCTGATCGAAATAAGAAGGGGTGTAGTGCCTAAATTCTGTATCACTTATTCTAAATTCAATCACATTGCCAGGTACGAATTGCTTTTTTGATTTTGAAAAATCACCTTCGAAACGGATCTTTCGCAGTTGACCAGCGAGATCTTCTACAGCTGTTATTTGTGCAGGATGATACATCCCGCTGAAAAGCGATTGCATGGCATCCGCCATCCATTTGGGAACTCTAGGCATAGTTTTTTATTTCTGTTGAACGTCAGCAATCCTAATCGAGAAAAATCTACTGCGTATGATTTTCTGAAACTTTTATTTTATTCAAAACCCCATAGGCTGAATATGTTTTACTACAATTTTTCCGAATTGTAATCGCTTCTTTTTAACCTTTTGCTAATATACTGATTCTTGTTAAGAATGTTTCTAAATAAAAAATGTTGCTCAAAAATAGTTGATGTTGTTTTGTGTGCAGTACGCAAAAAGGATTAAAATATCCGTAAAAGGGAGTTTTTTTAAACGTGAATAAATTAGCGTGCAGTGATGATGGTTCATCTGTATTCTGAAGTAAGAAACTAAATTTACTCCGCAATGTAATTAATTGGAAACCTCAAATCATTACTTAATGAGAAGAAACTATCTTAAATTCTGTGGGCCTCATATTTGTCAATTGTTGAAAGTTATTGCTAAAAGCAGATATATTTGAATACCCGATTTCGTAAGCTATTTGCGTCATATTCAAATCCGTATCTTTGATTAGTTCCATAGCCCGGATAATCCTCAACATTTTTAAATATTGAATAAAAGTGATGTGCAGTTTTGTCTGAAATAGTCTTGTCAAACTTCTCACACTCATTCCGGATAAACTCGCGGTGTCATCTAAGGTCAGATTTTCATTTAACCGACTTTTTATATTTTCGATAATAGTTTGGAGTCGTTGATCGTCTGTTGTGGGAAGCTGGATTGAAAATTTTTTTAAGTTCTCTTTGGATAACATATTCTTAAGTGTCGTTAGAAACTCAAATTCCCAAGAACCTTTACAGTAATCTCCTTGCCATTTTTCACTAAATGAAAGCATTTCTGCTAGAAGCTTACTCACTGGATAAATGCCCAATTCATCATAAAAGCCATTCGCCTCATCTGCAGGGAAATAGATATTAATGATATACAGATCTTGCGTATTAAACATCAGATTATGAGGATAATTTTTAGGTATCCAGATATAATGATTGGAGGGAATATAGAAGTCTTTTTCGTCTGTTTGCAGGTATGCAATGCCACCATACACCAATAATAACTGCGCCTTATCATGTTGATGTGATGGCAAACGCTGTTCGGTCTGTTGTCTCATCACCAGAATTGAATCAGGCTGTCCATCAACACTATTTATTAATTGGTTAAGAATGTCCATGTGGCTAAATATAGCAAATATTAGGCTAATTATATAAAATATATAGTTGCTGTGTTGGATAATTTTGTGCTGTAAATGCGAATAAATTATCATGAAACACAAAAAGACATCTTATCGCCAAGGTTTTGAAATTCAAGGCGAAAATTCCAGTAACAAGCATCTGTTTAAGAAATGGTTAACGACACCTAAAAAAGATCTTTCACTTATAAACCAAAATTGATGAAACGATATAGAACCATCCCAATTTTGGGTATACTCTTGCTGCTATTTGCACCGCCTATTTATTGTCAGCACATACAAACTAAGCCGATATTAAGTTTAGAAGAGATATGGAAAGTTGCCGAAGCGAACAATCGTCAATTAAAACTAGCTGATCTACATCTTCAGCAAAGTAGGTTAGAAGTTCTCGAAGCAAAAGATTTGTTGCTGCCAGAGCTTTTGATAGGTGGGGATGCGAAACTCAATACCAAATTTCTGATTTATGACAATGGATTATTTTCCGCTCCCCAAGACGTACCTGTAAAAGCATATGGCTATGGACTGGGATACGTCTTAAATTTTAATCTCTTTAGTGGCGGTAAAGACAGAAGAAACGTCGTTATAAAGAAGGAAGAAGAAATACGAAAACAATATGAAGTTGATCTGCAAAGGCACAGCGTAAAATATAATGTAGCAGCTGCGTATTTCGATTTATATAAGTTCCTGCATTTCCATGATTTTCTTGATGCAGAAATTGATACAGAAAAGAAGCAGTTGGCATTGATAGAAAGCTTGCATAAAAATGGAACTGTGTTAAAAAGTGATGTACTGAGAGCTGCCGTTAAATTATCACAATTAGAACTTAGTCTTTCTGATATTGAGAAAAAGGTTGAAATCGTTAAGCAGAGACTTAACATCCTAATGGGGCGTGAGTCTGAAGATGAATTTACGATCAATTATCAAGAAATAGTTAAACCAGCTACCACTGTAGCGACTGATTATAGTGACTTTATAGACATTGCGCTAAATCAATCGCCCGAGTATAAAATGGTTAATAGCGACATCAAATGGAGCGAATTAAACATCCAACAGATTAAAGCCAACCTATTGCCCAAAATCTCCTTATTCTCCAATTACAATTATACCTATCCGCAGATTTCATTCTACCCCTATTCGAATGACCTGTGGGGATTTGGTCAAACAGGCATTAAAGTACAGTTTTCTATCGACAATCTATACAAGAGTAAACATTCAATAACTCGCGCTCAGGTTGTCAGCAATGAGGCAAAGGAAAAAGCGGAGATGAAGAAGGATGAAATTTCCCTGCTGGTCAAAGAAGCTTACTTACAGCAACTGCAAGCATTGGAAAGTGTGGAAACAGCGGTAAAAAATATAGCAAAAAATACCGAAACAGTCCGCGTTATCAGAAGTAGCTATCTAAATCAAGAATCGCTTCTGACGGATCTTTTAGAAGCTGAAAACACCTTATTGGAAGCGAGATTTAATTTAACAACGGCACAAACAAACGTAAGACTAACGAATATCAGATTGCTGGCAATCATAGGAATTCTTTAATAAAATATCATGAACAAGAATAAAACAGATAAAATTATCATAACCCTTACCACATGGTCTGGAATTGCATTATTGTTAGGGCTTATTGGTTGGGGAGCAACCTATTTCTTCAACGGATATCGCTATGAACAGACCAATGATGCACAGGTCGATGCTTATTTGTCACCTATTAATGCAAAAGTAGGTGGCTATGTCAGTAGTATATACTACAAAGACAATCAACAGGTAAAAAAAGGAGATACACTTGTGCTGATTGAATTGGATGAGTACGGATTAAAAAAAGATGCAGCGGCGGCAGAACTCATGAGCGCACATGCCAAATTGCCTATCTTAGCTGTGAACGAAGAAACACAGCTTAAAAGTATTGGGGTTATAAAGGCGCAATTGACAGGTGCTAAAGCAAGACTGGACCAACAACAAAAAGAATTTGACCGTTATAAAAATCTACTTGCCGATGAATCTACTACGCAACAAAAATTCGACAAGGTCAGCGCTTCGCTGTCGATAACGCAATCGGATTATGAGCAGACAAAAGCCTCTTTACAAGTTGCTGAATCCAAACTAAATGATTTCAGCGCCCAGCGCAATGCTATACAGGCTGAAATAAAGCTCAAAGAAACACTTCTTCAAAGACAGGAACTGGACATTCGATATACCGTTATCACCGCGCCTTTTGATGGACAAATTGGTAAAAAGACTATTCAAGAGGGGCAGCTGATCCAAGCAGGACAAACATTAGCTTTTTTGGTAAACAAAGCCGAGGAAAAATGGGTATTGGCAAATTTTAAGGAAACACAGATCAGTAAGTTCAGTATTGGACAAGCGGTATCCATAGAGGTGGATGCTTTTCCGAATGAGAAATTCAATGGCGTCATCGAATCACTTTCGCCAACCACTGGAGCCCGGTACTCATTACTTCCTCCTGATAACGCTACGGGCAATTTTGTTAAAATCATCCAACGTATTCCTGTTCGGATTCGATTTACGGATAAGTCCAACAAAGTGGCGAAACTGTCTGCTGGAATGAATGCGAATGTTTATGTTTTAAAAGATTAATGATGCAAGCACATAAAATACCAATTTTCAAATCATGGGTATCCGAATGGGGAGCAAGATCTGTCATATTTTCTATTCTGATGACTTGTCTATTCAGCTTTGCTTATTACGGCAGCCCGATTGCCGCAATGGGGTTCTATGGAATACAACCTACCGATGTACAATATGGTATGGTTGTTATCTACGGTTCAACAGTAGCATTCTTGGCGCTTGATTTTCGTATTGTAAAGTATTTTGCTCCTAGAAAATATCTGCTGATAGCCCTCGTTATCAACGCTATCTGTTCTGTTATCTGTTTTCATTGCAAAGACTGGACATTGTTTGTCATTTGTCAGTTTTTTCAAGGGATTACCTGTGCATTGATGTCAGGTATTGTATTACAACTTATCTTCCCAAGATTGCAATCTGTACGTGCTCGTGTGATTGCTTATAGCCTTCTTTACGGGAGTATACAAATTGCCGTGCCATTTTACTCCATCTATACCAGCGTGGTCATTCATTTTTTTAATTTTAACTGGCTATTCTACGGCTTTACTATTATACTCATCATCCTGGCATTTATCGTGCTATTTACGATGAGTAGTAAAGCAAGGTTTACCAAAAAGCTACCTCTCTATCAGGTAGATTGGGTAGGCTACCTATTTTATGTGTCATTTATCTTAACATTAGGATACATTCTTGTATATGGACGACAGTTGGGATGGTTTTACAGCCCTTTAATCCTTATGCTAAGTATTGGTAATCTGATTATTTTTTCACTTTTCGTTGTTAGAGCATCAAAGCTGAAACGGCCATTGATCGATTTGCAGATTTTCAAAGCAAAGAATTTTGTCATTGGCTTATTATTGCTTTTTACGTTTTACATCTTCAAAGGCAGTACGGGGCTTGCGTACGGCTATATTGAAGTGATCTTGGGCAATGATCCGCTGAGTACTATTCCGATATGGATTGCCGTAATTGCAGGTACAATATTGAGCATGTTTATTACCTCTCGTTTTATCTTGACGGGATATAATCTGATACGGATTATTATTGTTGGTTTTGTGATTATGGCGTTATATTATGTTTATATGATACTATTTGTGTCTATACAGGGAGAAACAATGGATTTCATCTTACCGATGTTTATTTATGGGGTGGCGACAGGTGTATTATTTGTTCCGATTGTTTCATTTACCGCTTCATCAGCACCTCCTAAAATCGCGATAAATGCTTCACTTATTGGTATCTTAGCAAGATTCACGGGTTTTACAGCTAGTTTGGCATTGAGCAACGAACTTCAACTATTTGCAAAATCGGCCGTAAAGGAAAAGATTCGAGAAACTCTAACAGAAATCAACCCGCAATTGCAAGTTACTTTACGGGATATTCAAAATCAATATTGGAATGCAGGTAATGATATCTATACCGCGAAAGGGATTTCGACAGGCTATTTGAACAAAATAGTAGCTCAACAGATATTGGCTCGTGCCACCCGAGATTATTATGACATGATGTTGATCGGCTTGGTTTTCGTAATCGTTATTTTACTCCTACTGCCTAAAATTCAAAGTGTTGTTTTGAAATTAAGAAAAAGCAACATTCCTTTTTAAGTTTATTTTAATAGATTGTTAAGAGTTCTTGTCAAGAGGTGTCGGCTAAATATTGTACATAAGGTAATGGGAGCTAAACGGGTGTTACCGAAAAAATACTATGGACAGCACCCGTTTAGTTGATTATAAATATGTTTTGTCCCTTGAACCTATGTAGAATTTTCGTTATGCTATACAGTTAAACAGCTGTTGCTTTGTTAAATATCCGACAAAAATTTTCACCGGCAATTTGCAAGATTTCTTTTTCACTAAATCCGCTTTTTAGCAACGCTTCTGCAACTATATAGAGGAAACCTTTGTTGGTATCCTCCCAGCTTTGATTTGTTTTTTTTCCAAATTTATCATTGCTGTTACTTGCTATAGCCATCTTAGAATCCGTACCAATACATACGTGCTCCGAACCTACTACATCGACCAAAGCCCTTATATTTTCAGCGTATGCCAATGGGGTATCAGCAAGGTGAGTCCATACGCCGATAACGCCGCCTGCGTTCGCAAACTTTTTAGCCTGTTCCTTGCTGATTAGTCGGGGCATCATCATTTTCGCCATCCGTTCATTTGTTCCTAATCTTGTATTTAGTCCCGTATGGGAGATCAGCATAGGTTTTGTCGACAGATCCAGCGCGCTGTCAATGGCTTCGTTATTACAATGTGCAAGATCGACAAGGATACCCAAGCGATTACATTCCTTTATAATGTCAGTTCCCAATTGGGTAAGGCCGCCAAATTGAGGTTTTTCTGTATAGATATCGCCAACCGGTGGCGTGGATTGCTCATCGTGCATTAAACCGAAAACCCGTAATCCTCGATCATAAGCTACTTTTATACGCTCGATTTTCCCTTCCGTAAAATGGGCTCCTTCGACGGCTTGGATAACAATTTGTTTGTTTTTCTTTCGCGCATTCTTTAGATCGGCAAAGTGGAGAGCACGTTTAAGATTGTCTGCTTCGAGTAACTGATCTTGTTCGTCAAGAGTTAATAAAAAACGTTCATAAGCTTCACCTTCATGGGTAAGTTTAGGGCGATCAACACAGAAAGTCATGCAGAAAGTTGTTAGTCCGGAAACCGCCAATTCATTTGCCAGATCATAATGTTGAGGTTTGAATTCTTCATGATTGAAAGGCATATCCATGTGGTTATGGGTATCAATTCCAATTACTTTGGCGATGAGCTTTTTTATTTTATCATCTTGTGCTGATAGGCCTAGTGATAGCCTTGGGTTTAGAAGTATTGCTGCTCCTGCAAATGCCGCTGTATTTATAAATTTGCGTCTAGACAGACCTTTCGTGTCCATATGTTAATGTTTGAAGTTTTATAGACTTTTGATAAAAGTTCTACCTGCTTAATTATATGTTGACAAAATAAGTAAATAACCTAAATTCTGTTGTGAATTAACTGTATGGCCCCAATTTCGCTATCTTTTGTCCTAATATTCGTTATTTGTCTACTCGCTATAGACCCTTCAAATCTTTTGTTTTATAGATTTTATAAGTTTATGAATAGAAGAAAGTTTAACTTAACTGAAGTTTACTACTAATAAAATTTTAAATAAATGAAACAGCTAATACCCATACATCATCTTGAACCTGATGAGTTCTTCTTGCTAGAAAGAATTGAATCCGCAGATGAAAGTGGATTTAGAGATTTTCACCGTCATAATTTTTATGAAATCCTTTGGTTTACAGATGTGGAACATGATAGCACACATTCCATCGATTTTGAGCAATACGCTATCCAAAAGAATGATGTTTTCATTCTTTCGCCACATCAGGTGCACACAATGGACGTTGGAGCAAAAAAAGGATTTTTATTACCAATTGCTATTGACTTCTTTGAATCGCTCTTTTTTCTAAAAACGGACTTGATGATATTCCCCTATTTTCTGAAAGAAACATTGGATCAAGAAACTTCGCAGACACTCCTCCAACTGATAAGCCTGATCGAAAAAGAGTATTCAGGATTACGAAGACGTGAATTACTAGAGGTATATATGCAGGCATTTATCATTCATTTAAAACCAAATAAGACCCTTAGAAGCAAGCACAAGGACAAAGTGCTGACTATTCTACAGCTTATTAATAAGCACTTTAAATCGGAAATAGAAGTAGATTTTTATGCTAATGAAGTTCATTTAAGTAAAAGAAGGATTAATGAACTGATGGTCGAATTTACAGGTCAAACGGTCAAACAACACATCATAAACCGGCTTGTTATCGCCGCCAAACGATATATGGGAATTCAACATCTCTCGATGAAAGAGATAGCTTATGAGTTAGGTTTTAACTCTCCTGCTTATTTTTCCCGTTTATTTAAAAGCAAGACAGGTTTTACACCTGAAGAATTCAAAAGAAAACATACAGCAAATAGTTAGTATAAAAAAGTCTTCAAGAATTTTACTAACGGATATTAAAGATTCTTGTTTCAACTCAAGTTTATTTTATACCATAGCTTTTCAATAGTAAATGCAAGGTTAATCATTCATTTATTGCTCTGCCAATTTCATCCATACTGATGGTTTCTGCCGGCAGCAATGGCTTCTTCAATTTCTTTGTCTTAATTGATACTCACAGCAAGACTTATTTTACTTAACGTAAGTACTAAATAGGCTACTAATATTAATTAATAAGACTTCAAATGTTCTACACTTCCGCCACTTTGTGTAATAACAATCGGATTTGTCAAGGTACTTTTGTATCCTAAGATTTATTTGTAATTATTAATGAAATATTTAAATAAAAAACAGATTATCATCGTATTGATTCTTGCTTTTTTAACCGCTCTAGAACCGTTGAGCATTGATTTATTTTTACCTGCCTTCGTCCAGATTGCTGATTATTTTCAAACAACGGAAGCACAGGTACAGTTATCATTATCCACCTTTTTGGGTGGATTTGCCATCGGACAATTGATCTGGGGGCCATTGGCTGACCGATACGGTCGTAAAAAACCGCTTATTATATCGCTACTTATTTTCACGATTGCTTCCCTAGGATGTGTTTATGTACACAGTATTGAGCAGTTATGGACAATGCGTTTTATTCAGGCTATTGGAGGATGTGGAGGGATCGTAATTGCCCGTGCAGTGGTGACAGACTATTTTGGCAAAAGTCAAACGCTGAGTATTTTTGCTATCCTTGCTCTTATTATGGGCGTTGCTCCAATTATCGCTCCAATTATTGGTAATCAGTTAATCAAAATTGGCGGTTGGGAATTTACCTTTGAAGCCATGACTATTTTTGGTGTGATCGGAATATTAGCGAGTTTGTTTTATCTCCCCGAAACTCTTGTCAAAAAGAATGCTATGCAATCCGAACGAAAGAATGTGGTTGTTAACTATCTAGCCGTCTTAAAAAACAGGCAATTTTTGATCTACACCCTGATTGCAGGTGTTTTAAATGGAGCATTGATGATTTATATTGGCAATGCACCTTTCCTGATTATGAAAAAAGCAGGTTTGTCGGGCGATATTTTTAGTGTAATATTTGCCTTGAATGCTTTGGGAATGATGTTTAGTGCTTACTTAACTTCCGCATTACAGAAGAAGTTCGCATCAAAGAAAATTGTTTCTTTTGCTTCTGCTATGATGTGCGTATTTGCATTCATATTTATCATCCTGTCGGAAGCGGGACTATCAATCCCGATATTACTAGTCGTGCTGTTTTTTTATATTTTTCCAATGGGTATACTTTTCCCGACAACCACTGATATAGCGATGACTCCTTTTTCAGGAAACAGTAGTGGTTCGGCATCCTCTTTATTCGGTTCTATACAACTAGGAATTGCTTTTCTGATGACTATGTTCTTTGGAAAACTCTCGGATGGAACAGTTTTTGGTATTGGATTGGCTTTCTTATTATCCGCATTGGTAATCATACCGTTATTAATCACAAAAAATACGTCAAACGTTTAAAGTTTAATAAAATGAAAATCTCAAAATCAGCAATTGGTGCTATTGCACTATTATCAATAGCATCTTCTTGCACATACAACAAACAATCTTCCTCAACCAAGATAACAGAAACTAATACGCAAACCTATGTGTTGATCGGTAAAAAAGCCGTCTTAACCTACCCCAAATTAAGAGCAGAAGTGGAATATATTGACGAAAACACACTTCATTGGAGTCAGGCAACTGCAGATGGCAGCAAAATAGAAGGTACTGAAAAGGTGAGCTACAAGCAAATCAATAATCATCAGTTTTTCTTAAACTGGATAGAAGCCGATGGTTTTACCGTGAGTCAGGTTATCGATTTAAAAACGAATAAGGTAACAGCTTATCTGAGCTATGGCGATGAAAATAGTGAACGAGGAGGTAGAACAGCAGATTTCGCAGAAGGAATGTTTGAATTTATTAAATAGACTTCAAGTATATGACAAAATTTAAAAAAGAAGTGCCTTTCATAGGGGCGTAATGTAGAATACAGTCTTTTTACTGCCTGCTGTGCTGTGCAATGGATGTGCTGGTGCGAGCAGGTAGATGATATGGATGTCTTTATAACTGTTACTTATTTAGATGTGCTGTGTTTTATAACATTGCAGGTTGTAACGCTAGGGGCAGTACGTAATGGCTCTCGAAGATTCCTTCCCGCAGTTTGAGAGCCTCTTTTTCAATATAGCCTATCTTCGTGGTCGATGTCCATTTCTCGACCGCACTGTTTCCTAAGGGGGCGGCGTTTAATGCTAGGTCGCTATGGAATGTTTTCTTCATCTTATTGGTTCCTTTTGTGTTATCATGTTACTAAAAAATGGGCTAAGTGACGAAAATCGGAATGAATTGTCTTTGTAAGGGAATGAATACCTGATTGTAAGGGAGTAAAAGTTATTAGTAGATCTTGATTTCGCATTCTAGGGGCGCTGGGAAAGCTATCTGCTCCTTTTTTCGCTTTTGTTTGTATTAATTTTCATATTCGCTTTTGGATGTTAATATGGCATCCGGAAAATTCCCAAAGGGAGGTTACCGGGAGAAAACAAGTGAAATGTTGTGATATCTGTTATGAAAAAATCACATTTTTTTCATAATTGCTAAAGGATGTTTTATTTTTTGAATACTTGTTTTTATATTTAAGATTGCTTGGAAATATATTTTAACTAACCAGGAGTATTATAGTGGCGGATTATTGTGCGTGGGGATCGTAAGGGTGGCTATGCACTCCATTTTTTTGAACCTATGTTACAGACGAAGTTATTGAAACCTTTTCCGTTCTGGATCCATTTGTTGATATGTTCTACTTATATCGTAGTGATTGCAGTTATCAACGTTGTACGCTATGGCTGGCAGCATCTCGGGTTGGTCATATACTTGATACCTGTTATGGTCGGTATAACCTACCTGAACCGATATTTATTTAAGGTAACGCTAACCCGTGGAATCCATCGGCGTAGATTGCTATCTTGGCTCGCTTGTTTTGTACTGCTGATGGTTCCGGCCTATATCCATCTCTATGTATTTCCAAACTCTCTGACACGAATTCTCGTAAAGGATCCGTCCGCCCATCGTTTTTATGAATACCTGATCGATTTTTTTGCTTTCTACTTCAACTTCGCGATAAAAGGTGTGCTATTGGTGCTGGCCGAGCTCATCATCAATCTGGTAAGTTCAGGTGTGCGTCGCATGAGGAAAAAGAGGCTCAAACGGAAAAAAGAGAAATTTCAGAAAGGTCTGCGGGAATGGCTGAACCATCTTGTCGGGAATATAGCTCAGAACGTGGTCTGCAATAGCGCAGCCTGTCCGAACCCCACGGAAGTTTCGGTTAGCTATACCAAGCTTTCGGCCCGTGTTGCGCAATGGAGTTTGGCAGATGATCTATCAGTATGCCCATTGGAAGAAGAGATAGATCACCTGCGTTTGATGTCAAAGATTTATTGGAAGTGTACTATAGGGATCGAGCTTCCCGAGAGTATACCGCAGATCGATATATTCCCATTCGTGCTGGTGTCACTCTATAAAAATATGTGCAAGCATGGTGATTTTGCAGGAGACTGTACAGGAGCTCGTTTTGTACTGCGTCCGGAAGGCGATTGTTTAAAGATACACACGGAGAACCTGATTGCAGATGCTTCGGTATGGACATTTGGGGAGGGGAAGACAGGCTTACGTAGCCTAAAGAGATTATTGAAGGAAAAATATAGGGATACTTATACCCTGAGATATTTTGAACAGGAAGATCGGTTTGTTCTGGAGCTGATTATCCCGATAAATCTGAAAAACAAATTAATAGCTTATGATCTATAACTACGAAGAATTTAGAAAGATGCGGGCTATGGTGATCGACGATGAGCCGGACCATGTGACCTATATGAAGAACGAACTGATGTCGACTCAGGATGTCGAAGTGGTGTATGCGGGTACAGATGCCCAATTCGCGATAAAAGAACTGTATAAGTTAGAAGTCGATATCATTATTCTGGATATGGATATGCCCCGCCTGTCAGGCCTCAGGTTTCTGTCCCAGCTGAAGTTGGTTCAGCAGTCCAACCGGAGTCTGAGAGACGTACAGGTGGTTGCCTTTACTGCGCACCGGAACTATGCCGCGGATTGTTACGAACATGGCGTGATAGATTACATGGTAAAACCGGTCGATTACGAAAGGATTTCGAAAGCGCTTGTACGTGTGAAACAACGTTTTCTAGAAAGAGGGTTATTGCGGCTGACTGTTGAGGAGGATTATTTTTTTCTCTATTCCGATCGGGGTGTACGAATCAAAAGGATCTGCTACAAAGAAATCCGATGTCTTGAAGCAAATGGAAAACAGACTCTGGTATGGGTAAATGATAATGAATGTTATGCGATTAACGGATTGTTCAGTGATGTTCTGAAACGGTTTCCTCCGGGAACTTTTATGAAGGTCCACCGCAGTTTTGCGATATCGCTTTTGTATTTCGATAGGATCGAAGGCAAAAAGATTATTTTGCTTGGCCTGACAAAGGTAGATATCAAGAAGCAGGATAGAGGGGTTTACCCTTCTTTCGATCGATGGCTGGAGTCGAATCCTATTCGTGGAAAACTGTGTTAGAGTGGAGCTGATACGAAGCTGTTACTTTGCTTATTGATGTTCTCTTTTACCGCTCAGGCTTTAGGTAATAGCGTAGCCCTTTTTTGCTATTGCCAGGTTTGCTATTGTTCAAAATTATGGTCTGTTATGAAACCTGATGCCCTACACTTTATGGAAGCAATCCTTTTGCAGCTAACGCTGATCGAAGGGCACCTTAGTGTATTAAGGTTGCAGATGACGGATCCGCCAAAGCCATTGGAGGCTGTAGACCCTTTGACGTATGGCAAAAGTAGCGGGCTGTCGCTGGGCGATGTGGCTGAGGACGAAGAACTGCTCAATATCGATGATGCCTGTGGATTTCTCGGTATAGCCCGCTCTACGTTGTCCGAACTTCGCAAGACAGGTCACATCACCGATATCAAAAAGGGGAGAAGTGTGCGCTTTCGCCTGAGTGAACTGAAATTGGTCCGTAAATGGTATAGCGTACCGAAGGGAAAGGTATAATTTTTTGTTTTTTTTGCAGCTCTAAAGCGGTTGCTTTTGTAGCGATAGCAACTCGCATTGCTTCAATGACAATTGCTTTTGTTGTGATACCAATTGGTGTTGGTTCAATGACAGTTGTCGTTGTTGCGATAGCAACTGGTATTTGTTCAATGACAGTTGTCATTGTTGTGATAGCAACTCGCATTGCTTCAATGACAGTTGTCATTGTCGTGATAGCAACAGGTATTGGTTTGATGCCAATTGTCTTTGTTGTGATAGCAATTGGTATTTGTTCAATGCCAATTGTCATTGTTGTGATAGCAATTGGCATTGGTTCAATGACAGTTGTCATTGTTGTGATAGCAACTGGTATTGGTTCAATGACAGTTGTCATTGTTGTGATAGCAACTGGTATTTGTTCAATGACAGTTGTCTTTGTTGCGATAGCAACCGGTATTTGTTCAATGACAGTTGTCATTGTTGTGATAGCAATTGGTATTGGTTCAATGACAGTTGTCATTGTTGTGATAGCAATTGGTATTTGTTTAATGACAGTTGTCATTGTTGTGATAGCAATTGGCATTGGTTCAATGACAGTTGTCTTTTGTGTGATACCAACTGGTATTGGTTCAATGACAGTTGCTTTTTAACGCTAGTTGACCGGTCTTGACCGCTGGCGGTCTGATCTCGGCCGATCTTGGCCGAATTTTCTGATTTTTTCTGTCCAAGCTCCACTTTTGGGTATGGAAACAAACGCAGATAGGTCAAGGGCTCCTCCTCTTCCTTATTATAGGATGACGTGTTCAAAGAGATCACGTTTTTGGAGTCGAAAAAAGTTTAACAGAAATAAATCATAGTATTATGCGAAAAGAGAAAGTAGTGACCAATTACGGCAAATTGAATCACGATGAACTGGCTGTGCTGGCTGGCAAGATTGTAACCGCCATGACGGACAATGCAAATTTTACAACCCCCAATCCCACAGTCGCTGAGCTTACGGCACTGACAGAAGATTACAGACTGAAACAGGAGACATCTATCCGTGGAGGAAGTGTACTGGACAAACGGCTCAAACGTGAAAGCCGGGATAACCTGCTGAATGGCCTTACTGTGCTGGCACATTATGTCAATACTACGGCCAATGGAAATTTGGCTGCATTGACGAGTTCGGCACTGATACTGGCCAAACAGCCGGGGAGTAAGAACGAACCGATCGTCGTGGCCCGCATCATGTTGAAAGATGGCCCATTGAGCGGTCAGATGCGTGTGGATTTTACTTCACAAAAGGATATCTGGGATTACGAGTACGAGTTGGGACAGGTGTTGGATGATTCGGGAATCGTAACCTGGGAAGATAGTTTTCTGACGACGAGCTCCCGTGGCAATATCGTGTCTTCATTGGTTCCTGCACGGAGATACCATGTACGGGTTAGGGCAAGGAATTCGAAGGGAACTGGAGATTGGAGCGAATCTGCATCGATGATCGTACGGTAATGAATCTACAGTGGCTGGCGATACCTGTTCCATTTCCTTTTTGAACAGGGAGGTTTGGTTCCGTCAGCCACTAATTTCTAAATAAAATTTAATATGAACACATTAACAGCACATACAACCTGGCTTATCGAGGATATAGCCTTGGAATTATCAGGAAAACATAAGGTCGGTATCGCTTTGCTACTGCTGATCGGGGTATTCTTCTTTACGGGTACGGTCTTACAGTTTGTGGATCCTACCGCCGGCGTTCTGGATATCGGTATCCTATCGGTTTTTGCTTTGGGCCTATTGTTGGGCATCACTGCTATTTTCTGTAGCCTATGGTTGCAGGAAATCCTTTGGCAGCCCTTCAAGACTTTCCGCAACGAATTTAATTACCACTTTAATCAATTGACATCATGGCAACAGGCTATTCTTTATTTTTCGGTGTTCTTCTTATCGGTATTTGCCTGTTTGTGGGCTTTGGCCATCGTTTTCTAAGTAACGAAGGCGACATGCTCGATGCAGAAAACGTTTTGCAGTTCGAAGGGGAACAGGCCAATGTTTTGATAGATACGGTGGTTGTGGTATCGGTTGATGAGCCGATACCTGATCTCCGCCAACGTATCGTTGTCCTTGCCGAGCAGGAACTAGGCGTAAAAGAGAAAACCGGCAACAACGATGGCGATCGGGTAGAAGAGTACCTCCGCTATACCGGGCTTGGCAAAGGCCACGCATGGTGTGCGGCTTTCATCTGTTGGACTTACGCACAAGCCGGTCTCAGCCAACCAAAGAACCCCTGGAGCCCGGCACTCTTTCCCGCAGCGCGATCCTATTGCACAAGCAGATCGGGATGTGCTGAATCGCTGCCAAAGCCGGCCGATCTCTTCGGCATCTACAGCAGCAGCGCCAAGCGAATCAACCACGTCGGCCTCATCAAAACCACAACCGACAAGTACATCATCAGCATCGAAGGCAACGTCAACAACCAAGTACAATCCAAACGCCGGCATTTAGCAACAGTATACGCATTATCAGATTGGGTAGTAAAGTTGTAAGTATTAGTTACGAGGATATTAGTTACAGAGTGATAGAAGAGTTACAAGGTTACTTGATTGTAAAGTCGTGAATTCGTAAAGTTGAGAAGAAAGAACAATTGCACTACAAATCCTTAACAATCAATGTCGCCTTGAAAGCTTTGCAATATGTAGAAGTTTGCCTTAGCACAGACTTATCCTGCAAAGGTTTCCAGCGACGAGGTTTTGGTTCTTTTTTCGGGAAAAAGAACTGGGCAGTCCGCCCATAGAGGACAAAAAAGAAGCCTGCCCCGGCTCGAGGGGCAACCACTTTATGAAGAAAAAAGTAATGCCCTGTCCTGGCAAAGGACAAAAAGAAAGCTTGCCCCGGCTTGAGGGGCACAACTTTATTAAAAAAAGTAATGCTTTTGCCCTTTGCTAGAGCAAAAGCATTACATAACAAAAAAAATTATGAAAACAATCACAATAACACTAATAATCATACTATTATCCTCCTGCCGTACGTATAAAGAAAAAGTACAGCAGGAGAGCGGAAGCTATGGATTAACCGAAGAAAGCAAAAGCCATCAATACTTTTATCAATGGGAAGAAAAAGATAGTCTAGAT
The DNA here is from genome assembly GCF_965644235.1 of Sphingobacterium sp. LRF_L2. NCBI lineage: Bacteria > Pseudomonadati > Bacteroidota > Sphingobacteriia > Sphingobacteriales > Sphingobacteriaceae > Sphingobacterium > Sphingobacterium sp. LRF_L2. The sequence goes on along the minus strand of NZ_CBFFRI010000001.1, from coordinate 381,505 downwards.
CGTTATTTGTATTTCTGGACAGATACATCATTTACCTATCATGCCGATAGCGGTTTGCGAGCAAATTCAGGTTATTTATGGATACGGGAGAAGGGAGCAAGAGCTTCGGCAGTTGAATTGGAAATTCTCGATTCAACGAACGATTTGAAAATTGAAAATACATACAAGACAGTTGCTTCACGTAAAATTGTCGACATTAATAATTGGTATATATTAGCTACGCTCGTTGCTCTTACAGCGATATTTTGGTTTTTCAAAAGATCTACAAAATAAGAACGGCGTAATATAGTCCTAGACAAAGGGACGAGGAGTATTTTTCGCTGCCTACCAGAGATGCAAATAGGTTTCGGTTCTAGTGGTGAATTCTAAAGAATATTCATACAACAGTCGATGAGAAAAGAAGATGAAGCAATAATCTGTATGCCTTTGACACTACGTGCGGCTATGGCTTTGAAGTGAAGCAAGGCTTCTTTTGGGGTGTGACCATGGTAAGATTTGAAGACTTTAATGAAGTGGGATACACTTTGGTAGCCCAAAAGTGTGGCTAACTCATTTACGTTGTAATTTTCAAAAAGTAACTTTTTAGCCTTCTCCATACGCTCTTGAATTACAAATGCATAAATGGTTTTGCCATAAGCTAGTTTAAAATCTTGCTTTAACTTTTTTTCATTTAGGGCAAACTTCTTGGCAAGTTGGGGTAGATTGGGTGGGTTATCTAAATGTAAAATGAGGTATCCCCGCACTTTTTCCATCATATCCAAATAAGAAGGGGAAGTCGTGGACACCTGCGCAGCAGGACCGAAATGGGTGAGCTGATGAATGCTGAAAAGAAGTTCGCGAAGCTTAAGCTTAAGGAAATGAAAGCGATGATGTTGTATATCACTACTGCTTAGAATATCTTGCAGAATACGTAACATTTTTAAGTCCATATACAACGTTTCGTTAGGTCGGTTTTCCGGAATGCCTTCTACGATATAATCGTGAAAAGCGTCTTCACCAATCCAGCTTTCGTTGGCGAGCAGTTGGAGATAAAAATCACGGGACATTTTCACGATAATATGGTGCACTTCGTCATCTGCTTTTAACAGGGCGGTACCACCTCCACCATTGGAATCCAAAAAGTTACGTTGCAGCATACCAATGTCGTGATCGTACGTTTGATTGCCAGCTCCATTCTTTACCATTGAGTTGCCTTTGAGGTAAAAGAAAAAGCGGATGTGTGGACCGTTGGTAAACCATTTATTACTAAAAGCAGATTTTGTCTTGATGTGTGATTCGACGATATGTAAACCGGCTGTATACAAAGTTTCCGCTTCGACCAGCAAACTCTCATTTTCGAAACGATGGCTTTTGGTTTCTATAGGAGCTTCTTCTGTATAACTATCGTCTATAATCAGATTCCCCAATTCCTGATCAAGTTCCACAATTTTCGAGTAAATATGCATACCTTATTTCGTTATTTTTTGTCCTAATAATCGCTAATTCATCTAGGTTAAACCGAATACTTTTGCAAAGTTGTTTATAATTAATCTAAATATCAATTACTGTTTTTAAATGTATTCAAATTATTACGGACTTAAAAATCCTCGGATAAAAAATGTGCTGATCCTCTGTATTGCGATACTGTGGAGCTTGCAGCTCACTGCACAACATAGAGATCAGGCCAAACTTATAGGGTTTGTTCGGGACAGTAACGGCAAGGCTATCGCCAATGCGACGGTTTATATCCCGAATACCGCCTATAGCACAGAAGTGGATAAAGAGGGGCATTATATCTTAGTCGTTGGATCAGGCGAATATGAAATAATCAGTTCGGCGGTTGGTTACATCGCAGAGAAGAAAAAAGTTAGTTTAGGTAAGGGAGAGAATAAACACCAGCAATTTATATTGAAAATAGACCCCAGTACGACAATCGATCAGGTCGTAGTGGATGGGAAATCGGCGATCCAGGAAGTAAGGGAAACGCCTTTTAATGTTGTTGCACTTGATGCGAAATCTCAGTATAATTCTACGCTAGATTTGGCCCATTTACTAGACAGAGCATCGGGGGTTAAGATTCGAGAAACAGGCGGTGTTGGTTCGGATATGTCTATTACGATAAATGGATTTACTGGACGGAACATTAGAGTGTTTATGGATGGGGTGCCTATGCAGGGATTTGGGTCAGCTTTTCAGCTAAACAATATTCCAGTAAATGTTGCCGATCGTATTGAAATTTATAAGGGTGTTGTACCTATTGAATTTGGTGCAGATGCGTTAGGGGGGGTGATTAATATTGTCACTAATCAGACTGCAAATACAACTGTGGACGCTTCGTATTCTTACGGCTCTTTCAATACGCACAAGACAAATCTCAGTTTCAATCATACCTTCAATTCTGGTATTTCGCTACAATTGACAGCATTTCAAAATTATTCTGACAACAATTATAAGGTTAAGACAGGATATTTTTATTATCCGGAGGCTAGCACTGATGATGACGGTTGGGGAGGGGGAACGCCAACGGTGAAAGATGCCATCCGTGTTAGAGAACCTAAAATATGGTCGGAACGCTTTCACGATAAATATAGGAATGAGACATTAATTGCCCAATTAGGAATAGTAGGTAAAAGTTGGGCAGATCGTATGTTATTTGGTATTACTTTGGGACAGGTACATAAAGATGTACAAAATGGAGCTGATATGGCGTTTGCTTATGGGGAGCGCACTGCTTATAGTAAATCGGTGCTTCCTTCCTTTACTTATAATAAAAGAGATCTTCTTGTAAAGGGATTGAGTGTAAGAATTAATGGAAATTATAATTACCAGGAGAGTGGTTCTGTTGACACGACCTATAATCGATATAATTGGGCAGGACAAGTTGTTGAAGGTCTTAAGAGAGGCGAGGCAGGAAATAATGTTCTTTCTAATTATTCAACTTCTAATTCCTCCGCAACTGCAAATATAGGATATCGTATTAGCCAAAGTCACTCTGTTTCCTTTAATGATATTATTTCTGGGTATGAACGAAAACCTGATTTATCGGAAATCGAACTGCCGACAGCGGCTGATAGCATGACGCGAACAAGTTTAAAGAATACGATGGGATTAGAATATCGCTATACATTTAAACGGAAATGGAATACCAATATTTTTGCAAAGCATTATCTTAATAAAGGAACAGGTCCACAGGAAGAGGAAAGTGTGGTTACCAGAAGAGAAGAGAAAAATAGTAAGATAGGATACGGTATAGCAACGACCTATTTTTTCAAGGATGTCCAAATAAAGGCCTCTGCTGAAAAAGCTTATCGCTTACCCACTGATCAGGAGTTATTCGGTGATGAGCTTTTGGAAGTAGGCAATCTTACGTTAAAGCCTGAAGAGTCCAATAACTATAATATTGGTTTAACGCTTAATAAGGAATTTAATTCAGTATATACCCTGTATGTGGATTGGTCGGGTTATTATAGAAATACCTATGATTTTATTCAAAAATCGTTAAGCACATTTAGTACAAAAGAAGGACAAGCTACAGCATTTGTTAATTCGAACCATGGGCGCGTGACCAATTTGGGGACTGATATCGAAGCTCGATTATATTATAAAAATAAAGCAACAATAGGCACTACGGTGACTTACATGAATATCCGCGACAAGGAGCCTTATGCAAATCCAGGTGTGTCAACCAATCCAAACCTCTCCTATGGTGAAAGAATGCCAAACCAACCCTACTTTTTCGGAAATGCAGATGCGTCTTATTATTTGCATAATTTATTCGGAGATGGAAATACACTAAATCTCAACTATACGTTCAACTTCGTTGAAAAAATGTATTTAAATGCACCTAATCTAGGATATCTTGACTCTAAAGATGTTATCCCGAGGCAAATGTACAGTGATTTTTCAGCGACTTATATGTTGAAGAACGGAAAATACAATATCTCCTTTGAAGCGCGTAACCTAGAAAATGCTTTTCTGTATGACAATTTCAGCTTACAAAAACCAGGCAGAAGCTTCGCTGTGAAGTTGCGATACTATTTTATAAAAAGAAAAAATAACAGTAAATAAGGATAAATATGAAAACAAATTTTTTACAAAAAAGATCATGGGTATTGAGTCTTGCTCTTTTAGCTATTGTTGGTTGTAAAAGCAATGATCCTGTGACGGAGGTAGAACCCGAAACAGAAACACCGGTGGAAGGGAAATTTCTAGTAGCAGCGCCAAATGGAGATGCTACATATTTTATGGTAACGGATGATCTAGAAGATGCAAATGCTGAAATAAGCCCTACGAATAACAATGGCTATGAGTACAGTATGACCTTCACACATTTTGTCTCGAATGGTACTGATGGGTTTGTGAGCTTGAAATATGGTTCTGGAAATGCACATTATGGAGCTCGTTTCACAATAGCTGAAGATGGTCGTGCGACGAGTATTGGGGATGAATTTGTGATTTCGTCTGGTTTCTCTACAGCAGGTTCTTTTGGCAATGTAATATACGCTGTTCGTAGTGGGCAAACTATTAAAGATGCAAATAACAATGATGCAAAAGGAGCAATTGTCAATCGGATAAATATGAGTAGTGGGGGAGCGGAATCCAAATCAATGGTTACAACTACGATAGCTGGATATGAAGGGCAAGAAGCTTCTTTAATTGGAGTTGTAGACGCGGGAGATGGTTCTTTCTATACAAGCTTAGAGTTTTCGGGTGTAAATAAAGCTGTTATTGCAAAGGTTAATGGGACTACGTTAGCGGTAGAAGCATTATACGAAGACGATCGTTTAGAAGTTTCTGGAGGACGATACCGTTCAGCTCGTTATGCTCAAATCGGTAATGCAGAAGATGGCAGTGTTTATGTTTTCTCCGGAGCTTATACAGGAGATAAGAAAGCTGGCGCTTTATTAATCAAAAAAGGTGCTACTGGATTTGACGCGGACTACTACTGGGATATTGAAACGGCCTCTGGTGGTTATCATTTTCGTAAAATTTGGTTGATTAAGGATGATAAATTTTTAGTAGAATTTTATAATGCAACAGGTGTCCCAGGTAATACTGCCGCGGCATCGCAATTTGCTGTTTTAGATATGTCTGAAAAGAAATTGACATGGTTACAGGGCGTACCTGATAAAGGAGATATTGTTGATTTAGGAATGAAATGGCCGTATGCCTACAATGGTAAAATGTATATGCCAGTTACGACAGCATCTGAGTCTCGTTTTTATGTATTGGATCCTGAGACGGCTACAGCTGTCAAAGGATTAAAGGTAACAGGTGTATCAGGAATAGATTCAGGGACTTTTGTAGCTGACTAATTTTTAGCTTGTAATCGTTTCTATTTACTTTATTCAAGTAGTAAAAATCTGGTATTCTGGCGAATGGATATCAGTTAAAACTTAAATTTTAGCAATAATGAAAAACATATTAAAAATAGCACTTACTTGTACATTGGTTATCGGAACAATACAAGTAAATAAGGCCCAGACCGTAAGAAAATCATCGAAAATAGGTGACGGGGTCTATGAATTGGTTTATAACAGTAAGAACAATTCAGTATACGTGACTACTACGCGTGGTAATTCGGAGAAGCCCACGATTTACCAATTGGATGCGAATACACTACAGGTGAAAGATAGCATCATGTTGGAAACCTCTGCTTTTGGGCTTGGGATCAATACTGCTACGCAGACCTTGTATGGGACTTCCACACGTGGTGGCTCTGTGCTTGCTATCGATTTGAAATTGAAGAAAGTGCTGGCGGATGTAAAAAATGGAGCTGAAAAAGGCCATACACGTGAGGCTGTCATCGACGAGAAAAATAACAAAATTTACGCTTCTGATGTGCAGGGTGGTGTTTGGGCTATTGACGGTAAAACCAATAGTTTCATCGGAATGTTAAATGATATTAAAGGAGCCACAGGTCTGACGATTGATCCTGCAAAAGATCGCCTATATACAATCAGTAAAGGAAAAGTGGTATTTTACGATCTCAAAAAGAATGCAGTGATCGATAGTTTTGAGACCGGTGCTGAAAAAGCAATCAACTTAGCTTTAGATGCGAAACGCAATCACTTGTTTGTGTCACATCAAGGGGAAGGAACGGTTACCGTTTTAGATGCGGATAAGGGAACAATCCTAAAAACAATACCGGCAGGTACTGGAGCGCTTGGTATTACGTATAGTCCGGCGAATGATCGTGTGTTTGTTGCAAACCGGGGTGCGAATACCGTTACAGTCATAAATGCGGCGGATTACACTGTTGTCAATACCGTGGAAGTGGGGTCATTGCCTAATACCGTGGTTGTAGATGGGAAGGGAAATGCTTACGTGTCTAACAAAGCGCAAGGTGCTGGTCGTCCTAAGCAAGGCGAAAAGCCAAAGCCTTCAAATGATCCGAATGGTGATATTATTTCGTTGATTAGCTTGTAAACGATGTTAAATTTATGGATGAAGAAAAAGGGAGGCTTACGTGCCTCCCTTTTTCTTTTTCAGAAGATGAGTTTTGCCCGTAGAGATTAAGACTATTGAAATTAAGCTTATTTTCAATAGTCTTCCAAAAAGATCAACAAATAGGGCATTTGTCATAAAATAGTAATAACGAAATTATTATTTATAATCTTTCTAAATAAGATTTATCTTTGTCTCAATATAGGTGTGGAACTTATGGTATTAAGTCCTGCTTACCTGCATACAAAAGGGTGTGCAGGTAAGACAGGCGCAAAAGTAATCTGGCCTTAGTCGTGTCAAAAAGTGCATAAACCATTGTAAGTTGAAGATATTAACATCAAATGAATCAGGATTTATAAGTATTCGGGAAGGGCATGATCTTGTGCACTTATCTTTCAAAAACTTGATGTTGAATTTTTCTTTGGCCGAATTTTGTGCTTTTCGAAGAATGACGAAACAACTACTGGTTGAGAGTTTGTTGATTCAATTTCCTGATGGCACTCGCCGCATCATCCTTCGCACTCCCTATTCCGGAATAACCTTCTCATTTGAGCATGTTGAAATATTGTCTTTAGTAGATGCGCTCGACGAGGCCTATTATATGAAGGAAGTGTATTCTTTACTTGATAAGTCTTAAGCCTTTTTCAGAATTTTAATCGGTTACTTTTAAATTTTGTTTCAACGACCTTGGGTTTATGATCCGTTGACCTCCTAAATCCTAATATTATATATTCTCAATATCGCGAATAACTTTCCTGTTTTTCGCTATTCCATAATTAAAGAAACCGTTAGCTTCGCTATATGCTTGAATGGGTCTCTCTTTTTCCAAATAGACCCTGATTCCAAAATAGATAGTGTAAAATAATATGTATGTGCAAAGAACAAGTCATAGAATTGATGCGCGAGAAGGGAATTACAATTAGTGAGAACCGAATCGTGATTGTGGAAGAGGTTTGTAGAATGCGTGCCATCATGGATGTCGAAAAGTTTTGGTTGGATCTTCGCGCTGTACATAAAATATCTTGGGCTACGACCTATAACGTACTGCGTGTAATGAGCGAATACGGTATATTGAAACGGACTAAACGGGAGGGAAGAGCAGTGTCTTATTATTTACCTGAAGGTGTGGAAGAACAATGTCGGTCTTTGAAAGGGTAGCTGTTGCGACAGGAAAAATAAAATTTTATCAAACCTGCTTCGAATTAATGCTGAATAACGTGAAACACTTTCAAAAATTAATCGTTATTTGTTTAAATTAAATATGTAACAATGGAATATAGAAAAATGTTGCCTTTATTGGCGTTTATACTGATGACTATAACGCTATCTGCTCAGGAACTAAAAACTGTAGATTATGAGGATGGTACACAGAAGCTAAAGGGATTGTTGACTAGCAATTCGGGACAAAAATTGCCGGGTGTACTGATCTTGCCTGCTTGGAAAGGAATTGATCAGGAAGCAAAAGATGCTGCGCTTGCATTACAGAAGGAAGGCTATATTGCTTTTGTTGCAGACATCTATGGCGAAGGAAACATTCCTAGTGATAACGTCAGTGCCGGGAAGATTGCAGGAAAATATAAGACCGATTATAAGGCTTATCAACACCGGATAGCGCTAGCGTTGGAAGAGCTTAAGAAAGCAGGCGCAGTTCCTCAAAAACTGGCTGTAATCGGATACTGTTTTGGTGGAACTGGCGCCTTGGAAGTTGCCCGTGCTGGTTTCCCTGTTCAAGGAGTCGTGTCTATCCATGGTGGTTTGGCAAAGGATGTCGGTAGACCCAATAATGTCATAACGACGAAGGTTTTGGTGGAAAACCCGGCAGAGGATAAAGGGGTTACTCCGGAAGTATTGCAAGGGTTAATTCAGGAAATGAATGAAGGAAAGGCAGATTGGCAAATTATTACCTATGCAAATTCGGGTCATACTTTCACAGATCCTAAATCGCCTGAATATAATGAGTTAATGGCTAAACGCGCGTGGCAACATACCTTATTGTTTTTAAAGGAGGTCTTGCGCTAATTTTTTAATTCTTATACTTAGAAAGGATAAAGCGAGAATGTACTCATGTGCATTTTCGCTTTTATGTATGTACCTCTAGCATGATCTGTACCGCTATCGTTTGTTAATTTTACGGGAACTGCTAGAGGGCAGACCAAAATGAGCTTGAAATAGGGGCCTCTTGTTCAGTATGGAAAATGATATTTATCATGTAGATAGCTGACTTTCCCTATACGAAGAGCGCATCGATGTCGACGCTCTTCGTATCTTCTATGCATATGCTATAATTGGGCTTGTTTTAGTATCATGAAAATTGCGCTCAAAAAGTAATTAGAACAATTGCGCCTGTTAAGTTACTTTAGCTTGCATCCAATAAAATTGCTAATTGTATGCAAGGTTTATCTGAGCGGTTACTCCAGGCGTGGTTCGTTCCGCGTTGTATCACGATGTCTCCCGCCGTCAACCTTGTCTCACCATCCTCCATCATCAGATATAACTCACCGGAAAGAATAATGATGTAGTCTAATGTATGGGTTTGATGCATGAGTGGATGTGGTTTATCTTCGGCTATGGTAACACCTAGTGATGTGTCTGGAGGTATAACTACATACCGAAAATACGTCCCATTTTTGGGCGTCTCTGGAAATGGAAGGTTGGGAATCGGTAGAGAAAGATCGAGAATAGAGGCCATGTTGCCAGTATTCCAGACGTCTGCAATAAAAAGCCCAGGAAAATGTTCGACGACATTTTCTACAAGTCGATCTTCTATGATTGTTGATTTTCCGTCTTGTATGCCTGTAACTATTCTTCGGGGAGTTTGTTTTGTTATGTCCATATTTTTATTGATTGATAATAGGATAAGGCCATCCGTCGGGACCATTATCGAGTGGTTCAAAATTATGGACTAAATGGAGTATATTTGCCATAGGTATACTCAAGGTAACCGGTAACCTCAATATCACCACATGGAAGAAGTAACAGATAATGTACTAAAACGGACGAGCTCCTGTTCAGAGAAATTGATGGCATTAAGGGATAGCCTATATGTATTGGGAGGGAAATGGAAGCTTATGATCCTTCGTTATTTGTCAAATAGAACCGACCGTTTGATCAATTTCAAAAGTTTACAGCGAGGTATTGAAGGTATTTCAGCAAAGATGCTTAGCAAAGAACTTAAAGAACTTGAAGCAAATCATCTTATCACGAGAACTGTCCAAGAAACAAAACCGCTTAGTGTGACATATGCCGTGACAGATTATGGCAAATCGGTCTTCCCTGTGACGGAAATACTTATTGATTGGGGGATGACTCATCGTCTGGTGATTCGAAATTCAGAGGAAAAGGAGTAAGAATAATTTGAAATAATTGATGTAAAATAAAATCTACTTTTTTTGTAGATTTTATTTTTTGCTCTATATTTGCCTCATATTCGTTTCTCAATAGGCGTTGGCGACGAAAGTACTTAACTTAAAAACAGTTTATGAAGAAATTAATGCTAACTCGCAGTTGTTATTTTACTCGTTTTTCTGATCGATATGCGAATGATCTTTCTCGAATGCGAATGTCTTTCTAGGTAATACTTATACCATTCGTTGTGGACTGCCGCTAAATCGGCTCCTTTCCTTTCTTAATTCTATGATTTGTGCCCAGCTGTTTGTGTTTTCAAACCAGTATAGGCTGATATAACTATTGATTAGTCGTGGCAGATTTGCGACTTAAAGTTTTGATTATGTATAAAGATTTATCCGATAGAGAGATCTTTCAACGTTTTGCTGAAGGAGATAAGATAGCTTTTAATGAGATTTATGACCGTTACTGGCTGAAGCTATTTGTTCATGCGCAAAAGATGATGAATAATGTGGAGATGGCAAAGGATGTGGTACAAGAAGTGTTTACAACACTTTGGGTAAAAATCGATAAGATTGAGATACATGGTGAACTTCATTCTTACTTACATACTTCGGTTCGAAATAGAATATTTAATATTATTGAACATAGTAAAGTGCATGACCATTATATCGAGTCTATGCAGTATTTTTTCGCTCAACATGCTCCAACCACAGAAAATAACTTTGACATCAAAGAATTGATCAAGCTTGTGGAAGCAGAAATAAACTTATTGCCTTCGAAAATGCGGGAGATTTTTGAATTGAGTAGAACAGAACAGTTAAGCCATAAAGAAATAGCTGCACAGCTTAATATCTCGGATAAAACCGTAAAAAAGCAAATCAACAATGCTATAAAGATTCTCAAGCGTAAGCTCCATCTTTCAACTGATTTACTGTTGATTATCATTTACTTCTGTAAGTAAAATCGTATAGCTTTTACTTTTTTTGAAAAAAAATAAAATTTTTCTACTACCAAGCTCTACTTATCCTGTCATACATTTAATAAGGGAAGAATATAACGATGCATAAAAAAGAAGCGATAGTACATCTTTTAGAAAAATACCAAAGTGGTAGATTGTCTGCTGAAGAAAAGCAGCTTCTTGAACGCTGGTATTTAGCGTCTTTAAAAGCACAGCCTTTCCAAATAGAAGAAGATACTTCTTTTGATACTTTGCGAGCAGAAATATGGGAAGCGATAATGCATAATGTACATCCGAATAACCCTGTAGTATATGTGAGACCATATAGATGGTTATCTGCTGTAGCGAGTGTAGTTACGACTTTTTTTATAGCTGCATTGGGGTATTGGTTGTTCTTTCTGAATAATAATGCCGTTTATATTACAAAAACAGCGGCCGTAGAGGAAGTGAAGAAGGTCATGTTGCCAGATAGTTCTATCGTATGGTTAAATGCCCAGTCGACAATTAAGTATAAGAAGGATTTCGCTGATGGTCGAAATGTTATTCTTGAAGGCGAAGGCTATTTTGAAGTGAAGAAAGATCCATCTTCACCCTTTAAAATTGAAAGTGGTGACATCGAAACGCAGGTATTGGGAACTTCATTCAATATTAAAGCTTTTCCTCGCGAAAGAAGTGTAGATGTTATTGTAAAATCTGGTAAGGTTAAAGTTGGAAAACGTGGTGAAGATAGGGTATATTATTTAGTAGCTAACGACCACCTATCTTATCAAACTTCAAGTCAGATTTCTGTAGAAAAGACGGCAGCAGATGATGCGGTAGCATGGGCTTCTGGACGACTGCAATTTACAGAGAAAAACTTGAAAGAGATAGCAGCTGTGTTGTCCCGATGGTATGGCAAGGAGATTATAATCATTGGAAATAACTTAGATAAGTGTATTTATACCGCGGTGTTCGACCAAAATGTTAGGTTAGAAGAAGTTCTGGATATTATATCATCAGTAAATAACCTTACCGTGAAATATGATAAAGAAGGAAAACGTGTGCAGATTTCAGGAAAAGGATGTTAGTTTTTTTTGCAATTAAAATCTACTAAATCTATATATAATATAAATTTTTATTAAAGCTATATGAACAATTTTTGACACATATAGAATAGAGGGATAGTCAACAAATAATCAATAATTAATAGTATATGAATATACAGAATGATGTAAGATTTTTCTTGCAAAGGGTATTCTTTGGCTTATTATTTCTAACCAGTCGTGTTTGTAAAGACTGGGGGAGATCTTTAAAAAGCATACCTAAAAAAGACATCGTTATAACGGCATTTTGTCTTTTGATTTTAAATTTAGGTGCTTTTTCGAATCGTTGTATAGCCCAAGATATATCATCTGCTTATGTAAAAGTAGAAAAAGGAGTTACTTCCTTTCCGTTGCTTTTTAAACTTATTGAACAACAAAGCAGTTATAAATTTATATACAATTCGAAAGAGCTTGCTGAGGAAAAGGAAATCACGATAAAAAAAGGAGGAAGATATACAATTGGGGAGCTTTTACGAGGGCATCTGGTGCCTTTGGGATATCGTTATACACTCACAGGAAAGCATATCGCTATATTGAGAGATAGTAATACTAAATCTGCCAAAGCAAGTAATTTACAGACCACAATTCGAGGTAAAGTCGTGGATGAAAGTGGCGACCCGCTGGCAGGGGTAACGGTTTCTCTGCGGGGAGAAAATAGCCTGACGACGACAGACCAAGATGGACAATTTGATCTTCAGGCAGCCGCCACAGGTATTCTTGTATTTTCTTCAATAGGTTATAAGACAATAGAACGTCAGATAGGCGCGTTTACTTTTTTCGAGATATCGCTGATACCAGATGATGGTGATATCCTTGATGAAGTCGTTGTCGTAGGTTATGGTACACAGCGTCGTAGAGATCTGACAGGAGCGATAGCGTCGGTATCTAAGAAACATTTAGAATATAACACGGCTCCTTCCGTAGACGTATTGTTGGGAGGTGCGGTAGCTGGTGTGAATGTTACGCAGGCTTCTGGTCAGCCTGGAGCTCCCGCGACAATACGTATTCGTGGTGGTAATTCTGTGAATGCCAGTAACAACCCTTTGTATGTTATTGATGGATTTTTGTATTTCAGTGATAATTCTTCTACAAAAACTGGATTCGGAGGCATAGATGGAGAATTTAATCCGTTGAATATGCTTAATCCTGCTGACATTGCCTCGATAGATGTGCTAAAGGATGTTTCTGCAACAGCTATTTATGGATCTAGGGGCTCTAATGGCGTTATTCTGATAACGACCAAGAGGGGCGATAAAGATAAAAGTGTGGTGGATTATCAATATACATTTGGTGCGGCAAATTCTGCGAAGAAACTGGATCTGCTAAATGCACAACAGTGGGCACGTTTGCAGAAAGATTATTTTCTGAATAAACCAGGCTATAGTGATGATGAGATTGCAAGCTTGGGTGAAGGTTACAATTGGCAAAATGCGGTTTTGCAGACGGGAATATCTCAAAATCATGCGGTGTCTATCAGTGGCGGTGACGAATTATCACAGTATTTTATCTCGGGGAATCATTTGAATCAAGATGGAGTAGTACTTAATTCGGGATTTAAGCGCTTCGTTGGGAGAGCAAATTATGACCGCCAAGTATTTTCTAGACTCAAGGTAGGCTTTAGTTTAACGGCAAATAAGAGTACACAGAATAGCCTAACTACGTTCGAGGAGGTAAATTATAATAGTTCGCCTTATTCAGCGGGTATCGCAAATTCATTAACATATGCGCTGTATATACCTCCTGTGGTTCCCTTTTATACCAATACCGGTGAATATAATTACAACAATCCATTTGAGTATGCTTATTTACGTCAAGGACAGAAAACGGCTAATCCAATATCAGACCTGAACAATAGCACCGCAGAAACGATCTACACCGGCTTCCTTGGAAATTTTTATGCACAATACAAGCCGATCGAAGAACTTACAGCAAAAGTGAGCGTAGGGAGTAATATTGGACATGTTACGCAACGATATTTTTCACCATCATATACAGCTCTTGGTCTTGAACCCGGCGGAATCGGTGGAATCGGCAATAAAAGGTCGGAAATTTTATTGTCTGAGTTTACGTTGAATTATGCCAAAAAAATCAACCAGTTTCATTCCCTTGATGTTTTAGGTGGTTTTACTTTTCAGGATACCAAAACAAATTATATTTCTACGCTGAGTTCGGGTTTTACCAATGAATCGTTGGGTGTAGATAATCTTCAAGATGGAAAGCCTTACGGAAGTAGACCTATTGGAAGCGGTGCTACGGAAAGTAAGCTCTATTCTTTGTTAGGGCGTGTGAATTATGCATGGCTCGACCGCTATCATTTGACTGCTAATTTTCGAAGCGATTATTCCACCCGTTTTGCGAAAAATCATAAATGGGGACTTTTTCCCTCTTTGGGATTGGCTTGGAATATAAGTGATGAAAGCTTCCTTCGAGATGTGAAAAACTTAAGCTCTTTGAAACTTAGATTAAGCGGGGGAAATGTAGGTAACCAGGAAATTGGAGACTATGAGTACCTGCAGCTGCTGGAAGCAATTTATTACGGAGATGAGGTTGCTTATAAGGTTGGAAACAGTGGTAATGAAGATTTAAGATGGGAGACGACGGAACAGTATAACGTGGGCATTGATGCCGCCTTTTTTGAAAATAAAATAGCTGCGACTTTGGATGTATACCAAAAGAAGACCTCTGATTTATTGTTGTTAATTCCGCCAAAATTAGGTGAAGAAAATGAACAATTGAGAAATGTGGGGAATTTGACGAATAAAGGAATTGAGTTTTCACTCCATGCTACTCCTATTCAGAGGACGAATTTTCAATGGACACTATCTGGAAACATAGCCTATAACAGAAACCGCATAACAGAACTTTACGATGGTGTAACGGAGAAAAAATTAGGGGTAGAGGTTTTAAAGGTCGGGGAATCTATTGGCTCTTTTTCAGGGCTTCTCTTTGAGGGCGTTGTGCAGAAAGATGAAGATGTAACGGCGTTGCCTACAACCCCGTCTTATACGAACCTGCAGCCTGGCGACCCTAAATTTAGGGATGTCAATCAGGATAATCATATTGATCTGAATGATCGTATTGTGTTGGGAAGCACTCAGCCAAATTTAACTTATGGTTTTTCTACCGCTGTAAATTATCGTGGCTTTGATTTTTTTGTTTTGCTGCAAGGCGTATCGGGTAATAGTGTTTATAATCAGTTACGAAGATATTTAGAGAGTCCGAATGATGCGTATAATGCTTCGGCAGTATTGTTGGATAGCTGGACAGAGAATAATCCATCTACGACTGTACCAAGGATAACGAATTCAAGACTGTCTTCTGAGGTAGACAGCCGCTATATAGAATACGCTTCCTACTTAAGATTGAAGACACTGACGGTCGGCTATACATTTGGTCAAGGACGACAGCCCGTAAAAAAATGGCCATTGCGCTTGCGCATATTTGCAACCGCACAAAATCTTTTGACCATCACAGGCTATAAAGGTTATGATCCTGAAATTGCGAAAGGCACTGATTTAGGTGCGTTTCCGATGCCCAGAACTTTTCTATCAGGGTTAAGTATAACATTCTAATCTATTGAAATCAAATAGTTTTACTAATCAAATAATTAATATCATGAAGAAGTATTTTAATCGTGCCGTTATAACTGCTATAACGTTGAGCTCGCTGGCTTTACATTCGTGTAAAAAGAGTACTTCAGATGATCCAAATGTGATCACTGGAGCATCTTCTTGGTCATCCAATCAAGAGGCATTGGCTACTGCAAGTGCGGCCTTTTCACCATGGCAACGCCTAAGCTCATCTTATTCCTTTTTATTGGAATCGACATCAGAGCATACCATTAGTTTTGAAGGAACAGATGATGAGGCGGGACCATTGGTTAGTCAATTTAAAACCGATGTAAACAATTGGTATCCTACTAAAATTTTCAATTATCTCTATGTAAGTATTGGTGAAGCAAATCGAACCATTGAGAAAGCGGATTCCAGTAAGGCAGGAGGAGATCTTTCGCAAGAGACGATTGATTTAGCAAGAGCCCGTGCCAAGTTTATCCGGGGGTTAGGATATTCTTACTTAACCAATCTTTGGGGTGAAGTACCGCTTATCTTAACAACTTCATCAACCACGGCTGAACAGACTACGCGTCGCTCTATCGACGATGTTTATGGCCAAATCGTAAAGGATCTTACAGAAGCAGAGGCAAGTTTGCCAGCTTTTGATCAAAAGCGTTCTAATCCTAGCAAAGGCGCTGCTAATGCAATATTAGCGAGGACCTATCTTACCTGGGCCAGCAAACCTTTGTCTCAAAATGAAGTGGGAACTATTGCCACAAGCAAGACTGATCCCTCTGCTGCAACTTGGGATACTGATAAACTACAGAAAGCTATAGAATATGCTGATAAAGTAATCAATAGTGGGAACTTTAGACTAGAAGCTGATTTTGAAGATAACTTTGGTGTGCCAGCTGAGAATGTTTCGCCTGAACATATCTTTACGATTCACCATGATGGAGATGGTCAAGGTGATGCACAGGGAAACCATCAAACGCATTGTCCTTTTACCTTCCGCTTTGATCTGTATCAAGACAACCATATTGGTCCGGCAGATGTTTCTTTATTGGAAAAATTTTCGGATACAGATAAACGCAAACGCTTCTCTCTCTTGACCCGTTTATATAACGAAGATGAACCTTTAGTCGCTAGTCCGACAAAAACAGCAGACTATAAAGGATACGATTATGTTTTTCCGGTTACTTCTCCGCGCATCGGCAAATTTATTCATCGTAATAGTGTGTTGACCGAAGTAGCACCAGGCTCTGAAGCTGGACAACCTAATGATATTAACAGGATTGAGATACGTTATGCTGAGGTTTTGCTGATCAAAGCAGAAGCGCTATTACAGCTTGGAAGAGCTAGCGAAGCTGCTTCCTTGGTAAACCAACTCCGTGAGCGGGCCGGCTTGGAGACTTATACGACATTGACACATGCCCAGTTGGAAGAGGAATGGTATCTTGAATTGTTTTTTGAACAACGCCATTGGTCAAACCTGGTACGTTGGCGTAAGCTTGTTTCTACGGTTCTTGCTGATGTTCCTACATTTGAATATTATAAAGATCAGTACAAGAGCGTAGAGTCTATTGCTAGTAAATTTGGCGTCGAGAACGACGGTACTTCTTCGGGTACTGTAAAAACCAATTATCCGTTTTTTGCAAAAATTTATAAACACCTTCATGCGAAAACAGATAATGTCAGTGGTAAATTCTACCGCTTTCCAATACCAAAAGGACTTTCTGGTAATGATTTAGGAATAACTCAAAATCCAGGTTATTAAAAAATTAGGTTTGCCGATTTATACAGAGGTGGCAAACCTTCGCTTTCTATTAAGCGGATTTGAATTAAAAAACATGATAAAAAATATGATTATGGATAAAAAATATATACTGAGGACCTTCTTATGTTTCTTGAATCTATTTGCGTTGTTCCTCTTTTCTTGCAGTAACAGTAACGAAGATTTATTACCTGCAGCTCCTACCGTAGCATTGGTACATTTGGGAACACATGATTCACCGGATGATAAGATTGTACTTATTGGAGAAGCAATACATCTTGAGGCTGACATTGTCGCATCAGGTCTCGTCGCTAAGATCGAACTGGAAGCTTACCAAACTAGCGGTTATGGTACTTACAGTTTTAAAAAAGAGTATACAGGAGATTACGTGGGACAAAAGGAAGTGACTTATCACGATCACCCAGAATTATCTGATGATGCTCCAATAGGTGAGTACCGTCTGATAATCAAAGTTACCGATCAGAAAGGACAGGTTGGAAAAGTAGAGTCTGATTTTACGGTGAAGCAAGGGGACGGAAGTGGTGAACATACTCATGAACATTAATTTGGTCTCTGCTATTTAACGAATCACTTTTCGGTAGCGAATATGAAAGATATAAAATATGTGATGCTATTGACTTTTATCTTTTGTTTGTTAACTGGTACTGCTGTTGCACAACAGCAGTTACCAGATTTCTCTATGGAGACACTGAAAGGAGATCGTATCCAAACACAGGCGATATTGAAGGATAGAGTTCCCGTTGTAGTTTCTTTTTGGACGACAGCTTGCAAACCATGTATACAAGAACTGGATGCTTTTGCCGAAAATTGGAAGCTGTGGCAATCTCAGGTGAAGTTTAAGCTGTTGGCTGTATCCATTGATGATACGAGAACAGCGTCTAGGGTACGTCCTTTAGTACGAAGTCGTGATTGGCCTTTCTATATTCTTCTTGATAAAAATCAGGAATTCAAACGCGCATTGCAAGTAAATATGATTCCGCAATTGTTTGTCCTAGACGAAAATGGCAAGGTGATTTATTCTCGGGTGGGCTATTATCCTGGAAATGAAATTGAGGTTTTGGAAATTCTTAAAGGGTTGAAATGAATAGCAACATATGGAGTCGGTTTTTTGTGTTGATTATATTTTCTTTTCTTCAGTTGGATGCTTACACGCAGTCTTATGTTTCGGGGAGTTTTGAAACGAGTACGATTAGATATTTGGAAGATGGGCAGACAAAGGCCGCTGTTCCTGAAGATAAATTGGGCAGTAATAATTATCTGAAATTGGATTTTCAGTTTCATAAGTTGAAGGGAGGTTTACAATACGAGGCCTATTTGCCTGTTTTGCAGGGATATCCCACTTCACTTCATGGTAATGGTTTGGTTTTTAAATATGCTTCATTTCAAGACAGTGCTTTTTCTGTTACCGTCGGAGATTTTTATGAGCAATTTGGGCATGGTCTGATTTTAAGAAGCTATGAAGAACGGGCACTAGGCTTAAATACTGCTCTTGAAGGTGTTCGAGTTACCTATAGTTTTGGCGATGTTGCGGTAATAAAAGGGATTGTTGGTAGACCAAGGTCTTTCATGGAGAAGGCAGAATCGACGGTGAAAGGATTAGATTTTTACCTCTATATCGATAGGTTACTTAAGCTGGAACAGTCGAGTTTGAATTCGGAGATTAGCATCATTGACAGGTATGTACCCTATACTGGACAAGCGGATATCAACCCTAATGTCCGAGCGTATTCAATAAACGCAAATTGGCAGTTTCGAGCATTTTCCCTAACCGGTGAATATGCTTATAAAACGGCAGACAAAAGTACCTATAGTGCTGATCTGAATAAAGATGGAAGTGCATTTCTTGTCGATTTTGATTATAGTAAAGCTGGATTTTCTAGCTCTTTAACTTTTAGACGACTGGAATATATGCAATTTGGAACGACAAGGGATATTACAGGGATAGGTCGTGATTTAAATTATTTGCCTGCATTGACTAAACAATATAGTTACTCCCTTGCCACTTTGAACCCACATAATACAATGGGGAATGGAGAGATTGGAGGGCAACTGGATTTGCATTATCGGTTAAAAGACTGGCAATGGTTTGGAGGAGAGTATGGGACGAAGATTGGTTTAAATGTCGCAAGCTTTTATAACCTCAAAGGAGATGTCGAAAATGGATACCGCTTTTTTGCCAAAGGCGATAGGCTTTACTATCAAGATATAGGTGTGGATTTGGAAAGGCGGCTTAGTGAAACCTGGTTTCTTCGGATGCTCTATTCCGCACAACAATACAACCCTATTGTGATTGGAAAAGAAGATACAAAATATTCATCACAGATTGCTGTCGCAGATATTACTTGGAAAACAACAGATAGACAGTCGCTACGATTCGAAGGTCAGCATCTTTGGAGTAAAGATTATCAAAAAAATTGGGTAGCAGGTTTGGTGGAACTTTCGTTGTCAGCCAGATCGGCTGTATTAATAGGTGATATGTTTAACTATGGGCAAACAGGTATTCACTATTATAAGGTTGGATGCAGTTATTCGCTAACTCGAACACGGTTTGCAGCTCAATATGGACGTAATCGAGAAGGAATAATCTGTGCGGGTGGGGTTTGTTTGTATATGCCAGCTTATACAGGGCTCAATCTATCTATTGTATCGGCTTTCTAAATATTTTTTGAATGCCTAATTCGCCCGAAATTACTTGAAGTAGTTCACTATTATGTTTTTCAACTATTAAAACCTTTAACTATTTATTCGAATGAAAATTATGCTAAACCAATACCTTCTTCTTTGCCTTATCCTTTCTGCATGTACGAAAGGAAGTGGCGTAAAAGAAGGGCAAGATTCAGAAGCAATCAATAACAGTAGCGGTAAAAATGTTTTGATCATGGAATTTGTCTCTTTTGACTGCGTGTATTGTCCGTCCGTGACGGAAGTGCTCAAGATCGCTGCTAACGAAAAATTTCCAAATAGGATTGATATAATTAGTGTACATGGTCGATTAGAAGAGGAGGATCCTATGGAATTTAAAGGATACAAGCAGTTTCAAAACTACTTTTATAATATTACGGGATATCCTGCTGTAATCGTGGATCAACGCGAAGATCTGGTTACTGTGGGATCATTTGATGCGACTACAAGTTCTTTTTTATCTCGTTTCGATGCAGTATCGCCAGTCGGTATAAGTATCAGCACGCTTAAGACTAGCGATGATCAAGTGCAAATTGTAGCAGGTATTGCCAATAACAAAAAAAACACGGCAAACTATCGTTTAGCAGTTGCAGTCCTGGAAAATAAAATTATCTATAAACAGGCTGATTTGGTAGATGGTGGTTTGCAATGGATAGATAACTATGAGCATAATCATGTGTTACGTGCTTTCCTTAGTGAAAATTATTTTGGAGACCTTATAGGAACGCTTGTAGATGATGAAATCTACTCGAAGAAATTTACTTACTCGGTGCCGAACGGTGTTAATATTGATAATTTATCCGTTGTCGCTTATGTTGTCGAAGCCAAAGGATTTTCTGATAGAGTAGTGCTGAATAGCAGATCTGTAGATATCGGGCAATCCGTAACTTTCTAATATATCGTGTGCATGTTGAAGAATAAATGGACTTATATCGTGTTTGTATTACTTCTATCGGGTATTGTTTTTTACGGGTTATTCTGGAATAAGCCCCATCGGAAAATTGAAAATTTTGAAACAACACAGGTGAACGCGGTTTCAATTGCCCGACTGTTTGAGGAAGACGAGCAAACGGCGAATAAAAAATACTTAAACAAACCATTGACTGTGGAAGGGGAGGTCAAAGATATATCTTATAATGATGATGGAAAACAAGTAATTCTTCTACAAGGAGAAACGACACTCTTGGGCGTTCAATGTACCTTGATCGATAGTAATGAACACGTTCATGTAGGGGATAAGGTAACTATCAGTGGTTTTTGTAGTGGCTACACGTTGGTTGTTGTTTTGAGTCAATGTAAATTTTTAAATCAGTTATGAAAGTGTTTTGTCTTTTTTGCGCGTTAAGTCTTGTTTGCTTTTTTTCTTCTTGTTATAAGAATAGTTTGGAAGAACTTTCAGGTTCGGATAATTGTAATGTAGAAAATGTTTCTTACGGCAGCAGTATTCGCCCAATTATGAATATTTCCTGTGCGATAAATGGATGCCATCATGCTTCAGCAATTTTAACTTTTCCATTGACAACTTATTCCGAATTAAAAGAACAGGTCGATAACGGTCTTCTTTTGAAAAGTATCAATCATGAAGCAGGGGTATCACCTATGCCCAAGTCGGTCTCCAAGCTGTCCGACTGTAATATAAAAAAAATCACAGCTTGGATAGTAGATGGTGCACTGAACAATTAAACGAATATAAAAATTTTAGATCTTATGCGGGTTACAGCTTTTTTATTTTGCCTTTTCCTCTTTTTTGGTTCTGCGCAAGGGCAAACATTTCTAACGCGAAGTGGACAAGTGAGTTTTCGATCGGAAGCCGCCGAGGAGCTTATTGAAGCAAAAAATAATGACGTAGCTGCACAGCTATTTATAAATGAAGGTAGGGGACAGGTTATTATTCCGATTAAATCTTTTAGGTTTAAAAATGCGCTCCTAGAGGAACATTTCAATGAAAATTATTTGGAGAGCGATCGGTATCCGAAGGCCACCTATAAGTTTTCGGTTACAAATATTGCTCATGTTGATTTTGCTAAAACAGGTAAATACAATGTGAATACGACAGGGGTAATTAAAATCAAAAATAAAGAAAAACAAGTGGCAATACCTGGTTTTATAACGGTGAAAGATAATCATCAAATTTTGTTGGAGGCAAATTTTACCCTATTGCTAGCGGATTATGAAATAGAAATTCCGCGCTTAGTCGAAAAGAAATTGGCTAAAGCTATACAAATAAATGTTCATACGTTACTCTCAAAGCAATAAATATAACTATGATATATTTTAAGAGTATCGCATTTCTTTTTATCTTAATCTTCGTTCATTTTGATATGGCTGCACAAGAAATTGATTCGTTATTTCAAGCATTTGAGGATGATGTTTCGAAATGGGAAAAGGGAATCGATGAGACAACAGCAACCTTCAAAACAACAAGAATAGCCAATGGTCACACAGTAGAACAATGTAAAATAGGCGTGTTGGATATGCGTATTAACCATAGGTTTGGGAGTGTAAGCGATGGTGTAAATAATTTTTTGGGGTTGGATAATGCGGTGACGCGGATCGGGTTTGATTATGGAATTACTAATGACTGGATGGTAGGGATAGGTCGAAGTACGTTAAATAAAGAATTCGATGGATTTGTAAAAGGGGCTATTTGGAAGCAGGGAAAACGGAATTTTCCACTGACGCTAAGCTACGTTGGAGGCATATATGTTGTCACGGAAAAAGGAGAGATACAACAATATTCTTTTATGAATAGAGTTTCGTATCTCCAGCAGCTCCTCTTGGCTAGGAAATTTAATCGGAATCTAAGCCTACAGCTCGTACCAACACTGATGCATTTTAATATGACCAACCTTTCTTCCGAAGAAAATACATTGTATGCACTAGGGGTTGGTGGAAGATACAAGTTAAATAAGAGAATCGCGTTGACAATGGAGTATTATTATGTCCCAAAGCAGTTTCAACGCAATGGCAATGCTAATCCTTTTACTTTAGGGCTAGATATTGAAACCGGGGGACACGTATTTCAACTTTTCCTCTCGAATGCTTCGGGTATTAGTGAACGATCGATGTTTACCAACACATTGTCAAAATGGGAGAAAGGGGAGATTCATTTCGGGTTTAATATTTCGCGCGTATTTACACTGCGTAAGCAATAAGTTTTATTGTTCCCTACTTTTTTTTGTTAATATAGAATCAACGCCAATTCAAAATAAAAGGGAGTCCTGTTTAGGCTCCCTTTGTTTACTTTTAAGGCTCGATGACGATACCATCAATCGTGATCGATTTGCTGCTTAAGGAGAATCCCATATTGCCCGGCAGACTTGTATAGCTGTAGGAGGAAACTTGATCGGAAAAATTGACTAAGGTGGCGTCGTTGAATTCCATAGTTTTGACGATCGATTTGCTGTAGCTGTCTGTAACGGTGATTATTCCTTTCAGGGATGCGTTTCTTTTCGTTAGAACGGATAATGCTTCCTTTCCGATGTTTGCACCATCCAGATTGATGTATATGGTTTTACTTCCATCGTCCGTTATTTTTGTTTTTGCAGTATCTGCTGCTGCCGCTAAAACCGAAGGATACCTTGCAAAACTTATAGATGCGGAGTTTAATTTAATCAGAACCTCTTTGTTGGAAGCAACGAGTTTCAGTTCTACCTTGAAGCGTTGTTCGTCTGTACCCTGTGCTTTGCTCTCTACGAAGACAGTCCCTAACAAAGCGAGTAACAGAAATACTCGAAAATGTTTAAAAAATAAATTCATGACGTGATTTTGTTGTTTATAAATGATCATTTCAAAAAGAACGAGGATGTAATTTGCTCTCCTATGCTAACGAACCGAAATGTGCATTTATTATGCCAAAAATGACCATCTGAATTATCCGTATTTTTTAAGTACCCTTTCTACAGTAGACAGTAAAGAAATTGAACTTTACGTTTGGCTTTTCTGGATTGGCTATTTCTTCAACTTCTATAAAATCTATCAAACCATAGGTTTGAAATTCTTCTTTTATAGCCTCTAAATCGTAGAAAAACACTCGTGCTCCTTTCGTCACTTCAAAGGTGTCTTCGTCAACTTGTAAGCCTTTTCCATAATTGGGGGAATTTTTTGAGATGACAGAAAAAAACATGAAACCACCTTTTTTCAATTGTCTAAAACAGTTTTCTAAGAATTTTGCACGTTGGTTTTTATCCAATAAGTACAATAGGCCATAACAAAATATACCGTCGTATATTGCATCATCAAAGGGCATAGAAGTAACGGATCCCTCGTGAATCTTCATCTGGCTACCGTAATAGGTATGCGCCATCTCTATGGCTGTCTTTGAAATTTCAATCCCTGTAACCTCGATTCCATGATCTATAAACAGTTTTGCATTACGACCGTAGCCTATACCTGGAATTAATATGTTTTTTACATTTTTTTCTAAAAAAAAGTCTTTCGCAAGCTTTGCCGACAGCGTAGGAGAAAAGCCCCATAGTGCTTGGTGTTCTTGAAATGTGGACTCCCAGATTTCCGTCATTAAATCCTTCTCTTTCATTTTACAAAGATATTCAAAAGATTATCTTTCTGCATAGGAGCTTTGTTAAGAGTGTATTGAAAAAAAAAATACGGGATGCAAAACGAGTGGTGGGTATTGCCGATAAATAAACGCTTGTTATTTTTAGAAATTGTAAATACCTTTAACCTTATTAATCAAATATTAAAGATTATTCACAAAAGTATACCACTTTATGAAAAAAATACTAACCCTTGCTTTTGTGACTTTGGTCACTCTTAGTCAAGCGCAACACAAAGAAGTACGTAAAATTGGAAAATTAGAGGGCGTTGCTGTTTCATCCTCTATAGAGGCAAAATATATTGTTTCAGATCGTAATGAAGTCGTCGTAGAGGTAGAGGACCCCGATCATCTAAAAAAAATAGAAACGGTAATTGAGTATGGGAAATTGCATATTAGATATAAGTCGTTTTCTACTATTCGGACGAAGAAGCCTAATCGTGTTACGGTCTATTCCAATGGGAAGTTAAGTGATGTAGAAGTGTCTTCTAGCGCGTCTCTGCGTATAGAGGATCCCATTAAAACTTCTGAAATTGATATCGATGTGAATTCTTCAGGAAAATTATTTGCGAGCAATATCACGGCCGAAAAAGTAGATTTAGAAATTACATCTTCCGGTCGTTTTGATGCACGGATAAATGCAAATTTCTTGGAAGTCGAAGCTTCTAGCTCCGGTAAATTAAACTTGTTGGGGCAAGCGAATAGAGCAATTGTAGATATTAGTTCATCTGCGAATGTGAACATGACGGATATGCGAATTAAAACGGCAAATGTAGATGCAAGCTCGTCTGCCAAAGTAACTATCAATGTTTCTGAAGAACTGAATGCCGACGTATCTTCTTCAGGAAAAGTGTATTATGTTGTAAAACCGAAAAAACTGAAGATAGATAAATCCTCTGGTGGTCAGGTTGAACAGAAGTAAATTATTCCGAAAGGTATATATACAGTAAAAAGGGAGGCATATGCCTCCCTTTTTACTGTATACTCAATTTTTTATTGCATTTGCATACCTTCCATTGAATTCTGGTTTTTATTCTTTTTGAACATGTTCATATCCATTTTGCCAAAGCGGTAAGAAAGATTTAATTTAACCAGCTGGGGATTCGATAACCTATAGTAAGATTGCGAGAATCCTTCTCCATATGATACTATCGTATTGCTTCTTGTTCGAAAGATATCGTTAACAGAGAGCGTAACGGATGCGGCTTCATTTTTCAGGAAACTTTTCTTTACTGCGAAATCTATACCATAGAAAGGTTTGATATAACCTTGAGAAGAGCTTTGTGCTTGAGACATCGGTGGGCCAAATTCTTGTTTTTGACTTACAGGTACATTGGTTTTTCCTTGATAATCAGCGGAAAGCTGTATATTCCAGTGTTTTTTCAAATTAAAGGTATTATTTAATTTACCAAATACGGTCCAAAGATCTCCTGAGGAAGTCTCCTCATCGATTTCTATCTCGGAATTGTATATATTCATATCTACCGTTAGATCCCACCATTTCTTTAATCCTTTTGTGTAGGTAAATTCAGCACCATAGTTTTTGCTCGAGCGTGCGTTGATATAGGTATTGATATAGTCTAACTTATCTGTGATAGGATTTAACTCCTGAGTTAAATAGCGAGTGATCAAGTTATCGGTATATTTATAATACACAGAAGCCAAAAAGGTTCCTCCATTATGTGTGTTGCTATAGCTCAACTCTCCTGAGGTGGTAAATTCCGGTACAAGATCTGCATTACCACGGGTAATATTTAAGCTATCTGTATAATCTATAAAAGGAATTATTTGGAAGAAATTTGGCCGATTTACGCGACGTGTCACGCTTACTTGCAACTGATCTTTCTCTGTAAGTTTTTTACTTAAAAAGACAGATGGGAACAAGCTTAATGGATAGCGGTTGCTAAATTTTTCGCCTGTATTTAACAACTCTCCGTTGTAAATAGAACGCTCACCACGAAGCCCCACTTTGTAAGAAAACCAATTTTTTATTTCTCCGTCGACAGATACATAAGCTGCGTAGACACTGTTTTTGCTATCATAATTCGATGATGCAGCAGCAACATCTTCGAAATCATCCTCACCGGCCGCTTTTATTTTATTTTGATTGATATTTTGTAAATTGTTAATTTGAGCTCGTAGGCCTGTTTCGAGTTTCATACCATTTTTAAAAGGTCTTACGTAGTCGATCTGAGCAGTAATAAATTGATTATCTCCAGAACCATCATTGATCTGTATCTGTGAGCTGCCGTTGCTTGGATAATTGGTCGTATACAGTCCATATGAGTTGTTCTTTCCACCGAAATAGTTGAAGTCAGCGGTCAATTCTTCACCATCTATTTTAAACTTTTGAACGAAAGCCGCTTGGATTCCTCTTGGTTTGAAACTACGTTCTGTTTCTGAAATCCGGTTGCTGATTGAGTTTATACCTTCTGAATTTGTGTTTATTTCGGTGATTTCGTTGGGTTTAAATCTTCCTCCAGCAATAATTCCTGCGATAGATAAACTTGTTCGTTCGGAGAAATCATAATCTACTCCAAGACGACCAAAAGTCATCATGCCTTTTGTTTTACTCTCAATATCTTGATTAACTAGAGAACTGATACCATTGATGTCGCTTGTACGTTCGCTATTTCCGTCAACGTTTGTCCGCATACGCATATTCATCCCTGTAAACGATACGTTCACTTTATTTTGACGTGCATTTAAGCTCGCCATTACATTCGACCCTCCAAAGCGGTCAACACCGGCATTGATCATGCCGTTATACCCGGTTTTCTTGTTTTTTTTCAGTACGATATTCAAGATACCAGCCATGCTACCCGACGCATCGTATTTAGCGGATGGGTTTGTAATGACCTCTACTTTTTCGATCACATCAGCGGGAATTTGATCCAATGAAAGTGTTGTAGGACGGCCATCAATAAAAACAGTAGGACTTGCATTCCGCAATTTTACGTTTCCATCGATATCCACCTGAATCGAAGGCACATTTCGTAGCACATCTATTGCTGTCCCGCCTGCCGATACAATGTTTTTTTCAACATTGAACACTTTTTTATCTATATCCATTTCCAATAAGGCTTTGCGTGCTGTCACTGTTACCTCGTCAATTTGCCTACTGTCAGTCTCCAAAGGTATCGAACCAATATTCTTGTCAAATGCCGCCATCAGCTTGGCTAATGTAGCCGGGTCGGGTTGTCCTCCTGATTTGTTAGAGGAATCCATTTTTGGTAGTTCATATACCACGGGAAGTTCCAACGGAGTATAGCCAATAGAGCTAATTTTAAGTTTTAATTGATCAAAAACAGGAATTTCACTGAAGTTAAATTTGCCATTTTCATCCGAACTTAAACTTTTTACCAATACATCCTTCTCCAGGCCTGTATTGTTGTCCTTTATTGTTTTAAGAAGGTTTATGGAAGCTTGTGACACGGGTTTTCCCCCTTCATCCACAAGTTGCCCCGAGAGCTTACCTGTGGGTGCTGAATTGGGACGATTGGTGACTTGCTGCCCAAAAATGGTTAAAGCAAAACAGGTCATAATAAGTAATGACATTAATCTCTTCATCTTTTCTCTTTTATATAAACTTGGCTTTTATTTACTAGGAACAAATGCCAATTAAGGAACAAAATTGAGAACTATTTAGGGGGATTACAAGAATCCGTATACAAAACGGGTTAATGTGTATACCAATCGATTTGCTGTTAAGACGTTTATTTTTTAATAGCGTTTGCCCAATCAAATGAAGTTATATTGTCGGCATATTTTTTACCGATGGGTAATTCTACATCGGGGAGTAGAAGTTTGGTTTGCGTAATCTTTTTGATACTGAGTTTATTTACAATAAAGGAGTTGTGAATTCTTATAAATTGTGAAGAAGGAAGCTTTGCTTCCATACCGCGCAGATTACTTCTGGTCAATAATGGATGAGCACGGTTTTTTAGATAGATTTTAACATAATCTTTTAGTCCCTCAATATAGTTGATTTCATTAAAAAAGATTTTAGTCTTTTGATACTCTACGTTAATCACAATAAACGTTTTATCCTGTTGCGGTATTTGGTTTTTGCGAAGTCTTATCAAATCTTCTACTTTTCGAAGCGAAAGCGTTAATCGCTCTTTTCCTATCGGTTTTAACAGGTAGTCTATGGCGTTTAGCTCGAAACCTTCTACAGCATACTGATGATAGGCTGTGGTGAAAATTACAAGCGGCGGATTTTCCAATTGTCTAATGAACTGCGTTCCGAGCATTTCAGGCATTTGAATATCTAAAAATAATACATCCACTTCGTTTTTTAGTAAATATTCGGCCGCATCTATTGGGCTATAGAACTTTGCCAGCACTTCGATATGACTAAAGCTGAGTAAATCATCTTCTAATAGATTTAGTGCAAATGGTTCGTCGTCAATAAGTATACATTTAATCTTCATCGATGGTTAATTGCAGTACTATTTCAAAATATTCTTCATCCCGATGTATGGACAAATGATGCTTGTTCGGGTAGAGCAGTTGTAGCCGGCGTTGGGCGTTCGTTAAGCCAATACCTTCGGTTTGCGGGTTTAAATTGTGTAACAAAATTTTATTACGAGAAACGAAAGTGATGCCATGAGGATCTTCATAGAAACTAAACTGTATATCGGGGGATGTTTTACTATCAACTCCATATTTAAATGCGTTTTCGACAAAATGTATGAAAAGTAAGGGATGGATGAGCCTGTTTTTTATATCGTCGGCAATTTGCAACGCTATAGTTCCTTTGACTGGAAGTCTAAGCGTTTGTAATGCTATAAAATTTTTCATGTGCTCAATCTCCTTTACAAATTCAACCTTCGGTCCATCGACTTCGTAGATAATATACCTTAATATCTCCGATAACTTTATGATGGAATGTTCCGAATCTGGCGACTGTTTTCGAATTAGCCAACGAATGTTATTCAATGTATTGAACAGAAAATGTGGACTGATCTGCAACTTCAGCATCGTAAGTTCTGCAGTAGTTTTTTCGAGTTTAATTTGCTTGTTGAGTTCTTTTTGTCTTGCCTGTTCTTCGTATAGAAATACCATAGAGGCAATAATTATACATAGGGCGTAAACAATTGTAGGGCCAACAAATAGACGGATGAACGACATTGTTTCTTTCGAAGACGAGGTAACTGTAGCAGGATTGAAACGTATGGTCAAAAAATTAAGAACGATATAGAAAGTAAGACCGAGTAAAAGAAAAAGAAAAATTTTCTTTCTGGTAAAAAAATATTTGGGCGCAATATAATATATATGAAAATAGAAACTACTGGCCAGAAAAATGATATTGATGAAATGAGCCTTCGCAAAATAGGGATCAAAATCAGCTATTTTGTTGGGCTCATAAAGATAGGTGATAAAAGGGAGCAGCAATAGTATGAGCCACGTGATAATATGCAAATAGAATTGCCTAAATATTCTGCCTATCATCATATGTATTTCGTTCGAGCTTTCAACTTTATGCGGGTCTTTTCAAACTTACATAAATTCACTTTTATATGCAACGTCATCGTGTAGGGGCGAAATGAGTGAAATGATTAATCTTCACTTTTCTATCTGTTTGCAAAAAATAGAAAGGTGAACATGCTCTTGTAGATAAAATCATCGAATAAGGATGTTTAAGTGGGCTAATTCTGCTGTAGATATTTTTTGAAAAAAAATATCTATAAAAATAGTAGACTTTATTTTTTTGTTTTCTATATTTGTGAAGTCAAACGAACAACAAAAATAAAATCAACCTGGAGATTCCCCTCAGACTGTTTAAATTACTGAAGGCTCCTTATATTAATTTACTAGAATAAGTCACACGTTTTGTTATGGATTATCTGTACAACAATCAAACCCCTACAACGAAAAAAAATGTTGCTCTGTTACCAGAAATGCTCGGTGAGCGAATGTGTAGCTAGGCTAAACTAAACTAAATCGAATCATTTAAGAAACGTCTGTTTCTATTTTCTTTAAAGCGAGTAATCAATTGGCGTTGGCACTTGCAATTATTAACTATTAAATAAGATACTCATGACTATAAAAAGAGTATTGAGATACTCATTGGCAATTATTTTGTCAAATTGGTTATTCCTGCCATTATTTTCTCAGAAATCAAAACCATTAATTAATGCGACTTTAACGGGTGTGGTCGTAGATTCCATTACTAACCAAACGATTGAAGGAGTCACGATACAATTGGAAGGTGTAACGCACAGCGTTAAGACAGATGATGCTGGACGTTTTCAATTTGTAACGGGACAGAAGTTGCCATTTACATTAAATGTTTCTTTTTTAGGCTATAAGCCTAAGCGTATCATAGCAAGCAACCCTGAAATCAAAATCTTATTACAACCATCAGCAGAAAATCTTGATGAGGTGGTTGTCGTTGGCTATGGCACGCAGAAGAGAAGGGATATTATTGGATCCATTTCAAAAATAGATGCTGCGGAAGTAAATAAAATTCCCGTAGCAAGCTTCGATGCGCAACTGCAGGGGAAAATACCGGGTGTGCAGGTAACCACGAACTCGGGAGTGCCTGGAGAAAGTATTTTCTTGCGTGTGCGGGGAACGACTTCTATAAATTCGAGCAGTGATCCATTATATATCGTTGACGGTGTTTTCCTGAATAATACTTCGTTGCAAACTATAGGTTTAGGGGGAAGGACGACATCCCCTCTAACAGATATTAATCCATCTGATATTGAATCTATTGAGGTCTTGAAAGACGCTGCAGCAACGGCTATATACGGTTCAAGGGGGGCGAATGGCGTAATTATAGTAACGACAAAAAAGGGGAGTTATGGAAGTCGGACGAAGATTGATCTCAATATACAAAGTGGTTGGGCTCAGGCCAATAAATCCCTTTTACCAGAACTAGCTACTGGACCTGAAACAGCCACTTTGGCCAACGAATGGTGGATCAATTCGGGGAACGACAATAGTGCGTTAAATCAGACTTACGAAAACAGACCCTACAGGCCTGTATCGGAAGGTGGAAAGGGGAACCCTGAAGATCAAGAAACATACGATAGATTGGGCTTCTTGCTTAGGCACGGTAGGCTACAAGATTATAGTGTAGGGATACAAGGAGGCAGTGAGAAATCTAGATTCTACGTAGGCGCAGGTTACACAGGGCAAGAAGCGTTTATCAAAGTGATTGATTTTTCGAGGGCGAATGTTAAATTTAATTTCGATCAACAGCTGACTAAACGTATAAAGATCGGTTTGACCAACAATTTTTCCAGAACCTATCGAAATCAAGCAAGAACCGGTGATGGTCCTCAGGTAAGTTTGTTTAATTCGGCTATTGCAACAGCTACCAATGTGCCCATTTTT
Source organism: Sphingobacterium sp. LRF_L2 (assembly GCF_965644235.1). Lineage (NCBI taxonomy): Bacteria > Pseudomonadati > Bacteroidota > Sphingobacteriia > Sphingobacteriales > Sphingobacteriaceae > Sphingobacterium > Sphingobacterium sp. LRF_L2. The sequence continues at coordinate 349,758 of NZ_CBFFRI010000001.1, read as the reverse complement.
ACAGATGATGGCGCACTCAACGGGACAGATAACACCTATACCTTAGTCGATAATTACGACGTTAATACCGTAAGTCTTCGCTATGTAGGAAGTGTGTTTGCTGAATTGGAAATAGCAAAAGGTTTGAAATTTAGGTCAAGCTTCAGTACAGATTACAATTTATATGATGAGTCCCAATATTGGAATAGTAAAACGAGTATTGGTATTGCGAACGACAATCAGGCAACCTCTGGGATCACAAGAAACAGCACGTGGATCAATGAACAAACGTTGTCCTATCAAAAAGGATTTGGAGAACATCAATTCAATGCGCTGATCGGTAATACGCTACAAAGCAATGTTTTTGATTACTCCTATTTAGAAGGGAATGGATTTGCAAATGATAGTTATAAACTGATTTCTTCAGCTGCTACAATCAAAGGTTCCGAAAGTTGGAGTAAGTATACAATTTCGTCGTTCTTCGGACGAGCTGGGTATAACTATGCAGATAGGTATTTTGCAGAGGCTACCTTACGTGCAGATGGATCGTCTAAATTTGGCGCCAATAACAGATGGGGATATTTTCCTGCATTTTCGCTTGGATGGCGAATTAGTAAGGAAAGTTTCTTAACGAATATCTCTTGGCTAAATGACCTGAAAATTCGAGCATCTTATGGTCTTACAGGAAATCAGGCTGGCATCAGCAATTTTGCAGCGAGAGGCCTATGGTCTGGTGGAGACAGCTATGCAGATTCTTTCGGAGCTTCGCTACCAGGTGTTGGTCCATACCAATTGGGAAATGACAATTTACGTTGGGAAAAGACGGCGCAAACTGACTTAGGTCTAGATGTTTCATTGTTTAATGAACGCCTGTCATTAACTTTCGATGTCTACAATAAATATACTTCCGATCTCCTTTTAGAACAACCGATAGCTGCAGCTTCAGGATTCTCGAATTACTGGGCCAACATTGGTGAGATTAGTAATAAGGGTTATGAGCTTTCCATAAACTCTATCAACATAAAGAAGGAGAATTTTTCTTGGAGCACAGGTTTTAATATATCAGGAAATAAAAATAAAATCGAGAAACTCCCTACACAGATCACGCAATATACGCGGGATTGGGTGATTCTCAAGGAGGGTTATTCACTCAATTCCTTTTGGCTTTATGAACAGCTCTATGTCGATCCTGCTACAGGAAATGCAGTATTCGACGGGCAGCTTGAGGATGGTTCACTTCCGACCTCCGCAAGAAAGGTGTTCCGAAATGCCTATCCAAAATTCTATGGCGGTATCAGTAATACATTCACCTACAAACAATTTGATTTAGGTGTGGATTTTGGATTTCAATATGGGAATTATTCACTAAACCTCTACCGTTATTTCCGTGAACGGAATCCAAGTAGCGGGGGTGTTTTTAAAAATGTACTGAATCGATGGCAAAAAGAAGGTGATGTTACAGATGTTCCCCGCTTGACTTCCGTAGGTTTAAACTACACTATTGATGCAAATAGTAGATACCTGGAAGATGCTTCGTTCCTTAAATTAAGGCAATTATCTTTTGGGTACAAACTTCCAAAGCCATTGCTTCAAAAAGTGGGGGTATCGAATGCAAGAATCTACTTTCTAGGCTCAAATTTATTCTTATGGTCTAAATACACGGGGGATCCAGAATCGAATGTAACAAGCAATGCAAATGCACAAGGGATAGGTTCATTTGGAACGCCTCCTCAACCTAAAACATTTCAATTTGGAGTTCAGGTGACGTTATAGATTTTACCGAGGATCATGATTTTTTCAAACCAAGTGTAAAGACTCATTTTCTTGCCTTATTCTGGGAATCATCATGTTGATATCTATATGAATGCATTGAAAACAGAGATAAATGAATAAATAATTAAAAAGATGAAAAAAAAGAACATAATATATTTAGCCGTATATTTTTTAACTTTTGCCTTTACAGGTTGCACATCATTTTTAGATGTAGAGCCACAGGACTCCGTATCGGATCAGGTTACTATTGTCGATGAAACATCGGCAGAGACGGCTGTACGTGGAATTTATAGCGCTTTGAGGTCCGATGACTATTACGGTTATAGTTTCCAATTATTGGGCTTTTTTTCTGCCGATAATATCGTTTATCGAGGCAGTCAAACTGTTCACCAAACCTTAACTAGCCATACTGTTAAATCGGATTTGGCTGTTTTGGCAACGGCATGGAATCAGATCTATAATACGATTAACCGAGCCAATCATGTGATAGAGAAAGTTCCTCAATTGTCGCTCACGGCTACTTTTACGGAAACATCCAGAAATCAATTGACAGGGGAAGCTTATTTTGTTCGTGCATTAGCTTACTTCGATCTTGCTAGAACATGGGGAGGCGTGCAGTTAGTACTTGCTCCAACTTCTTCTGCCAGTTCTTTACCTCAAGTGAAGAGAAGTACCGTTGAAGAAACATATGCACAAGTTTTACAAGATCTTCTTAAAGCAGAGGAATTGTTGCCAGAAACCACCAATCGTATCCGAGCTACAAAAAAGACAGCTTGGGCGTTACTGGCTCGGTATTATCTCTATCAAAAAGATTGGGATAATGCGATCAAATATGCATCCTACCTGATAGAAGATGTGTCTAATTACGCGTTGGTTTCTCCTTACAAGTCTTTCTATGCAAATAATACATCGAATACAAAAGAGTCAGTATTTGAGTTATATTATGATGTTAATAATACCAACAGTCAAGCGGGACAGTGGCTTGCCAGTGCCAATGGTGGAACCGCATGGATCCGTCCTTCTACTGATATCTTTACCTTGCTTACTAATACAGCTGTTGGAGGTGACCGATCGGCATTGGTTTATCAAACATCTACAGCAACCGAGCCTACCGTATTAATTGGCAACCTTTATTACAGAACGGATCGGACAGACCCGGCCTTTTTGATAAGAACGGCGGAATTATATTTGATACGTGCCGAAGCCTTAGCAGAACGAAATGCTACAGGTGACCTTGCCGCGTCTTTAGTAGACTTGAATTCGATAAGGACGAGAGCGAATGTTGCAGTAATAACTGCATCTCTTTCGCAGGAAGAGTTAATAACGGCAATAGAGTTGGAAAATAGAGTGGAATTCGCTTTGGAGAACCATCGTTGGTATGATTTGATCAGAACAGGGCGTGCACAGGAGGTGTTGAATATTTCTACTGCTAATAGACTGGTTCTTCCTATTCCTTATTCGCAAATCGCTATTGACGCCAATCTCGAGCAAAATCCTGGCTTAGATTAGCACTATCTTTTGATTTTATCTTCTTTAAAAATATTGTTATGACAGTGCGTACCCTAACTAAATTTTCCGGAAGGAGAAGTGATTTTCTTCTTCACTTTGGCCTACTGTTTTTTCTGGTGTTATTTATTCCGTATGATCTGCATTTATTTCAATCATTAGCCAACGGTGATTTTTTCTCTTTTGAGAATTGGTTTCAATTGGCAACCTACAGAACCTCTTTTGTTTCGGAAAGTCTATATGCCGGAACAGATATTCGGGGATATTACAATTGGGGCGTAGCGTTTACTTTTGCATTGATTGTAACCCCTTTCATAAATAGATTGCTGGCAAAAAGATCAAACACTAATTCGGAGACACTCTATTATTGGCTTCGTGTTTTATTACGCTATAGGCTAGCTTTGGCTATCGTCTTTCTTGGTATCGTTAAGATTTTGCCGATACAGATTCCGGAACCAACTTTAAGTGAGCTTCATACTGAATACGGTGATTTTATCTTATGGAAACTTTATTATCTGACAAATGGGATTGCTACTGCAGGATATCTGCCCGTCGTTGGAGCTCTTGAAATTTTGGGCGGTTTATTTCTTTTGAACAGACGCACAGCTGTTATTGGATCGGGACTTTTGTTGGCGGTTCTGTTGAATGTCGTCATAGTCAATTATGTTTATGAATTAGGCGAACAAGTTTATAGCTCGTTTCTGTTTCTTTTGGCCTTGGTGATTTTTCTGTACGATTTTCCTCGCTTTTACAGTTTGTTGGTCTTAAAACAACGTACTGTTTATCCTGACGGCTATCGTCCGACATATAGTTTTCTTGTTGCACGATGGCGACCATTTTTGCAGGCTTTCTTTCTGCTTTTAATAGCGATTTTCAGTGTGCAGGCTTATACTTATTGGAAGCAGACGAATTATCCTTTTCCAGAAGAAAAAGGAATTCCTGGAATAGCAGGTGTTTACGATGTGAAAGATTTTGTGTGGAAAGGGGACACAATAGCATATGGTTTTGATGATCCTGTTCGATGGAAAGACGTTGTGTTTGAAGAATGGAATACCTTGAGTGTGAGAGATAATTCGCCGGTCAAAGTAGATAGTTTAAAGCCTAGGATAGCCTTTAGTAAAAATAGAAATTACGAATCAGCAGGAAATGCTGGACGCCATTTCTATCGGTATACATACAAGAAAGATAAAGGCAAGGACAATACTTTATTGAAGGTAACAGGAAAAACCGATTCTACAGCTTTTTTTCAGTTTTCTTACAAGAAGCTTGGTGTTGACACGATATTATTAAGCGGTATAAATAACGCAGGGGATTCGCTAAATGTTAGGTTGGAAAGAATTCAAAAGAAATATCTCTTGAAAGAAGGTCGCAGAAATCCAATACAGATTTATTAAATGAATAACGATATAGATATGGGAACTATACAAAATATTAATTCACTGACGGACAAAAAGGATGTTGTGATATGGGAATATGGAGAGAAAGTAGGATTTAGATTTGCTTTTGTTTTTTTTCTTTTACTGATTATTCCATTGGACGGAAGTTGGTATGGAAAGTTGTTCGCGCCAGATTCTCTTTACGATTTTCTAGCAACAATTGCCGGAGGTTCGAGAGAGGGATGGATCGATATTGATTCAGAAAGTGGTCGATGGGGATTTGCGTCCTATGCCTCTTGGTGGTTGACGGCACTTATAGCAGCTTTGGTGACTGCGATATGGACTATCCTCGCGAGGAATAGTAGGTATACGAATTATAAAGTTCTATACTATTGGTTGCGGGTTGTTGTACGTTATAGAATCGCGCTTGGTTTGATTGCTTTCGGCTTTATTAAGTTTTTTCCGATGCAGATGCCATTTCCCTCGTTAGCAAACTTAAATACAGATTTTGGAGAATATGCACCTTTCAAGTTGTATTGGCAAATTGTGGGCGTATCATACCGCTACGAGATATTTTTAGGCTTTTTAGAAATTGCTGCGGGAACTTTGTTGTTTTTTAGGCCAACCATTGCAATTGGCGCAATTATTAATGCTGGTGTTCTTTTTAATATTGGGCATGCAAATATCGCTTATGATGGCGGAGTCCATGTCTATAGTTCCTATTTCGTTTTACTGTCTTTGTTCCTCTTGATTCAATATATTCCTGATATATGGAAATTATTTATCAAAGGAGAAGTTGTCAATCCAGATTATTATGTGCCAAAATTTACTCAAAAATGGGCTCAGTTTTCTTATATAGGTGTGAAATCGCTGCTTATCTTTTTGTTCGTCTTCGTTTATGGATATTATAGATATGATCGATTTTATAATGAAGGTAGATTAAAAGAACCCGTGAATCCAGGGCTTGCAAAGGCAGCTGGACATTACAATGTAACCCGTTTTGTTCTTAACGGCGATACATTAGCCTATTCCCCAAAAGATTCTGTACGTTGGCATGAGGCTTTTTTTGAGCGCTATTCAACGTTTGTATATAAGGTGAATAAACCAAACGATATTAACTTAGGAAATGGAACTCCGGCCTTGAATGATGTATTGAAAACCTATGAATTTACCGGACGAGCAGGAGGGAAAAGTTATCTTTATTATGAAATAGATTCCTCGGCGAATTCATTATATCTGCTAGACAAAAACCAAAAGTTTTCTAAAGACCTTCGCACACTCCTCGATAAAAAGTTAGATGTGGGATTAAAAGCGCTATATGGAAAAGCTACTGGAGATAGTTTACATATTCTGAAGTGGCGTTATGAAAGACCCAATCCAAATGTTATTCGCTTGAGTGGAGTGGATATAAACAGTGATACGTTAGATGTTACGCTAGAAAAAATTGATGAAACTTATTTGACGGGTAAAGAGTGGTATATGAAAAATACGCTATTTACGTATTAAGTGGATTTGGGTATTAAAGACATATAATTTACATATGAAATGTCCATGATTGCAAACCGAACGAAGTGAGCTCTCCAAAGGAAATCTGGACATTCCATATGACCATTAAAAAACAAACCGAGTGAAACGAGCTCATTTATTCCAATAAAATCTAACACTTATAAATAATTATTTACATATGAAATGTCCATGATTGCAAAATACAAACACGAATGAAAATAATCTGGACATTCCATATGACCTTTAAAAAACAAATTATTTACATATGAAAAGAAGAATATTTATATATAATTCGATGGTGGCATTCGCCGTAGCAGCGGGGGGACAAAGTTTTTCCTGTTCGCGTGTAAATCGAAGAAAAGAAACAGGATATGAGATTAAACAATTTGAAGATAAAGGTCTGTCTCAGTTTTCCTATGCGATTTTGGCCGATCGAAAGGTTGTTCTAATTGATCCAGCACGAGATCCTCAGCCCTATTATGCATACGCTAAGAGCCACGATGCTGAAATCATAGCTGTGATAGAGACGCATCCCCATGCAGACTTTGTAAGTTCTCATGCGCAGATTCACGAAGAGAGGCAGGTTCCTATTTATAATAGTAAGCTTGCGAATGCCGTGTATCCCCATGAAAAATTTGATGAAGGGGATAGTTTAAAACTCACCGATAATCTTATTCTCCACGCTCTGAATACCCCTGGACATTCACCAGATAGTATATCCATACTTTTAAAAGTTGAAGATAGGGAAGTGGCGTTATTCTCTGGTGATGCACTCTTGGTCGGAGGAGTGGGACGACCAGATTTAAGAGCATATTCTGGTGAAGCGGCGACAGAACGCAAGAAGTTGGCTCAACAGCTTTATCACACTGTTCACGAGAAGTATGCGAAATTAGGAGATGACGTTGTCGTCTATCCGGCACATGGCGCAGGATCCCTTTGTGGTAATGCATTAAAGGGGGCTACGCAAAGCACGATAGGAGAAGAGAAAATTCACAATTTTGCCTTTGAGAATCGTTCAGAACAAGAGTTTGTTAAACTCTTGTTAAACGATCAACCTTACATACCGAAGTACTTTCCTTTCGATGTCGAACTGAATAAGCAGGGCGCTATTGGTTTGCAGGTTGCAATACAAGCTATTCCTCGGCTAGATCCCATCGCATTAGCTGAAGCGCAGGATCTAATTATAGATACGCGTTCTTCAGATCTATTTAGCAAATCTCACGCGGCAGGAGCAATCAATATTCCAGATCGATTGAAATCGGAAACATGGTTAGGTACAGTAGTGGATCCAACGTCAAAATTTTATCTAGTGGTTGACTCCGAATCTGATATCGAGCCTCAACTCGAAAAGGTAGCTAAAATAGGGTACGAACAACTTATCAAAGGTGTGGTCACTTTTGGAAATTATCAAGCAAAGTCTTTTACAGCTTTTAATAAAAATAATTTCGATTCGGAGAGAAGCAAATATTTGGTTCTTGATGTTCGAACAGAAAAAGAGGCGAAGGAGTCTCCTGTATTCGCTAATACACTCAATATACCGTTGGCAGAACTTGATGAGCAGCTTAAAAAGATTCCGTTGGATAGACCTCTTGCTGTGCATTGTGCATCAGGTTACCGATCGGCGATTGCAGTAAGTATTATCAAAAGACAATATCCAGAAGCTACAGTCTATGATGTGGGAGAGCTTGTGAAGACATATGGAGAGAACAAGGAGAGATAGGAGGAAAATAAATAAGATTCAAAAAAAAGCTTTTTCGCGATCGATAAAGCGCAAAAAAACTATATATGAAATGTCCATTATTGCAAACCGAATGTAATGAGCTCATTTATTCCAATGAAATCTAACACTCATAAATAACTATTTACATATGAAATGTCCATGCTTGCAAAGCACAAATACGAATGAAAATAATTTGGACATTCCATATGACCTTTAAAAAACAAATTACTTACATATGAAACTAATTTTTGGAATCGTAACCATTTTTACACTACTTGTGGGGTGTGAGAATAGTGCAGCAAAAAAGAATGCTGTGCGAAATTCTGATGTTGTAGTAAAGAAAGAAGAATCCACTCGATTTAAAGAAGAATTAGAGCGGCTGAATGATAGCAGCAAAGTACATGTTTCTATTCCTGATGATGCACGTATTGTTTACACGAATGAAGATAGTGTATTGGCTTTAGAAAATGGTATAGTGTTATTTGGTTGGCCAAAATGCCCTTGGTTTAGAAATGCAATAGGGCCACTTTTGGAATTCGCAAAGGAAGAACACGCTACGATTTACTATCTTAATATTCATGACATACGTGATAAAAAAGAATTGGAGAACGGTCAAGTTATCACAACGGAAGCCGGCAGTAAGGGGTATCAGGCTATTCTCCGTAAATTTCATGATATTTTAAATCCATATGCTGTTTTAGGAGTGGATTCTATAAAGAGGATATCATCTCCCACTGTGCTTTATGTTGAAAATGGGAAAGCTGTTTATAAGGTTGTTTCGACTGTTGTGTCGCAAACAGATGCAGCGCAGAAGCTGGATTCGACACAACGTGAAGAATTGAAGCAACGCTATAGAAAGTATTTTACACAGGAGTTTGAAGCGACATCCATTTAGATGGTTCCTGTACAGGTAAGTAATATATAACGGTAAAATAACATAAAAATGATGACAAAAAATCTTATAAAAATTGGATTTCTAGCTGCAGTAACGACGGTTCTGATTGCTGCATGTGATTCAACGAAAACGAACAAAAAGAATGCTGATAAAGAATTGTCAGATACAACAATAACGGATGAAAAAGGAAAAGGAGAAGATACACCGAACACAGGATGTGATTAGTGTGCTGCTGATGCTAAGTTATTCGTGTATATTCGTGAAAAGAAAGGGCTTTTATGCGTAAATATGATGCAATTATAGTAGGTTCGGGACCTAATGGCTTAGCGGCTGCGATCACATTACAGCAGCGAGGCCTATCTACACTACTTCTTGAGGGGGCAGATACGATAGGTGGTGGGTTACGAACCAAAGAATTAACGTTGCCAGGATTTAGACATGACGTTTGTTCTGCAATTCATCCTATGGCGATGGCTTCTCCATTTTTCCGTACATTACCGTTAGAAGCGCATGGTCTACAATTTGTTCAAGCTCGTTATGCAGCAGCGCATCCGCTGGAGAATGGAGCTACGGCATTTTTATACCGCGATCTTGCTGAAACTGTCAAAGGATTAGGCGTGGATGGCAAACTTTATTCTTCCTTAGTTAAAAAGGTAATTGACAATTGGGATGATCTCGCATTAGCGATCATGGGGCCTCTCCGTTTTCCCAAAAAACCATTACAGTTGGCTTCTTTTGGACTCGATGCTTTACAACCTGCGAGTTGGATTGCAAGTCGGTTTTCAACAGAACAAGCGAAAGCGCTTTGGTCAGGAATGGCTGCTCACGGTATTCAACCTTTAGACAATTGGACGACATCAGCCATAGCTATTGTACTATCTGCGATAGGAAATCGTTATGGATGGCCTATTCCCATAGGAGGTTCTCAATCAATTGCCGATGCCTTGGCATCTTATTACTTGTCTATTGGAGGAGAAATACAAACAAATTTCTGGTTGGAAGATGTTGCCGATTTACCGGCTCACAGTATACGGATCTTGGATCTTACACCAAAACAGCTTTTACAAATCAAAGGTTTGAATTTTACGGAAAGCTATAAAAAACAGTTAAAACGCTATAAGCAGGGAATGGGGGTGTTCAAGATTGATTGGGCCTTATCAGAGAAGACGCCTTTCAAGGATATCAGGTGTCAGGAGGCAGCTACCGTACACTTGGGGAATACCTATGCAGAAATAGCAAAAAATGAAAAGGATAGTCATCTTGGAAAAAAAGTAACTAAACCTTTTGTCCTGTTTACACAGCAGAGCATATTCGATTCTACGAGGGCGCCCGAAGGCAAGCATACGGGGTGGGCATACTGTCACGTTCCCAATGGATCTGGAGAAGATTATACAGAAGATATAGAAAATCAGGTAGAACGTTTTGCTCCTGGTTTTAAAGATACAATTTTGTCTCGTCATACTTTCAGCCCGATACAGTTGGAAGCATACAATCCCAATTATGTGGGCGGGGACATCAATGGAGGAGTAATGGATATTTTTCAGCTCTATACCCGACCTACGCTATCTTTAACACCTTATCGCACTTCTTTAGCGAATACCTATATATGCTCCTCCGCCACCCCACCAGGAGGAGGGGTACATGGTATGTCAGGATTTCACGCGGCGAAAATAGCGCTAAAAGATCATTTTGATATGGACGTATTATTGGAAAATATATAAATAGGCCATTTCGAACTCGTAAAGTCGATAACACAAAAATGTGATTTTTCGTGTTCAAATTTGTAATGTATGGATTAATGTTTTATGCCGTTTGCTATTGATGTTCTTCAAGAAAAAATGTATTCCACAGGTACAGTAGAAAAAAAAACAGATGTTGGGTATTCAAAGGCTGTTCAGGAAGTAGATAAGCTTCAATCTGTTGCTGTAATTGGTGCCGCTTAGTCTATATTATTTTACTTTCCGTAATTTCGTACACTTGGTAATTGCGATGGTATGTTGTTGGCCGTTGGAGTTATTTTTTCTGAAACGATCTTAATCCCCTATGGAAAATTTGAAACGATTTGAACGGCTTTTATTGGAACTTACCGGAGAGCGCATTTCTGATGTGGAAGAGGATCCTACCTGCATAGTGTATGCTGGAGGGAGTTTTAAAATTAATGCTGTAAAGTTAATATGTAGGACTGCGAAAGTTACCCCAAAGAAGGTAGGTAAATTTGTGACTTTATGGAAACGGTCCAAAAATGGGGAAACCGAACCCTATCATGGGGAAGATCCCTATGATTTTTATCTTGTATTTGCAGAAGAAGGAGAACACCAAGGTTTCTTTGTATTTCCTCGTCATGTTTTAGCGCGTGAATCTATCTTAACAAGTGCGAAAGGTGAAGGTAAGCGCGGTTTTCGCGTTTATACGAGCTGGGATAATGTAAACAATAAACAGGCAAAACAAACAAAATGTTGGCAATCATTTTACTTTATTGATCTATCAACGCTAATGGATGAAAATAAGGCTAAATATCAAGCTATTATTTCGTGTAAAAATTGCTGATACATATCGAAATTTCGAAACGGCTAAAATTTAAGCAATGAAAGCTAAAATTCAACTAGGAGATGGCTGCTGAGGTTAATACTTTTGTGTAACGGGTGTGAGGAAAAGAGTTCGACGTGGGGGAAATTGATTAAGAATACTTACAACATTTATATAGTGCAGGGACAGCACCGATAGTCCAAAATTTTCGTCAGCGGTATCTAGATTTTACCTGATTTTTGTTCCTTCGCTAGATCCGTGAAAAATGTTTAGTTAGTTAGTCTGAAGACTGCATTGCCCAATGCAGTCTTTTTTGATTGTTGCCCATAATGATTTTATAGATTGTTTATCTGTTGTTTTTCTTGTTTTTCTGTTATTTTTTTATGTTATTTTTTGAATGCATACTCTATTGTTGTTTTTTGTTTTGTCTAATTCGATTTTTGTGATAAAATAAAGCAATTCCTTTTTTTTAAAGAGGATTTTTTTGGTTTTATAAATACAAAGAATAAAATGTTTGCACATATCGAAACATATCCAGGAGATCCGATCCTTTCATTAATGGAAGCCTATATTAATGACAAACGGGTGTCAAAAGTCAATTTGAGTATAGGGTTGTATTATGACGAAAATGGAAACGTACCCTTATTAGAGAGCATAAAAAATGCTAAAAGTAATTTGTATGGCAGGGAGCAAAGTCCGTTGTTGTATCTGCCTATGCAGGGACATCAGGAATATTGTGACAATGTACAGAAATTGCTATTTGGTAAAGATTCAACGCTTATCAGGGAGAAGCAGGTTGCCAGTATTCAGACGTTGGGAGGCTCCGGAGCATTAAAAGTCGGGGCTGATTTTTTGAAAAAATGGTTCCCTACAAGTACGGTTTGGGTTAGTGATCCCACCTGGGAGAATCATATCGCCATATTTGAAGGTGCAGGGCTAGCCGTTCGTAAGTATCCATATTTTGATCCCTCTACAAATCAAGTGAATTTTGAAGGGATGGTTCAGTTTCTAAGTCAGTTACCTTCCAACAGTGTAGTTCTCTTACATCCATGTTGCCATAATCCAACTGGAGCAGACCTCAGCCCAAAACAATGGGATATCATTATCCCAATCATAGCCGAAAGAGGTTTGATTCCGTTTGTTGATATGGCTTATTTTGGATTAGGGAAGGATTTGCAAGACGATTTATATGCTATACATGCAATGGTTGATCGTGGAATCAATTTCTTACTCAGTACTTCATTTTCGAAAATTTTTTCGTTATACGGCGAACGGGTCGGCGCATTATCCGTTGTTTGTCATGCCGAAGAAGAGGCGGCCCGTGTCTTGGGGCAATTAAAGGCAATGGTGCGAAGAAACTATTCAAGTCCGCCCTCATATGGAGCCAAGTTAGTAAACGAAGTTCTTGGAGATGCAAATTTACGGGGCTTATGGCTGGAAGAAGTAGATCAAATGCGTATACGTATGCGTACCATGCGACACAAATTGTTTGACATTTTATGTCTGGAGGGGGCTGATCCTTCAAGATACCGTTTTTTGATTGATCAGCAAGGTATGTTTAGTTTCACTGGCTTTACAGCTATGCAGGTTCAACAATTGCGGGAAAATTACGGTGTGTATATGGTTGGGAGTGGACGGATGTGTATCGCAGGTCTTAATAGTAATAATTTGGAAAGGGTCGCCCGGGCGATGCTTGCCGTAGAGCAGGTTGCCGATATACAAATTGTTTAAATAGAAGTTACAATGTTGCCTTTTGCTGGGTAGAATTACGGGAAGAATGGCAGAATAATTAAAGTTTGTAACTTTGTCTTCAATTGATACAAAGAAACGATTTCTGTAAACTACTATATAATTGAAAGCGAAACTACATAGCGTTAATAAGATAATCAGGGGACTGCTTGCAGAATACGGTGCCGAATCATTTCGTACGACGATAAGTGCGATGCTACCGGCCGTTTGTATAGCCCTCATTTGGGGGCTTGACCTCACTATCCCATTTGTTATTGGCGCTTTGAATGCTTCGATGACTGATTTTCCCGGTTCTAGGAAAGAGAAACTGCGCGCAGCTTTATGGGGCGTTGTCTGTGCAGTTTCGGTCAGTTTGATTGTAGGTTATAGTCTGCCTTACAATTGGCTGTTGATTCTATTGATAGGGGTATTGGGAGGGTTTTTTACGTTATTTTCCGCATTAGGGCCTCGGTTGGGAATGATCGGTGTCACCTCGCTTTTTCTCATCGCTTTTGTTATGGGGCTAAAGCCCTCGAATATTCTGGAATTTTCTTTTGGAGTTGGGGTTGGAACCGCTTGGTTTTATCTTGTCAATCTTGTACATGCTGCGTTTGATCCTTTATGGGAGCTAAGACGGGCGATTTCAAATGCTTATAGAACTACTGCAAATCTTTTGCGTTTGAAGGCCTTATGTTACGATGCCCAACAGCCGTTAGATATGCTTTATCATCAAGTTGCTGCAATGAGCATAAAGTTAGCTGATCAACAGGAAACCGTAAGGCATTTGCTGTTGCGCGGACGGAATTATATCAAGGGAAAAGACGAGAAAGAATACACCCTATGGTTAAGAGCCTATGTTCTCATTGATCTTTACGGAATGACGACTGCAATAGATCATGATTATGAACTTATTCGTCATAAACTAGAACCATCAGGAGCACTAGCGGTAGTAAAAAAATTGGTGCTATTTATCGCTGATGGAACCGATCTGGCCTCAAGAAATCGAAATAGACAAAGTAGAGAACTTCTTGACGTACAAAATCAGATCGAAGACTGCTTGGAAACGTTAAAAAATATACAGGAGAAATATCCTATTGAAGTAGGGGAGATTATTCAGGGAGCAATTGCTAATGCGAGAAATTTTTTAAGCTCAATCACACAACTTCATGATAAAAAGGGAGATAATCTCATGGAGGATTTTTACGCACGTAGCTTTGATTTTAGTAATTTGTTACCGCCACTTTCTTTGGGGCTTAGGGATATGTTTGCCCATATCCGGAGTTATTCTCCATTATTTTTGTTTTCGTTGCGCATGTTGGTTCTCTTTTTATTGGGAGGATTGCTGGGAGAGCTCTTGTCAGATATGAAGTATACCTATTGGATACTTATTACGATTATTGTAGTTGCTAGACCTAGTTATCTTCTGACGCAGAGGCGGAATAAAGAGCGTTTGTTGGGGACGATGGGCGGAGTATGTATTGGACTGTCGATCATTTTTATCTTTAGCAACACCTATTTATTGTTGACTACAATTGGATTTTTGCTTTTCTGTTTTCTGCTCTTCAATAAGCGCTATTACATGATCAGTGTTTTTTTTATAACGGCGATGGTGATTATAGCACTTCATCTGCATAACGACAACTGGTCAGACGTTTTTAGAAATCGTCTTATTTTCACATTCTTAGGGTGTGCGCTAGCCTATTTGGGTTGGTTTTTAGTACCTGTGCGACACAATAAAAATCTCCAATCTCTACTATCCAATGCTTGGCAAGAAAACAATCTTTACTATAAGGCTATTTGCAGCTATATTTTAAAAGGAGAGAAAGGAGAACGTTATGAAATCCGATTAGCTAGAAAAAGGGCATTTTTGTCGCTAACCAAATTGTCAGATGCTGTTTTGCAGTCCCAAAAAGAACCGGGAGAAATTGCTTCGTCTACTGTCGATATACAGCTTGTACATATCGATATGTATCGTCTTCATGCTATGATATCTAGTCTTTGGCTTCAGTATAATCAAGAGAATTTAACAGGGCAATATGCTGGAACTTTAGAAAATTCAAAAACAAAACGTATCGTGGAACTTTTTGCACAGTTAGAGCGCGATTAATTTACAGGCTCCTTTGCACGTCATCTATTTTGATAATGGTTTTACAGCCACTAGGACGCAGCAGGTTGCTGACTTACTTTGTAATGTATATATTTAGCCAAATATTCATGCCATATTAAACCCATTCTCTGTACGTATGTCCACGAGTTTTTTAGAAATTGTGTTAAAGAACCCCTACAAAATGAAGAAAATTATCGGATTGATTTTGTTTTGCATCTCATTTACCTATGGAAAAGCTGCAGAAAAATTCTGTTTGATCAATCCCAAAAAAGAGGTCTCCATTTCCTATGTAGGAAAGGAAGTCGTTGTTCAAACTGCATTATCGATGCTTCTTGATGATGGAAAAAGTGTTTCAGAAAAAGGGTTTAAAATTTCGTCCTCAATAGAGAAAGAAGGGATTGTTGTTGGGATAGTAGGTGAAAATCCTGCATTTGATCAATTACTTTCTAAATATAATATTGACTTTTCTAGAGTTCAAGGCCGCTGGGAAACATTTCAATTGCAGGTTGTGCAAGATGAAGGAACAAGTTTTCTTATGGTTATTGGTAGCGATGCACGAGGCGCTGCTTATGGTGTATTGGAACTTTCCCGTTTAATTGGCGTATCACCTTGGATTTGGTGGGGGGATGTTGTACCAACAAAAAAACAAAAGTTGGCCTTGCCATCAAACTATAGCGATATTCAGAGTCCTTCTGTGCAATATAGGGGCATCTTTCTGAACGATGAGGATTGGGGATTGATGCCTTGGAGTAGCCTGACATATGAACCTTCTGATCGTAAGGGGCAAATAGGTCCAAAAACGTATTCCCGTATTTTCGAACTTTTGCTTAGGTTGCGTGCAAACACCCTGTGGCCAGCAATGCATGAAGTGTCTATACCGTTTTATTTTACCCCTGGTAATCAGGAGGCCGCTGCGAAATATGGTATTCTATTGGGGACATCACATTGTGAGCCACTGATGCGAAATAGTGCAAGAGAATGGGATGTTGTAGGAAAAGGAGCGTATAATTACGTGACCAATAAGTCAGAACTGCTTCGTTATTGGTCGGAGCGCCTGTCGCAGTTGAAAGGAGGAGAAAATATCTTTACGATCGGTCTAAGAGGGAAGCATGATGGTATGATGCAGGGAGTAAAGACCCTTAAAGAACATAAGGATGTACTTGCGCAAGTGATACCTGATCAACGGGAATTGTTAAAGAAGTATATTGATACAGATCCGACCACCGTGCCTCAGGTCTTTATTCCCTATAAGGAGGTGCTTGATGTCTATAATGACGGCCTTGAGGTCCCAGAGGACGTAACTTTGGTTTGGTGTGATGATAACTATGGTTATTTGAAGCATTTTCCCACGGATGAGGAACGTAGACGCACTGGTGGGAATGGCGTATATTATCATGTGTCCTATTGGGGACGTCCGCACGATTACTTATGGCTATCTACCATTAATCCAGCTTTACTACATCAGCAAATGTCCCTAGCTTATGATAAGGGAGTACGGAAGTTGTGGATATTAAATGTTGGTGATATTAAGCCAGCGGAATATCAAACTGAGCTCTTTTTAGATATGGCTTGGAATATTGATAAGGTTAATGACATGGGATTAGAAAAACATTTGTCAACATGGTTGGGGGATAAATTTGGTTCTACTTTTGCTCAGGATCTGACAGATATCCAATGGGAATATTACCGTTTAGCCTATATACGTAAGCCTGAGCATATGGGAAATACACGTGTAGAGGAGCAAGATCCTTCTTATAAGTTAGTAAAAGATTTAGCGTGGAGCACTTCAGAAATTAATCAACGTATAAAAGACTATAGTGCTATTTCCGATGAAGTCGAACGTACAGCATCTAAGATTCCAAAAACGTTACAATCTGCCTTTTTTCAATTGGTGAAGTACCCTGTTCAGGCTTCTGCACAGATGAATAACAAAGTTTTGTATGCGCAACTTGCTCGACATCAGAAGGCTAGTTGGGATGATAGTCATCGGGCATTCGATAGTATAGTTTCGTTGACGAAACGCTATAATGAATTGGAAAATGGTAAATGGAACCGCATCATGGACTATAAACCTCGCAACTTAGCTGTTTTTGGACGGATGGTAGAGGAGAAGAACGTGAACGAGTTAATCGCTGATATACCTCTGCAATACGTATTCAAGGGTTCCGATTTTCAGATGGTAAAGGGGGATGTCAAACTAATAAAAGGCCTAGGTTATCAAGGGAAAGCTCTAGCGATAAAATCGGGTAAACAAATTGGAGTAAAGTTTTCACATACATCAAAAGACTCCGTCGAAATTGATATACGTTTGCTTCCAAATCATGCTGTAGACGGGAAAAAGTTAAGAGTTTCGGTGTCGTTGGATGGACAATCTCCTGTGGAAGTTTCGTATAAGACTGAAGGGCGGAGCGAGGAATGGAAACAAAATGTGTTACGAAATCAGGCCATACGTCGTTTTAAATTGCCAATTAAGGAGCAAAGAAAACATGAGCTTAAATTAACTGCTTTGGATGAAGGTGTCATTTTGGATCAAGTGCTTATTTACTAATTCTAGCACCTAGTTCATTGCATATTTCTGACGATTATGTAGTTTCTTTACTCCATTGCCTATCCAATGAAAATATTGGTTATAGCGCAATTCTCATTACGAGGATGTATATTTATCTTTAGGAACTAAAAATAGTTACGAAAAATGAAAGAGGAAATACAACTATATCGTGATGTAAGAAAAAGTAAAAATCTGTTTTTGAAGACGACTGGCATTTGTGTCGTTCTTGCTGCCACTCTTATTTACGGCTTGGGTGTATTTGATCATGTTTTGAAAGTGAAACTAGTTGTCGGATCGGCATTGATTTTAGCCATAATGTTGTTTCTGTTGATTAATGCTCTTCTAAAACTAAGAGACAAGTCTCCGTTGATTCGAATTAATTCTAACTATATTGTGGGGAATACAACGTTACTATCAAAAGCGTTTGGCGAAATCGAATGGAGCGATGTCGAAGACATCCATCTTGAAAAAGTTGCGGGGGATACCTTGGTTGTTTTTTACAGTTAAAGACGGTAGCAAATATGACGGAAGACTTTCTGCTTATTTTCGGAAAATGTCCTATGATCATGTGAATAAACGTTATCGAATCATGTATACAGTTTCAGAAATACAAGGTGATGCACAACAACTTTTTGAACTTGTTACGGAGTATTGGGAGGCCAATAAGAAGTTAACAATGAACTAAGTTGAATTATTTCCATTTCCATTCGTTATCCATAACGTAGTTGATCTTGAGATGATTTGCAAGTTTTTTTAGGTTGATTGCCAGCATATCTATTTCTTCTATTTTGTTTTTTGGTAAAATATAGGACATTCCTCCATTAATTTTGATGAATATAGAGGATGATATTTCTATTATAGCTTCAATTTCTGAGGTAGAAATTTTACTTTCACTGGAATCATCTCTAGCAGAGATAGATTCATCACTTATACTTAAAAAGGCTACTTTATTAAATCTATCGCTAAAATTTTCTTTAATGACACTTTTAAAATGTTTTACATAGCGACGTCGTTCCAAGGAAGGGTAAAAGAAGTACCATAAAACCCCAACTAAAAAAAAGAAAAATGCCAAAAATATACTTCCATAGATCAATGAACAGATACCCATAAATAGATATATTATTGGTACTAGTATTTTACTTCTTAACCTTTTCTTCCTGACACGTGCAGACTGTGAGGTAATATAGAGTTGATAAATTAAAAAGTCGTTTTCATCTATGGTAACGGATATGGTCATATTTTCTTGGTCTTGAAATCCGAAGACCAAAATACTATAAATTGTTGAGATTTTTAAGGTGTAATTCTTATACTAAAGGGCTAGAATACCTTTCGATAATCTAGCCCTTTTTGATTTTAGTTCATTGCTTTTGTTTTATGCAAAAGTAAAGGGGAAATCTTTGACTTTAGCTTCTTGTCTTTGATGCTGTATTGCAAGTATCTTAGTTGAATGAACATGGCTATGTCTTTTTTCCAATTGTAAATCGGAAGGTTGAACATTAGCGCTGGAATCTGTTAAATAAGCAAAAGCCGCTGAGTCTAGCCTGTTCGCTGTCGCACTGGAATCTGTTAAATAAGCAAAAGCCGCTGAGTCTAGCCTATTCGCTGTCGCACTGGAATCCGTAGTGTAAGCAAAAGCCGCTGAGCCTAGCCTATTCGCTGTCGCGCTATAATCCGTATTATAAGCGAAAGTCGCTGAGTCTAACATGTTCGCTCTAGCACTGGAATCTGCTGTATAAGCGAAAGCGGCTGAATCTAACATGTTTACTGTAGCACTGGAATCTGCTGTATAAGCGAAAGTCGCTGAGTCTAGCGTGTTCGCTCTAGCACTGGAATCTGCTGTATAAGCGAAAGCGGCTGAGTCTAACATGTTTACTGTCGCACTGGAATCTGCTGTATAAGCGAAAGCCGCTGAGTCTAGTCTGTTAGCTATCGCACTGGAATCCGTAGCATAAGCAAAAGCTGCTGAGTCTAGCCTATTCGCTGTCGCGCTAGAATCCGTATTATAAGCGAAAGCCGCTGAGTCTAACATGTTCGCTCTAGCACTGGAATCCGTATTATAAGCAAAAGCTGCTGAGTCTAGTCTGTTAGCTATAGCACTGGAATCCGTAGCATAAGCGAAAGCTGCTGAGTCTAACATGTTTACTGTCGCACTGGAATCTGTTTTATAAGCGAAAGCGGCTGAGTCTAAAATGTTTACTCTAGCGCTGGAATCTGCTGTATAAGCAAAAGCTGCTGAGTCTAGCATGTTCATTCTAACACTGGAATCTTTTAGTGATGCGACAGTAGTTGAGTCTTTCATATTACTGATCTGACTAGAATCCTGTGGTAAGATAAAGGCTGCAGAATCTGCTGTTCTGGCGATTGAACTCGAATCCTGTCCGAGTGAAAAAGTAGTAGTGTCTTGTTTGTTAGAGTTTCCTGCATTGACGATTAAACCTGCACCTAAAGATAAAAGAAGATTGAAAACGATTAATTTTTTCATGACATTCTATTTTTGATAAAACAATTAACTATTAACATTTACTTAAGTCTAATATAGAGGATATAGTTTTTCTTTTGTAACAAATTTGTTGTTAAAATTTGTTAAAAGAAATTAAAAGTGCGTTTAAATCGTTTAATGGCTGTTTTGTAAAATTGAGATTTGATGCAGTTGGAAATTTTGTATCAGGATTAATTTAAATACGAGGCTAATACGGAAATGATAAATTTATATTTTATCGATGAATATTTTGTTTTTTATTTCTAACTATGCTTTACTATTTTATAGTTTTTTTGTGTCTAAATAGTTTGCCGGTTACAGACTTTATCAATAGGTTTTCTATTACAATAGTATATTTTGCTAGCATACAATTTCATACAACACCCAATTTTCATCGTCTTCCACAAAATTGTTCACCCATTTCATCCCTAGTTTCTCGAGAACACGGATAGAAGCGATGTTTTCAACACGTGCCCTTCCTACGATACGCGTTATATGCAGTCTATTAAATCCGTCTTCTATAGCCGCTTTAGCACTTTCAGTAGCATAACCATTCCCCCAATACTTTTTGAAAAAACGGTAGCCAATGTCATATTCATCGCTTTCAGGATGGTATTTGAGCCTACACCATCCTAAAGTTTCACCGGTATCTTGTCGAACTGTTAACATTCGACCTACACTATACTTTTCGTATTGGTCGTATGCGTCTAAAAAATTTGCTGTTGCTTCCACGTTTTCAAATGGCGAATCTCCGGTATAGCGGAGAACCTCTCTATCCGCGTTCAGTGCATGCATTGCCTCTCCGTCCTCTCTTGTAAAAGGACGTAATAGCAAACGTTTAGTAAAAAGAACTGTCATATAATCTGTCACGTTTGGTTAGCATTTATAAATATTTAGTTGTCCACTAGATGCTTGTATATTCTTTAATTTTCATCATCATAACAAACAAATATAACGAGCTTTCCACCAATTCTGTGTATGGCGCCATCCACGCCACCTCCACCCAATAGAGAACTATTCGCTGCGTTGACAATAGCATCCACTTCTATTTTCGTGATGTTGTCCTTTATTAGTTTTATCATGTTTATCCAATGTTATGTCTAGCCTTGATTTCCGTAATCACAGCTTTGTAATATTTAGCTTTATCTTTTTCTTTGATGGCGATCACCTCCACATCATTGGCTATTAGTAATTGTATTTTGTCTTTTGCTTCCTTTATATATTTCTCTGGAGTATAATAGAAGAGCCTGTTGGTAATGAAGCCACTTTTTTTATAAAACTTGTTCCTTGCACGATAGGTCAAGATCCACCAAAGGTCAATTTCAACAAAATCCAAGGAAAGACCGAAGATATGAATATCGTGGGTGAAAAATAAATCAATCCAAGACTGTAGTTTTAAGTGTTTTTTTTGACTTAATCTTTTTATTAGGGATGATTTGTAGATCTTGTCCGATGTATAATTTGGCCCATTTACAACGTAATCACGCATTTTTTGTAACTGCCCACAGTAATGTTCATAGCCTAGGTTAATTGATGAAGGGTTATGGCAGTCTCCATGAATATGCCAATATGTTTTCTGTTGAACTTCATACTGTCGAAATACACTATATGTAGTTTCTTTAATAACGCTACTGTTCCGTTCAGGCTTCAATCCCTCTAGACTAAATTCATAATTTGTGGTAATTATATTCTTGCAAGGCAGTTCTCTTATCAAATGATGGATTTCGTTAGGCTTGATCAAAGACAGATTATCGGCGATATACATTTTAAGCTCTTTTTCACTGATCAAATCTTGTTTTATTGCATGTAAGAATATCTCCTCGTAAAGCATAGGAAAAGGCTTCTTCCCATTTTCTAAAGGAGAGATATTATACTTGTTTTTTATGGTCGTCAATAGATCTGACCAGCTTATGCCCGGATTTAAGTTATTGATATCATTGCCAATCAGCACCGTGTAATTGTTCATTTTTAATGGTAGTGAATTGGTCTTAATTGTTTTATTAAAACCTGAACAGAAACATTATACCGAACCTCACTATCGTCTTCCATACAATAACAAACGTTTAAAAGCATAAATTGCAGGGAATTTTTTAAATTCGATTTCAATCCTAATTTTATATGCGGTAATGAATATCTGTTTTTGTTCTTCTGAAAGTCTTTGCAAATAAGGGATTAAAGCAGAGCCAGAAATAAAATCAAACAATTTTTCAGCGTTTTCGGCGATAATAGGATATGCCTTTTGTACGATATGAATGTCTTGCAAGCCACCTTCGAACATGATCTGAGCATAGTCGTCTATGCTCAACACTGGAGACTCTCTTTTCCAGCCGTGTAAGTAGTCAGAAAAAGGTTGCTCGGATACTAAATCAAGTAGAATTTTGTTGAGTTTATTTTCTGTTTGTACGGGCATTTGTACTGCAAACTGCCCTCCTGTGTTCAGCTTGGAAATCAACGTTGTAAATAACGTTTGATGATTGTCGGACCATTGTAAAGCGGCATTACTGAAAATCAGATCCCAAAGAGATTCCTTTTCTGCAAAATCTTCAATGGATAAATTTTGAAATTGTAATCGATTATTGATCAGTTTCTCGGATTCAACAAGCATTTCTTTGGAAGAATCGATCCCTAAAAAAGAGGTGTTCTCAAATTTCTTAGCGAGTATGGAGGTTTGTTCGCCAGTTCCGCAGCCTATATCTACAGCGTTTTGAATATTCTTTTCAGAGATCATTTCCATCAAGTCGAAAAAAGGTTGATACCTGATGTTCTTGAATTGATTATACTTGTCTGGATTCCACGGCATGTGTTATTATTTTTTAAGATTGACCCTTTTCTGTCTGGGAGCAGCTCCCTGATCGATCATGAAAAGGCATTTACGATAGATGTAATTCTATTTCTTTTTCATATAAAATTAGCAAATAATAATGAGCTAAACAATCGAGAAATTGTTGCTTTGAAAAATAGCTTTGTTTATTTAATTTAGTACTTTATTTCTAAGATCTGCTATTTTTAACTTAAAGAATCCCATGTTTCGAATAACATTAGTCGTCTTGCTATCGCTATGTCTTAGTTATGGATTTTCTCAAAAGAAGACTCGTATCTATAAGCTTAACCCGCCGTCGGAAAGTATTTCTATTTCCTTGTTTGATAAACTGATTTTGCTTGATAGAAGGGATTTTAAAGGTAATTTAGGAATTGTGCAACTTGGAGCATTCAATTCTAGGGCTCAAGTGGTCGCAGAGCCTTCGTTAGATATCCAGTTACAAGAGCAGCTTACGAAAGCAATTTCGGGAGAAAAGAAAGAAGGGACTTTGCTATTGCGTTTGGACAAGTTTTGCCTTGCAGAAGTGACGGGCGCAATGTCAGAATTTGGGTACTTTGATTTTACGGCTGTTCTTTTTGCGAAAGTGGGAGAGGACTCTTATCAAGAAATTGCGGCAATAGATACCTGTTTAGTTGTGGGAGGCATTGACGTAACGAAGAAAATATTAAATAAATCAAGCCAGATTGTTAACCATTTTCTACTGCATAATCTGAACCCTGTGTTTGATATAAAGCAAGGATATTCATTGGCTGACATCGAACGGTATCCAGAACTTTTGAAGCAGAAGATTCCTTTGTATCAGACTGAAACCTTGAAGGACGGGCTCTATCTGGATTTTCAGGAATTTAAAGAACAAACACCATCTGGGGGCCTTATGGAGATTAACCAAGAGAAACCGCGGACTCGTTTTTATCAACGTAATAAAAAAGATAAGTTGAAAGAAATAGGTGCCAAATGGTACTACGCGTTAGTTGTCAATGGCAGCCCTTATATCAGTTGTTTGGGAGATTTTTATCCGCTATATAAAGACGGTACAGACTATTATTTTACAGGCCCTTCTTTGGAAACGGCTTCTGCATCGTCTATTCTTGTATCTTCGATGCTATTTGGTGTAATTGGTGCGGCTGTTGCATCAAGTCCGAATAGCGTGGATTACATTCAAAAGCTTGATTTTCGAAATGGTAGTTTCGTTAAAATTGAACGATATAAATAGAATCTGCTAGGCCATCTCGCTAAGAATATAAGGAATATGAATATCGATGATTTTTTAGAATCTCTTGACAAATATGCTACGGACGAATGGGATTTATCCAATCAAATTCTGTATGAAATGTGTCAGAAATACCCAAGTAATATAGAAAGACAAGCTGTTCTTGCAAAAACATTGATTATAGGTAGGGTATATGCTGTAGCTCTAGAACGAAGGAAAAAGAACAGGGAACAGAGTGGTTTAATGGAGGAAGCTTTGATCAACGATGATTTCTATACAACGAGCGTTGTTTCTGTATTTGAAGATTTAGCTTTAGATGCAAAAATTGATAAGATCGGACAGTGGGTAGGTTTAGGAATTTTAGATCTTCATGAGGGGCAGATTCAGACCATTCTCCAGTTGCATAAACAATTAAGTGTAGCCTTTTTGGGGATTACAGGACTGAACAAACGATCCTTTGCTTCTAAATATTTGCATTTTCATTTGCCAAGTAGCTATTTCATTTATGATAGCAGAGCCGTAGAAGCTCTAAATATATTTTTTAAAGCATTCCCTGACGCTAAATCTCCAAGAAGCTGGCCAAAAACAGATCTATGTGATACCGATTACTCTTCTTTTTATATCCGTTGTATGGCTGTTTTGAGGTATCTTAGACAGTTGAAGCCCACACTTCATATTTCACCACGACATCTAGATAATCTATTAATCGCTATTGCAAATCAGAAGTTAAGAAAGACGGTGGTGTAGCTCCATAACCCATGCGTATTCTCGCTTTAAAACATTCATTTTAAATCTGATAAGTATTTAGCCTCCTCAGCTCCTGTTTTGTGAGGATTGGAACACTTTTTAACTTATGCATTGTCTAGATTTCATTATTCGAAGAGCGGGATATAGGTGCTTAATTGTCAATAGATTCTCTTTTGTTAACTCTAATGCAGACAATTTAAAAATGTGTTTTATTGCTCTACTGATCATCTCTTTATAAATTTATGAAAACCCTTATGAAATGCAAAGTTAAATAACTGAGGTGGCTATTACTAAACTTACCACCTCCAGTTGTTTGCCTAAGGCACTACGAACAAAATTTTTACTTCCGTTTAGGCATTAATTTTCATTGGTTTGAATATATTCGATTACTTTTCCGTCAGGTTGTTCTACAATAAATCGTACGCCTGTACTGACACGGTTTATTGGAATGATTATTTTCCTAGCTTTTTTCTCTAATATTTTCCAAAAAGCGTTTAAGTCGTCTACGACAAAGATGGCATGAACACGGCTAGGGATCTCGAGTGCCTCAGGGCCATCCACAGCTCCTAAAATAACAAAATTATCGACTTGACTCAGTTGATAGCCATCATGTGCGGCATAGAGGGAAACCTCTTTGCCTGTTATCTTTTTATAAAATTCTACGGTGCTTTCGAATGTATCTGTTACTATGGGGAGCAATACTGTTTTAATTTCCATAACTAATTTGTTTAACTTTAGGACAAAGCTATTCCGATCAATGGAAAAGCGCAATAACTCACTTTTTTATTAGTCAGATCAATGGGAAGCGGTATCAAAGAAAATTCGACCAATCAAGTGAACAAAAAGATCTTGTCAATACGCTGTGGCGTCAATGACACGCTTGATCTTATAGGCAAGCGATGGTTGATGACCATACTGTACGAGATATCTTTAGGGAACAACCAATTTTCGTCTCTAAGAAAAAGTATTCCTGAAATATCGGAACAAATGTTGGCTACTCGAGTCGGTTATCTGACTGCACAGGGACTTATTTCGAAAGAAGTGATTTCAGATGCTATTCCTGTACAAATTGTCTACAGTGTGAGCTCAAAAGGAAAGGAGCTCTTATCGTTGGTAGATGAATTATGTCAATGGAATAGGAAGTGGCGTGATGATAATGTCGCTTCAAAAGTTTGCAAATAGAGAGGAATCCTTGTGAAATTTTTAAAAATATTGAAATGCTCTAATTGTGTTCACTAGTAGAGTTGGGATATCAATATTTGAAAAAATACCATGATAATATTCCTATCTTTAAGAAAAAATCAGATTATTGACTAAATGAAAAGTGAGATTATGAAACAATGTTTTTCTGCTTTGGCGATTATATTAGGATTGCTATTTTCCTGTGACAAAAATGAGGGTGATATGATCGTTGAATTTCCAGTTACTGTTAAAGCAGTGAATCTCGTAAAAAACGGAGAAATCAGACTCTTTATCGCTGGAGAGGAACAATTTAATAAAAGCCTCATTAACAGGTTTGTGGATGAAAATTATTTTAATCGACAAGGTGGACCTGTAATTGGGGATATTACTTTTTTATCTGCTGATACAGTTATCATCGATTCAAATATGAAGGACAAGTATATTGTTAAAAACGAGGGCGATCAATTTTTACTGTATTCTGTAAGGTCCTATGTCGAAGATGTACAGAATTACGATAGATTTGATTATATATTGAAGTATCAGGCTCCATTACGTGAACCTACCCTTGGAGGAGGATATTTGACAAATGCGGTAAACGTAGCGTATGGCAATTATCATTCTTTGGAATGGTGCGTTTTGGTGTATAAATTTAGTTACGATAGAAATGGTAGTAGAGGCTTGTATTCTGGCCAACTTTCTAATGAGTTTAGTGGCGATGTGTCATTTTTACGTGCAAAAGATACGTTAGCAATCCAAGAATACAGGTTGATATTTAAGAAATAGTATAGCGACAATATCTTAAAGAAGAAATAGGGCTTCATTGTATTAAGCCCTATTTTCGAGAATATACATTTCGCTAAAAGTTAGTTGCCAAACGAAACGTTTAAACTATGTTTTTCCGCATAAGCTTTTCCTAAATCCAGTAGGGTGTTGTATTTTTGTTCGAAGCTGGGGCCATAAGTTGCGATGATCTTTTCAGAAGCTTTGGCGATTTCACTATCTCCACTTTTTTTGTCACATAACAATGCTAAGTCTAAGTACTCTTTCTTGTAAATGGGGAGTACAAAATTATACAGTTCCAAAGCTTTGATTTTTATAGTCTCTCCATCTTCATCCGGAGGCGTTGCATCTTCAATTTTTTTAATGGTTTGCTCGATATAAGCTGTTTTGGTTTGTACAATTTGTTGAGCTTCGTCTCCTTTATTTTTGGTTGCAGGTATATCTGGAAATTCTATTGTGCTCTCTACTAGTGTTTTTGTAAATCTTTCCGATGCAAATTCATGTAGAATATTTGTGTTTAGGATAGTCGTTTGGAAGAACTGATCAGGACTAGGCCGATTGCACGCCGTTATAAAAGTGATTGTCGCAAGTAATAATAAATAGGGAATAGCATTCAGTTTTTTCATGTGTTTAATTATTTTAAAAAACGGTATAGCTATAAAAATTATGCCACCTTTTGGTATTACTACTACGTAATAAGAAATAAGTGTTTGAAACTGTTCTTTCGAACACCTTAACCAAAATTTCTAAGATGAAATGTCTTAATTATGCGTGTATGTGAACTTTTAGTGCTTCTTCAGATTTTGAAATATCCTTTTCCCATCTATTTATCACCTTGGTCACTTTTTCTATTGCCGAAAGAACCGTTCAAAAATCTATGAGATAAACGAATTATGATTCGTTTCAACTGTATGCTTTGACATTACATGGTTAAGGTTAGGATTCCAAAGCTATACAATATAAAATGAGCATGCGTAATCCTAATCACCGTTATACCTAAAAATCGGAGCAACGTGCAGCATAGTCCTTGTGCGAAAAAGTACGTATGTTCTACATCTTCTCGTCACACAATAAACCACAAAGGCTTTGTTTCCCAGGTTTTTAGAATCCTATATTCCTCTCCATGACTGTATCTAAATTTTAGAATCTATTTTAATAATCAGATTATAACCTGTGTACCACTTGTCCCCTTCGGCACACTTGAATTTTCAAAAATATTTCTGTTTCCCCGTTTGCATAAGAATTGTCCTCTTCTTTATCATTAGTCGTCGTTACGCTAATGGACGGAGACATTTCCTCCAGCTCTGTCTGGATTAGACTAATAATCGTTTCTGTTTTTCCCCATGTTTCCATCCGATAAGGACGTGGTTGAAAGTCGATAAGTACGGCGAGTAACTTGACCACATTCCAGTTTGGTCTCGCCAACGTATTTCCGACAATGAAATTACGTAATGGACGTAATTTATCTGTGTCAAATTTTTTTATGATCTCGGATAGAGGTTGATTCGATTGCGTCGCGTTAAAAAAGTTTCTGAACACACGTTCATCGTGTTGATCTAAGTTGTTTTCACAACATTGTAGACACCAGTTTTTTAGGTCTTTGGTAGATGGCCATTCGCGTACAAAATCTAGTCGATTATTTTTCTTCAAATCTAGGTAGGCTGTCCTTACAGCCTGTTGGAATAAATTAAACATAATCTCAAAATTAAGCCTATTCAACATTTCAAAATACGGGAAACCGTAATTCTGGCTTTGTCCAAAAAGACAGAGATAAATTGGAAATATCTGGAAAACTATTGAAAGATTTTGAAACAAGTGGAAACATTGGAAAGCTTTGATGTTTAGGTGTTTGCCTGTAATACATTTGTTTCCGTAATCAGCTGATACACATTCGTTCTGTTTTGCAAAAAGACACGAAAGAATACAAAAGAGAAAAAGTCGCGGTAGTCTTTAACCGGTTTGGGAAGCAGTTACTGCCTCCCGCGATGGACACTCCCACTTCCCAAAAAATTCAGAAGGCCTTCTGAAAACCCAAGTAGCAATCCCGTGCACGGCGCGCGAGGACCTACCAAGTTTTTGACTTTTAATTTTTTGAAAAATGTGGTATTTAATATTGGCTCTTTTATTCGGCCAAGGCGGACAAACAAGTGGAGATACTTCAAATAGTGGACAGTCGACCACACAAACAACGAGTGCTACCAGCGATCACAACGGAGAGAATGGATCGACCCGGCCCCCTCGTCTTTTTTAAAAGACTTAATAAATTGTAAAAAGGCAGCGACTGCTGCCTTTTTTTATTTGTTTTTTTTTATCTTCAATCAGCGTATAAAAACAAACCTGGTTGAGACCGTTATTTATATATATTATCATGTTGTATTTCATGTCTTGCTCGCGACAACGAGAAGACGAAATACAGCCTATTAATAATTTACGTTATAACCAAGCTTATGAATTCCTAGATCAAGGTGAGGCAGACAGCGCCTTTCTTGCATTTAGTCAAGCAAAAGATATTTTTATTGAACAACGCGATAGCTTAAGAACTGCAAACTGCCTTATTCAGATGTCAATTACACAATATGAACAAGGCGATTATTTTGGAGCACAAGAAACAGGTATACAAGCCTTGACTTATCTCGATACGAGTGATCCTCGTCATAATATATATTTTAGTTCAACTTATAACAACTTAGGTAATACTTCAATGAATTTGTTTGATTACCTAAAGGCGATATCCTATTTTGATGTTGCGATTCATTACTCTGATAATTTTGATTACACTATAACCTACAAAAATAACAAGGCAATGTGCTATCAGAATCTAACAGAGTATGATAAAGCTATTCGGATATTCGAAGAAATTCTTCCGCAAGCTACAAAGGAATCGATGCAACATGCACGTATACTTTCCAACTTAGCTAGAACAAAATGGTTAAAGAATAGGACATATGATGCATTGCCAGAATTTCTTCAGGCATTGTCTATTCGGAAGAAAGAGAAGGATCTTTTGGGGCTGAATGCCAGTTATGTACATTTAACAGACTATTACCAAGCTAAAGACTTAGATTCAGCACTTTGGTACGCCAAGAAAATGTATGAGGTTGCGGAACGAATCCGAAATCCAGAAGATCAAATTTATGCTTTAAGTAAGCTTATTGAACTGAGTTCAGAAAGCGCTACAAAAGGATATTTTGAGACCTACCAGTTACTGGGTGATAGTTTACAGCGTGCTCGTGCAGAAGCCAAAAATCAATTTGCATTGATTAGGTATGAAGTCGAAAAAAATAAAGCAGACAATCTGCAGCTACAGAAGGACAACGCAGAAAATTCGAATCGATTAATACGCCAACGGGTGCTAAGTGGGAGTATCGCAGCGTTGTTTATCATAGCTGCTTTCATTGGAATATCATATCACAGAAGAAGAAAACAACGACTGGAGTACGAAGCACAGAATAATATTCAGGAAACGAAGCTCCATCTGTCGAAAAAGATCCACGATGTAGTTGCCAACGGGCTCTATCGCGTAATGTCCGAAATCGAATACACGGAAGACATTGATCGGGACGGTGTACTTGATCGGTTGGAAGACATGTATAACCGGTCTCGCGATATATCACATGAGGTAGAACAGCGGGATCTTACAAAAATTTCTTATAGCGAAGGCCTTGCAAATATGCTCAAGTCATTTGCCGGTGATGATTGCCGCGTAATTATAGCGGGGAATGATCTGGAACAGTGGATTGACATCAACAAACAAATTAAGCAAGAAATACAACATGTTCTTCAGGAATGGATGGTCAATATGAAGAAACATAGTCAGGCCGGACAGGTTGTAATACGTTTTGAACGGAATGATAATCACTTGAAGATCTATTATAAAGATAATGGAGTAGGTATGTCAAAAGAGAAGGGTAAAGGAAAAGGTATAGCTAATATGATATCTCGTATTGAAAATCTTGGTGGTAGCGTATTATTTTCAGGCGGATTAGGTGAAGGGCTCGGTATTACAATTGATATTCCACTTTTATAGGCAGATGATGCCCTGATATCGGATAAACGTAAATATAGATCGAGAAGGCGTGCTTGATCGGTTGGAAGACATGCATAACCGATCTTGCGATATATCACATGAGGTAGAACAGCGGGATCTTATAAAAATCTCATAGCGAAGGCCTCGCAAATAAGCTCAAGTCATTTGCCGGTGATGATTGCAGCGTAATTATAGCGGGGAATGATGTGGAACAATGGATTGACATCAACACACAAATTAAGCAAGAAATACAACATGTTCTTCAGGAATGGATGGTCAATATGAAGAAACATAGTCAGGCTAGCCAGGTGATGATACGTTTTGAAAGGAGCGGTAATGATCTGAAAATCTTTTACAAAGACAATGGAATCGGTGTGCCGGAAGAAAAAGGCAAAGGTAAAGGAGTCGCCAATACGGTTTCCCGTATTGAAAGTCTAGGGGGTAAAATTATCTTTGCCAGTGAGTTAGGGAAAGGACTCAGTATTACTACCGATATTCCAATTTTGTAAAAGACTATAATTGTATGTTCAAAAAAGTACTTATCGCCGAAGATCACGAGATAACTAACATTTCATTACAAAAGGCCTTGCACGATCTAGGTATTCAACACACCAAATATGTTTACTATTGTGATCACGCCTTGACGTGGATCAAGAAGGCTATTTGCGAAGACGAACCTTATTCTTTGCTTGTCACTGATATCGAATTTGAAGATGACGATAATCCACAAGAAATTAAGGATGGCCTTTCGCTGATCAAAGCCGTTAAGAAGATCCAACCGGATATCAAAGTTATTGTGTTGACGGCAAAAGATCGTTCAGCTGTACTGAATCAGATGTTTAAGAATAATCAAATTGATGGCCTCGTTAGAAAGGCCCGCCGAGACGGACAGCATCTTTCCGAAGCTCTGAAGGCTGTTTTTCAAAATCGTATTTATCAGTCGCCAGATAGCAAGAAGTTTACAGAAGAACAAAATTCGCATGAATTTACAGCGTTTGACCTCCATATCGTTAAGTTTTTATACGAAGGTATTTCACAAAAACAGATGCCGGAATACCTTCAGCAGCGAGGTATAAAGCCATCGAGTTTAAGTACTATAGAGAAACGATTAAATCTTATGAAAGATGTTCTCGGCTTTACTAAAAATGAACAATTGGTGGCCTATTGTAAAGAGATAGAATTGATATGATGCTGTTTTGCGCATCCTCAAAATTCAATGAATTTTCTGTAAAACATAAAATAAGAAATCCTGAAGGATGAACTTCAGGATTCTCACGAACTTACCAATTATTAACTTAATTTATGAAAATTACTATCTTAACGGCAGTTCCTCTCTATTTTGTATAACAGTTATCTAGGTTTAACACATCTTAACAACATGCTATTCTCCATCCTCGGCAGCTGCTATTTGCCATTCATTGTCATCTTCTGGGATTTCTTTTAGTAGCTCTTCTGCTTTCGCATAACGTTGAATGACCCTGATGGCCAAAAGCGTTAACGGAATACTGATCAAGTTGATAGCAATATCCAAAAATGTAACTTCTATTAAATCCAGGATTGTATCAGCCTTGCTCATCAACCTAAAGGAGAGTTGTCCAGCAAAATTATTAACTATCCAAAATATCCACCAAGTAGTGAGTAATGGTATTGATAACCCTTCTTTAATATCAGGATGGCGGCTTTCCAATAGGTCAGCTGTCTTTACATACATATCCTTCATAATCTGATAGGGTTTAAATAAGTTAAGGACGGGGATAAACCAACAATACGCAGCGTCTTTATCTGTATGCGAAAGGTAGCTGTCTCTCAAACTTAAATTGTAGTATGCCCGTCGAAACCATTGGATAAATGTTACGGCACCTGCGATAAAACATATTGCGTAAAGGATCCCGAAAATCAGCCGTCGTGAGTCGCTACTGTTGGCTGCTTCTTCGGATATTTCTGGAACCGACAACATTTCGTACTGGAGGTAATTTAAAAAGATGCCAATAAATTCAAGTGCTAGAATAAATTTCAGTACTAGAATTACATTCTTTGCTCGTTGCGCATTCGGCCGTAGCGCCTCTTGATGTTCAGTTAATACGGTAGTGGTCATAATTAGTTTTTCTTTAATGCAATACTTTTTGTTTTGTGCGAATATAATGATTGTAAGGATAACGTATTGTGATTTTTGTTAAAATTATCTGAATTAATAGGGGTATGCTTGACTGTCGGGAATTACTGATTTTAATTCCTGTATGGTGCGATTAAGGTCTTCCTGTGGAGTGCCCACAAAATAAGCATGATCTTCATTTCAATTCCTGTATGGTGCGATTAAGGTTCCTCAGGCGTTGAGCCTATAGCATTAACGAATAGTATTTCAATTCCTGTATGGTGCGATTAAGGTTTTTATCTTCATGTGTTATATAATAAAAAAATGCTATTTCAATTCCTGTATGGTGCGATTAAGGTTATTTCTATTGCTTGTCCTGCTATAACCTGAATTGGATTTCAATTCCTGTATGGTGCGATTAAGGTGATTAAAGCCAGTTCAATTTCTGCTTCCTTTTGCATTTCAATTCCTGTATGGTGCGATTAAGGTCAAGGCTGCCACAGCTCCGGATTCTTTAATCTCCAATTTCAATTCCTGTATGGTGCGATTAAGGTTACCCTTCCCTGCTCCTTTATGCACAAAGATCAAAATTTCAATTCCTGTATGGTGCGATTAAGGTCATCGTGATATCGCCCTCTCTTCTATCTTCTGACTTATTTCAATTCCTGTATGGTGCGATTAAGGTCTCACTTCGATTTCGATCAATATTAAGGTACAGTTATTTCAATTCCTGTATGGTGCGATTAAGGTTGTGCAGAATGCTCGTTTATCTTTGCCTCATCATAATTTCAATTCCTGTATGGTGCGATTAAGGTAATCGGAGGAAAAAACACCACGATCTTATTATCTCCATTTCAATTCCTGTATGGTGCGATTAAGGTCGTGCGGCTTTGTTCCACACCCGGTTGTTTTCGATCATTTCAATTCCTGTATGGTGCGATTAAGGTGTTAGCCATGTTCCAAAATGTAGAGCATCCTGCAAACATTTCAATTCCTGTATGGTGCGATTAAGGTGTTGGTTTTTGCATGTCCTCTGGCAAGTGCGCGACTTCATTTCAATTCCTGTATGGTGCGATTAAGGTCGTCTTAAATGGCGGTACGCGTTCCGGGAAGACGATTTCAATTCCTATATGGTGCGATTAAGGTATCATCAGTTATTCGACAATTCTACGATGTTGCCAAAATTTCAATTCCTGTATGGTGCGATTAAGGTTCTCGTAATCCTTTCATGAAGGTTTTGCCTTTCAAATTTCAATTCCTGTATGATGCGATTAAGGTTGTGTCAATCATGACCATAAAGCAATCCGTAGCCATATTTCAATTCCTGTATGGTGCGATTAAGGTTCCCAAAAGGCCTCGTCGACAGTTGCTGCCAATCTATTTCAATTCCTGTATGGTGCGATTAAGGTTTACGGATAAAATTCCATCTCCTACCCAAGAAGCTATTTCAATTCCTGTATGGTGCGATTAAGGTTATCGATGCAACAGACCAAGACACGGCAGGGTAAGAAATTTCAATTCCTGTATGGTGCGATTAAGGTATCTGGGATAACAGGATTGTCGATTGCCTGTAACATATTTCAATTCCTGTATGGTGCGATTAAGGTGATAACACCAAATAGCGACACTATTATGGATATTCATTTCAATTCCTGTATGGTGCGATTAAGGTTCTGAAAAAGGCACAGCTATAATAAAGAATACGACATTTCAATTCCTGTATGGTGCGATTAAGGTCTACTAGCTCGTCGTCTACGGTAGCTAACTTTAGTTTATTTCAATTCCTGTATGGTGCGATTAAGGTTTGAAAGAGCTATAGACGATCTCAGGAAGGGGGATATAATTTCAATTCCTGTATGGTGCGATTAAGGTTTCAGGCTTCGAAGCAGCTATAGACTTCCTAAGATCATTTCAATTCCTGTATGGTGCGATTAAGGTAAATATACCTCTCTCATAAAAATATCGATCTCTTCTTATTTCAATTCCTGTATGGTGCGATTAAGGTTTTTTGTACATATCAGTTAGTTTATCAAAAAATGATAATTTCAATTCCTGTATGGTGCGATTAAGGTTAAATTCTCTTAGATAAGCATGGAGTGAAAATATTATTTCAATTCCTGTATGGTGCGATTAAGGTTTTTGTTCATATTTCGGAATATCTTCCTTTTCACATTTCAATTCCTGTATGGTGCGATTAAGGTGAATTGTTCTATTATGACCCGACGCTTTCCGTTTATTTCAATTCCTGTATGGTGCGATTAAGGTGTTTTTTAATTGTACCGAATTCGGTATAATTAAAATCATTTCAATTCCTGTATGGTGCGATTAAGGTGCGTAAGCCTTTGGTTCTTGTTCAGCGCGGCAAAGATATTTCAATTCCTGTATGGTGCGATTAAGGTCACACGAAAACGAACGTACGGAATTACTGTTTCGATATTTCAATTCCTGTATGGTGCGATTAAGGTATAGTATACTTAATCAAACTTCCAACAGGATAAGCAGATTTCAATTCCTGTATGGTGCGATTAAGGTCGCGAATTGTTCTATTATGACCCGACGCTTTCCGTTTATTTCAATTCCTGTATGGTGCGATTAAGGTTCGCCCTTTGCTGTTCGAATCGCTTAACCTCCTCAATTTCAATTCCTGTATGGTGCGATTAAGGTTTTCTTTCGAATTCGGATTATCTAGTCCTTTAGCTGATATTTCAATTCCTGTATGGTGCGATTAAGGTTATATGTAGCTCCGGCTAACCTTATGAATCCTGTCTAATTTCAATTCCTGTATGGTGCGATTAAGGTCATCCTTCAGGTTGAAACTTATAGATTTTAGATTTATTTCAATTCCTGTATGGTGCGATTAAGGTTCCGCTAACCGCTGTCTTTCCTGAAATGATGCTCATTTCAATTCCTGTATGGTGCGATTAAGGTACCTAGCCACAAGATTTTCAAACATGTGGCAACTTGATTTCAATTCCTGTATGGTGCGATTAAGGTTTACAGGCGAACAGAGCATAAGATCCCAGAAGTCGATTTCAATTCCTGTATGGTGCGATTAAGGTTTGGCGGTTTGGTCGTTTTGCAGAATTGCATTTTCTTATTTCAATTCCTGTATGGTGCGATTAAGGTTAAAAACAGCATGATTGAATTTATCAAAACACCTGAATTTCAATTCCTGTATGGTGCGATTAAGGTGCCCCATTTAGGAGACATTGTCAAGATTAGAGATAGATTTCAATTCCTGTATGGTGCGATTAAGGTGAGTAATCTAATTCGCATCACCGTCTATCCCCATGTATTTCAATTCCTGTATGGTGCGATTAAGGTTACTTTGCTAATTTTTACCTTACATACTTTGACCATATTTCAATTCCTGTATGGTGCGATTAAGGTCCTATTTTTGATTTTATTTAGCATTTTTTAGCAAATTTCAATTCCTGTATGGTGCGATTAAGGTGTGGTATGCAAATACGTATAACCTTAAAGATAGCCAATTTCAATTCCTGTATGGTGCGATTAAGGTCTCATATTTTACAAATGGATCTGGCTCGAAGCTTATTTCAATTCCTGTATGGTGCGATTAAGGTTAGGCGACCTTTGATAAACAAGATGCTTTCAGCGTAATTTCAATTCCTGTATGGTGCGATTAAGGTTTGTTTAAAGCCTATTAAAATCGTTTCACAAACTGTTATTTCAATTCCTGTATGGTGCGATTAAGGTCCTGCTCCGCGAATGGGCGTACAGCCTTTTCTATTATTTCAATTCCTGTATGGTGCGATTAAGGTAAAGACAAAAATTCAGGAAATAGACTTTCATCTTTATTTCAATTCCTGTATGGTGCGATTAAGGTTACATTACACCCGATAAAGTTTTGTTAATACTCAATTTCAATTCCTGTATGGTGCGATTAAGGTTCACACTCTATTGGAGTGAGTTTCCTGACATAGCCTTATTTCAATTCCTGTATGGTGCGATTAAGGTAACCTGTAGGGGATTTAATTTTTGGAACGGCAACAACATTTCAATTCCTGTATGGTGCGATTAAGGTTGTCTGTTCGTACACCGTGCCTGAAACTGCGCCATTATTTCAATTCCTGTATGGTGCGATTAAGGTAATAACCCCCGTTGAAGCCATTGCAGAACTTTCTCCGTTATTTCAATTCCTGTATGGTGCGATTAAGGTTTTTGTAAGCGGGAACACGAAAAGGCTCACAGGAATTTCAATTCCTGTATGGTGCGATTAAGGTCTATGCGGAAAAGCAAACTTCCTAGGAATATAGGGTATTTCAATTCCTGTATGGTGCGATTAAGGTCAGGTTACGGATGGACAGTTGACTTGCCGTCAGTTATTTCAATTCCTGTATGGTGCGATTAAGGTCACCCTCAGCGATGATCACCGCTTTTTCTGCATCATTTCAATTCCTGTATGGTGCGATTAAGGTTTTAACCTTCGAATTGCCGCCAACCCTTAAAAACTATTTCAATTCCTGTATGGTGCGATTAAGGTGATTGGAGAACCTAAAAGCGGATGTTTCTCTGCTATTTCAATTCCTGTATGGTGCGATTAAGGTTCCTTATTGTTGATGTGCCCCAGTGGGTGGATCCTGTATTTCAATTCCTGTATGGTGCGATTAAGGTTAGGCGGTATTGACCCGTCAGGAGTATTAACCACAATTTCAATTCCTGTATGGTGCGATTAAGGTTCGAAAGACGGTGCTGAATATAATAAACAGTCTTCAAATTTCAATTCCTGTATGGTGCGATTAAGGTCGGATGTCCGTAATAAAACTTAACCCCGTTTGATTCAATTTCAATTCCTGTATGGTGCGATTAAGGTCAGATTGAAAAATGGGGTAATCAACATCATTCTCCGAATTTCAATTCCTGTATGGTGCGATTAAGGTTTTTATAAATCGCTCCTATTTGACTGTATTTACATAAATTTCAATTCCTGTATGGTGCGATTAAGGTAATATTTTGACGTCTTTAAAATGGTAGCTCGTCTTCATTTCAATTCCTGTATGGTGCGATTAAGGTGAAACATTGTTTATGTTTATTTCGAAATCAGAAGATTTCAATTCCTGTATGGTGCGATTAAGGTTTCTAATAGCTCTGTCGGTAGTTTCTACCGTTACGAATTTCAATTCCTGTATGGTGCGATTAAGGTGTTCATTTCTTTTTGAAAACGCTGCATGAAGAATAGGATTTCAATTCCTGTATGGTGCGATTAAGGTCTGCTGTACTCTCTCCGCTTTTTTGACCTACTACAATATTTCAATTCCTGTATGGTGCGATTAAGGTACTTCACGACCACAGGCACGAATTAGCCGCGCAGACATTTCAATTCCTGTATGGTGCGATTAAGGTGTGTTGGTTTAAGTTTCAATAAAAAATTGATTAAGTAAATTTCAATTCCTGTATGGTGCGATTAAGGTTATTGGAGGGGTTGGAAAAAATGTTTGTTTACGATATTTCAATTCCTGTATGGTGCGATTAAGGTGAGGCGGAGCGGTATAAAGAGGAGCGGGCGGACTAATTTCAATTCCTGTATGGTGCGATTAAGGTACCAATTGCTCCAATTAGAGTAACAAACGGAAACATATTTCAATTCCTGTATGGTGCGATTAAGGTCATTCGGGCAAATTCAAAAGGTAGCGTTTCAACGATATTTCAATTCCTGTATGGTGCGATTAAGGTCCGGCTTTATTACTACACCCGTGCAACTCAAACCAATTTCAATTCCTGTATGGTGCGATTAAGGTACCGAACCAATACAAACATTCCGTTCCGTTCGCCAAATTTCAATTCCTGTATGGTGCGATTAAGGTTTTGAGAAAAATTAAAAAATAAAAGAAAATATTTTATTTCAATTCCTGTATGGTGCGATTAAGGTTGGAATCTGACAAAATAACCTCTCTTAAATCCCAATTTCAATTCCTGTATGGTGCGATTAAGGTTGTGCGAACATATCCAACACGGTGTAATAAACATCAATTTCAATTCCTGTATGGTGCGATTAAGGTTGACTGGAATGTTACTATTTATTTCCGCCGCTAATTATTTCAATTCCTGTATGGTGCGATTAAGGTCGAACAAGCGACCGGCAAAGGCTTGTTTGTGTATGATTTCAATTCCTGTATGGTGCGATTAAGGTCTCATTCGACCCGTGTACAACCCGGATGCAGCCGTATTTCAATTCCTGTATGGTGCGATTAAGGTTAAATAATTGTTAATAAAAATTTCGTCCTCAACCATTATTTCAATTCCTGTATGGTGCGATTAAGGTACGGTAATTCCGGTTTTGCCCCACAATATCGTCACTATTTCAATTCCTGTATGGTGCGATTAAGGTTTTTCTACAAAATTATGATGCCTAACCCCGTCGATATTTCAATTCCTGTATGGTGCGATTAAGGTCTTTTGACAAAATCCAATCAAACAAGTATTTCGACTTATTTCAATTCCTGTATGGTGCGATTAAGGTTCCCGTTTTCCGTTAATTCCGTTTTTTCCTCTTTTATTTCAATTCCTGTATGGTGCGATTAAGGTAAACGTACCATCGCCGTAACTTTCCGTATCTCCTTATTTCAATTCCTGTATGGTGCGATTAAGGTGTTATGCCGGTTCCCGAGTTCCCGGATAAGGAGCAATATTTCAATTCCTGTATGGTGCGATTAAGGTTTGTCCACTAATCCGTTTTGAATATCCCCCAACACAATTTCAATTCCTGTATGGTGCGATTAAGGTGTACGATATTATTATTTTACACGACCCCAACGAAATTTCAATTCCTGTATGGTGCGATTAAGGTCCGTCCGAAAACGGTGCACAAATGTACGTTTATTGTAGTAATAATTGTGTTTAAAGCTCACTATATTTATCCCAAAATTAGTCGATCAACAATAAGCCGAAAACAGTGGGGGATCGACAACCTACTTTTTAATGTATTTAAGGCCGATTTTACCAAAAACGCACAACCAATATGTCAAAGAGCTACCTAAGAATGTCATCATCGACAACTTTATGGAGAGTTAAAGAAAAGTGTCCAATTCATTTTTCTCTTTACCTAAAACCTCTTTTTCCATCCATTTCTCCTGTCTGCTTTTAAAAATAATAATGCTATCCTCCTCAATAAACATTATCTTCTTTGCATGCACTAAAAGTTCTTTCAGCTTAACCTCCGTTATTTCACCTTCGAATACAGAATTTTGAATCCAGTTGAGATATCTTCGACAAAGCTTTAGCATTTTACCAACCCGTTTTTCTCCAATATCATATACCAAAATAACATACATATTACCACCTCGCTTTAAAAGGTTTATACTCCTCCATACCTAAGATATGCTTAGTAAGCTTATAACATTCCAATTTAATAAGATGTTTATAACTTACGTTGCGTTTAAGTACTGGATGTTTAAACGTCTCATTTATTCTTTCTTCCCATATACGCACAAATGCTTTTCTTCCTGATTCTTTCAGTAGGCAGCTATTGAGTTGATGGTCGAAATCTTTACTCTGTATCTCTTTTTTATTCAGTACCCTGAAAATAATGCGATCCACCAATAGCGGTTTAAATATCTCAGCAATATCGAGGGCAAGAGAGTAGCGTCTATACCCTGGTTCATGTAAAAAACTGATTGTAGGATTTAACTGAGTATGGTATATCTGACTTAAACACAATGTGTAGCAAAGCATATTGCCGAAAGATATTAAAGCATTGATTTCATTTTGAGGAGGCCGTTTGCTGCGGTTCTCCATTTGGAAGTCTGCCGAAACGATCCCATCAAAAGCGCTATAGTAAGTTTGCCTAATATTGCCTTCTATACCCATCAGTTCATCAATGGCGTTAGCTCCCTCTATTAATCCAGCATAATTTTCCATTACTTCCAAGATAGGAGAGAGGTCCTTGTCACGATTAATATAGTAACGCAGGTTTTTACCCATGTTGAATGCAGCTCCCGAGACAAACTTTCGAGCAAGCTCCATTCGTTTCTTTTTGTCGATGTAGCGTTTGGTTTGTTCGATTTGCATTTTCCCAGCGAGTAGATATTCTTTAGGTTGGAAGCTTCCTGTATAGTGTTCATAGTAATCAAAGAAATGTACAGCAATTCCAGCTTTTCCTAAAAAATTGTATAAGGCGCTGTTGGCATCCAATGCACCGAAACAGAATAAATCACTTACACCTTCTACAGGAATATATTTTGGTTGACCTTCTGAACCATTTTCATCTACTGGAAT
This sequence comes from Sphingobacterium sp. LRF_L2, assembly GCF_965644235.1. Classification (NCBI taxonomy): domain Bacteria; kingdom Pseudomonadati; phylum Bacteroidota; class Sphingobacteriia; order Sphingobacteriales; family Sphingobacteriaceae; genus Sphingobacterium; species Sphingobacterium sp. LRF_L2. The sequence goes on along the minus strand of NZ_CBFFRI010000001.1, from coordinate 308,521 downwards.
AAATTTCAGGGTATTGTCTTTACGAGACATCCTTCCAGGATTGAACAGATAATAGGTTTTTTTCATAGCAGACCGGGGTTATTCACTTCTGTTCAAAATACTTATGATAAACTGTTTTACCGTTTCCATCTCATCGGATTTGCTCGTCGCTACAAACAAGGTGAGTGCAGCTAAGGCTTCGTTGCTGATGACAGGTTGATCATTGGAATAAAATAGAAGACTATTCATGTTCAAAAAATGAAGAAAGCAAGCAGCGCCAATACGCTTATTGCCGTCCACAAAAGAGTGGTTCTTGACAATGAGGTACAATAGCATGGCTGCTTTTTCTTCAATCGTAGCATACAACTCTACATTGTCAAAGGTTTGCTGGATTTGATTGACAGAACTCTCAAAACCCGTGTCTTTAGGCTTGGCAAACACATCGGACTCGAAATCTGATTTCATGTTTAGTATAAGCTCCAGATAGTCTGTTATAGATGGATATACCGTATCTTTTACTGTTTTGCCCTTTTGATCCAATTGTTCATGATCATAATCATCCAATAACTGGAGACCATTTGCAAAAGCTTTCAAGGTCACACTATCTTGTAGGGATGCTTGCTGTTCGATGGCTCGACTTAATATTCTGATTCCTGTTTTAAGATGTTCTACCTGTTGCTGTTTTTCAGCAAGACGTTTTTCGTTAATAGCATAACCTTTTACCAAATAATCTTTTAGTCGTTGTGTTGCCCATTGTCGAAATTGGGTGCCTCTAATGGATTTTACTCTGTACCCGACTGATATGATTACATCCAAATTGTAGTATGTGACATTCTTTGTTTGCGATTTATCCTTAATTGCACCATGTTTACTGGTTGTCGCAAATTTTGCGACAACCACATTTTCTTCTAATTCTCCTTCGTTGAAAATATTATTGACATGTTTCCCGATAGTCTTGACATCACGGTCGAACAACAATGCCATCTGGTGACGGTTTAACCAAACAGTATCTCCTTGAAGCGTCACGTCAACTTCAATGGCTGCATCTGCAGTTTTATATATTTCTATTTCATTCATTCTTCATCAATATAACATAGATCAAAATAGCTACAGTTTTTGCAAATCCCTTTTTTGATTAATGGAGGGCAATTCTCTTGACTGATGATTTTATCAGCTTCATGTTCCCATTGCCTGCCTAATAATATCACGTCATCATCCCAATGAACGATATCTCGCTGCTTTAACTTAGGGTATTCGAGTATAGCTTCAGGTTCGTCTATACCATTTCTAGACAATACATACATATAATACTTGACCTGCGCTATGTGTGCATGTTCCACTTTGTCTGATTTTTTTACTTCGTGTATTACCTTGTCCTTCGCATCATAAAAGTCTATCTTGATCCCATCGATAGCTAACTCGGTGTATTTGCGAGATCGATCAAGATAGGTCGTATCGGCAATGAGTTTTCCTTCACTTACGGTGTCCGAAGTATGCTCCATCTGAATACCATTGGCAAATAACCACAGTTTTCGGTGGCAGGTGTGGAGATAGGCGATATGGGTTCCGGTGATTTGCATAGTTAATACACTAAGATTTTACATATTTGATAACAAAAAATAAAAGCTAAAGTACTCGTCTCTATTACAGCATTTGATCATCAATATTTTCTTCCGCAACGTAATAACCTATTATAGGATTGTATGTTAGATTATTTGCAATTAAAACATCTCCAGATTTTCTATCTTTTGAAATTTTCGCTTCGTAATTATATACTTGAACCAACAGTTGATTAGCTTCTAAAAACCTTCGCTCAGTGATTTTTGCTTCATATTCTTCAATAAGATTACGACATAGCACTTCAACCTTTTGGTTCTTATTCTGTAAAATATCATCTACCCAATCTCGCCAATGTCCAGCTATCCAATCTTCTTCAAATTCAGTAATGATCGTATTGTTTAAGCCAGTTTCAAAATCTCTTTGCTGCACTTCGTTATAACCATCTTTGTATACGATATTACAAACGTTGATTAAATCATCTTCTCCCAATTCACAATTGTTGAGGACTGAGAGTTCAGTCCATGTATCCGCTAAAACCTTATTATCATAAAACGGCGTATTTCCAATTGATTTTTCAAAGACATAAACAGGAACAGTATCATTTTGTAAGCTCATCTCTCTATCTATTGGATTGATATTCTTTTTGCCTGCTCGGTTAATTCTGCCAAAACGCTGAATCAAAGCATCAATCGGAGCATTTTCGATAAAAGCGATGTCATAGTCAATATCCAAACTTACTTCTACCGCTTGTGTAGCAATCAATAATTGAGGTCGGCTAAGGATATCTTCATTAGTAATAGCTCTTTCGATAATTGTTCTATCTCTCTTATTAAATCCACTATGTAATAGTTGTACAGAGCCCGCAAATTGGATTTCCTTATACAGCTTTTGAGCAGTCTTCACATTATTGACAATAATTAGAACAGATCTTCCTTCATTCAAGTATTCTTTAATTAAATACGTTTCATCTTCAATCGTTGCATCACTCATGCAATACAGTTGATGCCTTTTTCTTTCTAATACAACTTTATCTTGTTCTTTATTAGCATCAGGTCGTATCAGTTTTGAGTAGTCCCCATCATATATTTCTCTGATGATAAGTTGTAACATGAAGTCAGGAATAGTGGCTGACAAGAAGAAAAACTTTGCATTGAATAGCCTGCGATACAGCTTTATTGTTGCCAATAACATACCAGTCAATAATGCATCATAGGTATGAAACTCATCGACGATAAACAAAGCATTTTTATAATCGAACAAAGCAAATTCCCAACCTTTCCCTTTTAGAGAAGTTTTTAAAATCTGATGTAGTGTTGCTACTTTTATTGGATAAAACAGTTCTCTCGATAAGGATTTTTTGTTCTTTGCTTCTTGCTCTATTTTTTGATAATCCTTCTCATTATTGCTGTATTCTCCCGAAATTTGGTCGTAGAAAAAATCTAATGTTTTGGAATGTAGCGCCGTAACTACTTCATCATTATAGTGTCTTTGCAAACGAGTAACCATTGCGTTGATACTAGCTGTATATGGCAACAAGTAAAATACTCTGGCGTTTTCAGATTGATTGGCAAATACCCAATTCAACGCAGCTTCTGTCTTGCCAGATCCTGTTGGAGCATGCAATATTACATCTGTTTTTATCTCTTGTAATCTTTCTTGAAAAGGTCGGAAAGGAAAATAGATATTATCTTTACTCGGTTGAAAATCGGCAAGCGTAAGCTGTTTGTATTTAGGTATGTCATCCTCCTTTCTTGCAGAGCCCAAATGGTCGGCTGCCATTAACAATGCTCTCATCAATGAAAATTGTTTTCTGATAGCAATGCTTTGAATGGCCTTTTTCTGATATTTGGCATTCAAATACATTTTAACATCTTTAGGCAATTCTTTAACGCTGTTTTGTAAAACAAGGTCGTCTTCTATGTCAAAGATATTGAGCCAGGCTTGCATATTTTCTATGGAGAAAATTGCTAGATCGGCATCATACCATTCAGTAATGTAATTTATAATATGATCCGGAGATAAGGTCCCTTTTGCAGTTGAATGTGTGTTTACAATTCCTTTATGATGGGTAGCAATAGCAAACAATTCATCATCGTCCAAATGTAAATATTTGATGCAAAATAGTAGAGATACAAGTTCATGACGAATATCGCTACTTTTCTCACCGCTTAATCTTTTGACAAAATCTTTATGGATTTTACCTAAATCATGTAAAACAGCTACTCTGACCAGCTTTTCATTCCAGTGCCTTCTTTCTTCCCCATTTAAAGGAAGCGATCGTAATAGATTTTCTCCGGCAGTTATTACATGTCGGGTATGCATTTCGAGTGTGGTGACACCATCACTTTTAGCGAAAAACTGGTCAAAGTAATTCTTATTCATTAATAAATTCGTGCAAATAAAACGTGACAGAATTTTCCCCTTTGGTTTTATATAGATTATTAAATGTTACTTCTGCATCATTATCGTGCGGTATAGAAATAAATACCTTTGAGGATTGTGGTGTTCTTCCAGAACCCACTTCTTCATTTTCAAGATAAGATTCGGCTAACTGTACTAATTGTCCGCCCGCCTGTAAACCGCCCGTAAAAGGTAATAATGAACCTCCTAAGTTTCCTCTATCCGTTTTCTCTACTTCGACAACTGACACTTTGTCAATTTTCAAAATATCCTGCGAGCGACCCAGTGAGGGTGTACCAATTGGATTGTCAAAGTATTTTTGCCAATCCAATTTGTTAATCCATATGGTGAGTTTGGGATCAGTATGAAATTCCCGGGTATAAGCATCCGTACCTTTGCTATGTGTTTTCACTTTACGTCCGTCATACTCCAATCGCTGTCTTGTTTCTAAGTCTTGTGCAGTGGTATCGTAGGTGTACTTGAATCCCAATTTGACTTCACTAGCCAAAACAAGCCTTCCCATACAACAGCCAATTATACCGAGAATAAGCGAATAACTTGGTGTATGCATGCACACAGCATTTCCCGAAAGAATAAACGGAAGCCGAGGTGTTGCAGTCCATCCTGAAAATTGTATTTCCAGTATTTTATCCATTCGTTAAATAGTTTTGGTTGAATTGACTGACAATTTCAACTGGTGATGCCAATACGAATCCATCTTTTAGTTTTTCATTTATTTCATCTTCATTTTGCAAATACCCTTTTCTGAACCCCACATAAATAGGGGTAGCTAATTTGTTTTTATAGTCGTTTGATAGCTCTAGCAATAATTCAACGTTTAAGATTGGTTTTTCACCAGTTCCAATAAACAGATTGTTAAAGATTGGATTGGCAGATTCCAAGCCGGCAAGAATTAACACTTTTGGAGACACATCCGCACCAAATGCAGCTTGCTTTGCGCCACCTCTCAAATAAGCTAAACCTTTGAGTAGTCCTGAAGCATTGTTTCTCCTGTTTTCCTCTCCGTTTTTTAGCTCATAGCGGGAGAATTTGGCACCTAAGCTAGATCGGTTTAATTTGTCACTATGCTTTTCTGCTATATCAGATGAAAGTTCTTGTTTACTCCCAAGATTATCATATACTCCTAAGCGATAAAACTCCAAATTGAAAAAACCCTCCAAATGTGCGGAGTAGAACTTGGTTGAGTAAGGTAGTGGTGTACCTTCTTTCAAATGCACAAAGGCTTCATCAATATTAATAGTACGCATGTTTTTGATACCTTTCAATATGGATGATTTAAAAGGAGAGGTTCTTTGAACACTTTCTTCACCTTTTGCTCCAGCTTTCATATATCCGAATAAATCATCTTCGGGAAATTCGATTGGATTTAATTCTGTTGAGATTTTATTGGTTGTTCCTTTTTCAGAGCCTTCACCCACGGCTCGTAGTTCACTTGGATTCCAATTATTCTCTTCATTGCAGGTATCTCTTAGCCATCTTCTCCATGCTTGTGCAGACACATAAGGGACATCTTCCAGTCTGTTGTTAACCTTTTCCTTATACGTTTTAGGAATTACACGATTTTTGTCTTCTTGTACACCCAGGCCTGCTCCATTTAAGAATGTTGCGGTTGCATCTATCAATAATGCGCCTGTAATGTTGTTTAATTTTGCCATGATCTACTTTTATTAATTTACGTTGGTTAATGATTCTTTTATGGGGCTTATTGCTGTTTGTTTTAATAAAAATTTGACTGCCAATGTGCAAATGTTGTGGTTGCTATTGCCAAGTGGATTGGTCATCAATTCTTCAATCGACCATTTGTCTTTCTTATTTTGTTCTGCTTGTTTGATATGATGATTCGTGTTATAAATCACTTCGTTTAGTAAAGAATAGAAGTTGTCATTCTCTTTGACTAAAGCATTAATCGTTTTTTTGAATTTTTTGTAAGAAGGTTTTCCTGTTTCTAAATTGAAGTTGTTAGCATAAAAATAAGTTTGATAGTCGTTGGCAAACTCTTGTATTCTATTCATCCAATTCCGAAAAATGACTTTGTTTTTTAGAAGGTTCTTTAAATTGCGGAACTCAAATGTTTCTTGATTTGGTTGGGAAAAGAAAATCCGAAGTAGTTCATTCAATCCGTATTTTCTGAAATTGTAGTCCTCATCATAAAAGATCTCAACTATATCTTCGAATTTAACTTCGGTCTTATCCAATGCATCAAATGTCACTCTGTTAAATCCAACTTTTTGATTTTCATTCGGATTGGTAAGGTTAGATTTTATAGTATTTACTTTTTCATCTTTTTGAATCAAACCAATAATCCATTTGCACGCATTAAACACTCTAGTGTTTAGAATGTCTACTTTAGTAATTGTATCACTTTGAATCTTTTTTTGAGTGAAATAATGAATAAGCTTTTGGTATTGATAGTAATTGTTTTTAATAGGTAGCTCGTCTGTATTATCTAGTATAGCAATATGTTGTTCCAAATTCCATTCACTATTTTCTGTCGCTTTTACCAGTACTTTGAATAATTCAAGTTTATATTCCGAATCGCCCCAAGCATCTGTTTTATCTAGTATCTTTTCTGACTGTCTTGATTTATATTTTTCAATTAATCCAGCAATGTATTTTGCTGTCGGGATAAGCTCTGCTTTTTCAATAGCATTGTAATATGCTTCCAAAAATTCAGCAGTAACCCCATCATATTTAGTTGCTTTTTTTCCACTACCAAATACATTGGGGTATAGCAAAAACCAGTCTTTGTTTCCTTCCAGCGAGTCTAGGAAACTATACGCGCTTTCATTTCTCGATAAAATTCCTTTTAGTTCCGTACTGACTGTAGGCCTCCTTAAAAGCCTTTGTAGTTTCCTAATCAATGCGTTTGGCACTCTGTCAATTTCGCAACTTGCTCCCGTGCCTGAATTGGAGAAGCTCCACATATTCAAGTCGGAATAAGTTTCCTCATAATCCTCTTTTTCAGTTAGAATGGACAGTGCCTTTAACAAATAATCTCCTTTAGCAAAGTCTCGTACATTTTCAACGGATTCTTTTGAAGAAACCGCTTGGATTTTTTCGGATAATGTTTTTACATTGGCTGAAACCATCTCTCTGGATAAACCAAAATTGGAAGAGTCTACTAGTAAAATTCCTCCCTTATACAACACGGCCGACAACGGTAGGAACTGGAGAATAGCGATACATATAGGGTGGATCTGCACTGTAAACTTTGCCTGAGGCAAGGCTTGTGCATCGGAACCTAAGCCACCTATTAAAGGAAACCAAGTCCTGCTAATATTGGTGTCCTTAGATTTGATTTCTTTTTCTGAAAAGCCAACGTTCTTTAATGCTAATTCATAAAGGTTACTAAACGTTGATTTGAATCTTAACCCAGATATTTCACATATTATAGGTCCGTCGTTTTCGTAGTTCGAAATAATGGTATTAAGCAATGATTCGTAGATCCTGTCGCCATTTGTTTTGTCATTATGCAAAGGTCCATTCTTTGTGAAAAGCATCGTGTAGCTTTTCAAGCGTTTATTCGTGCTTTTTAAGTCACACTTTCTGTATAGCTCTAACAATAGACTAGGATTGACTTCCGATATGTCGCTCAGCTTGGCGAGTGCTTCTATGGTCATCAATGCATTGTTGAGCATAGCGTTTCCAGTGTATGTTTGAAATATGGTCATAGTTCTCGTTTTCAATATTTGATTTATGTTATACTTACCTCCACACACCCCATTCCCTGTGCATTAAACAATCCTAGGCCCGCATTCAACAACAACTCTACAAATCGTTTCTCTGCCGTAACTTTCAGTTCAAAATTTACCCAGCCACGTATTTTAGTTTCGGCCTCGGTATCCGCTTTAATGGTGATTAAACGAGATTTAAAGTCATGTTTCGTCGGAATCACCTCCATCATCAACAGCGCACCATTTGCAGTAGCCTTATCATAGCAATCTTCGATCTTGCTACGCCAGTTGAGCAGTAAGCGTTCGATAAATCGAGGATCGCTAGGTTCAAGGTAATCATCGTTGCCCTTATCATTCGGTACTCCCGAAACAATAGGGGATAGTGGTTTCAACAGTTTCGACACAATTTCAGATTCGTTATACATCGAAAGAGGATTTGGTACGGTCTCCACCGATGCAACCTGAAAGCTTGCTTTTGATTTTTTGTCCGCGATATCAATCTTCTCAGAAGTAAAAAGGCCTTTGATGAAACTTTCCATTGCCTCCGTAACATGAAAGCAAACTGCCAAAGTCAGTTCATCTTTTTTCAGACGCAATCGATCGCCTTTAACCTCAAAAGGACAGTTGATGTCAGAAAAAGTGAAGAATTTAAAGCCACGTCCATAACCAGTATTATGTAGAAAATCCGCATAAGTTGTATTTCCTTTCTCCATAATCTTATACAGAGCTGCGGAAACAGAGTATTGATAATTGATTGGGATAAGAGTATTTGGTTCAAACGCCTTAAGCTTTATCTTGAATTGCATATCGGTATCTATTGGTCAAATGGTTTGTCTTAATTTTCATTCCAAAATAATTAATTTTCTTATTAAATAGAAATGATTTTGATCACAATTTATTGTGAAAGCATGTCTTTATCAAAGATATCTTGATAGGATAAGATTATTTTATGGTTTCCCGTAATTTCGTAAAGTTGACCTTGGAATGTCAATTTGAGCAAGAAAAAAAATAAGGGATATGAAGTTAATTGAATTATTATTCAGTAAGCTCCTTTTGGTAAATCAAAGAACCGACTGAAAGGAGCTTACTCAAAGTCCTAACGAGATGACATCGTGTAGGTCATGATTTCTGTACCGTTAGATTTCTTTACAATTTCTTTGGTGTCTCGAACGATCAATGTGTGGGATCCGAGTTTGCTGTATGAAATAAATTCTCCATCCGGCGTCTGCTCATTGATAACAAACATATGCCATCCCGTATCGGAAGGAAGTGAGATAATCACTTTTTTACCCGAGGCTAGCTCTTTTTCTATAGCTTGGAAAAGGCTATCGATGGGAAAGGTTTCATCTCGCGGCAGTACAAATTTTTGGTGAAAAGTGATACCGTACAGCTCTTTGTTGTCAAAATTGCGGAAAGAACCATCAGTTTTGTTTTGCCACTCGTTCTGTAGGTCGTAGAAATTGAAACCTACTGCTTTATAATACTTCAGAATAATTTCGACGACTGATGGAATACAAGACATCTGAAAGATTTGATTGTGGTTGTTCACCACAGTGTGAAAAAAATCATCATGTGCGGAATTGTTCGTTTGCGCTGATGAACGATCGATCGCGGCTGTTGACACTAGTAGAATTAGAATCAGATGCAATAAATTTTTTTTCATATTTTACGTTATATATTCTGTCGCTCAGCTATTCGGTTCTCTTACTTCTCGCAACCCCAATTCTTGGGTGAAGCGGACTAAATAGCCATCTGGATCGATCACCACAAACAGCCCAGTTTTGATCTGCGGCTTCCTTCAGATAATATAGCTGTGCGTTTTTGTATAACACCCTCATTATAGATTTGTTGTGGCTCCAACTCAATTTTCTACACACTGTGTAGAAAATCTCCTCATCACAGAATGTCGTGTAGAATAGTTTATAGTTGTACAAAGTTGAAGGAGATAGCCACTGCCAAATCAGAGCGTAAGCGCATCAGCTAGTTTTTTAATTACCATATTCTGCTCTATCCTGACCTTCCAGTTCATCCTCTACAATCCGTTTCCCCGCAAGCCAATAAGCTTCGACCATAGAAGAATTGATCGCTTGATATGCTTTCCGGCGCCCCTCTTCAATAATGTTGATTACGTCTGTAATTACCGCTTCCATTGCACTGAATAAATCTATTTTTTTAAGCCTTTCCACCACAACCAATCAATCTTCACTTTTATTCTCTTTAGATTTTTTATTTTTCTTACGAATTCATAGTGCTTTTGCCTTTCATGTTAGATTATCTCTGGTGGCGTGTTGTGTTTATCATTCGAATCTCTAATTGCCGAAGCGATTTCTTTCAGTGCTTCGCTCTGTTGAAGTAGGGCTGAGGTATGTTCTCGTTTGGCTACCAAGTAACGGTCTAATAGAATAGATAGTACTTTGTACAATCCATAAAATATGGCTACGATGAAGAGGCCGTAGGCTAGGGGTATTAAGGTTAAGAATAATTCTTGAGTGCCGATGAATAGTGATGTCATAATTTTAATCTTATTTTTAAAATGGTTTTTCTGTTTGTAATTATATTATAATGGTTGTCTACCCGCTAAAATAGTAAATATACTTTGCCCTTTCATAATCATTATAGTCTTAATCCTCCCCATATACCACACCTTGTTCCCGCAATATATTTTTCTCACGTTCTATCTCGGCGATTAGATCTTCTTCCGATGGCAGTTCAAGGAGGTACTTACTAACGAATAGCTGCTGATCACTATCTGCAATCGCATATTCTACCAATGCACTATTTTTGTTGGTCACCAGTAACAACCCTACAGGAGGATTGTCGCCTTCCTGCATGATCTCCTTTTTATAGTAGTTTACATAGGTCTTTAGCTGGCCGATATGTTCATGCTTAGCCTCATCTACTTTGAGTTCTACTAAGACGTGGCATTTCAGTACCCGGTGATAAAACACCAGATCGATAAAGAAATATTCACCACCAATCAGGATACGCTTTTGTTTAGCCTCGAAGCAGAAACCATTGCCTAGTTCGAGCAAGAAATCCTCTAAGCGTTCCAGTAGAGCCTTCTCCAGATCATTTTCATACACCACATCTTTCGCCTTGAATCCCAAGAATTCAAAGGTGAATGGAGATTTAATGATGTCTTCTGCCGTCAAGCGTTCCGCTTTCTGATTGACAATTTTGGACAGTTGATCTGGCTTTTTGCTTATTCCGCTTCGTTCGTAGTATAGTGTATTGATCTGTCTTTTTAACTCTTCTACACTCCAAGCTTGCTTTATACATTCTACTTCGTAAAAAGTACGTTTTCTTATATCTTGTAGAGGCAGTAGTTGAACGAGATGCGTATACGATATTTTTGAGAGTATTTCTGTGGAATCTATGAAAAATCTGTCACTAGTCTTAACATTTTCTTTTGATTGATCCAATTCATCATCTGTCGATTTTTCATTTTTAAAACACTGTTTATCAATATCTTGTAATTGGTCAGTCAACAACTGACCAATTCGATTGACTTGTATGCCGTTATTTTCTAATACTTCTTTAACAGCGGAGACCAAATGCGGATATGCCGTATAAAACTGTCGAGAAAGCTTTAAGTTTGTTTTGGACAAACCTCTGATTCTCACAGACTCTGAAAGCTCTTGTAGCAGTCGTTCACCATATTTGGCGCGGTCTTCCCCTTTCTGCTCGAATTCGACGATGTACAAGCCTATCAGCCAATTACGCACAGTGAGCGACTGATTGACAGCCTTTACGGCCGAACGCTGCAACTCATCGTGCGTAGTTTTTATGCTTATGACTAGCTTGTCGAATTTCATAATCTAATTGCTCTAATCTAATTTTTGGTTTTCCTTCATCAAGCCACATTCCTTCACTGCCTTGCTTTCGCTTTACCATTCTTCCCTATTATCCAATAAGCAATCCATCCCAAGATGTTTGTCAAGAGAATGATTACGATCCATAATATACGTTGATTGCTGCTTAGGTTTCTGTTGGCAGTCGCGTGATACAGCGTGTATACAAAAATTACTAGCAAAGGGAGTATAATTATCAGCTCCTGTGTTCCTAGATTCAAAAAAAGTAGGTTCATAATTTTAATTTTATTTTAAAAAATGGTTTTTTTGTCGTTATATCTTTACCAAAAGCAATATTGTATTCTTAATCGTTTAGTCTTATCCCCCCATAAATTTCTCTAAACACTTCTAATAGATCCAACCCCATGCCATCAGCGAAAGCAATTATTTCAGTTGCAAGCGCTCGCTTGCTGTTGTCTCCGAAATACTTACTGATTTTGCCATTGGTTATTCCAAGTCTTTGTTCAATATCCGTTTGCTTCTGTGTATACTTTTTAAAAAACTGTCCCTCTGGTGACATGTTTTTAAATTCCGCGAGAAGATTTACTTTTGGCCGATTTGGAAAGATTTCGTCTACAGCTTTTTGGAAATAGTCTTCTCCTAAACCAGCCTGTTCATTTGCTAAATAAATAATCTTATAAAACTCCTCTGCATAAGGTTTGGCGTCTTCATTATTCGAAATAGAATTTATACGATTTGTAGATATCCCAGATAGACGTGATATCTTCGCTTTGTTGGAACTTAGTTTGTCTAAATATGTACCTATTTTGGTAGTCATTAAATTGTTTTATGTAGAATTTGGTTTTAAAATTTCCTAATTCGTTATATTATTTATATATTTGAACTATAAACAGCGACAAATACGGAAGTGGGGCATTACCACTTCATAACGATTGTCACTCATGAACGAAGCTGTCAATTTCCACATGAGTAGATCGTGGGCTCGCTATCTATTGGATTTTATTATCTTTGCGATATAAGTTCAATAGAGCGATGCTCATGTTAGACTTCTGTGGACCCACAATTTCGGTTGTGGTGGTACTTGACAGCGCCAGTTCAGAAGCTTTGAGCATCGCTCTATTGGTTTAACCACCAATTAGCATATCTCCTAACTTCCCGGGTGCATCGTTCTAATAACCAAAAAAAGGATTATGAGACGATTAAACAAGACCACTAAAAACCAGCAGATACCGATCCAGGATCGATGTCATCGGTTTTCGTATTCATTACTTATAAAGAACGTTTCTGCGCCACCGGAATAGGTCGTGCATAAGCGACAGGTGTTAACAGTAGGGGGAGTTCTGATCGATCGGACATAGAACCAAGCATGCGAATTAATCGCCCGCAAAGGGGTTCTGGATACGGTTTTCTCAGCAGAAAGGCCACAAGATAGCCTTCTCTTCCTTCTTAAAATAACAGCCTGTTACCGACCTCTGCTTGTATAAAACAAAATGGGTTTTTCCTGGTCAATAGATCGGTTTCACGACGTAAAAAGTGTTGCAGCTTAAAATTATGAAATCTTCTATTGCTTTGCAAATATTTCTTTTCGTTTAGTACAAAATTTTTCTCTTTGAATTATGAAGAGGTCGGTTTCTTTTAGAATACGAAACATGCATAACCGTATTGATTACAGTGAAACCCGCTGCTTTCGTATTTTTTTTCAATTTATTTATTAACCGCGAAGCGGTAATGGATAGGCTGTTTTAGGCCACTGCAGGGGCTTTTTGCCATCCTTGTATTGATTCGCACAACACCTTAAAAAAATGAAGAATTTTTATAAGGGTGGGAGAGATATGTCTTATTTCGATTGGATATTCCACCTGTTTAAATCAAAAAATAACCGGAGCCGGACGCTGTTCTGCTTCGGGATATGTTTCGTTTTGTTGTTTAGTAATCAGTTGACTGCTCAGGAGCCCCGCAGGGACAGCGGGGCCGATAGGCTTCCGGAAATCCTTCCTATCGCCATCGGCGAGCTTATTCCGCCGGCATTATGGGAACTCCCTCTGAATGTCGTAAACCATCCGTTGGGCAACGAAACAATAAAATTGGGGGATTATCAGGATAGGAAGTTGATCATATTGGATTTCTGGGCAACCTGGTGTGGGAGCTGCTTGAGGAGCATGGCAAAGATCCAGGCCCTGGAAAAGGATTGGAACGATAGCGTGCTTTTCCTGCCCGTAAACGCTGAAACAACAGGGGATATACCGGAAAAGATCCGAAACACATTTACACGTTTCCAACAATCGACAGGCACCGCATTGGATAGGCAGTGCTACGTCTTTCCCGACCGGGATCTCTACCGCTTTTTTCCTCATAAAGCACTGCCACATGTGGTCTGGATATTTGAAGGCCGGTATATCGGCAGTACCTATGCGGAAGCCGTGACCACCGAACATATCAAAGCTGTGCTGCATAGCGGCGGGCTGCAGAGGCCTGTTAAAAAAGATCTTCTGACTTTTTCGCCAACGAGGATGATCGCCGAACAGTTGCCGTTTTCTTCCATTTCACGGGAGCAGAATGTGCTGTTTACACGATATATAGAAGGTTTAGGTTTTGATTCGGGTACCTTCTACACGCACGATGCGGGCTTGCTCTACCGTATTTCCAACTTTGAGCTGCTGTACTTTTTTTATATAGCCTTTCCGGAGATTTTCCATGGGGTAAAAACCGATGATATCGTGTTCTCTGAAACACTACAGGAGAATCTCCGCCGTGAACTGGTAGCTCCTGTTCCATATGAGGATGGTTATTGTTTCGAGCTGTTTTCTAAAGATACGCTTACGATCGAAATGGTGAGGAAGAGGCTATCCGAGGTGCTCGGGACCAATTTTGATGTGGAGCTGCACCGTGATGAAAAACTGCAGAAGGTGATGGAACTGGTTCCTATGGATGCGGTGAGTGTAGAACCGCAACAGCGGGGTAAGAGGCGTGCTGCGGGGAAGCATGCTGAAGAAAGGAGTTGGAAGGTATTGCTGGGCCGCTTTAAGGAGACCTGGAAGCTACCTGTTGTCGATCACAGCGGAATAGCAAAGGGTATGGTATTCGACGTGCCTGTGGGGCTGGATTTTGGTAGCAGAGAGCAGGTTGAGAAATTTCTTGCTGTCCATGGTCTCACTCCGGTTGAAAAGCAGGTTGCTGTACCCATTGTAGTTTTTACACCTAAAAATATAAAATATACCAATGAAACCAATTAAACTGATTATTGTATTTTTTGCTGCACTTATCCTGGGACTGGAATGTTCCGGGCAGCAACTTAAAGGACGGGTACAGTCGGAGGACGGTTCGGGCATAGGGCTGGCTTCGGTGAAGAGCCTCCGTCTGGGCGTAACGCTGGTAACAGCGGAGGATGGTGTGTTTGCCCTCTCCGGGGCGGTATTGCCGGATACCCTGCAGGTAACCCGTAGGGGGTACGGAGCAAAGTCTATTGTTGTCGTTTCGTACGATGAACTGCGTATAGAGCTGATAAGGGATTACGGACAGATAGAGGAGGTGCTGGTCAGTACGGGCTATCAGAAGCTGCGGGCCAATGAGATGGCAGGCGCTGTGCAGCTACTGGATAAGGATCTGCTCAGCCAACAGGTTGGCGTGAATATCCTTGACCGCCTGAACCATGTATCGCCGGGTGTACGTTTTGATAATAATGTAACGGTGTCGGATACGCGGAAGCTGAATTTTACGGTGCGGGGCATCAGTACGATAAACGGGCAGCTAGATCCTCTGCTGGTGGTGGATGGCTTTATCTACGAGGGGGATATCAAAAATATTGATCCCAACAGTGTGGAGTCTGTTTCTATATTGAAGGATGCTGCTGCCAGTTCGATCTGGGGGGCGCGTGCCGGGAACGGTGTGCTGGTGATCAGCACAAAACAGGGAAGTACAAAACCGGGGTATAACTTTTCGATCGATAAAACAACGATTTTCAGCGATAAACCGGATCTCTACGATCAGTTCCAGCTGCCGGCTGCCGATTTTATAGATGTGGAGCGTCTGCTTTTCGGAAAGGGCTATTTCGATACGAATATCCGCCGTAATCCGCAGAATGCACTGACTCCGGCGGTGGAACTGCTGCTGAAAAACCGGAAGGGTGAAATGACGGACGGGGTAATGGAGGAGCGTCTGGCTGCTCTTGCTACAATCGATGGGAGGCAGCAGTATATGGACTATTTTATGGAGCATCCGTTGATAGACCAGTACGGGCTGAACCTCTCGGGTCGATCGGATATGAACCGCTTCAATCTTTTTGCGGGCTATACCTATCAGAAGAACGAGTATGCTACAAAGCAGAGAAAGCTGAACCTGCAGTTTTCGGACCGTCTACGTCTTGGCAACAAAGTAAATGTCGACTTCGGAATCTACTACACCAACGATAACAGTAAGGTGGGAAAGCCGGCGTATTCGAGCTTTGCCATCCGGAGCAAAAAAGTACCTTACCTGCAGTTTGTTGATGAAAATGGCGAAGGGATGGTACTGGCAGATACTTACCGTAAAGAATATACGGATAGCTATGCGCTCTCGGGTCTTTACTCCTGGGATTATATCCCACTGGAAGACTACCGTTATGTTGATAATGAAACGAAGGTGAACGAATATTTCGGCCGTTTTGCGCTGAGCTATGCGCCCTGGTCTTTTCTGACTGCCACCCTTGCCTACCAGGGGCAGCTGCAGCAACAGCAGAATGATATTCGTTACAGCGAACAGAGCCGCTACGCGCGCGTGCTGATCAACCAGTTTGCCGCGGCGAATACATCGACGGGCTTGGTTGATTTTCCGATTCCGAAAGGAGGCATAAAATCCATGTCTCGTGGGGATGTGGCGTCCTATACACTGCGCGGTCAGGTGGATGTCAATAAGCGATGGGAACTGTTCAACCTTGTGGGGATGGCCGGATGGGAAATGCGGCAGCGTAAGGAGAATGGGGAGAGCTCTACGCTCTATGGCTATAAGGACGATCCGTTAAGTTATGTTGCGGTGGATTATACGGCTATTTATCCCATTGCAATCTCGCTCAGTTCTTCCAACATAACCGGCCAGCCTGTGTTTACCGAAACGGTAAACCGCTTCATATCGGTTTACAGCAACTGGGCAGCTTCGCTGATGGATAGGTATGGTCTGACAGCAAGTATGAGAAGTGATGGCGCAAATATATTCGGTGCGCAGACAAATGATAAATGGAGCCCTTTTTGGTCGGTAGGGGCCTTCTGGAACCTCGATAGGGAACAGTTCATGGCAGATAGGGGATTTGGAACGCTGAAGCTGCGGGCAACGTATGGCAAGAGTGGGAATGTAGATCTAAGGCGTACACCTCTGCCGGTGGCGGGCGTGTCGCCGCAGCTGTATTCGGATTTCGTGGGTATGAAGATCGGTCAGCTGAACGATCCTGCCCTGCGCTGGGAAAAGGTGGAAACCTGGAATGTCGGTCTGGATTTTAATGCATGGAGAGGACGTATCCACGGTAATGTTGATTTTTACCAGAAAAAGGGGGTGGATCTTTATGGGATGAGCCCTTACGATTATACGGCCTGGGGGGTAGAATCTTTTGTTATGAAGAATGTGGCAAGTATGCGGGGCAGGGGTGCCGAGTTACTGCTGAGCATGAAAAATATGGAGGGTAGATTCTCCTGGCAGACGACCTACAATGTGAGCACCAACAAAAATAAGACGCTGGAATATTATTCCACCTCGACCATGGGGCTGAGTTCTTTTATTTCTTCCAGTTCGATAACACCGGTTCCGGGTAAGCCCCTGAATGCGATATCGGCCTATAAATGGGGCGGATTGGATGCCCAGGGGAATCCTCAGGGTTATCTGTTCGGCGAGCTGAGTACGGATTATGCGCAGATCCGCACGCAGGCCTCAGCGGATGAGACAAACGGCAATATCCTGTTCGTAGGCTCGTCAACGCCGCAGTGGTTTGGATCTTTGATGAACACCTTCGCCTATTGGAAGATGAACCTGGCTTTCAACCTGTCGTTCATGGCCGATTATTATTTTAGGAAGGATGTGACCTCTTATAGTACGTTGTTCTCTACGGGCGTTGGTCAGGCCGATTTTCTGGATCGCTGGCAGAACGAGGGGGATGAACTGCATACCGATGTGCCTTCGCTGATATATCCGGTGAATAGCAACAGAGAGAGCTTCTACAAGTATGCGGAGATCAACATCCTGAAAGCAGACCATATCCGTTTTGAATATGTGCGTGTTGGCTTTTCTGATAAGATCGCCCGGAAATATCCGTTCACGTTGTATCTGAATGTGACAAATCTGGGGCTGCTGTGGACAGCGAATAAACAGGGCATCGATCCGATGTTCCAGGGAAGTATGAAACGGCCGACGACGTATGCCGTCGGTCTGAACTTAAATCTATAAACAATGAGACCATTTCTACTATGCTGTTTGTTTGCGCTCGTTTGTGCAGGCTGCAGTGATTATCTTGATATCAAATCCAACAGTGCGCTTGCGACGCCCAATACGTTGGAAGTCCTGCAGAGTCTATTGGATGAGAGCAACACGATGAATTTTTCGACAAACTCATACGGTGAGGCTTCTGCCGATGATTATTTTTTGACGGCAACGGTCTACGATGCGCAGGCACTTAGTGGACGGGAGGTCTACACCTGGCAGCGGTACGTTTATGAATTTACCAATGATTGGGCGGTGGGCTACACACCCGTTTATGTATGTAATACGGTGCTGGAGAATCTGGCAGATATCGGGCGAACAACCGGAAACAGTGCGGATTGGGACAATGTGATGGGTTCTGCATACTTTTTCCGCGCGCATGCCTATCTACATCTGCTGTGGACCTATGCCCGGGCTTTTGATCCCCAGACGGCCGATACCGACCTGGGCATAGTGATCCGGCATAGTTCTGATCCTTATGAGGTTTCGACGCGGGCATCGGTGAAGGTCTGCTATGAATATATCGTGGAGGATGCCAGGAAAGCTTTAGCCTATCTGCCGGAGAAAAGTATCCATCAGCTGCGTCCCTCTAAGATTGCATCTTATGGGCTGCTCGCCCGTACTTACCTGAGTATGGGTGAATTTGAGAAGGCAAAACTGTATGCGGATTCGGTACTGTTGCTGAACGATGTGCTGTTGGATTATAATGATGCGGCATCGTTGACGGCATCAAATACTTTTCCTTTTTCACGCTTCAATAAGGAAACGCTGTTTTATACACAGATGATCAACTACAGCCCTGCGATTACTTATTCTGTTGCATTTGTCGATACGGCTCTTTACGGAAGTTACGAGGATGCAGATATCCGCAAGCAGGTGTTTTTTAACAAGGGGAGCGAGGGCTACTGCCAGTTCAGGGGAACTTATGCGGGGACAACGTATCTTTTCTCGGGAATGACGACGGCTGAGTTATATCTGATCCGGGCGGAGTGCAATGCGCGCAACGGGGAGGGAGCTGCTGCATTGGCCGATCTGAATACCCTGCTGAAAAATAGGTATAGTGCGCAGGCTTATGTTCCACTGGATCTGCAGGATGCAGATCAGCTGCTGGCGCGTATTTTAGAGGAACGCCGTAAGGAGCTGTTATTGAGGGGGCTGCGCTGGATTGATATCAAACGCCTGAACAGGTTGGGGGCGGGGATTGTGCTGCGTAGAAATATAAATGGCGAGGTGCTGGAACTGCTACCTAATGATAACAGGTATGCCTTGCCGTTGCCGGCCGATATCATCAGTTTAACCGGTATGCAGCAGAATCCGATCTGATAAAGGATCGGCTTGTGGAGCTGTTGATGAACGTTAAAAAAAGAAGGTAGGGGATCAGTTCCCTACCTTCTCACTTTTGTACCTTTTTACCGTTGTCAGCAGTTAATTCTGATAGGCAAAGGTTGGGTTTGTACTGCTTGTTCCACCAGATTTAATAGCTTTGTAGCCGTTTGTATCATTGCCAACGGCCTGCAGTTCAATTCTGGAAGGGTTCAAGGTGCGGCTTCCGCTTGCTCCCTGTAGATCACTGTCTTCGACGATCATCGAACAGGCTTTTGCGGATCCTGCACAGGATGATGCAGGGTTGTCTTCTGCCCAGTTAGATGGATCGGCAACTTCGTCCTGATCGTGTGCGTTGCCTGCAAAGTAAAGTGTTACGGCGGCCAACTTAGAAGTTTCTGTTTTCGCCGTTTTGTCTCCGAATGACATAAGGGAAAGGCTTAAGCCGGCGATCGTCAGGGCAACGGCTGGCATAATGTTTTTTAAAATGAACTTTTTCATTTTGTTAAAATTTAAGATTTTGAAATAGAAGTTAGTATATCGTCTTTTGGCCGACCAGCCCGCGGCAATGGCTGCCTTGCAGCTATCGCTCTGTTGTATTTGCGTTGTGAAAAATATCCTGCAATACTGAGTATGAGAAAGATGATGTTAAAAAAGAAATGTAAGCGCCAGCCTAATTTTGGTAAGAGGGAGCCGCAGACACAGGGAAGATTGTTTTCCGTTAGTAATAATGCCATACCTATATAGTTGGTGAAGGCGGCCATTAATACCGAGGATAGCAAGAAGCCTGCTTTCGCAGTGGTACGTTTGACCAATAAAACAACGGTGATGATTTCTGCGATAGGCAGCGTGTAGGCTAACAAAATTCCCAGCAGATCGTCAAAAGGTTGGGCAAGCATACCTTGTTTAAATGCCTCGAAGTGGATAATTTTATCGAGGGATGCAGGTATCCATAAGAGGAACAGCAGGCCGATGATCGTGTATACTATAATCTGTGTCTTTTTCATGACGAAAACCTTTATCTCGCTAGCGACGGGCTAACAAAACAAAGGTATAACGGAAAGGGGCTGCGTCAGGGGATAGAAACGTGCATTTAGGGGGATACAAACGTGCAGGTTTCATGCCACATGCCCGTATCAAAGGGTTTGGTAGTCGTCCAGATTTAAGGGATATCCTTTAGGCCATTGTCCGTACACTTCTTGGTAGGTTAAGACGGTGTCGGGTGGATGAAGCGCGGAGAGTATGCCAAAGATACTGTGCTCATCCAGCAGATTATCGTTCCCATCGATATCGATATTTTCTTTCATATCCTGAATAATTTCAAGAAACCTGGCTTGCATGTCAGAGTCTTTCGGAAAGTGCGCTGCTACGGGTTTCTCTTTTTTTAAGCACCGGACATCGGTTGCATTTTTTCATAAGCCAATAATCGTAAGAACCGGTATCGTGCTATTATCTCTACAGCTTGGGATACCAATTTATCCAATTTGCTGTAAGCGTACAGTTCAGGGGATTAACATGTTGTTTATTAGATATTTTAATATTCGTTAACAAATTATCTAGTAAAGAATTGTGTGTTAGTAATGGTGTTTGTAATCTTTATGGATTACTTAGGGAATGCTTGGTTGATTTGCCATATTTGTGGGAAAATTGTTTTTTTTAGAAGAATTTTATGCAAATGTCAAATAAGTAGTTGTTTTTTTTAAAAATTTCTTTTCTTGTGGAGTATGTTAAAATTTAACGAAATAGCAATGAGCCCGTTCTGTTGGAAGATTTGCTTTCGCGTACGATGGCTGCTGAAAGATTGAAAGTAAGCCTTCGCACATTTGATCGAATGAAGAAGGAGGGGCTGATAAAGGCTGTACGCGTAGGTAATACAGATTTTTACCGACTACAGGATTTAGAAGAAGCTTACCGCATGAGCATCAACAAAGGACGTATTTAATCCTCTTTTCTTCGACTCTCCTTCGTACCTGCTTCGTACCTTGTTCGAGTGTTGTTCGACTGTTCTTCGAGTCGGAGTCGAACAGCACTCGAAGAACAGTCGAACATTAGTCGAAGACGGGTTAATATTCTTAGCTTTAAAGTAAGATAGTGACAGGGCGGTATTCAACGCCACTGATTGTTCAAATTGATTTCCTTTCTATGGGGTTTTGGCGCAGATAGTAAAGGAGCTATTGAGTCCCGCGATGAGAAATGAGATGCAGGGGAAGTACTTTTAATCCGAATGTTCGATGGGAGTTACGCTATGCGATGTGCTTGATTTTTAGGGGTATGTAGGTCGAAGCAGAGCTGTTGAATGCTAGGCTAGAGAACCGAAATACAGCAGAACATAGAAAAAGTTTGTCATAAACTGATATGAGTTTGTCGTATCCGAACTTCGTTTGTGATAAACGTATCTTCGTTTGTCGTAGACTTAGATGCGTTTGTGACAAACTGATTCTCGTTTGTGACAAACGCAATCGCGGCTGTTTCAGATTGATATGCGGTTGGGGTGTCAGATGCAAGCTGACGTTAAACTTGTCTTCGTTTGCGACAGACGCAGTTGCGTTTGTGATGCACGGATTCTAGTTTGTGGTAAACTGCAATGCGGTTGTGATAGACTGTGATTCGGTTGGGACAAACGTATATCGGGTTGGTTCAGACTAAGTGTCGTTTATAGGGGCTTTTTGGTTTTCTTGGCAAAGTAGTACAAGGTTAATTATGGATCAAGAGCTGCTATGTTCAGATAAAAATTCGCTGCTGGTGATGCCTGTTTGGGTTTTGAAGAAACGCATAAGATGGTTGGGTTCCGAAAAATGCAGCTTGTACGCAATTTCACTGATGGTTAATTGAGAATGCAGTAGATAGTTTTTCACTTCAAGGAGTAGACGCTGCTTGAGCAGCTGCGTGGCAGTAATGCTGAATTGTTCCTTTACAGCTTTATTTAAAGAAATTCTACTGATGCCGAGCATAGTAGCATAATCTTGCACACGCTGTTTTTCTTTGATGTGGAGTTCGATGAGGCGTTTGAACTGAAAAGCGTAGTGTTCGCCGTCCTGTTGGAGCTTCAGCTGATTTTGGGAAGCATATGCTCTGTTGAGTTTTTGAAGGATATAGTACAGCAGCGAACGGATGATATGTACGCTGTCCGATTTAGGAAGCACCAATTCGCTTTTGATTTCTTCCAGTATACTGCAAAAACGTTCAAGAGCTTCTGTTGTAACGTCTATCTTTAGCGGGCAATGCAGTTGGTAAAAGTAAAGAAGACGGTAGGCGAATAACTTGTCGGCGAAAAAATCATTTAAAAAATCCTCTTGAAATAAAAGAATGGTGAAATCTTGATCGGAAGCTGTAAAATTCCACTGTCGTTTTTGAAATGCAGAAATAAAAAGTACGCTATTGTCTGAAAGTTCGATCTTTTGATCGCCTAAAATGACGTTTCCTCTGGCTTTCTTCATGAATATGACTTCGAAGAAATCGGCGGTGAACGGAACTGATTTTAGGTAGACGCCTTTGGGGCTTTCAAAATGTAATACATTCAAAAGGACGTCCACGCCACATTCTGTTTTGTGGAATTTTAGGGTTTCCATAGTAATCGTATTTCCTAGATGATAAAGTTAGCTGCGGAAAATGTTTGATGTGTCTTCCTACAGCTAACTTAAAAGCTTTGATGGTTGCAATTTACGGATTTCATTTCATCCGAAATAGCTTTTCTTGGCAATATAGGGGCTTTCTGTTTCTTGATTTTTTTAGCTTAATGTAGCGAAATAAAGGCACCATCTGCTGGAATGAGCAACTTATCGGAACTGATATTGTATTTTTGAGCTTCCTTTTTTAGTATTTCTCTTGTCGTGCGGCAGTGGTCGATGGCATCCATATGAATGGCAATCACTTTAGCGTCGCCGCTTTCCTGAATTAAGCTCATTGTTTGCTGCTCGTCCATAATAATAGGAGTTGCGTCGAATCCAGGCATTTTTGCACCGCCGCTATTGACGATAATATAGTTGGGCTGGTATTTTTTAATATTTTGATAAATATCGTCGGTCCAGACAGCATCACCAACAATATAGATCGTTGGGTGGTTCTCTGCTTCGAGTATAAAGCCTGAAACTTTGCCCATCAGATCTAACACACGACCTGTCCCATGCTCGGCAATTGTACGTGTAATTTTGATATTCTTCCAAACAGTTGCATCTGTTAGTGTCTCTTGATTCGTGAAATTCAGTTTTTGGATTGCTTCTTCATCGGCCGGCTGATTGATAAGCTTTGTGTTCTTATCAAGATGAGCAATGCCTTCTGCATCTAGATGGTCGGGATGGGTATGCGTGATTAATACCAAATCGATGTTTTCTACAATTTCTGAAACAGGTACGGGTAAATCTACCGTAGGACTTTTGATTTCTCCACCAATAGATCCAAAGGCTCCTTTGGGCGAAAGCATAGGATCAACCAATATTTTATGACCTGCATAATTGAAGATCATCGTTGCATTTCTGATTAGTCTAAAAGTGTCTTTTTTTGTTGTCTGTGCTTGTGTGGTTATAAGTAAGGTAACCAATACGAATGTAACCCCTAATTTTCTCATATCATTGCTTGTTTAATGTGCACACAAAAGTAGCTTGCTAGCCAACAGACGATGCTACCATAGCTGTGGCTTTTGCTACCATTTTGATAACCTTAATGAATGTCTAGGATGGGAGACTACAATTGCGAATAAAGATAACGGTCATCGTGAATGAACGGAGGGTTGACGAAAAGAGTTAATGTGGTAAGATCTGAAAATCGATTCTTTACTGTTTTTTGTAGGTATATATCTCCTAAACTTTTGCGTCGATAGACGCAAGTGTGAGGGAAAAGTGGAGAAATGTATACAGGTGCATCTATCAGTTGAATAAATTATGAAAAAATAAAATCTACTAATTTGGTAGATTATTAGTTTTTTTGTCATACATTTGTCTACTACAGGTGGTTGTAATGGTATACTGATATACTGCCATTATGAAATGCCTACTAATTAAACAGATTTATTCTACATAAAATTATACAAGACCGTTATGGATAGAAGGCAAGTGAAATCTTTTTTTTACAACAACTATGTCAATCTCTACTGTTTGTCCACGCGAATGCGAATGTGTGGGTTTAATCTGTATATTTCTTAATTAAGGAAGGGGAGACTTTGTCTCCCTCTTTCAAAAATTACTAACAAAAACAAGTTTCAATTGGCGTTGGCATTTGTTGAATTTTCACTATTAACTTTTCGACTTTATGAAGAAAAATAACGTATTACGTTATGCTCTGCTATTGTTTGCCCTATCGGGAACGGCCTCTTACTCCGTTTACGGGCAAGATCAAGCAACCCCAATAATAAATGCAGCCCTGACGGGGCAAGTAATTGATGCGATAACAGGAAAGACTTTGGAGGGCGTTACCTTGCAACTGCAAGCAGTGACACATAGTGTAAAGAGCGATCGAAACGGTAATTTTCAATTTGTGACGGGGCAAAAATTGCCTTTTCAGGTTAAGGTTTCTTTTGTCGGCTACGAAACGCAGACGTTAATTATATCGAAGTCGCCAGCGACAATTGCTTTAACACCAAGTACTGAAGATCTAGACGAAGTAGTTGTAGTAGGTTATACCACTATAGCCAAAAAGAATCTTATTGGAGCGGTAGATAAAGTTTCTCAACAAGCTGTAAAGGATATTCCAACAGGAAGTTTTGATGCACAGTTACAAGGTAAGCTACCGGGGGTGCAGGTTGCTGCCAGTACAGGTGTTCCCGGTGAAGCATTGCATATACGTTTGCGCGGTGCAACTTCTATTAATGCGAATAATAACCCTCTTTATGTTATCGATGGGGTATTTCTTAATTCCCAAAGTTTACAAACAATTAATACAGGCGGTAAGGCAACTTCACCTATAGCAGACTTAAACCCCTCGGACATTGAGTATGTGGAAGTATTGAAAGATGCAGAAGCTACGGCTCTGTATGGGTCTAGAGGAGCAAATGGAGTCATCTTGATCACAACAAAAAGGGGGAAAAACTCTCAATCGGCAAAAATTGATGTGAATCTCTATTCTGGCAAAGCCAAAGCAATTAAGCTATGGGAGCTTACAACGGGTGAAGAACATGCAACCTTGGTTAATGAGTATTTTCGAAATATTGGCGGAACGGAGCCCTTTCGCGCTGTAGCGGATGGAGGACGAGGGTTGCCAGCTGAGCAAAAGACTTACGACCGTTTATCCGAGGCTTTCCGCACGGCAGGGGTATATAATGCTGATCTTTCAGTCTATGGTGGAAGTGAAAATACCGCATATTATTTAAGCGCAGGCTATAACAAGCAGGAATCTATCCTCAAACCTATTTCATTTGATCGAGCAGGTTTTCGATTTAACTTGGATCAAAAGGTGAACAATAACTTCAAGATTGGATCAAGCAATGCACTTTCTCGTACGGGTCGTAACCAAGGCCGTGCAGGCGACGGGCCGCAGGGGGGAATTTTACAGGCGGCACTCCATACACCTACTTATTTGTCACCATATAATGAGGAAGGTGTCCTGGTAGGAAGAGCGGGTTTTGATAACCTGACCTTACTGCTGGACAATTATGATGTGGGCTCGACTAGCTTGCGTTATATTGGCAATATATATGGGGAATACCAAATTACGCCTTCTTTAAAATTCCGTTCTACATTTAGCCTAGATTACAATCAGTATGATGAACATGAATACTGGAACAAGTTGCTGATTGCAGGGGCTCCCGTCGGGCTTGCTACTTCAGCAATTTCACAGTCGACAACCTGGATCAATGAACAGACCCTTACTTATAGAAAAAGAATAAACCCACAGCACACGATAGGGGCGCTGTTGGGAAATACCTTGCAAGGAAGTTATTTTACCTTAACATCGGCTGAAGGAAGAGGGTTTGCAACGAATGATTTTACATTGATAAATACAGCGGCTACAACAACGAGTTCGCAGGATTGGGATCAATACAAATTGGCTTCATTCTTCGGAAGAGTGGATTATGCATACGCTGATACCTACCTAATTGATTTTTCCTTAAGAGCAGATGGTTCCTCAAAATTTAATAGAGGGTATCAATGGGGCTATTTCCCAGCTGTAGGTGTGGCGTGGCGGCTGAGTAACGAAAGTTTCCTGAAAGAGGTGTCTTTCGTAAATGAATTGAAGATAAAAAGTAGTTATGGCCTTACCGGAAATCAAGATATTAACTCATTTGCTTCTAGACAACTTTGGTCGGGCGTAGGTACTTCCTATCAAGGGGTAGCCGGTATTGTTCCTGAGCAATTGGCAAACCAACAGTTGAGCTGGGAGTCTACTTCGCAGTTCAATATAGGCCTGGATGCGACTGTACTAAACCAGCGGATAAGCACCGCCATAAATTACTATTACAAGTATACAAAAGATGGTTTGTTGACGGAGACATTACCTGCCACGACAGGCTTTAATAACTATACAAATAATGCCGTGGAAATTAGCAACAGAGGCTTTGAATTTAGTATTTCTAGTGAGAATATCCGCAACGAGTTTTTCTCTTGGAACAGCTCTTTTAACATTGCGCGAAATATCAATAAAATTGAAAAGTTGGAAACACCGCAAAATTATGGTAGTCGTAATTTGATTCAGTTTAAGGAAGGGTCTCCAATGTATTCTTTTTGGGTGTACAATCAATTGTATGTAGATCCTGCAACCGGGGATGCTGTATATGAGGATGTGAATAATGATGGGCAGATAACGACTGACGATCGGCAGATTCTTGGTAGTATATGGCCAGACTATTTCGGCGGATTGAGTAATGATTTTACCTATAAAAATTTTGATCTAAGCACATTTTTTACTTTTTCTGTAGGGAACAAGATTTATAATCATAACCGATTTTTTGGAGAGGCAGGTGGAGCAAGGGATGCGGCGCGTGTCATCTTCAAATCTAATTTGGATCGCTGGCAGAAGGAAGGGGATATCACAGATGTACCTCGTTCGGATGGCGTGAATAATAACAACTATAAAGATGGAGGCGGACGATGGCTGGAAGATGGTTCTTACCTGCGTTTCAGAACATTGAGTTTGGGCTATAATTTCCGTCCAAAGAGCCTAGGGAAATTGTCCTTATCCAAATTACGTGTATATGTGCAAGCAACCAACTTATTCACTATTACCAAGTACACAGGCTTGGATCCTGAATCGGCAGCGAGTAGTGATGCGAATCAACAAGGAATTGATTTAGGAACGCCTCCGCAACCAAGGAGCTTTCAAGTGGGTGTTAATTTAACTTTATAAGAAAATCATGAGAAAATATCTTTATATATTCTTTATTGCTTTAAGCAGCAGTTGTTCTTCTTTCTTGGAGGTAGATCCCAAGTCGTCGATATCTGGTGAAAATATTATCAATGATGAAACTTCAGCCAATGCTGCGCTTAATGGTGTATACGCGGGGCTACGTGACTACTACAGCGTAAATTACCAATCTATTGCTTATTTATCGGGCGATAACGTGCAATGGACAGGTTCGCAATCTCTGGTGCAGGAATTTATCAACAATAGAGTGAACCCGGAAAATGCGACCCTGTCATCGACTTGGATCGATATCTATAAGACCATTAATCGGACTAATAACGTCATCAAAGCATTGAATGACTATAGCGGAGACAATATTTCTTCTACGGTAAAGGATGCTGTATTAGGGCAGGCTTATGCGATTCGCGCTTTGGCTTATTTTGACTTGGTACGTGTATGGGGTGGGGTGCCGCTTATTACGGAGCCTACAGAGGCTGTGGGCGAGAATATGGGCATTGTGCGGAGTACGGTGACCGAAACTTATGCATTGGTGATTGCAGATTTGGATCGTGCGGAGGAGCTTTTATCCGCTACGACGGATCGGTTTGTGTTTACGAAAAAGACGGTTTGGGCATTGAAAGCACGTTATTATTTGTACCAGAAGGATTGGGAACAGGCGAGAGATTATGCGAAATTGTTGATCGATGATCAAGCAAATTATGAATTGCTAAATCCCTATTATGCTTTTTTTAAAAATAATGTGACTGGAACAAAAGAGTCGGTTTTTGAATTGTTTTATAGTGCTGATGAGCCTAATTCGCACATGACGCAGTGGCAACCGCAAACAAATGGAGGAACGCGCCAATGGGCTCCTAGTGACGAGTTGATCACTATTTTAACAAACAGCACGACAGCTGGTGCGCGGAGTGAATTGATTGCAAAGGATAATCAGGATCGTTGGTATGGTAATCTGTATTACCGTACCGACGATTCTGATCCTACGTATATTATTCGTATCGCAGAGCTTTACTTTATTCGTGCGGAAGCCTATGCGGAACTGGGCGAATATGATCTCGCAATCGACGATCTCAACAAGATCAGAACAAGGGCACTGCTGAGCACGAGGGCATATTCGACAAGTAAGACGGATATTCTTCTTTGGATCGAGAATGAAAGAAGACTGGAGTTTGCTTTTGAAGCGCATCGTTGGTTTGATCTGGTGCGCACTGGAAGGGCGCAAACAGTGCTTGGCATTACAGAGTCATTTAGACTGCTATTACCAATTCCTTATAGCCAGATATTGGCGGATCCAGTTTTAACACAGAACCCAGGTTATTCCTCCTAAATTTTAGAAAAGATGACACAACAGAACCAAATACAGCTTTGGAAGAAGCTACTGCTTCGACTAAGTATTTTGTTTATTCTACTGCTTAGTATTCCATTGCAAGGAGATTTTTATCGGATATTGACGACGATTAGCTGGACGTATTTTCTGACAGATATTTTTAATCTGGTTACTTTTTTACCGCATTACTTTGGTGAATATAGTAGTTTGTATGATTGGATACTAACTTTAGGGGTCGCTTTAATCGGAGCGTTGGTTTGGCTCAGGATGGAAAAGGAAACGAATTCAAATAGAGAGGCTTCTCTTTTTTATTTCCTGCGTATTTTCGCGCGCTTTAAGCTAGCAGCTATTCTTTTTATCGCAGGATTTCTCAAAGTGTTTCCGGTTTTTGTCCCCGAATTATCGATCAGTCATCTCAACACCGGTTACGGCTATTTTGAAGATTGGAAGCATTTACTGCTGAGTTTGTCGGTAGCACCGGCTTACTTGGTCTTCCTGGGAATCGTCGAACTTATCGCTGCATTTCTCTTGTTGTTTCGCAAGACTTCTTTCTTGGCTGTTATTTTTATTATCCCATTTTATGGAAATGCATTTCTTGGAGATTTAGCGTATGAGGGACCTGCTTATTTGGTCTCGATATATATCGTTCTGTTGACTTTGCCGATTTTTTTTTACGATGCCCAGCGTCTGGGGTCTTTGATTGTCGCATTGGAGAATACCAAGCCTGCCTTTTGGGTGTTTGAGTGGCGGAAGGTGAGGGGAGGAAGATGGCGTATTGTGCTGAAACTTATTTTTTCACTGGTTTTTATTGGGCTTATTGGTGTCAAATCGTATGTTACGTATCAGCAGCCAACAATTTCGCTCCACTATCCTGAAGAACCGGGGTTGCCAGTCATTGCAGGTAAATATATTGTCGACTCTTTTGTGTTGAACGGAGATACGCTGGCGTATTCGCCTGATGATACGTTGAGGTGGAAAGATGTGGTTTTTGAACAATGGAATACGTTAAGTGTGCGTAAAGAAAATACCGTAATTAAATCAGAGAAATCGCTTGCTTTTCTTCAACGGGGAAATACGCAGCGTGATTATGAATATACGCAGGTGGGAGATCGCCTTTATTATCGTTATACGATTGATGGCGATAAGATCGTGCTAAAAAATCCAAATGAAAATTACGGCGAAGATTCTTATGTATTTCAAGTGGTTAGACCTGATAGTTTACATGTGAATCTACTTGGGACGAACCTGAAAAAGGACAGTTTAGAGGTTGCTCTACACAAAGTGGATAAGAAATATTTACTGTATGAGGTGAAGAAAGTTGGGCGTCGTAGTCTGGGCTATAAATTGTAAACACGTTTAAATTTTTTGAAAATGTCAGTAGTTAATTTATCGAAAGAAGAAAATCTGAACAGGCATTGGACGACTTTCCAACGAATAGGATTTCGCGTCAGCTTTTTGTTTTTTATTATTATCTCTATCCCCAATAACCCGTTGTGGTATAAACATGTGGCCGCAATTGATTGGCTAAATTTAGATTACCGTGATCTGTACGATATTTGCCGGTTCGGGTCTGGGGTAAATTGGTTTGGGCAAACCACTTTTGGTTATCGCCTGGAGGGGTATAGCATTTGGGTGAATACGTTTTTCTTTTCGGTTATTGCCGGGTTGTTATGGACGTTATTATTAAGGATATTGAAAAAAGATCGTACCGAATACAATAGGTTGTTCTATTGGTTAAATGTGGTTGTCCGCTATCGAGCGGGCTTAGGGATCATTGGTTTCGGATTTACCAAGCTTCTTCCCGTACAGATGCCTTATCCTTCTTTGGGAATTCTAGACACAGATTATGGGGATCTGACTGCGCAGAAGATCTTTTGGTTATCTTTTGGTATTGTACCCTGGTACCAGATTTTTGCTGGTGTGCTGGAAGTTACTGCAGGCACATTATTGTTTTTCAGGCGTACCGTAGCGATTGGATCGGCCTTGCTTGTAGGTGCACTTGGAGCTATCGTTGTAGTGAACTTTGCTTATGATGGTGGTGTGCATGTGTACAGCTCGTATTTTGTTCTATTGAGTTTATTTCTACTTGTCCCTTACTATGTGCCCTTTTATAAGTTGTTTGTGAAGGAAATTCCATCGAGGGTATCTCTATTTTTTCCGTTGTTCTCTACAGGGCTGAATTATGTAAGGTTGGGATTGAAGGCATTGATCATCTTTGTTTTCGTTGGAGTATTCTTCTACTTGCAATATTTAGATTTCCGTTATGACCCCTATAAACAGCCTTCCTCTGCGGGTGTGAAAGAGTTGCGCGGAAATTATAATGTGACAGAATTTAGATTGAATGGACAACTTAGACCTTTTAATCCGTACGATACGATACGCTGGCAGTCGGCGACTTTTGAAAATTGGTCTACATTGACTTTTCGTCTAAATAAGCCCCTGAAACTGGATTTATCAAACGGTGGGGGTGATCCTAAAAGGGATGTGAATCGTACCTTCGAAATTTCTGGTGTGGCGGGAGGACAACGGGCTTTTCATTATTATGCGGATACGGACAACCGGACCCTCTATCTGGAAGATAAATTTAAGTTGATCCCCGACCAACGGAATGTGACGGCAGGTGAGGGGGGCGATGGGGGCGTGCGGAATTACCTAAAAACTTTGGAGGAAAAATCGGAAGCACCAGCAATCTCTTTGACTGAGTGGATACCGGATTCGATTAAAACGAAGTTTAGTAATGAGGTGGACGATGTACATAATAAGGCGCGTACAACACGTCGTATTCGGGAGTTCGCTAAGTCTGATGCCTTAGCGAAGAATGAGATCCGACAACGGTTTGTCGTACGATATCAAGTGGTCGATGCTGGAAATCGAGTGGTGCTGGAGGGAATTGACGAAAATAGAGATTCGATATATGTGGTTTTGGATAGGGTAAAAAAGGATTACAAGTTGTCGCCAGGAAAGCTTGTTGCGGGACAATATGATTAAATGCGTTTTTGTTCTGGTGATTGGCTTACTGATCGGATGTCAACGCCAACCAGAAAAAAATATAAAGGATACGGCTTCACCGCCTATAGGAAATTGGTCAGATGGTCTGGATACTTATGAAGCAACATGGCCGTCAGAATTTGGAATCGGTAAAAGGGCGGATAAGAATTTTATCGCAAAGTGGGATATTGATGTGCGTCCAGATGGTAAGGGCCTTCCGAATGGAGAGGGGAAGGTGAGTCGTGGTGCATTGCTTTATCAGCGGAAATGTGCTCATTGCCATGGAGCAAATGGCTATGAAGGTCCGGAAGATAAATTGGTTACGGATTCAACAGGGCAAAATACTATTGGCAATTACTGGCCTTATGCAACGACGGTATTTGACTATGTGCGCCGAGCCATGCCTTTCGATGCTCCGGGCTCGCTGAGTGATGAAGAGGTGTATGATATAACAGCTTATTTGCTTTATCTGAATGGTATTACAAAAGCAGATGATCCGATTAATGAAAAGACCCTGCCGGAGGTAGAAATGCCTGCAAAGAAAAGATATGTGTTGGATGATAGACGAGGTGGTAATGAAATTAGATAAATTGAAATGGCACTGGAAAAAGAGTATATAGACAGGATCACGAAGTATGTACGTTGGTTAATAGCAGTCGTGGTTGTTTTTTTAGTATCTGGTATTGGACTTGTGGTTTACCAATATCGAGCGAACCAGGTGATAGAGCCTTCTTTCGATTCGAAAATTGTGGTGGATCCCAGCAAAGTACAGGGGGCATCTGCATCAAAAGAAGGTTATCGTTCTAAGTTTGAGGATACCAAAAAAATTAACACCTATGCAACGGCTTCCCGAACGCCGCTAGAGGAGTTGCAAGGTAGTATCACGCCTTCGGATTTGCATTTTGAACGACACCATGCCGGTATTCCGGAAATTGACCCGGAACAGCATGAGTTACTTATTCATGGCTTATTGGATAAGCCCATACGCCTTAAACTTTCGGATCTTAAAAAATATCCTTCGGTATCTCGTATTTGCTTTATCGAATGTTCGGGCAATTTTAGATACGGCAAGCGCGAGATGACCCCGGGGGAGGTCTGTGGACTGACCAGCCAAAGTGAATGGACGGGAGTGTTGCTCTCTACCGTGCTAAGGGATTTGGGCGTGAAGGCGGATGCAAAGTGGCTATTGGCTGAAGGTGCTGATGGGGCTTTGATGGCAAGAAGTGTGCCTTTACAAGAGGCGCTAACGGAAGCAATTATTGCGTACGGTCAAAATGGGGAGGCTATCCGTCCTCAACAGGGCTATCCCATGCGTTTGGTTATTCCTGGATTCGAAGGGAATACTCAAATTAAATGGTTGCGCAGAATTGAACTGACTGACGAACCAGTTATGACTCGCGAGGAAACGTCAAAGTACACCGAGAAAATCAAAGATGGAAAGATTCGGATGTTTAGCTTGGTGATGGACGCACGATCGATCATTACTTTTCCTTCTTATCCTAAAAAAATTGAGAAAGGTTGGCAGGAGCTACGTGGAATTGCATGGAGTGGAAGAGGTAAAGTCAAACGCGTGCTGGTGAGCGTTGATAATGGACAGACTTGGCAGGATGCACATTTACAAGGCCCGGTTTTAGAAAAGGCGCATACAGCTTTTCGATTCATGTGGAACTGGGATGGGAAACCCACAAGAGTTTTGAGCAAGGCTATTGATGAGACAGGTTATGAGCAGCCGACTTATAACCAGCTGGTGGAGGCCAGAGGCGAAAAAGGAGGGTATCACTTTAATCCAGTAGTGGGATGGGATATTGAGAAGAGTGGAGAAACTTTTTTAGCCGATGTAAAGGATATTTAATACAGATTATTTTGTTAAAAATAATAACGGTTTTGTTGGTTTATTTATAATAGGCAATATGCATGCTAAGGTCGTATTAGCTGGGGGAACGGGACAATTGGGAAGGTTGCTCGCAACAGCCTTCTTGTCCAACGGTTACGAAGTATTTGTGTTGACCAGGAACCGCAGGCTGGTCGGAAAGTCTGCAGAAGTAATTTTTGTGTATTGGGATGGAAAGACATTAGGGGATTGGATTTTTATTTTGGAAGGCACAGATACGTTAATTAATCTGAGTGGCAAAAGTATTCAGTGCAGTTTTACGGACAGAAACAAAGAAATCTTGAAGACTTCACGAATATTACCAACGCGTATTTTGGGAGAAGCGATTGGAAAACTAAAGGTGCCACCACGCCTTTGGATTAATTTTTCAGGTGTTTCTCTCTTTGGTGGTTTACAGGGGGTACACGATGAACATAGTATTGAACTTGGCATAGATTTTCTAGCCGTTTTAACTCAGCAATGGGAGGACTCTTTTTTTGGATGCAACACTAAAAAGACCAAGAAGGTAGCATTGCGGATTAGTCCTGTTTTATCGAGAGATAAGGGCTTTTTCGCGCAACTTTATCCCTTGGTTCGCTATGGACTGGGTGGGCAACTGGGGAATGGTAGGCAGATGGTATCGTGGATACATGAGCTCGATTTGTCGCGTTTGGTGCTTTGGATTATCCAGCAGCAGAATCCTTCTTGTTTGTATCACGCTTGTAGCCCCTTTCCGGTATTGAATAAAGAATTTATGGACACTTTTCGCAAATGTATGGGCGTGCCTATAGCGATCTCACTGCCTGATTGGGGGCTAAAGCTTGGGGCATCTGTAAAAAGGGTGGATCCAGGACTGTTGCTACAGACAATTCCTGTGACAACTTCATTAACATTGAAAGAGGGGTTCCAATTTTCCTATCCTCACATTCGTGAGGCTATCAATCAATTGCTTGTTGAAAAGGAACCAATATAATGAATGTTAGGATTTGCTGCCATGCCGTTGGGATTACATCCAGGTTGTCCTTCTGGGATATCGAGTTGAAGTTTGGCATAGAAGGATATCCAAAACTCGTCAAAGCTATTGGTTTCTGGATTTTTGAAGGTCATGGGCTCTAAGTTAAATAGCTGTGCCGATTGAAAAGCACGTTGTACGTAGTCAGAGCAGTAGTAAGAACTGTCGTTCAGTATATAACTCCAATTGTAAGGTTTTCCCAACATGGTTTTGGCTTGAGCAAGGGCTTTCGGAATAGCATATTGAAAATCGGTATTGACTCGATAGATGGCATATGCTTGTTTTTTATCCTTGTTTCGTTGGATTAAGCTATCTAGCGGCTCACGAGCAGAACCCTTGGCTGTACTGGCGTGTAAAATACAAGGCTTGCCATCGGCCAGCTCGATCAGACCAATATGATCGAATGATATAGCACTGCTACGTTGCGTGACCCTATTAATTGCACCTGAAAGATTGTCTACTTGTGCTCCAACGAAGATTAGATCTCCGGAATACAATGTTATTCCTTGGTAAGATAGGCTGTCCTGTGCTTGCAGACTTAAAATCTGAAAAAATAAGGCAAGGATAATGATGGTCTTTTTCATGTTTTAAGAATGGAGTCCGATTATAGGTTTTCATTTTTCGCCAGCCAAGCTTTCATGCCGCCGGAGAAGTTCTTCACGTTTTCAAATCCATTTTTGGCTAATATCGATTGTGCTATTGTGGCGCGATCACCAGACTGACAGTAAATCACTATCTGCTTTTTTTGATCAATCTTATGCAGGTTTTCTGGTAGGGTACCGACGAAAACATGATCGGCTCCTTCTATATGATTTGCACGGTACTCGTTCTCGCTTCGAACATCTACAATTTGGACATTTTCTTTGCCTATATAGCTTTCGAATTCTTGAAGGGTGATAATGTCTGCGCTCTCTAAAGTTATGTTTAAGTCGTCTATGGAACTGATATACCCGAGGATGTTATCAAGGCCAATACGCATAAGTTTGCGCGTAAGATCTTCCATGTGCTCTTCGCTTGCGACGAGAATAAAGGGAGATTCATAATTCATAACCCATCCCATCCAAGTTGAAAAGGAGTTATTGCCCTGTATGTTCAAGCTTCCCGGTAGATGTGCTTTTGCGAAGGTTGTCTTGTGTCGGGTATCGATTATGGTTACACCATCGTGATACGCTGTTTGCAAATCCGATTTAGAAAGTTTTTTTGGTTTAGGAACCTCGATAAGGAGTGGCCTATCTACTTTGTTCAGGTGTTTCATCATTGCAAAATAGGTCGGTGGTTCGGGTTGTCCCTCCAAAAGATTATCTACAAAGCCTTCTTCGTCCTTTGGATATTGGAATGCCCAGTTTCTAATTTTTTCGTAGCCTACTGTGCTACTTGGAACAGCGCCTAACGACTTTCCGCAGGCAGAACCTGCTCCATGTCCAGGCCATACCTGTACGAAATCTGGTAATGCAGCAAACTGTTTTATGGAAGCGTACATTTGACGGGCACCTTGTTCTTGTGTACCCGCGATGCCTGCTGCTTTCTCCAATAGATCAGGTCGTCCGATATCACCGACAAAAACGAAATCGCCCGTGAAGATCATCACAGGTTGTGTACTTGCAGGATTGTCTGTCAATAAAAAACTAATAGACTCAGGAGTGTGGCCTCCTGTATGAAGGATTTCAAACGTAAGATTGCCTACTTGTATTTTATCGCCGTGGTGGAGACCTTCGTGGGGGAATTGATATTGCCAGTCCTTGCCGCCTTCATCCGAAAGGTAAAGTTGGGCTCCGGTGAGGGAAGCAAGTTCACGCGATCCAGATAGGAAATCCGCGTGAATATGTGTTTCGGTAATATGTGTAATATGAAGGTTATTTTGTTTAGCAATAGTCAAATAGGTATCTACGTCGCGCTTGGGATCTATTACCATCGCAACACCTTGCGCTTGACATCCAATAACGTAGCTTGCCTGTGATAGGCTTTTATCGTATACGTGCTCAAAAAACATAAATGTTATTCTATGGCAACAAATTTACCGTATTTTTTTCACGTGATGGACTAATGTGGCAATTTATCTTTGAGTAGTCCATACAGCCAAGTACCCAATAACGCGCCTAAAATAACGATTAATATGGGGAGATATCCTGCTCCAAGAAGAACGAAAAGCGGCCCAGGACAAGCGCCTGCTAATGCCCAACCCAATCCGAACAGTATACCGCCGACTAGGTATCTCGTAATCGATTTGGATTTATCTTGAAGATGAATGTCTTCTCCTGTAATATCTTTCAGGCGACTACGCTTGATCCACTGCATGATGATGATGCCTAGTCCTAATGCCGAACCGATAATACCATACATATGAAACGATTGGAAGTTGAACATCTCATAAATCCTGAACCAGGAGGCGGCTTCTGATTTGTACATGACAATGCCAAAGCATGTTCCTAAAAATATATATATCAAATTTTTCATTGCTCCAGTTGTTAAATTATCCGAAAATAAAGGGAAAGAGGAGATGGATCATGATCAATCCTCCGATGAAGAATCCTGCTGTAGCCAGCATCGAGGGGATCTGCAAGTTACTGATACCAGAGATGGCATGGCCAGAGGTGCATCCGCCAGCATATCGTGTTCCAAAACCAATCAATAAGCCTGCAATAAGCAAAATGATGATGTTTTTCGGTTGGGAAAGTGCCTGTTCGCTATACAGCTCTGTTGGCATGTACTGTGTTCCTGCACTCTCAAATCCTGACTGTTGCAGCTGCTTTACAGTTTCGGCTTGGAGCGCCGGAACTTGATGGTCCGAAAGGTAATGTGACGCAATAAAGCCTCCGAAGACAGAACCGACGAGAAAGAGCAGATTCCAACGTTGCTTGCGCCAGTCAAACCGAAAAAATGAAGCGGTCTTTCCTGCACCGCAAAGGGTACAAAGGGTACGTAAATTGGAAGAAAAACCAAAAGATTTGCCCATATATAGCAGCAAAAACATAATCAAGGCAATCAAGGGGCCGGCAACGTACCAAGGCCAGGGAGCTGTTATCCAATGCATAATAAATCTTCTTATTGGATACAAATATCTGAAACTTAAGCTTGAATTTTGCTTGCTTATGGGAGAAGAAATCGTAAATTTCCGATATCGGGACCGGAACAGTGGATATGCCCATTTAATAATGAACAAAGAACATGATGATATATCAAAACACGATACGTATTGCCTCAAAAGAAAGAGGCTTCCACCTGATCACAAAACAGGTAATGGATGCTATACCTGAAATAGGGGCTATTTCAATAGGTGTATGCCAGGTATTCATTCAGCATACCTCAGCTTCTCTCACCATCAATGAAAATGCTGATCCGACAGTGCGTCTTGATTTTGAAACTTTTTTTAATAAGAATGTGCGTGAAAATGATCCAGATTATCTCCACGATTACGAAGGATCGGATGATATGCCTGCACATATTAAAAGTTCGCTCTTAGGAGCATCGGTAATGATTCCGATTACGGATGGTCGTTTGAATCTGGGGCCTTGGCAGGGGATTTATTTATGCGAACACCGGAACTATGGCGGTCCCAGAAATCTAGTTATTACTGTTTGGGGAAATTAATGTAAGAAGGACGTGTATCCTTGTCTTTAAGGAGGAATTTTTCTAAGTTTGTAGAAGCCTGTGTGTTTTACAGGTGTCAGTTAACCAAACTTTTATAGACAAAATATGCTGTTTTTTAAGAAAGTGCTTTTCGGGACGATTGTTTTTGCTACAGCTTCATCGGCATGGGCACAAAAGATATCCCCGACTTATGAGAAAACGGGTACGGGGGTGAAAGTATCATATCGTGGAATGGAAACGGCCCTAGATCAAGATATCTACATTGATATGATCAAAGATCGCATTGTACGTGTGCGTGCGCTGCCTGCTGATGCGAAGCTTCCAACAACGGGCAGTTTAATTCTTTTGGATACCCTTCAGCAAGACAACATTGATTTTAAACTGATTGAACGGAACGATAGTTTGTTGCTTTGGAGTGCGAATTTGCAAGTGCGGATGAGCTTACCAACAGGAAAAATTCATTTTTTTGATGGAGAGGGCAAACTTCTTGTGAAAGAGGCAAAACGGGAAACAGATGCCTTTAAGTCAGATGCATACAATGGCGATGCTTTTTATAGACTGCAACAAGATTTTGAGGTGGATAAATCGGAAGGTTTGTATGGACTGGGGCAGCACCAGAATGGTGTTATGAACTATAATAATGGTCGTCAGGTTAAGCTTCTACAATATAACACAGAAATTGCTGTGCCTTTTCTTTTATCGACGAAGAACTATGGTATCCTCTGGCATAATTATTCGATTACAACAGCGGGTGATACGCGACCACTTTTACCGTTAAATGCCTTTAAGTTGTTCTCTGCGGACGGACAGGAGGGATGGCTTACGGCGACGTATGTGAACAAAGAGAATGAGGCTGAGGTTTATCTTTCACGTCCTGAATCAATTGTCGATTATAATTACTTGAGTGATCAACATAAGTATCCTACTGCTGTAAAGCTATCGAAAGCGAAGGTATATTATGAAGGAGAACTTGCCTCTCCCTATTCGGGGAATCATTTTTTGCACGTGAAATATTCGGGCTATATCAAGATTTGGTTAGATGGCAAACTGTTGCAGGATCGTTGGCGTGAAGCGTGGAATGCGGGGACTTTTGAATTGCCTATTTCACTCATTAAAGATGAACGGCATCGGATTAAGATCGAGTGGATTCCGGAAGGGGATGAGACTTATTTTACGCTGAATTGGCAATCGCCTCAGGCAAATGATAAACAGCGATTTGGCTTTTCTTCTGAAGCGGGGGATGCAATCGATTATTTTGTTGTTTCAGGTTCTACTATGGATGAGGTTGTGTCAGGCTATAGGAAATTGACCGGCAAATCACCGATTATGCCTTTATGGAGTTTCGGTTTTTGGCAGAGCCGCGAACGCTACAAAACACAAGCTGAATTGGAGAGCGTCGCACAGGAGTTTCGCAGACGTCGTATTCCTATAGATAATATTGTGCAGGATTGGTCGTATTGGGCAGAACAGGATTGGGGAAGTCATGATTTTGATAAATCACGTTTTCCAGATGCCTTGGGCATGATCCAGCGTCTACATGATCAACAATTTAAGTTCATGATTTCTGTGTGGCCAAAGATAAATGAACGATCCAGCGTGTATAAGTCGTTTAAAGAAAATAATTGGTTGTATATGCGAAATATTTATGATGGACGTAAAGATTGGATCGGGAAGGGATATACGTCCACATTTTATGATGTTTATAACCAAGAGGCTAGGGATGCTTTTTGGAAGCTGATGAATGATAAACTTTTTTCGAAGGGGGTGGATGCTTGGTGGATGGATGCAAGTGAACCAGATATTCATTCAAATATCAGTGTTGATGAACGGAAGTCGGTATTGCAGCCAAGTATCGGCTCTTCGGTGCGTTACTACAATACTTTTCCATTGATGAATGCAAAGGGAATTTATGAGGGACAGCGTGAAACGGATCCAAATAAACGTGTGTTTATTCTTACTCGTTCTTTCTTTGCTGGGCAACAACGTTATGCGGCAGCGGCATGGAGCGGTGATATCGCGTCCACTTGGGGGGATATGCGTGACCAAATCGCTGCTGGTGTGAATTTCTCGATGTCGGGTACTCCATATTGGACGATGGATGCGGGAGGCTTTTTGGTACAAAGGAAGTATTATAAACCAACGGAGGCTGATTTAGAAGAATGGCGTGAATTGAACACCCGTTGGTACCAGTATGGGGCTTTTTTGCCACTGTTCCGTGCTCATGGACAGTTTCCTGCTCGTGAACCTTTTGCCATTGCACCTGATAATCACCCTGCTTACAAGAGTATACTGTATTATATCGATTTGCGTTATAGGCTTTTGGCTTATAATTATAGTTTAGCGGCACAAACATATTTTAATGATTATTCGATGATCCGGGGACTGGCAATGGATTTTCCGAAAGATACTGCCGTTTTTACGATCAATGACCAGTATTTATGGGGGCCATCCTTATTGGTGAACCCGGTGACTTCTAGAGGAATGACTTCCCGGGATGTTTACCTGCCGAAGGGAAAAGATTGGTATGACTTTTACAATGGTCGTAAATATATTGGGGGGCAACATATCGATGCAGCTGCTTCTTATGAGCGTATCCCTGTATTTGTTCCGGCGGGGGCTATTGTTCCTTGGGGAGAACCACTGCAATATAGTGAGGAGAAACCCCAGGATAAACTTACGCTACTTGTCTATGACGGTGCCGATGGGGAATTCACATTGTATGAAGATGCCGGTGATAATTACGACTATGAAAAAGGCCTCTACAGTATGATTAAGATTAAGTACGATAACAAGAAAGGTACGCTGGAACTTGCCGCTCGTCAGGGGGAATTTCCGAATATGCTAAAGTATAGGCATTTTTCTGTTTTGTTGGTTAGCGAGAAGCAGCCGATTGGTGTGGACATGAACCTAAAAGGAACACG
Source organism: Sphingobacterium sp. LRF_L2 (assembly GCF_965644235.1). NCBI lineage: Bacteria > Pseudomonadati > Bacteroidota > Sphingobacteriia > Sphingobacteriales > Sphingobacteriaceae > Sphingobacterium > Sphingobacterium sp. LRF_L2. Next base: position 267,319 of record NZ_CBFFRI010000001.1, on the reverse strand, counting down.
TACCATCAAATATAGTGGCAAGCGCCTATCCGTTAGTTTACGGTAAACGTTTGACGATGTTATTGATTCTGGCTAGTCGTTATTTTTAACAATGGCATTCTGCAGTTGTATTTCTGCATGATTTTGATCTGTGCCGTTCAACAAAACCACGCCGGTAACGGTAATTGGTCGGTCTGTAAAATTGATCTTTATGTTATCTTTCATTTTGATTTCTACCATGGATGGTATTCCATTTTGTCCGCAGAACATGCATTGAAAAACAGGAAGAACGGACAGGAGAAAATGTGCATGTTTTCTGCCTGTGGTGATAGGGATCATATAGCCTTGTATCGTTACATTTTTTCCGTTTAGGTCTTTTAAAGCAGGTGGAAAATAAGCTGTATAGCGAGTTTTTCCATCTGCTTTTTCTACTTTATACATTAGCATATCGAAGGTTTCCCAAATCTTATTCATCAATGGCCGGTGATCGGCTAGGTGTTGAGGCTTACCTTGTGCATAGCTGCAATAGGGGGTAAAACAAAAAACTAGAACCAGGAAATAAAAAGAGACTTGGCTTAATAGCCTAGAACTACGAATTCTTAACAAAGGCACATTATCTTGTTTATACATCTTTTTTTGCGATTTAAACTTCATGACAAAAGTATTAAAAAAATAACAAACGCAATTGTGTTGCATTTGTTATTTTTTGTTTTTAGTTTTGAAAACAAAGAAGAGTATGATGATTATTCCAAAAGATTTTGACAGTTGGCGAGCATGTATCGTCGTGAAGTGTGGCATTCCACTTACCGGTGATTTTCTTGAAAGGCGTATCGCCGTTTATGAAGATTTGGATCTTCTGGAAACGAAGCGTTTTATCGCGTTGTATGGAGATGAACATCATCAAAATGTATTGACTTGGCTGCGCAGGGCTTTGGTTGAGGTTTAAGTGTATAGGTTCTAAATATTACATATGGAAGAGAGAAAGTTGCCGGTTACGGTATTGAGTGGTTTCCTAGGGGCTGGTAAAACCACGTTGTTGAATCATGTTTTGCACAACAAGGATAACTTGAAAGTTGCCGTCATCGTCAACGATATGAGTGAAGTGAATATTGACGCGCAACTTGTAGAAAAGGAAAATACACTATCTAGAACAGAAGAGCGTTTGGTAGAGATGAGCAACGGCTGCATTTGCTGTACTCTTAGGGAGGATTTAATGGTTGAAGTGGAACGATTGGCAAAGGAAAATAGATTCGATTATTTGCTTATCGAAAGTACGGGTATATCCGAGCCAATACCCGTAGCCCAAACGTTCAATTATGTGGATGAAAATAGTGGTATAGATCTGTCTGCGTTCAGCTATATAGACACGATGGTCACGGTGGTGGATTGCTTCAATTTCTTTAAGGATTTTGGTAGCATGGATACCCTGCAGGATCGGGAACTTTCAGATGATGATCTGGATGCGAGGACTATTGTCAACTTATTGACCGATCAGATTGAGTTCGCTAATGTTATTATTTTGAATAAAACGGATCTAGTGGCTGATGAAACAGTCGTAATTTTGGAAGCGGCTATTGGAAAATTGAATCCTGGGGCAAAAATTATCCGTTCTAGTTTTGGTCAGGTGGCACCAAAAGAAATCGTAGGTACAAATAGTTTTGACTTTGATTTGGCATCTTCTTCTGCCGGATGGATAAAAGAACTGGAACAGGAGCATACGCCAGAAACGGAGGAATATGGTATATCTTCTTTTGTATTTCGAAGCTCGAAACCTTTTCATCCACAGAGGTGGTACCAGTATCTTAATGATTCTTATCCGCATAATATTATTCGGGCAAAAGGACTGTTTTGGATGGCGTCGCGTCCGGATGAGGCAATTAATTTCAGTCAGGCTGGTGGAAGTCTTCGGGTTGAAAATGCGGGCTCATGGTGGTGTAGTATGCCTATTGAAGAGCGTCTTCGTTATACAGGATTCCGAGCAAACCGTGATTATATTGAGTCTCGTTGGCATCCGCAATGGGGAGATCGAAAGACTGAGCTCGTATTTATCGGACAGGAACTGGATAAGACCGAATGTATTCGTGCTTTGGAGCGGTGCTTGATAACAGACGACGAGGCTGAAGAATGGCGTTATACAGCATGGAAGGATGAATTTCCAAAGTGGAACAATCTATAAAACATTTGTCGTGCTGTTTTTATAGGATGATAGGCTTTTTTTTATTTCTTGATCTATGTTAATGGATTGTACAATTTGCTGTTGTAGCTTTGCGAACTGTAAGGAATGACACAATAGGTTTTGAGAAATATAAAAATCAATATATCAATCATGAATACAAAAAATGTTTACGCATTATTAGCTGCAGGTATGATTTTCGCAGCTTGTGGAGGAAATGGATCAAACACGGCGACGTCTACGGAGCAAGAGGTTGCGAGTCAACAAGGTGATGTTTTTGCGGTAGATTTAGCTGCATCTAATGTTTCTTGGAAAGCTTTTCACAAAGGTGGCTTTGCTCCTCGTTGGGGAACTTTAAGTCTTTCATCTGGTGAAATTTCTGTCGATAATGGTGAAATTACTTCTGGAGATTTTGTTATCGATATGAATTCTTTACACGTGGATTCGGCTTCTGTTACAGAAGAAGGTAAAAAAGCTTCTGATTTAGAAAATCACTTGAAAAATGCTGATTTCTTTAATGTGGAAACAAATCCGACTGCTGAATTTCATATTACAGGTGTTTCTGCTCTTAGCGGAGCTGTAGAAGGAGCAGTAGAAGGTGCTAACAAAACAGTTAGTGGAAACTTAACTTTAATGGGTACGACATTGAATATTTCTTTCCCAGCGAAAATTGAAGTTTCAGGTGAAGGTGTGGTTTCAGTGAACGCTAAATTCACGGTGAATCGCGCAGATTGGGGTATTAAGTTTGGTACGACTGAAACTGATCCTGCAGAATGGATGATTAGCAAGGATATCGAGATCGGTATCAATCTTACTGCAAAAAAATAGTTCTATTTTTAATTTTGAAATAAGGGTGCCTAGCGATAGGTGCCCTTTTTGTTTTGGTATAGACTGTCTTTAGAGCGGATACTGTTTTGCAAGGGTAGATGAGGTGATTTTGTTCTATCTACGCTGATATTGTTTGTCAATAAGTCATACTATCGTAATCTGTGTATTAGCGTGGTGTTTTTTTTGTCCAAATCACTAATTTACTACTGTATTTTTGTCGACAGCAAAACGGAGTAATTGTTTTTTCGGGTGGATGCTTGAAATTATATGCTGAAATAACTTTTCTTTTCCGTTGCTATTATAAAGTGATACAGATAACAAATGAAAAAGAATCTTTGGAGAATAGTTAAAAAAGTAATGATAACAGTCTTAATTTTAGTCGCCGTATTAGTTTTAGTAACTGTGCTTTACATGCAACAGGATAAATTTGGTAAAAGTCCAAATGCGGTGAGGCTTGAAAGGATACAAAAATCGCCAAATTTTAGGGATGGAAAGTTTCAGAACTTGAGTGTAACTCCTGACTTGGTAGAAGGACATACATATATTGATGTCATTTATAAACAGTTTTTCCAGAAGGTACCGAGAAGGAGACCTAAAGTGGCTATCCCTTCTGTAAAGACCGATTTGTTGAATTTGCCACTTGATTCGAATGTTTTGCTTTGGTTCGGGCATTCATCTTATTTTATACAGATCGATGGAAAGCGAATTTTAGTTGATCCGGTTTTTAGTGGAAATGCTTCTCCAATTCCTAAGACAACGGAATCATTTCCAGGTGCCGATATCTATGGCGTAAAGGATATGCCTGAAATCGACCTTTTGTTTATTTCGCATGACCACTATGATCATTTGGATTATGAAACGATTATAGGCTTGAAAGATAAAGTGAAGACTGTAATTTGTGGACTAGGCGTTGGTGCGCATTTCGAATTTTGGGGATATGATCCTCGTAAAATTGTAGAAAGGGATTGGAATGAAAAAGTTGAGTTGGATAAGGGATTTACGATTTTTGTAGAACCTTCGCGGCATTTTTCCGGCCGGGGTTTCTCGAGAAATAATACCCTGTGGGCTTCTTATCTTTTACAGACACCTTCCATGAAAATTTATGTTGGGGGAGATAGTGGCTATGATACGCATTATGCACGTATTGGCGAAAAATTCGGACCAATTGATTTGGCTATTTTGGACAATGGGCAATACAACGAAGCATGGCGTTATATACATAATTTACCGGAAGATGTGTTGAAGGCTGCTCAAGATCTTAAGGCAAAGCGTGTCTTACCTGTTCATTCTTCTAAATTTGTGTTGGCACTTCATCCTTGGGATGAACCGCTATCCAGATTAACAGCACTTAATGAAGCTTACAATATTCCCCTTCTCACTCCAATCATAGGGGAGATTGTGAATTTGCAGGATAGTACACAGCAATTTAAACAATGGTGGGTCGGTGTGGAGTAGGTTTTTAACTGGTATAGTCTGTTTTTGTATTAATTTAATGACAATAAATTGATGAATTATTTTATCAATGACGTTTTACTACATTTGCGCTATATAAATTAACCTAAAATTGCCGCTAGTGAAGAAAAATAATGTAGTATTTGTTGTTGTTTGTTTTTTTCTTGTCATTAATGCCTTTGCACAGGAAAAATCAGCGAAAAATAGATTGCCATCGAAAGATGTTTTTGATAAAGTTTACCCTGCTTGTATCAAAATGTATGGAGTGGATTCTGTTACGCGTAAACAGAACAGTGCACCTTTTAGTGGTGTCGTTGTTTCTGCTGATGGAAGTATCTTGACAGCAGCCCATGCAACTAAACCTGGAAACCTCTATAAAGTTTTATTTCCTGATGGTAAAGAGGGGTTTGCTAAGGCATTAGGAAGATTGGTTGTGGACAGTAAAACGAACCTTCCTGATGTGGCGGTGATGAAGATGGAAGGTGAAGGACTGTGGCCTTTTGCGCAGATGGGATGGTCTTCTTCGTTGCAGGAAAATCAACTGTGTTTTGGTTGGTCATATCCGGAAACCTTATTGTTAAATACACCTTTTCTACGTGTTGGCCGTATTACAGATGATTTGGATCCTTATGGTTTTGTGGTGAGTACCTGTATCATGGAACCTGGTGATTCAGGAGGGCCGTTATTTGATGCATTGGGGAGGGTTGTTGCGCTTCATAGTCGTATTGATCGTGCTGAAGGGAAAAGCTTCGAGGTACCTGTTGATATTTATCGTAAGTATTGGACGGTATTGCAAATGCCCTTAGATATCGAAGTGTATCCGAAAGATGCAGATGAGATAAGGGAGGATCCCTTACTGGAATTGCTTCACAATCAAAGAACTGTTGTTTCTTCTAGTATATCAGAAAAAAAAGCTTTTCCCGTAGTTTCTATTAATAGTTTGGTAAAGTCAGAGACTAGCTCCATTTTGGGGACTGTCTTTGTTCTCTCTGAAAAAAGACAGGTTATTGTGACAAAGAGTAGTGTAGTCGGCAAAGATCCTGTATTGAAAATTGAAAATAAAACGTATCCTTTAAAGGTGCTTTTTCGAGACAAGAAGCATGATTTGGTTGCTTTAGAAACGTCGAAAAAATTAAAGTCTGGTTTCAAGGTTACAGCTATTGCGTTGGATTCAATTGCTGTTGATGATATAGGAATAAACATTTGGTCTTTGTTGAACGATCAACGTATGAAGACTGGTACCTTAGGGATGGTTTCGCAAATAATACCTGCATGGACTAGCTCGGGTAGTCTGGGCACACGCATGCAGGAAATAGATGGATTGCCTACTTTGACTAAAGTGGATAGTGCCGGGGCAGCCTACATTGCTGGGTTAAAGGATGGGGATAAAATGATTCGAGTGAATGACCATGATGTGTCTAGTGCTGAAAAAATCAATAAGGAGATGTTAAACTATTTTGCGGGAGATACTATTCAACTTACTTATCGGCGCGGAGAAAAAGACTTTCGTACGGATGTTGTTCTCGATGCAAAAGTTCTTCGGGAAAGTTCTCACCCGGCAAATCATATTCCAGGCGGAAAATCCTTAAGAAAAGATGGTTTTTCAAATGTATTTCTGCACGATTCCAGGGTTCACAGCTACGAATGTGGGAGTCCAGTTGTTGATGTAGAGGGGCGATTTCTAGGCTTGAATATCGCACGTTACAGTCATACGGCTTGTTTCGCTATTCCGCGTGATGTTATTTTAGATTTTTTAGAGGTGGTGAAATCATTATAGTATCTTTTGGTTAAGATAAACTAAAGGGGCATTCATTTTGATGCCCCTTTAGTTTGATATAATGTTTATGCCTAATTAACCTTTATGAGGTTTCTTTGCAGCTTCAATAAGTTCTTTCATTTCCATCTTGATGTAATCCACATTTGGTGTCGATCCTGTCAGGAAGTAGCGGATATTGCCTTCTTTGTCGATAACAAATTTTGCAGGGATACCTTGTACCCCATATTTAGCGGCCATAACCTGACCCGTTTCTGCATCTTTTTGATCGTCATAAAGAACTTCAAAAGGAAAATTGTTTTTTTCGATGAAAGATACGACGTTGGTTTTGTAATTCTTATCACGTTCCCAGGTGTTGATGAATAAAAATTGTACATCCGAATCGTTTTCGTATTGCGCTTGTGCAGCTTTCATACCAGGGAAAGATCGTATACAGGGTTGACACCATGTGGCCCAGAAATCAAGTACTACTACCTTACCTTTCAAGCTTGCCAAGGAAACCTTTTCGCCTTTTAAGTTGGTCAATTCGAAAGCTGGTGCAGGTTTAAATGTTGCCATCTCCTTAATATGGTCACGGATTGATTTTACTAATTCTTCCTTCAAACCTGCATTAAATCGCTCATAACCATTCAGCGATCCGTTTAATTCATTGTAGAGTCTTTTTAGATCATCTTCTACTCCGAACTGTCCTTTTGCGTATAGCTTTGTTAAAATATTATAAGCTTCTAGTTTGCGACCTGTTCCCATCAACGATTTGTAATAAACTGAAGAAAGTGCATCTGCTTGTTCGGGAGCTACTTGTAAGGCTTTTTCTATATATTCAAGAGCTTCGGTATATTTTGCTTGATTGACCAAGATATTGACATAGGCCGACATTGAACTGGCATAGCCCATCGAGGCAAAACGAGCTTTGTTATCTTTCTGCTCTTCCGGTAGGCTGATGTAATAATATGCATCTTCCATCGCTGTTTTTAATAATGGAGCTGCGGCTGTAGTATCGCCCGCGGCCAATAGGCTCTGTCCTACAGGAAGATAACCATTGCCTCGCCAAAAACGTTCTTGCATTTGACCCAGGTAGGCTGTTGCCTGTTGTGACTTTCCTTCTTTGGCAAGGCTTCCTGCAAGATTTGCTAGGATATAGTCATAGGTCAGCTCTTCACCGGGAAAATTCTTTACAGGCCATTTTTTTAGGATTTCCTTGTATGTTTTCTCTTTACTATCGCTGGTTTCTGCTTTGTAAAATACCGCTGTGATATAGGCGTCGCGTGTGAGGCTTCCTTTGGGATATTTCTTTTTGGCAACCTGTTCCACCGCTTCCATTTTATCTTCATGACCTAATGCACGCAAAAGGTTGATGGTTGTTCGGTATTCCTGTTCTGTTTTATAGCTCTTGGTCTCATTGATGAGGACTGTCGCTAAAGAATCTTTTTGATCAAGCGTGCCATTTTCCCAAATAGGGCGGTATTTTTGAAATTTGTCGACTTCTTTTTGTTGGCCATAGCTAAGACTTGCTGTCAGAACTAAAGCCGCTACGAATGCTTTTTTCATATGTATATTATTATTTATAAGTGTTAGATTTCATTGGAATAAATGAGTTCGTTTCATTTTTTTTCTTCTATTTATCGTAACCAGGGTTTTGGGTCAAATTTACATTAACTAAGATTTGTGCATTTGGAATAGGGAACAGTACATCCGTCGACTGCCATCCACTTTTAATCGGGGATAAAACGGCTGTAGCACGATTGGTTCTTTTGAGATCTAACCAACGATGCCCATATTCTCCGAAAAACTCATGCAATCTTTCTGTTTCTATTGCTGTCATCGTTTGTGCTTGGGTGAGAGAACTACTTACACCTTCTAATTCGGCCCTGGTTCGTACAGCATCAATATCCTCTTTTGCTCCGCTAAGGTTATTAAGATTTGCACGAGCTTCTGCTCGTATTAAATATTGCTCGGCTAAACGTAGTATAACATGATATTCATTTCCTGTGCCCGAATTTACTTTATATTTTGTAACAGCATAATATGTCGTAGTAGAAATGGTCTTGGGGCTTATCCAATTGCTTCGTCGAGCATCGATGTTAGGCGATGTTTCGAAAGTCGAATATACACTAAGAGGTACCGTATAGTTCGGCGGGGTGCTGGTTGATGTGGTAACGTAATTGTAACCAAACGTTGTGTATGTAGCGGTGGCTAATTGTAATATTACTTCATTACTCGTATTTATAAAATTAGAAGCCGTCGAAGGAAGTGCGTAATCGGAGACTTCTAATACTTTTGTCGCATAGCGCTCTGCATTTTCAAAATCCTGCAGATAAAGATACACCCGAGCAAGAAGCGCACTGGCCGCATATTTATTGGCACGTCCTCTTGGAGATGCCCCTGTAATATAGGTCTCTGACATTTTTTCTTCTGCATCTAATAGGTCTGTAATGATTTGATCATACACCTCGTCTACCGAAGCTCTGCCTAACGATTCGGTTTCGGAAACCGCATAATCGTTCTTGAGCGAAAGTGGGACGCCTCCGTAAAAGTTAACTAAGTAGAAATAAAAGTAAGCACGCAAGAACTTGGCTTCGCCAATAAGTTGACTTTTAGTGGAAGGTGTCAGGGTGCTCGACGCTTCTAAACCATCGATGGCATTGTTTGTATTTTTAATTAATGTATATAGGTTTGCCCATAAATTCGATACGTAACCGTTCGTATTTAGCAATTCGTTATCGGCAAATTCTGCTATAGAAGCTTCTGTTCCATTGTATTGGAGATCATCCGCTGCAATCCCGGGATAAAATGTAGTCATTGTTGACATATTTGCAGTGGTAATGGATCCTACGGCAGCGACATACAATCCTCGAATAACCGTGGAAGCGGAGGCATCTGTAGCAAAGGCTTCATCATATAGTATTTGTGTGGGGGGGGATCCTAGATCAACAAAGCTTTCGCAGGAAGAAAATAAGAAGGATCCTAAAATAATAGGGGTATAAAGTAGCGATTTATTTAAAATATTTTTCATGATGATAGCTTTTAAAATTGGCAATTAAATCCGAAGACAATAGTGCGCAACGGCGGAAGCACTTGTCCAATAGTACCCGTCCCTAATCCAGCAGGGCCTCCCTGTACGGTCGTCTCTGTATCTAGAATATATTTGTTTTTTGCCCAGGTAAATAAGTTTTGTCCCTGTGCAAAAATACTGCAGTTCGACATCTTAAGCCGGGATGTCCAACTTGTTGGCAAATGGTAAGAGAGATTGACCGACCGCAATTTAATATAAGAGGCATCTCCATAAACAGCATCTGAACTCGTATATTGACCGTATGATTTGTATAAATTGCTTGTTGTAGTTGCGGTAGCTCCTGGTATATCTGAACTTGTATTATCTTCGTTCCATCGCCCTAACCAATACTCGTTTTGATTTATAAAAGTTCCTGGTCTTGTATTCAAGATTTTAGTAACACCAAACCGATGATTAAACTGAAAGAAAACCCCCAGTTCGAATCCTTTATATAAAAAGGTGTTGTTGAATCCCCCATAAAAAGGTGTGCCTAAATCAGCGATATAGGTATCCGCATTTGTGATTGATCCGTCTCCATCTACATCTTGGTAGATCGCTTGACCATTTGTTGGGTCGACTCCTTCATAATGATAAAGACGAACAAAATTTAAGGGCTCTCCAACAATATAGGTATTGGCATAGGATGATTTCTCTAGTCCCTGAAATTCGAGCAATTTGTTTTTAAAGAACGTAAAATTGGTAGAAGTTTTCCACGTGAATTGATCGTTGGTAATGTTTGTGGTGTTTAATTCCAGTTCTAGCCCTGTATTTTGGATAACAGCAGGAAGGTTTGCATAATAACTGTTATAGCCAGTTTGGCTAGGCATCGTTAATGAAGAAATCTGGTTGCCCGAACGATTTCGAAAATAATTGGCGGTGAAAGAGATCCGATCGTTTAAAAATCCCAAATCTAAAGCAAACTCTAATTTTTTCGTCGTTTCCCATTGAATATTTTCATTTGACAATGTGGAAACATTCATTGCGGGGTTTAATAAGTATGCAGTGGTACTAGAAGAATAAAGTGGTAGGTGGATGTAGTTTGGTATTTGGTCGTTACCCGTTGTGCCGTAACTCCCGCGTAATTTACCAAAACTTAAGAAGGGGAGGTTCTCTTCAATAAAACTCTCTTTAGAAAAGACCCAACCTAAGCCTAAAGCTCCAAAATTTCCAAACCGGTTGTTCGGGCCAAAGCGCGAGGAGGCATCTCTACGGAAAGTTCCGTTAATAAGGTACTTTTCCTGCCAATCGTAATTAACTTTTCCGAACACAGCATTGTATTTATAATAAACCAGATTGTTGCTTGCAGTTATATTTCCAGCAGCACTTAAAGAGCCTAAAAGAGATTCAATATCGTAATTTGAACCGTAAGTTGTTTGTGAATTAGAAGAATTCTGTTGGAAACTCGTACCTATTAATGCTGTTAATTTACCGTTCCCCAATTGTTTACTGTAATCTAAAGTAGGTTCAATAATCCAATTTTGTGCTTTGGTGTTGGAGAATGTGGACGAACTTTTGGGATTACTAGCTGGATTAAGGCTAGATGCCGGTGTTCTGTTGTTTTGATTCAATTGGGTAATTGTATAACCAAAATTAGCCTTTGCCGTCAACCCCGGCATTATTTTATAACTCAAGTTTGCATTGGAAATGAGATTGTTGGTGGTACCAATATACCTCCTTTTTAGTAATGCTAAAGGGTTTGTGAAATTCGATGACCAATAAAAGCTTCCGTCTTCATTGTATAGCGGAAGATTTGGTGGTAAATTATAGTAAGAACTGACATCTGAAGAGGGCATATCAGTGTTATCATTTGCATAGCTTACGGATATGCTAGCATTAAATTTATCATCCTTAGAACGGTGATCCAGATTTAAGCGGGAGCTAAATCTCGTGTTTTTGCTATCGCCATAAAAAACCGAACTCTCTCTTCTATAGCCAGAATTGAAAAAGAACCTCGTCTGTTCGGCTCCTCCAGAAAGGTTCGCTTGTATATCAGTGATGTGTCCTGTATTTCCTATTAGTAGTTTTTGCCAGTCTGTACCTGTTTCTTGATCCCATAAAGTTAGATCTGGGGCGTTGGCTTCTGTTGGTGTCACACCATCATTTGCAAATGCTTCTTTCCGAATGGTTAAGTATTCTTCCAGGTTTAACATGGGGATAAATCGCCCTACTTCTGTGATACCGGTATTGAAATTTACACCGACACGCGTGCGGCCTGATGTGCCTTTTTTTGTCGTAATAAGGACAACACCGTTTGCTCCACGACTACCGTAAATAGCGGTAGCGTCTGCATCTTTTAGAACGTCGATACGTTCAATGTCGGCAGGATTAATCATGCTAAACGGACTAAGCCCCCCCGAAGAGGCAGAAATTCCATTGGAATTTAGATTATCGGTTGCGGGCTGTGCGCCATTGAAATTGGTAAATGGGACGCCATCAATGACATACAATGGTATAGACCCGGAGGTCGTTCCCGACAATGTACTTTGATTTCTGATCTGGATTTGTACAGCACTTCCCGGTACGCCGTTGTTTTGTGCAATCAGAACGCCCGACATTCTGCCAGAGAGTGCGGCCAATGGGTTGCCTACGGGTTGTGTTTCAATGTCTTTCGCTGTAATTGACGCGACAGATCCGGTGTTTAATTTACGTGTCGTTGTTCCGTAGCCTATAACGACTACTTCATCTAAGCTTCCTTTTTCTGGTTGAAGTTTGAGTGGCTTAGGATCTTCCAACATTTTTTTTGCAGATATTTCAATTTTTTGATAACCTACAAACGAAAAGATAAGAATGACATCTTCATCGGGAAGATGCATACTCCAATGGCCAGCAGCATCTGTCGCAGTACTTGTCTGCACATTTCGGTAATCTAACTTCTGCCAATTCTTCATAATTACAGATACTCCGGCTAAAGGGCTTCCGCTTTCATTGATTACTTGTCCTGTAATAATCTTCGGCTGTATTTGGGATTTTTCTTTGATAGCTATGATATTGTTATCAAGTATTTCCCATGTTAGATTACTGCCCTTCAATGAATGACTCAAGACATCTTTAACACTGAGTTGCTTTCCTTCTAAATTAATTTTAGAGGTAGGAAGCATATTTTTGCTAAAGAACATTTTGTAATTGCTTTTCTCGTTGATCGCTTGAAAAACATCTTCTAGTTGCCCATTTTTGATAGATACATCGATCTTTTCATGCTGTGAATAGGCGAAGCTGGGGATATGGGTAACGCTGAGACATGCTAACAACAAGGTTAACCGTGCTTCTTTACCCAGTTTAGGTATGAATTTATTCATAAATGTTGAGTTGGTTATAGTGTTTATTGTGTTTTTATTTAATTTCTATATCTCCGTTAGGCTGTTTTTTTACGATGAATGGATTTACAGTTTGTAGAGCCTTCAATATATTATCAAGATTTTCGTTGTCAAATGTTGCAGAATACATTTGCAGAGATACTTGTGTATTCGTAATATGTATATTTATACCATACATGCGTTCGAGTCGTAACGCGATTTGCGACATGGGCTCATCCTGAATTGTAATGCGTTTTAGCATCCACTCTGTTTCTTGTGCGCTGCCGTCTCTTTCTGAGATTTTAAATGATTCAATTTTAGGTTCAGGATGATTGTTAACGGATGTAGTTTTGTCTGATATATTGATGTCTTTCTTTTTCTCTGCTAATACAAATTTTTCCTTTGGCCTTAATATGAATTTGTTACTTTGATTTCCAACTTTCCAGATCTCTACTTTTCCGTGAATAAGGGCAGTTTCTGCGGTAGCCTCTTCACTATAGTCTCGAACATTGAATGCAGTTCCCAGTACACTAATTTCCATTCGGGGGGTATGAATGAGAAAGGGTTTTTTGGGGTTTTTTGCGACATCAAAATATGCCTCTCCTTCGAGTGTTACTTCGCGGGTGGTTTTATCTTTGAAAGACTGCGGATAAATAAGCTTACTCGAAGCATTTAGAGTGACCTTCGTTCCATCTTCTAGTATTATCTGGCGTTGTTGCCCCTTGACCAGATTTAGTGTATGGTTGGTCTCTGTTTTTTCTCGGGAGTAAAAATAGAAAAAGGAAAATAGGCATAAAACAACAGCAATGCTTGCTGCTATTTTCCGAGAATAGCCCGCTTTTCTTGGCTGATGTTGACGTCTGTTGTTCGATAAACGCTGCATAAGTTTGTTATGCATGCGTTTTTTGATTATTTCCACTACCCTTGGAGGAAGTGCTTCTAGAATTTCAGGCTCAGAAGCAAAAGAATCAAAAAAGTCATGTACAACTTTATTCTCCTCTGCAGAAGTCTCTTTTCGAATATATTTTTCTACGAGTACCTCAAACTCTTTATCTATTTTGTGCTGCATACGGTTAGTTTATCTGCGTTACAGCTATATAGTGTGATAAGAGTGGGAAATGTACTAATGAAAAAAAAGTTTTTTTTTAAAGTGTTGATTAATAGTTTAAAAAAATGAATAGAAGAAGTGTGAAATGCTTTTTTAATAGCAATCTTAATTTTGATAACGACAAACCTAAATGATTTTGAACTGTATTTTGGGATACGTCCATTCGTTCACTAATTTCTTTTGTTGAAAACCCCTCAAGGTATCTTAATCGAAATATCTCACGCCGTTTCTCCGGCAAACTGAGTAACCAATGTTTTATAAAGGTAACTAGATCTTTCTCAAGAAATGCTTGATCTGTATTTTCTCCAACTATTTGTCCTTGGATCTGCTGGTACTTGTTCGTTATGAATTGCTTTCTTTCAGCTCTTTTATAACTTGAAAAAACCTGGAAGCGCATGACGGAAAAAAGATAGGCTCCTAAATCCGCTATTTCTCTTTGAGGAATAGTATCCCATAATGAGGTGAAGACATCTTGCACTATTTCCTCGGACAAAGCGAGGTCACGAACGCGTTTGTGAGCTTCATTAAATAGTGTTGACCAATAACGATCATAAATAACGTCGAATGCAGCTAAATCTCTTTGTTGTAGAAGATCGATTAACTGCCTATCATCATATCCGCTATATTTTATCTTTTTCAGATTTTTCTCACTCATGACCTTTTTCCCTTTTGAAAATTATCGAATGGTTTTTCCATCGAAGAAACCACCTCATCAACAAGATCACAGGTTAATACTAGTTAAAGCAACCAATGATAGTAAATTTATTTCTATTTGAGAATTTTGTTGTCATTATCGTAATGAAAATTGCTTTATATAGCGATTTTGATAAATTAGGAAGAGGGGATTACACAAGAATTTTTAATGGTCGTTGCTTTTTTTGTTGCAGTGCTAACGAATATTTTCTTGTTTATAATTATTAATAAATAAAATTTTCAGTTTTTGTTTTCTGCTTTACTGTTGGTGAAGATATGTAACTATTTTTTTGGTTTTAGTTTGTGGAAGTACTTTTGTGAGAAATGAATCAATTTTTTCGAGCATGGGGGTAAACCAAGGCTCATAAAACCAATACGTATGGGGAGCGTCCTCAAAGGTTTTTAGATCGTAATAGATATGTTCTTCTTCTAATTTTTTTATCATATCGTTTCTTCCTGCTTGGAAGCGAGGAATAGAGCTTGCTAGGAATAGAATGGGAGCTGTATGGTTGCTGACATGATGTAAAGCAGATGCTTCAAGCCAGTTTTCAGTTGCTTCTTCGTACGTTCCACCTAACCATTCACTGGTTGGACTTCCTTCGGAAGATTCGGGATGTCGGAAAGCTAAAACGCCGTCTACGTTTATAGTGGCCGCTATTTTTAGCGCTGCATCTACATTATTGCCTAGCTGACTAGCCATTTGAGCTCCAGAAGAAGTTCCTAAAACGACCAGTTGACGATTATTGAGTTGATGTTTTTTTTCATTTTTGTAACACCATTGTATAACATCTTTTATATCGTCAATGGCGGCGGGGTATTTTGCCTCTAAAGATAACCTGAATTCGGGTACGATGACAGTATAGCCATAATAGGATAAATGGGATGCAAAGCCAGCCATCATCTCTTTGCTGCCAGATCGCCAGCCTCCACCATGAATCATGATAACAACAGGCATCTTACGGGGGGCCACTAGAGGACGATATAAATCGAGATGAAGCTGCCGTTTACTTTTTGACAAATAAGGGATATCCCGTATAGCTTCAATTCCTTCTTGCAAAATCGGTACTGCTTTAATGAAGGGGTACTTTTTAACGTTTTTCGCATAATCATCGCGTAGATTGAAGCTCGTATCCCGAGGGAAATCTTGTGCATGAGCAACGTTGAAACGAAGCAGCATGATACATAAAAAGGTCGTATAAAGCGGTGTTTTAAACATGAGTTTGATCATCTAAATAAATAGTAGGTTTTATGCTTTTGTGTCTGGTAACAAGTGATTTAGTTAGCATCTTGCTACAAGGATAGATAAAAAACCTAAATACTGAAAATGAAAAATAAAGCTTTTAATTTTTTGGATGAATTTTGTTAAAATTCACTGTTTTTAAGGTGGAATGAAGGAATAATTGTACCTTTTTTGGTAAAATATGAACCTTAGATTTTAAACTTAATTCTAGTTTTGTTATGTCGATATTCTGGATATTTCGGTTGTCGACATAAACCAAAGTAAACTATAAACCATATGCGTAATTTTAAAAGTTTTTGTGTAAAACAAGGCTATCTAGCTATCGTTGCTCGTTATGGAATTCTTTTTTCTTTTTTCGAGGATAGATGTCTTCCTTTTTTTTACAAAATGCAATCGGTTGCATTTTTCTTTATCAAAAATAGATGTTTTAAAAACAAGCGTCTTAAAACAAGTTTTCCTTATCTACTTACGCTGTTATGTGTAGGTTCATCGATCGGAATTGCGTTAGGTCAAAGTAAGACCGTTCGAGGCCAGGTGAAAGATAGTAAAGGACTACCTATTGAAGGTGCTACGATACGAACCTTGGCAGATGACCAAACCGCGACCTTTTCCGATTTAAATGGTGATTTTTTGCTTACGGTATCGGATACGATAACCTATCTTTCAGTCAGCTATTTGGGCGTACATCGGCAAGCTGGTCCGCTTGTAGATAATGTATTATTAGAAGTCGTTTTGAATAAAGCCGATGAACAGTTGGATGAAGTGGTTGTGATAGGCTATCAGACTGTAAGAAGAAAAGATCTGACAGGATCGGTTGCTTCGGTAAGTGGTAAAGATATTGCCGCGATTCCTGTTGCAAACGTAGCACAGGCTATTCAAGGAAAGTTGCCTGGTGTAAATGTGGTTTCACAAGACGGCCGACCGAATGCAGACGTTTCCATTCGCGTGCGTGGTGGAGGTTCGATTTCACAGAGTAATCAACCCTTGATCGTGGTGGACGGTATGATTGTAAGTTCATTGAACGATGTGCCTAGTGAACTTGTGGAAAGTATTGATGTATTGAAAGATGCTTCGTCAACGGCTATCTACGGTGCTAGAGGAGCTAATGGCGTAATTTTGGTGACGACTAAGCAGGCTAAAGAAGGCCGGGTAAATGTCTCTTATAGCAATTATTTACGGATAAATACACCAACAGGATACTTGGAGTCACTTAGCCCTTATGATTACCTCAAGTATGTATGGGCGAATGCAGATGCGAATGGAAATGCATACAGAACGTCTTTTGAAAAACTTTATGGCATTGGCGATTACGCTACAACAAATACGGACGGCATAGAAGCTTATAAAGATATGGCTTCTGACGATATACAACGTGAGGTTTACAATCGTTCTGTGACACATAATCATGATGTCATTGTTTCTGGCGGAACAAATAAAACGAAGGCTCTATTTGCTGCTAATTATATCGATGATCAGGGAATGAAATTGAATTCCTATTCCAAGCGGGCTAATATTTCGTTGAAAGTTGATCAGAAGATTACTGACAATCTGGATTTTATATTGGATACACGTTATACTGACATGCGAAACTTAGGAAATGAAGGGACCACGAATGGTAGTGGCTCTTTATTGTCTTCTGCCTATCGTTTTCGCCCTATTGCTACCGGAAATATATTGGGTGATTTAAATGCCTTGAGGGAAGGTAATATGGAGCAATATGGAAAGTTTTCGAGTTGGGATGCTTACAGCCCAGTCGCAAGAATCTCTGATTATGAGCCCTTAGAAGTAGCCCAGAATTTACGCGCAAATGCCTCGTTGAATTGGCGAATTGCCAAGTTTTTGACTTATCGTACTGATTTGAATCTGAGTAGGCCCTGGAGTGAATCGAAGATATGGGGAGGAGCCATCTATAACAATTATTTGGATGATGCGACTGGCGAAAAAATGTTCGCCGGATCGGTAGATTATGCAAAGTCTGATAGTTGGAATTCCCGCTGGATTAATACCCTATCTTATGCGACAAATTTCGCGGATAAACATAGTCTTAATGTCTTACTAGGCCAAGAAATATCGAATTCGGGCGGTAATACGATGCGAATAACGGCAAATCACTTTCCTTCGAATTTTACAAAGGATAATGCGTTTGCGATGATTAACCAATTTGATCAAGATGCAGGGACGAGTTCCTTTTCCTCTAGTATCAGTGAACCAGGACGTATACTCTCTTTCTTCGCTAGAGCTAATTACAGCTTTCTGGAAAGATATCTGTTTACATTGACTTTCAGAGCGGATGGCTCATCGAAATTTGCGCCGGGTAATCGGTGGGGGTATTTTCCAGCTGCAGCTTTAGCTTGGCGACTTTCAGATGAATCATTTTTAAAAGAATCGGACTGGATAGATGATCTTAAATTACGTGTTTCTTATGGTGCGGTAGGAAATGATGGTATAGATCCTGGACGGTGGATGCAGAACTGGACGTCTGAGACGGATTTGAGATGGCAATATGTATTGAATAACCAATATCAATCAGCTTACGACCTTACGTCCTCCGAGTTGGCAAATCCAGACTTGAAATGGGAAACTACGATTACGCGTAATTTGGGTGTTGATTTTACACTCTTTGGAGGGAAATTATCTGGAACGGTGGATTTGTATAAAAATACCACAAAGGATCTGCTTATGCTTACCACCATTCCAGGTATTACTGGGTTTACGTCTATACTAGCTAATATTGGACAGACGAGTAATAAAGGTGTTGAGCTTTCCCTATCTGGAACGTTGATAGAACGAGACGATTGGAGTGTTCGTGTGGGGGGAAACATCAATTTTAATCGAGGGAATGTGGATCATTTGGCGGATAATGTTTCGGGATTGTATGGAACTTCATGGGCGAG
Source organism: Sphingobacterium sp. LRF_L2 (assembly GCF_965644235.1). NCBI lineage: Bacteria > Pseudomonadati > Bacteroidota > Sphingobacteriia > Sphingobacteriales > Sphingobacteriaceae > Sphingobacterium > Sphingobacterium sp. LRF_L2. The sequence continues at coordinate 248,833 of NZ_CBFFRI010000001.1, read as the reverse complement.
TTCGAGTACCTATCCTGTGTATGATTATGTGTTGCAGGAAGGTAAGCCTGTTGGTTTGATCCGTGGACTTACCTATGACGGTTTTTATACTACCAATGATTTTAACTACGCAGCTGGTGTCTACACCTTAAAAGATGGTGTAGCGGACGTCGGTAGTTTTATAGGTGCGGTACATGGTATTGGTACAAATGAACGTCCTACAGGACAAATTGCTTATCCTGGTGTAGTCAAGTACCGAGATTTGAATGGAGATGGTAAAATTGGTGATGAGGATCTTAGTGTGATTGGCGATATGAATCCTATACATACTGGAGGATTTAACCTGAGCGCCAATTATAAGGGCGTCGATTTATCGGCATATTTTAATTGGAGTTATGGAAATCAAGTGTATAACGTAAATAAACTTGCGTCTCTGTATGGCTACAAAGAGAGTGGTGTGTATGAAAATAAGTTGGCTATTGTGAAAAATTCCTATGCTTTGTACGATGTGGTAGATGGACAACTGGTTCGATATACGGATCCTGCGCAACTAGATGCCCTGAATGCAAATGCTACATTACCATTAGCTTACAATGAAAACGGCGTGACATCTTCTTTGGGGATAGAGAATGGATCGTATTTACGGTTGAATACCCTAACATTGGGTTACTCAATGCCAAAAAATTGGACGGCTAAGGTTAAATTAAATCGGCTACGGTTGTATGCCAGCATATTTAATGTGGTCACCTTGACTGGGTATTCTGGCCTTGATCCGGAAGTAAGTGCGAATGCTGCAACGAATAATGCTTCTTATCCAACAACAGGTTTGGATTGGGGGGCTTACCCGAGGGCACGTACGTTTGTTTTTGGTTTAAATCTTGGATTTTAATAATAAGCGGATTTTAGTTATGAAGAAAATTATTATTTATTTATCGTTTCTATTTTTTTGTACGATCTATACAGGATGTAAGAATTATCTGGATACAGAGTCGCCATCTAATACCGATGACGCTTTTGTTACCAATACCCCTCCGGAAGCTTTTAAAATATTGTCTTGGTGTTATGCCAATTATAGGCAGAATGTCGCTACTTCGCTTTACAATTGGAATGATCCTATAGGTTCTGATTGCGAAATGTATCCGGAAGCGAATTCTACCAATAATTTAAATGCTATTATGCAATCGGAAGCGATGACAGTTGATGCGATGAAGAATCCTTTTGATAATTTGTATGCCACATTGGCTAGAGCACTACGTCTGTCAGAGCTTATCAAAGAAAAACCAGCTTATATCCAGGATGTTGAAAATTCAACTTTGTCAGATTGGACGCAGTTGTATGGAGAAACAATAGCGATGAAAGCTTTCTGTTATTTTAACCTGTTGAAACATTTTGGTGATGTACCCTACGGTTACGAGAATAGATATGTAGAGGATTACGTACTGAGTTCGCGGTTTGAGGTGTTTGACATATTAATAGCAGAATTGAAATCCGTGGAACCTTTGATGTATAGACTAGGCGAAGGGAATATCACTGCGGAGCGTATGTCTAGGACATTTGTGAATACATTGATAGGGCAGTTGGCGTTATATTCGGGGAGCTATCAAACTATTCGTACGGATGTATCTGGATTATATGGCGATGTACAATTTACCAGGGTAGGTAACGAACAGTATAATTCTGTATATGCTAGGCGTACCGACTATCAGACTTATTATCAAATCGCTGAAGAATATTTTGAAAAAGCGGTAGATAACAGCGGAACAGCTCGGTTAATTGATGTGGATACGCGTTCCTATACAACGAATCCGTATCAACGGCATTTTCAATATATGCAGGACTTGGAAGTCAGTCCAGAGTCTATTTTTGAGATTGGAAATATTCAAGGCGGACAGAGCGGACAGACGACAACGAGTGAATATCCATATAATTTTGGTCGTCCATCGAATGGAGGTGGAACTAATGCCGCGCCAACGAAGACCTTTGGTGCGCTACGTATTGTCCCTACATTCTATTATGGTGGTTATGAGGAAGGAGATCGGCGTCGTGACGTGAGCGCTACCGTTACAGGAAGTACGGGGGATGGTAATGAAGCGATGTTGACATTTATTCCAGGATCAAAATTGGATGGTGGAATTGCTCTAAATAAATGGGACGAGAATAGGATGTCGCCGCCTTATACAGCTGGACAACGAAATTCTGGTATTAATTTTCCTATCCTCCGTATGGCAGATGTTTTACTGATGTTAGCAGAAGTAAAGGCGGAATTAGGTGATGATGTTGGGGCTTTAGCATTGCTTAATCAGATACGTACAAGAGCATTTGGAACAACAGCATATAATTTATCGGGAATTTCAGGAACTATTTTAAAACAAACGATTTGGAACGAAAGAAAGTTAGAACTTGTTGGGGAAGGTACACGTCGCTGGGATATGATTCGATCTGGAAAGTTCTCCGAAGATGCTATTGCAGTCAGAAATGCGATGTCGATAATGGTTTCAGATTTACGTGCGAAAGGTTATCACTCTTTTCCCAATGGAAAGACTATATCGAATTACATTTATACCAAAAAAGTAAAACTTGATAACCCATTAACTTACGAAAGTACGAGTGAAAATGATCCTGCACTTTACCCTGGTTGGCGTGGTCAATATGATTGGTCGCAATCGGATGTGAGTGGTAAAGTGGTTGGCACGAATCATAATGTCGCTATTCGTGGTTTGTTTACCTATATAGATCCCGAAAGTACTGAAGCAATGGCTTTAGTTGCTGATGGCTATTCGAGAACAAATTGGGGGATTGATCTTGTGAATAATGAAAGTGTATACGATAGAAATCTTTTGTCTGGTATTAAGTCGGTAGAAGATCCGCCTCGTTATTTTTTTCCGATTCCTTTCGAAACGATCAATAAATCAAATGGAAAAATAACAAATGGCTATGGCTTGCCTCAGCAATAATTTTAAAGACCCTTTTATTTGTACATAGTAAGTTTAGTTGTGTTCATGTATCTAGGTTCGTAATTTTATTTCCTCGAAATGTGCTATACGTTTCGAGGAATTTGGTTGACTTGTGGATTTATTTGTTGGAAACGAAGCTTTGATCGATAAATAAGGTTCAAAATTTAATGAGTTTTAGACTTTCTTACTACAGGTAGTTTATGTAAATTTGTTAAAACGACTAGTTAAACCTGTGAAAAAGGTCGCTGATGTCTGAAAGACAACTTGTGTCTTTAGACTGTAAACCTGATAAATAATGAAAAGTAGTGTTATCATGCATTTTATGAGATCGCCGAATCCCGCCTTGTCTAGAACTACAGGCGCCAATCAACGGATTGTTCTTGCAGTATCATCAAAGTAAAAAATAATGAGCTTATCAAGCATTGGAAGGATAATGTTTTTACTTTTTTTCTTGCAGTATGGTTATGCGCAGGAAAAAGTGAAGCTAAATTTCTATACAGGAGCAAATGGATTGTCGCATCATAATGTGAGCTCCATTGTAAAGGATAAGGATGGGTTCATGTGGTTTGGTACTTGGAATGGTATCAATAGGTTTGATGGATATACATTCAAAAATTTTAGTCAGTTTTCTGCTGACGATATGACGTATTTAGAAAGCCGGCGTGTCTCACAATTGCTGGATGGTTCAGATAATAAATTATGGATTGTTTCTTATAATAAAGGAGTTTATTGGTTCGATAAGGTGACTGAAACGTTTCATTCACTATCTAAAATATTGGAAAAGAGGTTTAAGAAGCGAATTTTCATAGAGAAAATATTAGCATTGGATACGGCTTACATTTGGCTGCGGACAGAAAATTTGGGGTTAATTGCCGTTTCTCAAAAAAATCCTGAAGAACATATACAGTGTTTTGATGTAAGAGGGGAGCAGTCTTCTCGTATTTTTTCAAATGAGATTAATATTCTTCATCAGGACCAAGATCAAAATTATTGGGTAACCACAGATAGAGGTATTTCTTTGTTAGCATCCGGCAAGGGAAAGTTATCGATAAAGAGGCTCGCCGAGAATCCAACAGAAGGTAGATCGATAACTAAAATATCAGAGGATGAATGTTTTATCGCATTTGCTGGGGCTTCGAATAAACTGGTTTTGTATGATAAAAAGCATGAAGTTTTTCGTGTTTTGGAGATTGGAAATGTAGCTATAAATGATATTTTTTTTTCAAAATCTGGAAAACACCTGTATTTGACAAATGTTCGGGGGGAGCTTTGGCAGCTTCATATTGCTAGTGGGCAGCAAACTGTCGTGTATTCCAATACCGGACCACTTTACGCTATTTATGAAGATTTTTTTGGTAATATCTGGCTGGAACATGAAGGACCTGGAGTAACTTATTTGGATAGGAAAGCCAATAAGTCTCAAAAATTCTTCCCGCCTACAACACATTTTAGCGGATCGGTAGGTTTTAGATGTTTTGAAGACTTTAATCGGACGATATGGATTTCGATGAAAGGAGGAGGCTTTGGATATTTTGATCCAGTAAGTAAAGATATGCGGTTTGAAACTGTTGATATTCAAGGGAAAATGTCCGAGTTGCCTCAATATAATTATAACGTTTTTTACGATTCTGATGGTGTTGCTTGGTTTTGTTCGGAAGAGGATGGACTCGTTAAAATGATGATACAGCAAGCTGATTTTCAACAGGTGTTGCTGCCCGAGTTCCAAAATCAAAAAAGGGGAGTAACACAAGAAGTTCGTAGTTTGTTATCTGACCGTTATGCGCGACTTTGGATCGGGATGAAAAATGGTGACCTCTATATGTTGAAGGATGGAAAATATAGTAAGCCTAAATTCTTAAATGTTCCTCGTAATGGACTTGGTGCTATCTATGCTCTTTTGGAAGACCGGCGCGGTAATATCTGGATTGGTACAAAAGATAAAGGTTTACATAAAGCTATACCAATAGGAGATGGGCCTACCGATACTTATCGTTTAGAACATTATAACCGAGAGAATGGTTTGTTGAATGCTACTCAAATTTACTTTCTTGTGGAAGACAATAAGGATGTACTTTGGGTTGGAACGTTTGATGAAGGATTATTCAAGTTGGAAGAGAACTTTGGACATACAGGCTTTAAGGAGGTATTAGCAGGAACGAACGCATTGAATGGACAAAATAAGATAAAGGTTAGACACATGGCTTTGGATGAAAGTGGTAACCTTTGGACAGCGACTACAACTGGACTTTTTGTATACGATGGTGCAAAGAAAAGCAAACATTTTGTTAATAATGCTGAAACAGAATTTATGTTGGGTGATAATGATATCCAATATATTTTTAGTGGCTCGAAAGGTAATATGTGGCTATGTACTGCGGGTGGAGGTTTGATAAAGGTATCAGGCGATCCTTTTGAAAAACCGCTGTTTACCAAGTATGGAGCTGGGGAAGGGCTTTCAAATGGATTTATTTTGAGTTGTGTAGTGGATGCTACCGGTAATCTCTTACTCGCAACGGAAGGAGGGATCGTTCGTTTTGATACAGCACGTGGTAGATTTTTCAACGTAGACGCTAATGTTCATTTTGCGCATGCTGGTTTTTCTGAAAAAGTGGTGGTTAAGCTTAATACAGATGAGATTATTTGGGGTACAACGAAGGGCTTACTGATCTATAAGAATAAAAATAGTGAACGAAAGAGTAACACACCGCCATTGGTTTTTACCAAGCTCTTAGTAAATAGTGAAGAATGGAATCCTCGATCTAGAAAAGGGATGTTTAATATTCAATACTTAGATCGTCTCTTATTGTCCCATAATCAGAACAATCTAAGTATAGATTTTGCGGTAAATAATCATAATGCTAACCACCAGAATTTTTATTACCGCCTTGTTGGATTGGATAGTTCATGGCATCAGAATGGTGCCATAAACCGTGCTTCATTTACCAATTTAAAGCCTGGTGAATATGTTTTTGAAGTTAAGTGTGAAACAGATCTTTATAGTACAATGCCTTTTAAGCGGATCTTGATTGTTGTGTCTCCTCCGTGGTGGGCAAGTTGGTGGGCTTACGTATGTTATGTTTTAATTCTTAGTTTAGCTATTTGGATCGTGAAGATGGTGACTAAATCTATGTTACATCTTAAACAGAAGGTGTTGTTGGAGAAAAGATTAGCCAATATTAAAATGGACTTTTTTACGAATATATCACATGAATTACGTACACCACTGACTTTGATCGCGACACCCATTGATCAATTATTGAAAGAAAAGGGATTGTCTGCTGATGGGAAGAAATACGTGCAGATGGTAAAGAATAACGCAACGAGAATGGGAGGGTTTGTGGATCAATTGTTGGAACTTCGACGAATTCAAGAAGATAAATATGTATTGAGACCGAGATTGGTTGATGTAGTTGATTTAGTGAAATCGACACGGGATAGTTTCGCCGTATACGCTGCAGAGCTTAACATTCGTTTGATCTTTTTAACTGAAATTGATGTTCTACCGCTTTGGATAGATAGGGAAAAAATCGAAATTGTATTGTGTAATTTGCTCTCAAATGCTTTGAAATATGCACCTGCGGATACTAAAGTTGAAATTACTCTTTCTTTAGACAAGAAAGAGCAAAGGATTTACCTAGCGGTAAAAGATCAAGGCCCTGGTATAGCAGATGATGCACTCTTGAATATTTTTGACCTTTTCTATGTTGGACATGAATCGGCGAAGGATGGGATGAAGAGTACGGGAGTTGGATTGGCGTTGAGCCGTGAGTTAATATTGCTCCATCATGGAACGATTGAAGCGAAAAATGCGAAACCGACAGGATTAATTGTGACGTTTACTTTGCCCGTTGTGGAACAAGCGGAATTGCTGCCTATTGTTGATGAAGTTAATCTTAGTTTAGGAAAAATAGATGATGAGAAGGAAGGTGGTAATAGGGGAATTTTAACAGAAGATATACTAGTTTCTGTAGGGGATCACGATGAAAAGGGGAAAGTGTTGATTGTGGAAGATAATTCGGATTTACGTACGTTTCTGGCTTTACAGCTAAAAGAGCATTACGAAGTGATATTAGCCGAGGATGGAGAGATAGGCTATGAAATGGCTGTATCTCGTTTGCCGGAACTTATTATTAGCGATATTATGATGCCTAAATTGGACGGTATTTCATTATTGAGACAACTTCGAAGTAATCCGCAAACCAGTCATATTCCGATTGTTTTGTTATCAGCGAAACATGCGATAGAAAGTAAAATGGAAGGTGTTACATATGGTGCCGATTTATATATGACAAAACCGTTTCATATGGATTATCTAATGGCTTCGGTTCGAAACATTTTAGAGCGAAGAAAAACAGTAGTACAAGCAATTGTGGCAAAGAAAACGATAATCCCGACTGCGTCGAATGTTGTGTTGGTAGATAAAGATGAAGAATTTTTACGCACGGTTCTCGCTATCGTAGAGGAGAAGATGATAGATCCCACATTTACAATCGACACCGTAGCAGAAACTTTGGCTCTAAGTAGGAATAGCTTTTATAATAAGTTTAAAAGTCTTACAAATCAAGCACCAGTGGAATTTGTGCGCGATATCCGTCTGCAAAAAGCTGTTATGTATTTGAAAAATGGGGGCTATAATATCACAGAAGTAGCTTACAAAGTGGGATTTAAATATCCCAAATATTTTAGTACTTGTTTTAAGGAAAAATATGGGTGTTCGCCTAAGGAGTTTTTACAAAAGCAAATAGAAGTGTGAAAAAATAGATGACCAAAATACTGTTTTTAAGTAATTTTTTTGTGAGAATAGTGTAGGTGTTTAAAATGTACCTTTTTTGGTAATTATTAAACCTTTTATAGCCTAGCTAAGCCTATTTTCGTTCGTGATTTTGTTATGCAATGGTATCGTCATTGCCACACGATCTTTACATTATAAACCGAGGGCCCTAGAGTGGTCATTAAAAATGATAATATGCAAATAAAAATTTCTATGTTAATGACTTATGTACTAGATAAAGTTTTTGTCTATAGCATTTTTTGTTTAGGATTCGTATATCCTTTAACAGGTGTGGGACAGCAATATCCCTTTCAAAATGTAAACCTGTCCTTCGAAAAACGGGCAGAGGATTTAGTGGGGAGGTTGACATTGGAAGAAAAGGTGTCTCTTATGCAAGACGTTTCGCAACCGGTTACACGATTGGGAATTCAATCTTACAATTGGTGGAATGAAGCGCTTCACGGTGTTGCTCGATCTGGTCTAGCGACTGTTTTTCCTCAGCCTATTGGTATGGCTGCGACATTCGATGAGGAATTGATTCAAGAGGTTTTTACGGCGGTATCAGATGAAGCTAGGGCAAAAAACACGTTATATGTTAATGCTGGAAAATTCGGTCGATATCAGGGGTTGACGATGTGGACGCCTACGATTAATATTTTACGCGATCCTCGTTGGGGCCGCGGTATTGAAACATATGGCGAAGATCCTTTTCTCACATCCCTTTTGGGAGTCGCTGCGGTAAAGGGATTACAGGGACCAACGGAGCTGTCAAAATATGATAAATTGCACGCATGTGCGAAGCATTTTGCTGTTCATTCTGGACCGGAATGGAATCGACATTCTTTTGATGCTAAACTGATAAAACCACGTGATTTATATGAAACCTATCTCCCTGCATTTGAAGCATTGGTAAAAGACGGTAACGTGCGTGAAGTTATGTGCGCCTATAAACGATTTGAGGGAGAACCTTGTTGTTCTAGTGACCAACTTTTGATGCAAATTCTGCGGGAGAGATGGGGATTTGATGGTATTGTTGTGGCTGATTGTGGAGCTATTGCTGATTTTTATAAGGAGAACGCTCATCATACCCATGAGAATGCGGCGAAAGCTTCCGCTGATGCGGTACGTAGCGGTACCGATCTGGATTGTGGTTCGAGTTATAAAGATCTCGTAGCGGCTGTAGCTCAGGGCGATATTGGCGAAGCGGATATTGATATCTCGGTGAAAAGATTGCTATTAGCACGGTTCAGACTTGGTGAAATGGACGATATCGAAACAGTTTCTTGGGCAAAGATAAACCCGAATGTCATTGCTTCGGAAAAACACCATGCCCTCGCCCTAGATGTGGCACGTAAATCAATAACTCTTTTGCAAAATAGCAATAATGTACTGCCTTTGAAAAGAGGAGGTTTGACAGTGGCCGTGATGGGACCTAATGCGAATGATTCTGTTATGCAATGGGGAAATTACAACGGTACACCTGCACATACGATTACTATTCTTGAAGGTATAAAATCCGCATTGGGTGAAAATGATAAAATAATTTATGAGCCAGTCAGTGGTTTGGTAGAACGTTCTCTGTTTCGTAGTGCCTTTGATCGGTGTCGCTTAGGGAATACCCAAGGTGTTTTAGCCCAATATTGGAATAATATAGAGCGAAAAGGTGAAGTTGTTGTGGAGCAACAGCTAAGTTCTGCATTTGCATTGTGTACTTCCGGCGCTACGGTTTTTGCTCCTGGAGTAGCATTGACTGATTTCTCTGCCAGATATTCTACGGTTTTCTATCCCGATACTGCTGGCAAAGCTACCTTGGAACTTTATGTAAATGGAAAGGCGGATATTAAAATTGATGGGGAGATTGTTCGAAGTATTCGTACAGGACATGGTGCGCGGAAGATAGCGTATTCTTTTGTAGTGGAGAAGGGGAAAAGTTATCCTGTGGAGGTCGATTTTATATATCATAGTGGTGATGCACAGTTAAACATGGATATTGGCTTTAAGGAAGATGTAAATTTTGAAGAGTCGCTGCAGCGAGTGAAGGGGGCGGATGTGATTATTTATGTGGGTGGTATTTCTCCATCTGTGGAAGGGGAGGAAATGGGCGTAGATCTGCCCGGATTTAAACGAGGAGATCGGACCGATATTCGTCTACCTGATGTGCAGCAAGATTTTTTACGGATTTTGGGAAAACAGGAAAAGCCTGTTGTCTATGTAAATTGTTCTGGTTCTGCCATAGGTTTGGGAGAAGTAATGGAGATTTGTCCGGCTATTCTTCAGGCCTGGTATCCTGGACAAGCTGGAGGACAGGCTGTGGCAGAAGTTTTATTTGGGGATCATAATCCTTCTGGACGTTTACCTATTACCTTTTATAGGGATGTATTTCAACTGCCTGATTTTGAGAATTATGATATGGAGGGACGAACTTATCGTTATTTCAGAGATAAACCTTTGTTTGCTTTTGGATACGGTTTGAGTTTTAGTTGCTTTACATATGATAAACCTGTCTTAACCAAAGCGAACTTGCATATAGGAGATTCAACAACATTGACGGTGCCGGTAAAAAATGTATCTCTTAAAGACGGGGAAGAAATTGTGCAGTTGTATGTGAAAAGAAATGACGACGATGAGGGACCAATAAGAACCTTACGCGCAGTGAGAAGGGTTTTTATTCCTGCAGGAGAGACTGTCTATGTTTCTTTTACTGTAGGAATGAAAGAATTAGAGTGGTGGAGTGATACATACCAAACGATGGCGCCTGAATCGGGTTCGTTCACATTGGAGATTGGGAGGAGTTCTCGTGAAGAGGACTTAAAGAAAGTACAGCTTCAACTATTATAGTTTTAGATGATCATTTTTTTATGAGAAAGATCGTAATAGCAATTTATTTGTGTACTGTATTGATAAGCTGGAGGGTAAAATAATGATCCTTGGCTTCATATTCCCGTTGTACAGGAACCTCAAACCAACCATCTATATGGAAAATGTTAGGCAGCGTTCGAAAACTTAGAAGCGAAAGGAGCTGATCAACTTACGTTGGAATTGAATGGTTCTAAATCGGAACAAGTAATAATTAAAAATACGACGCTTGACACATCACACATTCAAACAAGACATGGAGCTACGAATCAAATGATAACTATTTTATAAATTATACAATGAGAACAAAACAATTTGGATGCTTTGTACGCTGTGTGTTTTTTTTATGTATCTCGGTAAATCTTGGGTATGCGCAAAGTACTTTAAAGCTTCGTTATGACCAACCAGCTAAAAATTGGAATGAAGCACTTCCTCTAGGCAATGGAAGACTAGGTGCTATGGTGTATGGAGGGACGGAAAAGGAGGAATTACAGCTAAATGAGGAAACCATTTGGGCAGGAGAACCTGGAAATAACGTGCCTAAGGGAACGTTTATGCAGATACAAAAAATTCGAACTTTGTTAGCTAACGATAAGCCTCAGGAAGCACAAAAGCTTTCTAATGAGACGTTTCCTCGGGCAGCTCCTGAAGGGTTAGACTATGGGATGCCTTACCAAACGTTTGGGAGTGTCTGGATGAGCTTTGAGGGGCACGAAAAATATCAGGATTTCGAAAGAGAGCTGGATATCAGCCAAGCTGTAGCGAAGACAAGTTACAAAGTCGGAAATGTCCGTTATCAACGAGAGGTGTTTACTTCGTTTTCAGATGATGTTATTGTGGTACGTTTGTCTGCAAGTAAAGGGAAAAGTATTTCGTTTTTGTTGGGAATGTCGTCGCCACATAAAAATGCTACGATAGAAACAGAAGATGCCGCTTTGGCATTGCATGGTATTAGTGGAAATGTGGATGCAAAAATAGGAAAGGTTAAATTTTACGGAGTTGTAAAACCCGTTTTAAAAGGGGGATACTTGACAACCGAAAAAGATAGACTCCGTATTGAAGGTGCTGATGAGGTTATTCTTTATATTTCTATCGGAACTAATTTTAAACGCTATGATGATTTAAGTGGAAACGGAAAGCAACTTGCTCAAACTAAAATCGTGAAAGCTGAGCGGGTTTTATATAAACAGGCGCTAGTAAATCATATTAAAAAATATCAGTCCTATTTTAATCGCGTGACATTGGACTTGGGGACAGATGATCAGGTCGCAAAAACTACCGATAGGCGGGTTCGTGAATTTGCTTCGGTTGCGGATCCACAACTTGTGGCTTTGTATTTTCAGTTTGGCCGCTATCTTTTAATTAGTTCTTCGCAACCAGGTGGCCAACCAGCTAATTTACAAGGTGTATGGAACGATAAGCTTTCTCCTCCTTGGGACAGTAAATACACCGTTAATATTAATACCGAAATGAATTATTGGCCTGCGGAAGTTACGAATTTGAAAGAACTTCATCAGCCGTTATTTGAAATGCTGAAAGACCTGTCGTCTACGGGTGTGGAGAGTGCACGGGAGATGTATCATGCGCGGGGGTGGAATATGCATCATAATACAGATTTGTGGCGTATTACTGGTATTGTAGATGGTGGATTTTATGGTATGTGGCCAATGGGAGGAGCATGGCTCAGTCAACATATTTGGCAACATTATTTATTTAATGCCGATGAAGATTTTTTGAAGGAGTATTACGATGTGTTAAAGGGCAAAGCATTATTTTATTTGGATGTGTTGCAAAAAGATGTAACTGGAAAATGGTTGGTGTTGAGTCCTTCAATATCACCAGAAAATTCGTATATGCCAGGGAGCGTTGGTATTGCAGCAGGTAATACAATGGATAATCAATTGATATTTGATGTATTTAATAATTTTATTGATGCAAGTAAAATACTTGGAGTTGATAATAGGTTGGCTGATTCTGTAGAACAAGCGTTAAGTCTACTTCCTCCTATGCAGATAGGTAAACATAATCAGTTGCAAGAATGGCTGATCGATAGGGATAAAACAACGGATAAACATAGGCATATTTCACACCTTTATGGTTTGTATCCTGCCGGACAAATATCTCCATTTCGGACACCGGAATTAACACAGGCTGCCAAGAATTCTCTTCTTTATCGGGGAGATAAGTCAACCGGATGGTCTATGGGCTGGAAAGTAAATTGGTGGGCGCGTCTGTTAGATGGTAATCAAGCATATAAATTAATTAAAGATCAACTTAGCCCGCCTTTAGGAGAAACGGGACAAGGCGGAGGAACGTATCCGAATTTACTGGATGCACACCCCCCTTTTCAGATTGATGGTAATTTTGGATGTACTTCAGGAATTGCAGAGATGTTCCTGCAATCATATGATGGTAATTTGTATTTATTACCTGCTTTACCTGACGCTTTTGACAAGGGAAAAGTAACAGGATTGCGTGCACGAGGAAGTTTTGAAGTGGATTTGGAGTGGGAAAATAATAGACTAAAAAGGGTAAGTATACTCTCTGAGAAAGGTGGCGTATGTAGGTTACGTGTGGCTAACGATGTGAGTTTTAAAACTAACGAATTGATAAAAGCCGAAGGCGAGAATCCAAATCCTTATTATAAGATACACCCAATCAAACAGGTGCTAAAGGCCGCACAAGCTGACATCTCTCCTTTTGAAGTCCCTGACACACAATTGTGGGATTTGAAAACCGAGAAGGGGAGACGATATGTGTTTGAGGTAAAGTAAAAAACTGAATTTTATTTAAAATATTGACAATCGCCAACAGTGATAATTGAGAAGAGGCATAACTATAACATGATCTAGTATACCGAAATGAATAATTATTTACAGATGAAAAAGAGATATGTTCCAGTGATTTTGGGACTGCTTACCGTTGTGTTTAACTTTCCTTTATTTGGTCAAGCCCAATATCTCTCGGAGGTTTGGTCTCCTGATTTAGGAAATGGAAATTATAAAAATCCAATTATTTATGCCGACTATTCCGACCCTGATGTTTGTCGTGTTGGTGATGATTTCTACATGACAGCTTCTAGCTTTAATGCAGTACCCGGATTGCCTATTTTGCATTCTAAAGATATGGTCAATTGGGAAATCATAAATTACGCAATACCTCGATTACAGGCAGAAGCGGGTATTCCATTAAAATTTTTTGATAGACCACAACATGGAAATGGGGTATGGGCTCCCGCAATTCGATTCCATAACGGGGATTTTTATATTTTTTATGGAGATCCAGATTTTGGAATTTATATGACAAAAACAAAGGATCCTCGTGGAGAGTGGGAACCTCTTGCGCTCGTGAAGTCGGGAAAAGGTTTAATTGATGCCTGTCCCTTTTGGGATAAAGATGGTAAGGCATACCTGGTACACGCTTATGCCGGTAGTCGGGCTGGAATAAAGAGTGTGCTTGCTATTACGGAATTGAGCGCTGATGGAAAGAAAGCGATAGGAACCAGTAAAATAATATATGATGGACATGATGTAGATCCTACGATCGAGGGTCCCAAGTTTTATAAGAGGAACGGGTACTATTATATTTTTGCTCCTGCAGGTGGCGTGGCCACAGGGTGGCAAACAGTGCTACGGTCTAAGTCTATCTTTGGCCCGTACGAACGTAAAGTGGTATTGGAACAGAAAGACACAGAAGTGAATGGCCCACATCAAGGTGCGTGGGTAGATTCTCCGAAGGGTGAGGATTGGTTTTTTCATTTTCAAGATGTAGGGACCGTAGGACGGATCGTTCATTTGCAACCTATGCGTTGGAAGAATGATTGGCCCGTAATTGGTGAAGATGCAGATAACACGGGCATTGGTAAACCCGTTTCTACCTATAAAAAGCCTCTCCATGTGTCTGAAAGGATAAATCCTGTGGAGACAGATGAATTTAATGAAAATAATCTTGGACTACAATGGCAATGGCATGCAAACCCTCATGATTGGTGGTATTTTAGTGATGCAGCAAAAGGAGTCTTACGCTTATTTTCTGTTCAGGTTCCTGAAAATTATAAAAACCTTTGGGATGTGCCTAATTTGATGCTGCAGAAGATGCCCGCAGCAGATTTCATCGCAACGACTAAGGTCAATTTTAGACCGGATAGTAAGTTGATGGCCGAACGTACAGGATTAGTTGTTATGGGATTGGATTATGGACTTCTTTCTTTACAATTTGACGAGAGAGGATTTACCTTGGCCCAGATTGAATGTGTTAATGCAGAGAGACAAAAACCAGAGACGATTGTCGAGCGTGTGAATCTAACGAATGGTGAAGTTTATTTGAGGGTTCAGGTTTCTAAGGGTAAGGACTGTCTTTTTCTTTATAGTATAGATGGTGTAAATTTCGAACGCTTAGGCAAATCTTTTTCTGCCAAAGAAGGGAAATGGATCGGTGCTAAGATCGGGATTTTTAGTTGTAGATTAAAGGCGTCTAATGATGGGGGATATGCTGATTTTGATTGGTTCAGAATAACGAGAGATTGATTGAATATAAAAAATAAAATAACAATCAGATGAATATTTACTTAATAAAAGAATACAGCTTTACAGAGAAAGTCGTGTGTCACAGCTTACTTTTGTTAGTTCTTTTTCTTTCAAACTTCGTCGTTGTGGCAGCAAGATTACAAAGCAAAGATTGTACTTCGCGGGTCGATAATTCGATAGGCGATGTGGAACCTCATGTTGTTGTGGCGATAGATGGGTCGGGACAATTCACTAAGGTGCAAGATGCGATTGACGCGGCTCCTGTTGGCAGACTTAAACCTTATATAATCTACATCAAGAATGGGGTGTATAAAGAAGTGATTCGTGTGCCAGCGGAGAAAACACATATTTGCCTAAGAGGTCAAAATTGGGATGAGACAATATTGACTTATGATAATTACGCGAAGCGATTGAACGGGAGAGGATTAGAGTTTGGAACTTCGGGGTCAGCATCAACGTTTGTTTATGGCGATTTTTTTGTTGCAGAAAATTTGACTTTTCAGAATACGTCAGGTGTGAATGCGGGGCAGGCTTTAGCTATTAATATAAATGCGCCACATGCTGCATTTCAACATTGTCGATTTCTTGGACATCAGGATACGTGGTATGCGGGAAATGGTACTAAACAGTATTTGAAGAATTGTTATGTAGCGGGGTCGGTAGATTTTGTTTTTGGGGGTTCAGCAGCTTATTTCGAACAGTGTGAGCTACATAGTACCCGGGCTGGGTATATTACAGCTGCGTCTACGGCAGTAGATCAAGATTATGGTTATGTTTTTGATCGGTGTCATTTATCTGCAGATGCTAGTGTGAAAGCTGAGAGTGTCTATTTGGGACGGCCATGGCGTCCTTATGCAAAGGTAGTTTACCTGTCTTGTACCATGGATGGGCATATAAAGGTGAGGGCTGGCATAACTGGGGAAAAGCAGAGAATGAAAAGACTGCGTATTATGCGGAATATGAATCTATAGGGGTGGGCGCAAACAAAGGGCGACGCGTAGCTTGGTCCCACCAATTAACAAAGCCTGATGCAAACAAATATTATATAGAGGCCCTGTTTGGAACTTGGCAACCTTTTTTACATGAAAACCAAAAGTTATGATGAAGTTGGTGAAAAAAATCAAATGTTCTACTTCAGTGATTTTTCTTTTATTTCTAACATCTCGTTTAGTAGGGCAGGACAATGCGATAAATATGGTGAACTCAGAGATTAAACGTAATCCTGAAGCTTGGATGATCGATTTCTCTAAGGCTCCCAAATGGAATTATTGTCATGGATTAGTGATGCAGGCCATATTACAGCTTGAGGAAAAAACAAAACAAAGGAAATATTACGATTACGTTTTCAAGTATGCTGATATGATGGTGCTGAAAGATGGATCCATTAAGACTTATAACCTTGAAGAGTATAATATCGATCGGGTGAATACAGGAAAAATATTATTTCCAATTCTACGCAAAACAGGAGATGAACGTTTTAAGAAAGCTTTGTTGCTTCTACGTAGCCAGATGAAAAGTCATCCTCGTACGTTAGACGGCAGTTTTTGGCATAAGAAGATTTATCCTCATCAAGTTTGGCTTGACGGCTTGTACATGGCGATGCCCTTCTTAGCACAATTTGCTTTGGAATTTGAAGAACCAAAAATATTCGATGATGTTGTGCTGCAACTAGCTGATGTACACAAACATCTGTATGATAAAAAAACGGGTCTTTATTATCATGGATGGGATGAAAGAAAAATACAGGGATGGGCAGATCCGAAAACCGGCCTGTCTTCTAATTTTTGGTCGCGAAGTATTGGTTGGTACATGATGGCGTTGGTGGATGCGTTAGATTTTATTCCAGTGGAACATCCCAAGAGAAATGAACTTATTTATATTTTACAAGAGTTGTCAAATGCAGTTGCAAATTTTCAAGATAGAGAATCTGGTATGTGGTATCAGGTGACAGATCAAGGTCACCGCGAAGGAAATTATTTGGAAGCTACGGGTTCTATAATGTTTATCTATAGTTGGGTTAAAGCTGCACAGAAAGGATATATTGATCATGCATTTCTAGATCGTGGGACTAAAGCATATGAGGATTACGTTGTCCGATTTGTCAAAGAAGAACCAGATGATTATTTAATTATTACAGATTGTTGTGCAGTAGCTGGTCTTAGTGCAGATAGAGATGGTAGTTTTGAATACTACATATCAGAACCCGTTCGCGAAAATGATCCTAAGGCGGTGGGACCATTCATTATGACAAGTTTGTTGCTCAACCGCTAGCCAGGGCATAAACCCAAAAAGCAAAGGTGTTCAAATTCTTGTTTAAATAGTTTAAGGTGATGATATTCGAATTTTTTATGGTATAGAGAGGAGTTGGTTTGAAAATTTCTTAAATATGGGTTTCTTTGTTGGTTTTTATATGGTGAACCTCGTAATTTGTATCGGTAGATAAATTATAATTCACAATGGTTAACTGCTTCTATTTGGAAGCAGTTAATTTTTTTAGGTATTGTTTGTACGGTATTCTCCTGGAGTTGTCCCTTTTCTCTTTTTAAAATAGTTATTAAAGTGGCTTTCATCCACAAATCCAAATTCATAGGAAATCTGTTTCATGGTCATTTTTCTAGAAAGTAGTCTATTTTCAATAAGTTTGATTTTGTATTGATCGGTGTAAGCTTTATAGCTGGTTCCAAATTTCTGTTTAAAATATAAGCTAAAGTAATTTGGCGCAATATTGAATGCAGCTGCAATATTCTTGATACGGATTTTTGTCGGATGGTAAATCTCTTGATGAATATAGTATATAATGTTTTCTCTATTAAGCTGTTTTTGATGTGTATCTTCATTGGGCAGCAATTCGCTCTCCCATATTAGTAAAAAAATAGAAAGAATTTGAAAGAATAAAATTGGTGAGTGCAGCGCAATTTGTAGTTTTTCATGAATGGAAATGTATTGTACTGTTTTTCTTAGTAGAATGGCATATGTCTCGTTGAATTTTAATTTTCCTTCTTTGAGATTGGGATGTCTCATGATAGCTGTAGGAAGTGTTTGTTTGAAAAGATCTGGCAGTAGCTGTTTATTTTCTTCAAAGTAACTATCGGTAAATTTGATAAAGCAAAAGGTAGTGCTTTTAGCGACTGCAAAGTGATGCTGATCGTCGGGGGATATCAAAAAGAGATCGCCTCCTTTGTAAGGTACAATAATGCTGTTGACGTGATGTTTACCAGAACCCTTTAAAATATAAATTAATTCGTAGTAAGTATGACTATGGGTTGGAAGTGGGTAGGTGTCTGCTGTGTAGGTTTCGATTTCTAAGGGTGCAAACTGTTTTCGTTTCATAGTGTGAAAATACAATAATATGTGTTTTTTTTACAGTCTTTTCACTTTTTAATTTTTTGAAATTGCAGTGCTGTCAGAACACTAATTTTAAGTCTGCTGACGGTAAATAGTCGATGGACGAAAAAATAAGATTATGATAGAGAAAAAGATTAATACTGTCATCCTAGGATATGGATTTTCAGGTTCCATTTTTTTTGCACCCTTTTTTGATCTTCATCCAGCATTTGAATTGCATGGAGCTGTTGAAAGAAATAGAAAGCGAATTCAAATAGACTACCCTCAGGTGAAGTCGTATAATGCGGTAGATGAGGTTTGGAAGGATGCTTCTGTAGAACTTGTGGTTGTAAATACACCTATTGAAACGCATTTTGAACTTGCAAAACAATCTCTGCTCGCAGGAAAACATACGATTGTGGAAAAAACATTTACCAATACTGCTGCTCAGGCTTTAGCATTGTACGAATTAGCAAAAGAGAAGAACTTACATCTTTTTGTATACCAGAATCGAAGGTGGGATAGCGACTTTTTGACAACAAAGAAAGTGTTAGAGACTGGTAAATTGGGAAATATAGTCGAGGCGTCTATATCCTATGATATATTTTTGCCAGAATTGAGGGGAGATGTGCATACCGAGCAACCTGCAAGTGGAGGTGAATTTAATAATAGAGGATCACACGTGGTCGATCAAGCGATTTATTTATTTGGTTTACCTGAAGCGGTTTTTGCAGGTTTTGCTGCCTTCCGAAAAAGCTCGCCTGTGGAAGACTATTTTGAAATAATACTTTTCTATTCAGACAAGAGAGTAAAGGTGAGAGCTACGGATATTTCGTTTATGCATCAACCGGCCTATATTTTACACGGGACTGAGGGAAGTTTTATTAAACTACGTTCTGATATACAGGAAGAGCGATTACTGAAAGGCGAGAAGCCTAAAGAAAATGCGTGGAGTGTGGAGCCAGAAGAGATGAGAGGACGGTTGAGTTATATGGAAGAGGGAGAAAAAGTAGTGCTTCCTGTGGATACAGAAGATGGTAACTATTACGCTTATTTCGAATCAGTTTATCAAACGATGAGAAATAGTGCTCCAATTGCAGTTTCCGGATTGGATGGCTATAAGACGATGTTGGTTATGGATGCCGCCAGAGAAAGTGTTTTAAAGAAATGTATTGTGAAAGTTGCTCCTAAAATTATTGTTTGATATGTTTAGAAAAGATTTTAAAATTGCCTTTTTTTGCTTGAGATTACCGTTGGCAGCATCATTGGCAGGCCATGGATTAGTTCGTTTGCCAAAGTTAAGTGGATTTAGTGAATGGATGGTGCGAACGATGGAAACATCAATAGTACCACTTTGGATAGTTCTTCTTTTCAGTTATGCTTTGCCTATTATTGAAGCACTTATTGGGATTTGGCTATTGCTAGGTTGGAAAGTGAACTATGTACTTTATTGTGGATTGGTATTGATGAGCTTATTGATTTTAGGATCTTGTTCTATTGAGAAATGGGATGCAATAAAGTCCCAGTTATTACATGCTGTTTATATGTTTGCACTATTGTGGTTTTGGAATGCGTATACTCAAGATAAAGGGATAACTTCTTAAGTAACATGAATTGGAAAGAAAATAAGAGATGTAGTTAACGTTAGCTGTTATTCCGTTGTGTTCATATGATTCGGGAGCTGTTTTTTTCTATACTTGTTAAGATAAATTTTATGGTATCAAAAATACGCTTACGTTCTTTTTCGTCACGTAGATTGATGCCACAAAATGTTTCTTGTTGAACGGCGGAATAAGCTGATAAATGATAAACCGAACTGACTAATATAGCGCAAAGGGCCCTAAAATCGACTTTTTTGTACAAAGTACTGTCAACTTCTTTGAAAAAGGGTTCGGCCACTTCTTCACGTTTTCTCAAAATAGTTGCTGTATTATAATTCGAATCATGTAACTCCCATAATATCAGTTTTTGCATCTCGGGATTTGCAATGAGGTAATCAAACAGTTCAACCAATACAGAACTCGCATACTCGAATTCAGTTCCCTCTGTAAATTCGAGTTTTGGAAAAACAGATAACCAAAAATCGACGTCGGTAGCATATTGCTCAACGAGGTTACGGTAATTGCCAAAATAACGATAAATTAAGTTTTTACTTACGCCGGCAACATTAGCGACTTTGTTTACCCCAAGTCCGTAGAATCCTTCTTCGCGGATAATTTTTCCAACTGCCTTTTTAAAAAGTTTTTTCTTTTCTTCGACGCTGCGTTGAGTACCGTTATAAGGATTCCTTTTTGATTTATTTTTCTTTGCCCTCATGGATACCAAATATACCAACAATAAGTAGGAAAGGGAATTTACTGCTTGTTTAAATGTTGTGTATTTCAAACTTTATTACAGTAATTAAACAAAGAAGTATTTTAGTTTAGAAGAAAAAAAGGCCTTCGCAAATACCATGGCGTGGAACGAAGACCTTTGTGAAGGCTAATTTAGCTTTCGTTAGGTAATTTTGGTTTAAACACTTTCTTATATATGGCGACGTGTATTTCGTCGAAAATTTCAAATACTAGATGCAAAGTTTAGTTTATTTTTTACGCAAGGTGGTAACATTTCAAATTTTATATTTTGACTGGTATAGTTATGAGCTCAATCAGGGTTTCGAATTTTGGCTTAATTGTTGTTTAAACCATGCACGAAACAAAATAATTTAGAAAGTATGATAAAAAAACATGTTACTGTATTTCGCGTCCTTTTAGCTACAATTATTTTTGGAACGCTATTAAGTTGTAGTAAAGATGATAGTTTAGACGGAGGAACCAACGGCGAATCAATTTCAGAGTCGGCACTTCCAGAAGCTTCTCGCACAACTTTAAACACTTATTTTGCAGATGCTACGGTTACTTCGGCTTCAATGGCTAGTTCTGCAAATATTTATAATTCTATTTACAAGGTTTTGCTAAGCAATAAATTCGAGGTCGATTTTGATAAAGATGGTTTGTGGACGGAGATAGAGAGTGAAGGTGATATTGCTATTCCTACGACTTTTTTGGAAGGAGAGTTGTCTGAAATCTATGTTTATCTTAATGCAAATTATGAAAGCAATTATGTTGTAGAGATCGAAAGAGAAAGCAATGGTTTTACGTTAGAACTGAATAATGGAATTGATTTGGTTTTTGATAAAGAACAGCATTTTATTGGTGTTGACTTAGATGATACTGAAGATGATGAACGTATTGCACTTACAGATTTGCCAGAACAGGCACAGGATTTTTTAACGACCTCCTTTGAAAATATTTCTGTAGTAACAGTTAAAAAGGAGACGGATGATGGTGTAGTTTCTTACGAAGTTTATCTTGTTAACGGTATAAAGATTGAGTTCGACGCTCAAGGCGTGTGGAAGGAAATCGAAAGTAAAGGGCAAGAGGCAATTTCTTCCGCATTATTACCCCTTAAAATAGCTGAGTATATATTGGCAAACTATAACGGTTACATCGTTACTGAAATTGAATTGGAGGGAGATGGAAGTTATGCCATAGAGATTACGAACACGTTAACTTTCAAAGATATCGAACTCGAATTTGATGCTGCAGGTAATTTCCTTCGTGAAGAAGATTAAATTCTTGTAGATTATTGATTTTTGACCGTATTTCTGAAAGGAAATACGGTCTTTTTATTTCGTGTTTTTTCAAAAATGATGAGCACTTCTTATGCTCCACGCAACGCATTCTTCTCGTCGTTTTTTGATCGTGAAAACAGGTGTTTTAGCGTAAGGAAATGTGATAACATTACGATGGGAACAATTATTGTCGGAAGTAGTACAAAGGGGAATTCAAGTACTGCAATATTGGGTTGTTCAAATGCTATGCGTTGTAAAGGGATAGGGGATGAAAGGATACCTATTGATAGAATTGTCAAAAGGGAAATTATCCCGAGAATATTCCAGATAATACGGAGGTTAATGAAAGACCGTTTTTTGCAAAGTATCTGGACAGCTAACAATATAACAGCGGTTATCCCGAATAAGATGTCAAAATTCCAACCAAGGTAAGTCATTTGCAATGGGACTTTGTGCTTCAGATATAGGCCAAATAGAACAGCTTCCACGGGTATACGTAAGATGTGAATCCATAAAAAAAATCTGTAGTCTATCTTGTCGGTTTTAAGTCTGAGGTATAATATTAATGTTAGTAATGCTGTAGCAATTAAAGTTACTGGTAAGAAAATAGGTGTTTCGATAAATACATTACCGATTGCGGCAATAGAAATCAAGATACACCAGATGAATAAGAGAATGCCAGAGAGAATAGATTTAGATGCTAATAGAAAGAAGAAGATCGCCAATGCCGCGACTGAAAAAAAGACGATATGCATACTGTACATTTATTAGTGAAATAATCGAAATTAAAGGAAAATAAAAAGGAATCACTTAGCTTATGGCAAGAAAATGTAACGCGTTTACAAAAATAGTGTCGGTTGAAAATGAGATAGAAGAATTTTTTAAAGTGCACTACTTAAGCTGCTGTTTTTAGGCTCATTATTTATACATTTACGCTAGGCATTCTATACATACAATAGCGAGAGTTTTATGTTTGATTTCAGACTGAAGGTGTTTTACATTGTTGCAACTCGTTTAAATTTTACAAAGGCAGCAAAAGAATTATTTATAAGTCAACCTGCTGTTAGTAAACATATTCAAGAAATTGAAACTTTCTACAAAATGAGGTTGTTTGAACGCAATGGCTCGAAGATTAAATTAACAGAAGCTGGTGCAATTTTACTTCGGAATGTAGAAAGTTTACGGGATGTTTATAGAAAAATAGATGTTGAACTTGCAGCCCTTTCGGAAGAGGTCAAAGGGACACTAAAAATTGGCGTTAGTACGACTGTAGCCAATTACTTCTTGCCAAAATATCTTTCATCCTTTAAAGAAAGATATCCAGATGTGAAACTCGTGCTTTCTATTCATAATACAGAGTATGTAGAAAGTATGCTACAGGAGAGTAAGGTTGATATTGGTATTGTGGAAGGACAGTCTAAACGTCATTATCTAAAGTATACTAGTATAGCTAGAGATGAGATTGTTCTTTGTACACGGAACGAAAATCCGAATGTAAAGAAAGGCGTTATTAACAAAGCCGAATTGAAGAAATTACCTCTGGTAGTTCGGGAAATGGGATCTGGTTCCCGCGAAGTACTTTTGGCCGCGTTGAAGTCAGCCGATATCAATTTTTCTGATTTGAGCATTGATATGGAAATAACGAGCACCGAAGGTACGAAATGCTATCTTTTAAACTCTAATACGTTTGCCTTTCTCTCTATACATTCTGTGTTTGGAGAATTAAAAAATGGCGATATGAGGGTTGTGGATGTGAAAGGGCTGGAGATACAGCGCTGTTTTTTCTTTGTTACACCACAAGGAAGTTCGGATTACCTGTCTGAAATTTTCTACAAGCATTTATTATCCCATCGCATCTAAGTAAGACATTAAAAAGTTGTATTCAAAATATTGGAAAGTGTCATTTTTTCCTCGTCTTCCAAGGGAATGGTTTGTTCAATAACCCAAAGGATTTCGGATCGTTTATCGGTTTGTAGCAGTAAATCAATGAAACCGATGTAGGCTTTTAAGTAATCTGTTTTCATGCTGGTGAAGACCTTTGGTTGTGCGATACAAAGTTCCCGGAGTAAGTTTATGATTTGAACTTTTCTCCTTTGATCTTCTATCTCGGTGCTATATCTAGGCAAAATATACTTGTGCTGGATACTGGCGATGACGGTATCGGCAACTTGCTCCCGAACGTATTTTTTTTGTTTGCGATCTAGGAAAATTCGCAAATCGGCATTAAGTTTTTTTAATATAACATGTTGCTGTAGATCGTTAAAGAGGTTGTTTTCACGACTTATCTCTAAAGATTCTTGCTGAAATAAGTTGAAAAAGGAAGATTCAATATATATGGAGTGATGAAAATCTAAAGCGTTATTATTGAAACTTGTTAGCTCTTTTGCGACTTCAAGCTTTTGACTGTTTAAAAAATAGTAGTAATAACGGTCTCCTATATTTTTTTTCCACCGTATAAAGTTGACTTTAAATTTGTATTCCTTTTGCTCGTTGTCTTCGAGTCTCCAAAGTACAGTTTCGTTTTCTAAAATGAGATGTTTGTATGATATGGGGGTGCCATTGATTTTGATCTGGTAGTTTTGCTCTTTATTTAGGAATAAGAACCACCCAAATTCTTGAGCAAGGAAATCAAGAAAGTCTTCGGATGTTAAATAGCTCTCCGTGAGTCCGAAAATTCCTTCGAGAATAATCGTAGTGCCTGTAGATGCACCGGGGGTTGGTATGCGAAAAGAGTCTTCATAGGATTCTTTTTGATCACGGTCTATAATAATTTGATACTCTTGAACGATTTCATTTTCGAGATATTTTGTTTGCCAGGTAGCACGTGTTGCGAATAGAGAAAAAGAAAATCTTCCCTTTCCTTTTCTACCACGTGTATATGAGCTTCTTTTTAATGAGCTTCTTTTTATGGAGTCAAGGAAATTTCCAAAGGATCTATTTAAGCTATTGTAGTCTATTCCTTCACCATTGTCTATTATACGGATATTATTTAGATATCCCAATTCATTACTTTCGTATTGTATTTCGATATGATCGGCTTTTGCATCAAATCCATTCCAAATGTATTCGGCAATAGCGTTCTTATAATCTTTCGGTAATCCGGCAGATTCTATACTTGCATTTGTGATATTGGTATTGTTCTTCATGTAGGGGCCTTTTCTTCTTTGACTAAGGTAATGAAATTTCCATCTCATCTTTTCATTTTCTTTCTATGCTCTTTAGATCTTTTCAAAAATATATAAAGTGTCAACTGGGAATACATCAGTTGAAGTTGATATTGTTGTTCACTGTTTCGTGGGTGCATGTATTTTTATGTGTAGCCAGCTTTTCAATTTAGTCTTCGATGAGACAAAATTGGTATAGAATGAAATAGAAAATCAATTCAAGGTGAAAAATATTTGTCAGTTTTGACTAATCAAGTAGATGATAAATTGAGTAGAAAAGGGGGAAACCCATTTTACATTCGCTAACGTTAATGAAGTAATATGAAAGGAACTGTATTTTTTATAAACATTTTTGTGCTACTGGCCGCAATTACGCATTCCTTTGGCGCTTTTTCTCAGGGGACGAATTTGGAGAATGGAAAGAAAAAACAACCGAATATTCTGATTATTATGGCAGATGATCTGGATAGCAGGCAATTGAGTTGCTACGGCGGACAGAATATGAAAACGCCAAATATTGATAGGATTGCTGCTGAAGGACTTAAATTTAATAACATGATTGCTTCAGAAGCAATGTGTGTACCTACCAGGGCTTCTCTATTTACAGGGTTGTACCCCGTTCGTCACGGCTCTTACCAAAATCATAAATCTGTTAAATCGGGTTTGGAAAGTGTTGCGCAATATTTGCAAAGAGCTGGTTATCGTGTCGGTTTAAGTGGTAAAGATCATATGACAAAACCTCGCGCTGTATTTCCTTTTGAGATTATCCCAGGTTTTGAAAAAAATTGTGTCGCAGCTACCGATGACTATTTTTTAGATAGTATAGCTACTTTCGTAGAGGAGGATAGTGCACCATTTTGTCTGTTCATTATGAGTATAAATCCTCATGCTCCTTGGACAGTAGGTGATGCTAATGAGTTTAATCCCCAACAGCTTAAGCTACCAGCACATTGGGTAGATACAGAATCGACGCGTCAGCAATTTGGGAAATATCTGGCCGAGGTTAGAAGGTTGGATAATCAGGTAGGGGATATGTTAAGACTATTGGAAGATAAAAGTCTATTGGACAATACTGTTGTGATCTTTTTAGGCGAACAAGGTCCACAGTTTCCCGGAGGAAAGTGGACGCTGTACGATAATGGTCAAAAAAGCTCTATGTTAATTCGTTGGCCAGAACTATTGAAACCTTCTTCGGAGACGAATGCTATCGTTCAATATGAGGATATAACACCTACGCTTGTCGCAATTGCTGGAGAAAGCCCTTTGAAGACCTTGGACGGAAAAAGTTTTCTTCCGGTAATAGCGGGCAATAAAGCTAAGCATAGGGACTTTGCATATGGTATCCACAATAACTTTCCCGAGGGACCTGCGTTTCCGATACGAAGTATTCGAGATGAGCGATTTAAGCTGATTGTTAATCTGGAACCTGATAGTAGTTATTATATCAAGTATATGACGAATCTGCGTGATAAAAATCAAGTATACACCTCTTGGGCGGAGAAGGCAAAAACCGATCGTTATGCTAAGTTTTTAACCGATCGAATATCTCAACATCCTGAACTAGAATTCTACGATTTGGCAAACGACCCCTATGAGTTGAATAATTTAGCCGCTGAATCCAAGTATAGTAACCGTATTAAGCGTATGCGAAAAGAACTGGAAAAATGGATGAAAGAACAGGGAGATACTGGTGCACTGCTAGATGTACCGTTTAAATAATATCTAAAGACGGTTATTAGAAGTTATTGTAAGTTGGATCTTAATCATATCAGTCCTGGCAATTTTTGTCAGGACTTCGATTTTTTGTATTAGGTTGAACGAATCCACTGCTTTTTTGTTCGTTACTATATTAAGTTAATTATTCAATTTAAAAGGAATTTGCTGAGGTTATTTTATCGGTTAAAAGTAGATTCCTTGTTTAGAAGCATATACCTGTCAAATTTATTGTATGGAAGTTAATGATAAGTTAGTAGAAGAAATTAAAAGCCGCGTGTCGATGGCGGTTGATGCGGTGCGATCAACGTTGAATGAATATCCTTTTACAGATCAGGAAAAATTACTAGCGGAAACGCTTGGGGAATTAGATGATTTTTATGATTTTGAGATTAAATTAAGTGATATTAATGGGAAATTAGAAATTTTTGATAGTAATCAAGAATCTTTTGGTGAAATAAATACACCTTTTTGTAGGATATCATATCCTATTTATTTCCATTTCAATTCAACGGTTTTATTTGAAATTATCAAAGAAGCATCTCCTTCGGATATGGAAATAACTGTAGATCATATATTATTTTATGTCCCGCTTCAGGGACAAGATGTTGATAAAGTTGATTTTAAGAATGCAGTACTTTCTGTTCGACGTTTTATTGAAAACACCGCTATACTGAAAAAGGATTTACAGGCTATAGTAAAAGAAACGAAGAATGTGTTAAAAAAACAGATTGAAGGTCTATTTGCAGCTAGACTTGAACGATAGCGTGCGGAACTCTTCAGTTTATAAAATAATAAAGCGTGGCACTATCAATACCACGCTTTATTATTTTATTTAAAAGTTTTCTTTTTTAAGGGCACTTAGATTGCTGTAAAATTTGTCCAATCAGAATTCTCTTCGTATTCCATTTGAGGTGCCGCTTGATTGTTGCTCGCTAATTGTCCAATAAGCATTGCGATATCCATTGAAACGTGGTCTTGAGTAATACTGACTAGTTGCGGGTTGAATCCGTTGTTTCCGATTTGTAGTACAAATTGGAAACAGATCACTCTAGCAATGACTTTGCCTAATGTGACTAAATCTCTTTGTTTTATTTGATCAGAAAGATTTAGATCCAAAGCTTTCTTAAAATAAGGTGAAGCGTGTTGTGTGAGGTGATAAACATTTAGAAAAGCAAGCAAATTTTGTTCTTTGCTTTTGCGCATAAGCTTGGTGACCGCTTCGGCAACCTGTGAATACAACATCTCATTTGAACCTTCGAATATTTGGAAAGGTCTACTATCGACTACGCTACGCCCAGCGATATGATCAAGTCTGTATCCGTTTGCACCTGCAAGCTGTAAAGATATTTGTGCAGATTCTTGCATAAGATCCGTCACTAATGCCTTAACGCTATTTGCGTCAATGCCATTCCCTGAGAGATCTGCCGAGATAGAGCTCACAGAGGTACTATAAGAACACATTGCTGAGCAAATTGTAAATGCGGCTTGTATACGTGAAAGCTGCTGTTTTACGGCATCGATTTCATGAAGTCTTAGCCCGGAAACTTGTCTGTTTTTACAGTGTGTTAAAGTTTCGTCTAATAGTCGTTTGATGAAGCCCATGCCCATTCCCGGAAACTGTAGTCTACTGCGGTGCAAGGTATCTAACATTAATTTGATACCTGTACTTTCCGGTTGCAATCTGTGTTCCTGAGGAACTTCTATATCTATGTTGTTAATGCCATAAGGTATAGCATATAAACCAAGGTTGTTGTAATAACGTTCTACATCAATCTTTTGCTCTGGAAGGTTATTATCAGTTAGAAAGAAGTCGATATCTCTTGCGAGTTCTCCTTGGGCATTTTTTTTACGTGCTGTAACAAGCCAAAAATCTGCAGCTCCGGTTAAACCCTGCCAATGCTTTTGTCCTTTAATCTGGTATCCAGAACCATATTGTTCGTACGAAGTCCGCATATTTAAGGCATCACTGCCATAAGCCTTTTCTGTTATCATGAGTCCTCCCATAGCTTTTTCTTCCAAAAATCTATGAAAAACAGCTGGTTTTAGAGACGAATCTCCATATTTAGCAAACGGTTCGAGAAAGAGTGCAATGTTGATACCAAATATAAGGGATAGCGATAGCGATTCGTAAGACGCTGCAGATAGAACACTAAGACACTCTTTAACAAGAACGCCTCGCCCCCCGTAACACTCGGGAATAGCTACAGAAAGAGGCTTCATATCCATAATCTCACTTAAAAAGTGGTCGGGTAAACCACGATCGAGACTTAGATTATTGTAATCGTAAGTATGATTGAATAAATCGGATAACCTTTCCCTGAACGATTTGATGAAAACATCAAAATCTGGGCTGATAATTTGAGGCTGCAATACGTTAAGCATTTTTTCTATTGTAATCGAATGAAGGGTGGTACCAAACGTGCTATACCAAATTAGTTTATCGAAACCTCTTCCGGTACAATTGAAGTGTGAAAAGTAAAACTGTAGATTTAAAGAACGTTATAGTATAAATACATCTTAACTTTTCATGATCAATATGCTTTAAACTAACGGTGTATGCACGACCACTTTATACAAAGTTAATGTGTAGAATTAAAAAGATCTTGATTGAATCAGTATAAAAAATAGGATAAATCGTGCATGTGTGTTTTCTATTTGGCATTTTTTCTATAAGTGGTAGGAGAAATACCCACTATCTTTTTGAAGATACGTGAGAAATAGGAAGGGTCTGGGAAGTCTAACTCATAGCAGATATCGGCAATGCTTCTTGTGGATTCAAATAATAGCAGTTGGCTATGCATAACTAAAACTTCTAATATGAGTTCTTTGGAAGATTTGTTGTATACCGAGGAAACACATCTGTTCAGATAGTTTATAGAAACAGCTAATCTGTCAGCATAAAAGCTTATGTTTTTTTCTTTTTTAAAATTCTTATGCACTAATTGCTTGAACATCATCGCAATTTCCTGTCTTCGATTAAGTTGATTATTGGATGCCGATAGCTTAATGATTTTTAGGAGTAAAGACTTTAGTAGGCTTTCTGAAAGCTCTTTGTAGGGCGTCTCAGTATGTAGTTCATCATACAACAAACCGAAAAGCTTATCTAAACTGGAATTGCCTTCGGTAGATAGATTGAGCAGTGGAGAGACAGTAAAGATATTTAAAATCTCCTGCTCTCGAAATATAGAAGTCATCGCGCTATCATTCACTAACACACAGTGTCCTTTGGCTGAAGTATCAACTGATCGTATGGCGGATATATTGCCGTAGGTGTTTATTAATACGGCAGGTGCTTTAACAACATAGACTTTGGGGCCAATTTGATGCTCGAAATAGCCTTCTGTTAAATGTACGAGCAGGTTATAGCCGAGAAATATTGGCGGTATAGGGATTTTAAGATAAGGAGCAATCTCTGTTAGCCTGAATATTTTAACTGGAGATAGTTGGTGACGTAGATGCTCCATACTACCGACCATAAATCG
The DNA here is from genome assembly GCF_965644235.1 of Sphingobacterium sp. LRF_L2. Taxonomy (NCBI): domain Bacteria; kingdom Pseudomonadati; phylum Bacteroidota; class Sphingobacteriia; order Sphingobacteriales; family Sphingobacteriaceae; genus Sphingobacterium; species Sphingobacterium sp. LRF_L2. The sequence continues at coordinate 218,448 of NZ_CBFFRI010000001.1, read as the reverse complement.
GTCGACGAATTCATCTGCATTTACCGGTTTTTCCATTCTTTACGTATTTTAGTTGTTGTTACCGTATATGCCAATATCCAATAAATAGTGGAGAAAAAAAAGTTTTTAGAAATTTTGATCCTATATAAATACGTATTGGTTTTAATAGTTTCAAAATTGTAATTTCTTGCAGCGATCTAGTACATTATATGCTAGTTGTATGCTTTCGAAAGAACATAAGTGGTTAGTAGAATAATTCCTTGTTTGGAACCGTTCCCAATTGTTGGGAACGGTTCTATAGAAATAAAGAAGATCAGTACTTCTAGATCGGTTCTATTTCGGCTATTTTAGGATCAGAATGATTTTTTTGATAATTGTGAAAATGATATAATGAAAAGACTAACCATTTTGAGCCAGATAATGCAGATGAAATTGAGTACACTCACTTTGTTTTTGCTATTTTTTTTACCATCGTTACATGCTCAGCCTTCCGGTATGCATCCGAATTGGCAGATCAAGCTTGTAAAGGAAAAGATTAAGAACAGGGAGGAACCTGTTTTTACAGCCTATAAAGAGCTCTTGAAGCAGGCAGATTCCATGTTGCAAATTGAACATCACGCTGTGGAGAATCTTAAAATACCAGGTTTCTATTCTGATAAAAAAACGCATAGGGAAATGGCTATGCATCTTCAAACAGACGCTTTTGGTGCTTATAGTACAGCTCTAGCTTATGTGTTGAGTGGGGAAAAAGAATATGGTAATAAAGCGTTATATTTCTTGAAAGCATGGGCTACAATAAATAAGGAATATGCGGAACTGGATGGTTCATTGGTACTTTCCTATGCAGGTCCAGGGCTGATGATTGCAGCAGGGTTGCTTCGTGATGATAAATTGTGGAAAAGATCTGATAAGCGTCAGTTTGACGAATGGACAAAGAATGTTTTTCTAAAGGCGTCTCACAGTATTCAATATCGGAATAATAACTCTGGAGACTGGTCTCGGTTTGCTACGCTTTTGGCTGCTTCTTACCTGCGAGATACGGTCGATTTCCGTAATACGACCAATTTAATCAAAAAAGATTTGTTTGATAAAATTGCACCGGATGGGCATATGATTGAGGAAGTTAAACGCGAAGGAAAAGGATTATGGTATACGTACTTTTCATTAGCGCCATTAACAGCGTCACTTTGGACGATCTATAATGAAACTGGAGAAAATCTCTTTTTCTTAGAACGCGAGGGAGCATCTGTTTACAAAGCGTTAACATATTTGAAGTATTATGTGGCTCATGCGCAAGAATGGCCTTGGTTTAAAAATCCCGATGTCGCTGATTTAAATACAATAACCGGCTTTTGGCCTCCAAATCTTTTCGAGTCGATGAAGGATGTATATAAGGATTCTACTTTTGACGATTTCGCCGCTCCGTATAGACCTGTTTCTTTCGTAAAACACCATTTTGCTTGGACATTCCCTACATTGATGCCTATTGATTTGAAGCGATAATGTTCTTCTTTAGTCAAATGTCATCTATTCATTTTTTGTATTGAAATATTTGAACAATACATTTTATTGACTTGCAAAAGCGTATCCCGTAGCCTATTTTTTAAAATAGGCTATTTACCTATCAATAAGGTGGTTAATTCGTGGTGGGGAATGGATCTCTAAGAAAGGATGATGGCTGTTAAATGGATGATTTGGTTTATTCGTTATACGCAAATTTAGCCATCTATGTACTTATTAATACATCTTGAATGGGGAATATTAAACGGGAATGCTCCCTAACTGTTTTTAGATATGGTCAGTTAATCTTTTGCTGCAACGGTAGAATGTCTAATGATAAGCTCTGCATCTAGGGTTTTTATGATGGGTTTCCATTCGCTTTGGTCTTTATCAATAAGGTTTAATAACAATTGTACAGCGGTTCGGCCAATCTCTTTGACAGGCTGGGCCAGTGTCGTTAGGCTCGGTTCAGCAAAACTAGAGCCGTAATTGTCACTAAACCCCACAACTGCAACATCATCAGGAATACGTTTTTTCATCTTTTTTATAATTTGCATTGCTTCCAATGCGGTAGGATCATTTACTGCGAAAATTCCATCTATAGGATTTTCCAATTCCATTAAGAATTTAACGTATATTTTTACCTTCGGAAGGCTTAAATCGAAATCTATAATGAGATCTTCATCGACCTCTAGGCCATGTTTAATTAATGCGTCTCGGTAACCATTTAATCTCTTTTGGCTGATCACCAATTGTTTTGGCCCGGATAGATGGGCTATACGTCTTTTTCCAATAGATATGAGATGTTCAACAGCTTTGAAAGCTGCATCATAATCGTTAACAACCACCTTGGGAACCATAATTTCATTACATACTCGGTTAAAGAATACAATAGGAATATTACGGCGTACGAATATTTTCCAATGGTCAAAATTTAGTGTTTCTTTGGTGAGAGAAACTAAAACGCCATCCACTCGGTTGGCAAGCATAACTTTTGAATTCGCGACCTCCGTGGCATAATCTTCGTTGCATTGCGAAATAAGTACGGAGTAACCTTCTTTACTAGCCTCTTCCTGTGCGCCAACGACTACCTGTGGAAAAAACGACGTAATGAATTCCGGGAGTACAATACCTATTGTCTTCGTTTTATTGGTTATCAAGCTTATCGATTGCATGTTGCGTTGATAATCTAGCTTTTCTGCTAACTCTATAATTTTTTGACGTGTTTCTGCCTTTACATTCGGATGATTAGTTAGGGCTCTAGAAACAGTTGATTTAGAGATTTTTAATTCTTTTGCAATATCGACAATAGTTACTTGATCGCTCTTCATTTATTAATAGGTTTTTGACCGCTTATGTTTATAATAATACCTAAAATAACTCTTATTTGGTAAAATGAAAAGACAAATAGGTGAAAAAAGGGGTACTACGATCAATACCCCGGATTTTGCAATAGAAGTGGCATTTTCTGTATTTCTGATAAAGGTATCGGTAAGAGATACATGGCTTTTCGAAAATTTAGAGGACGAGGGGCAGATCCTATGTTATAGGAAAATGCATTTTCACCAGTACGCGTAATAATCGCAATTTTGTTAAATCCTTTTAAAACATTTTCTGCAATCATCCATCTTCTGATGTCGTTGAAACGGTGGTCTTCAAAGGCTAACTCGATTCGTCGTTCATTTCTAATAATGGCACGCATTTCTTCGGTATTCATATTGGCGTTAAGGCCATAAAGTCCGTCTGTGCCAGCAAGTATCCCTGCCCTTTGGCGTATTTCTATTAAACTGTTGTATGCTTTTTCTGGAAAACCAGCCTCATTGATGGCTTCAGCATAATTTAATAATATCTCCGCGTATCTAATTAAAGGCCAGCTACGTTCTGTATTACCAGCAGTATTGGAAGCTAAATTTTCATCCAGCATTTTTCTTGAAAAATATCCTGTAAAATAATTATTTGAGGTGTAGGCATCAGAAGTGCTATTGGGGATAACGGAGCCAGCACTCGTATAAGTGAAAATCGTTGTTTTAGGACCAGTGTTGCTAGTATATGGCAAACCATTGTAGATAATAGAGTAGTCAAACCTGGGATCTCGATTGCTGTAGGGCTGATCAGAATCGTATAAGCTGCTTTCGTGTATACTTTTTCCGTCACGCATGGGGAATGCTTCAGCAAGATTATGTGTAGGCTTCATGACAGAGCTTCCCGAGCGAGATGGAGGCAGATAATACGATTCTAGTTCCTTTTGAGCTGGACGGTTGTATGGAAGAATGTATTCGTTATTGACACGTTTTAAGAATACTTCATAGAACCCGTTTCCTGCTCGGGTTGTATTATCCACGTGTAGGCTATACATGTTGCTGTTTATCAACTGCTGTGCTGCATCGGCAGCTATTTGCCATCTGCTTTTTTCATTATTGACATAACCTAGAAGAGGAGCAAGCTCGTTAACGTTGTCATTTAAGCCTCCATTGAATAATGGGCTAGCGGCATAGAGTAATACTCTCGATTTTAAAGCTAAACAAGCACCAACAGTAATGCGTCCATAGTCAATATCCGAGTATCGGTATGTAGATAGTATCTGAGCGGATTGATCGAGTTCGCTAACAATATAGTTTACACATTCTTCATAACTATTTCGTGGTATATTAATCATATCGTTAATGTCAAATATTTGATCACTTATCAATGGTACAGCTCCAAATGCACTGATGAGATGATGGTAATAGAAAGCTCTTAAAAAACGAGCTTCTGCTTGCATACGCCGCTTTATAGATTCATGGAAAGGTGCTGAAGGAAGTTTAGATAATAGTAAGTTGACACGTCTTATGTTTTTATAGGGTGTATTCCAAAAATCCTTGTCCGTTGCGAAACCTGTTAGTACGTTATTGGGACCTATAGCACCTTGAACGTAAGAGACAGCCCATACAGATAGGTTGTTATTGCCTTCCGCATTGTCGGTAGCTAGTTCGGTCGTTCCCGCTCCTCCTGCAGAAGAAAAACGATAAGGGCCAAAGGCAAATCCCATATCGACATAAATTCGGTCTAAAAAGCCCAAAGTTCTAACACTATCAGTGAATACGTCATCTTCTGAAATTACATTGGTTTTATCATCGAGGAATTTTGACTTCTGACAGGATAGAAAAAATCCAACGCAAATGATCGCTAAAATATATTTTTTCATGTGTTAAGAATTAAAAGGTTAGATTTATACCGAAGTTAAAGATGCGAGTTGGGGGATAAGGTAAGTCCGCAACTGATTCTAATACTTCGGGATCTAAATTGTACAGTTTGTCCAGTTTGGTCCAAGTCAAGAGGTTATAGCCGCTGGTATAAAGGCGAAGGTCTTTTATCCGCATTCGTCTTAACAGCTCGCTGCTTAACGTATAGCTTATTTCAGCTGTTTTCAAGCGGATGTAATCTCCGGGTATTGCCCAAAAATCTGAGTAAAAATCACGAGGGCTCTGACTGAGGCCTGTGGTGTAAAGTTGTGGATATTTGGCGTTGTTGCCTAGCTCGGGGGTCCAGTGCTGCTGATGTATGGGGAGGGACTTGCTTGCATTGTGATGAATGATAGCTCCTTGTGCACTGGATACAAAATTGCTTGCGCCTTGAAACAGGACGGTTACATTTAAATTTTTGTAACCCGCGCTTAACGTCAATCCATAAGTTGTATTTGGTAAGTTTGTGTAGCCAAAGTAGGATTGGTCGCTCGAGTTGATAATACCATCACCATTTAAATCTTTATACTTTAGATCACCTGGTCGTCCTCCAACAGCTGGCTTTGGTACTGCTGGGTTTTCAATATCTTCTGTGGTGTAAAATTCTCCTGTCCAACTGTATTTCAATGCAGAGCCTATTGATTGTCCTGTAAGACGTTGGTAAGGATAAAGTGGCTCGGGTTCATCCATAAATAAGATCTTATTCCTTGCTAAGGAATATGTTCCTTTGATTGTGTAACGCCAATTTTCTTGAATGTTGTCGGTATAGCCGATTTCTAACTCCCAACCTTTGTTATTTGTTCTTCCGAGATTAACATTAGGCAATGTTTGTCCGAATATGGCAGATACGCTTCCACGTGTGGTAAGAATATCATAACGCTCATTAGCAAAATATCCAATAGTTGCATTTAGCTTTCTGTTAAACAACGCTAGGTCTAAGCCAATATCCATTTTTTTCTCCTTCTCCCAGGTTACTTCGCTGTTTGCGAGTGTACCTTCCAAGGCTGTAAAGTAGGTGTTGTTGTTGGATGTGCCGAATAATCCGGTGCCACTTCCAATAGTGTAACTTTGTATGTAAGAGTAAACTCCTCCCGTGTTGTCGACTCCCGTTAGACCATAGGAGCCACGAATTTTGAATAGATTAATAAAAGAGAAATGATCTTTCACAAATTGCTCTTCTGCAACATTCCATCCCACGGAGGCTGCGGGGAAAAAACCGAAACGTTTGTTTTCAGCAAAGCGATCTGTACCGTTGTAAGCACCACTAATTTCTATAAGATATTTGTTTCTATAATCGTAACTAAACCGGCCAGTATAGCCTTTAAAATTTTCTGGTATGAAATTATAATCCCTATTACTGTTGTTTGCGGTTTTACTGTTTTGGTTATACAAAAATAAGCCTTGTACATGATGGTGTTCCGCAAAGGTTCGGTTGTAGTTTAAAATAGCTTGAAGAGTTAATGAAGCATTGGTGCTTCCGGGGGAATAGCTTAATGAAGGGGTGGTCAAGCGATAGATATTGTCGCGTTGTCCAAAGGAATAGGTGTCTGTGTTTTGGTCATAGATGTAAGATATAAAACCTGTTCCACTCGCGGGGCGTTGCATACTTCTCGTGTAAAAGTAGTTATTGCGATAGCCTAAAGTTCCTTTCACAGATAAACCTTGTGTGATAAAATTTAGGCGCTGGGTAGCTGATGTCGCGACATTGATATTATTGCTAAATGTGCGGTAGTAGCCATTATACATTAGCCGTCCTACTAAGTTATTGTTGTTCCTTCCAGAAGAGTTGCGTTGCCATTGACTATAACCTAGACTTCCATCTGGATTATAGATGGGATAGTTGTATGGGGCAGTCTCTGCCGTGCGGGAGAGGTCACTAAATATATTGTTGTTTGCACTAGCATTATTTGAGTTGGTTTCGTCTAGATTTCCGAAAAAATCGAATCGAATATCCAGGTCTGCGTTTACTTTTAAGTCTATGTTTGAACGATAATTATACCGTTTGTAATAAAACTTGCTATTCAGATCTGCGCTGAAATCCTTTAATTGGCCACCTTGATCAAGCTGACCTAATGAAACGAAATATTTTGCACGATCGGTACCTCCAGTTACACTAAAGTTATTTCGAAATTGAGGGGCAAATTTTCGAAGCAAAATATCTGTCCAGTTATTATCTGGATGTCCATAAGGATCACTTCCATTACGGAAGAGTTCGAGATCATCCTCTGAAAATTGTGGAACAAAACTTTGGTTTGGATTTAAATTGTTGCTATTAATTTGCGCGGTATTTAACAATAATGCAGACTCATAGGCATTCAGGAAAGTGGGGCGACGTGTCAACTGGCTTAGTGCATACTCGGACTGAAAACTAATGCGTGGCTTGCCTTCTTTACCGCGTGTAGTTGTCACTAGAATAACCCCATTAGCACCCTTTATTCCATAGATCGATGTTGTTGCTGCATCTTTTAGAATGCTAATTGATTCTACTTCATTTGCGTTGAGTGCAGAGAATTGGGCGTAGGTGAACTCGATATCGTCCACGATGATTAGAGGTTGATTATTGCCTGTATAGGAACTCACGCCACGAACGTAGAATGTAGCTGCGTCGCTGCCTGGTTGCCCGCTTCGCTGCTGGCTACTGAAACCCGTGATTCGGCCTGCTAATGTGTTCTGTAAATTAGGTGACGGACTTTGTCGTATTTCATCTCCAGTGATCGAACTTACGGAACCAGTTAATGTTTTTTTTGATGTAGATCCAAAGCCAACAACGACAACATCCTCCAGCGCGTTGGAATCTTCTGTTAGCAGAATCTCAATAAACGATCTTTCATGGATATTAACCTCTTGTGAAATGTATCCAATATGTGTTAATACAATGATATTATTCGTTAGGTTGAGGGTGAAATGTCCCTTGTCATCTGTAGTTGTTTGGTTTTGAGAAATACCTTTTTCCATAATGGTGACATCTTTCATGGGACCTGCTAGATTTTTTACGATCCCGCTCATTTGGCGAGGTTGCGCATAGAGGCATGTTATATTGGATAATATAATAAAGCATATAACGTGATATACAAAGTTTTTCATGATTGGTTTCATAATGTCGATAGATTAATAGTAACCTTCATTCTGGATAAGTTTTTTGTTTTTTAATACCTCATCATATGGGAGGGGCATATAGTAATTTTTTGGATTGAATTTGAAATCAGACACCACTGTTTCTTTAGCTGTTATCGCTTCGTTGGTTTTACTGAGTGTGAGTCCTGTAAGTTTATCGTTGATTGATTCTGCATCTTTCCAACGACGGATGTCCCAAAAACGATGTTCTTCGAAGGAAAGTTCTATACGCCGTTCATTTTTTATCAGTTGTCGTAATGTAGCTTGGTCTACATTTTCTGGAATTCCGTACCGTCCATTAGAACCAGCGCTAATGCCTGCTCTTGTTCTGATAGCTATGAGCTGTTTAGTTGCATCTTCCGTTCGTTCCATCTCGTTAAGTGCTTCTGCATAGCTAAGCAATACTTCGGCATATCTGAAATACGGGAAGTTGTGACTTTGGTTGGCATAGGTAGTAGCTGTCGTAAAGTCTCCTAAAAATTTTCGTAGGTAGTACGATGTTCGTGTTTGCAGTTGATATGGTTTGTTCGGTTTATCTAAACCGCCTTCGAAAGTTTCTACAGCTCTTCCTAACCATTGTACACCGTTATAAAAAATGATAGCGTTTAAGCGAGGATCTCTGTTCTGATATTGCTCTAAGTTGGTGGAAGTTCCAGTATATGGTGTTCCGTTGCTATTCGGAAAAGCATTTAAAAAATCCTGTGTTGGACTCGTTTGTCCGTTGCTCGTCGTGGGAGCTACATATCCAATCGGTGCATTGTTGTTTTCTAGTATCGTGGAATTGGCGGATTGTTTTGCGAAAATAATATCGGTGTTTATCTTGGTTATAAAGATGTTTCTGTATGCGGCAGTTCCAGTTGCTGCGGGTAATTTGAAATAACCCTGCGCTATAATTGCTTCAGCAGTTGATATCACTTGGTTCCAACGGTTCTTGTCATAGTTTGTATATCCGTTTAGATTTTTAATTGTTAGGTCATTTGCTGTTGCACCGCCATTGTAAAGTGGACTTGCTCCATATAATAATAGGCGGCATTTTAGTGCTAAAGCAGTTTCGGAATTGACGCGCCCATAATCTACAGCTGCAATGTCTGATCCCTTTGGAAGGATGTCTTTGATTGCATCACATTCGGCCGCGATGTAGTCTAAGCATTCGGAAAAAGTTGCTCTCGGAATCTGCATGTCATCTTTTAAGTCGAATACACGGTCGCCTATTAGCGGTATTCCACCATATCTTTTGAGAAGTTCGAAGTAAGCAAAAGCGCGCAAGAATCGTGCTTCTGCGATGTAACGGCTTATTAGTTCTTCAGGGATCGGGACAATCCCGATATTGTTGATAAAGATGTTACATCTTCTAATGATCGTGTAGCTGTTTTGCCAATTGTTGTCAGGATAATTTACGGCTGTTAGTTGACCATTGGTAAACAAACTAATAGCAGAACGTTCGGAAGAGGGGATAGCATCATCTGTTGCGGCATCTAAGAAATTCCCGTCTATACGATTAAATCCATTGGGAAGGAAGGAATAAATGCCAAATAGATAAGCTTTTGCTTGAATTCCCTCTTTGTCCGTGGCATCAAAGATGTCTGTTTCTAATATACGTTCTTTAGGTTCCTGCTCAAATTTGTCACAAGATGCTAGCGCTAAAAAGGTGAATATAGCTAAGTAAGTTGTTATCTTTTTCATCTTAATTTATAGTTGGATATGTACACCTAGACTGACTGTTTTTTGGATGGGATACAATCCTTTAAAGTTTTCAGGATCTGCATCACGAAAAGTTTTCGATCCTATTGTGAATAGATTGTATCCATGGACAAATAGCCTAGCCGTTTGTAATTTAGCTTTACGGAGTAAAGATTGCGGCAATGCGTATCCAAGTTCAATGGTGCGTAATCGAAGGAAGTTTCCATTTTGAAGCCAAAAGGTAGAAGTTACATTATTATTTATCTCGCCATTACGGGGGCCTGAATTCGTACTTAGACGCGGATAGGAAGCCGATATGTTTTCTGGTGTCCAGCGATCGAGATGAAAGCTGTAAGCTTGTCCTGTGCCATTGGCAAACTCACGGTAGCTATTACCCGATAAATAAACCTGTCGGTTTAATTCGCCTTGAAGAAAAGCATTGAAATCAAAAGCGCCAACTTGAAGGCCTAGTCTTGTTCCAATCAAAATTTCGGGTTTTGTTGAGCCAATAGGACTCTGATCATACTGATTGATAACACTGTCGTTGTTTAAATCTCTATATTTGATGTCTCCTAATTGCGCCTGATACCCTTCTATCGTAGGGTGAGATAGTAATTCACCTTCGTCACGGAAAAGACCTTCTGCAATATATCCGTATGCTTGTCCCACAGGATTTCCTGTTTTCACCATCCATTCGTAAGCCGGTGTTGGCTCACCCGCGTAGATTAGTTTTGACTGTTGGATACTGGCATTAAAAAATGCATAGTACCCGATTTTTTGTTTTGTTTCTTGCCATCCTAGCTCTCCTTCAAAACCTGAGTATTGTTGTTTGCCTATATTTTCTGCGGGGTAGTTTATACCGAAAGTTTCGCTATTTGTACCTCTAACTATGCTGAGGTCAGTATGTTTGTTCGTGTAATGATTCATGCTGATTGTAAGGCGGTTTTGAAAAAAGCGAGCATCTAATCCAATATTTAACATTGTTACTTTTTCCCAGGTTACATCTGGATAAGCGAGATAGGATTCTCCAATAGTAGCTGGAATTGTGGCGCTCGATCCGAAGTAAGTCGTAGGGGCAGCATTGTACGACTGTAGGTAAGTATAATAACTTGCATTATCTCTCCCTACAGCTCCAAACGAGCCATATAGCTTGAGGGCATTTAGCCAAGGTGTATCTTTTAAAAAGGTCTCTTTATGGATATTCCAACCTAAACCTAATGCGGGGAATGTTCCATATCGGAATCCGCCATCATTAGGATAACGATTGGCACCATTAACGGCAAAGGATACCTCCGCGAGGTAACGGCTGTCAAAATTATAAGCTAAATGTCCAGCTAATCCTTGTACGGTATAGGCGAGGTTTGAACCATTGACAAGATTGTCTCGATTAACAAGAGCTACAGCTTGTATTTCATGTTTATTGGTTGTTTTACTATAGCCAATAGATAGCTCCTGAAAATTCGAACGATTTTGGAATGCAATATTGTTACTGTTATTTTGCTCTGTGGTGTTTCCATATTGTTTGTAGTAAGCATTGTTTGGATCGTTGTTAACCCATTGGAAAACTGCAAAAGATTTATTTCTGATGTAGTTTTCACGTAAGTTGCTAAAAAAAGACGCTCTAGCTTTAACCCATAGTCCGGCTATTAAATGATCCATATTACCTTTGAGATAGAAATCTGTTAGTACTGTTCTTGTGTTAGCAATAGAATAGCCCGATCCCATGGCTTGCGCAAGAATGTTATTTTGGAATAGCGCATTCCCTGCGTATGTACCATTTGCATTGTATATCGGATATGCATTATTGGGCGTATTCAGAATAGATTGGAAAATAGCCGGGGCAGCATCATTTCCAGGACTATTCCCTTGCATCAACCGTCCTTGAAGGTATATGCCAGCCTCAAGTTTATCGGATAGTTTTAGGTCTACGTTCGAACGTATAAAGTAACCTTTTGCACCTGTATTTGTACTGTAGTTGTTCGCATTGTCCGTTTTCAGGAATCCGTCTTGTCTAAGATGTTCTAGATTGACAAAATAACGTACAAAATTATTACCTCCACGTGTATTCAGGTTATACCGTGCTATCGCAGCTTGGTCCTTTAAGAGCTCATCACGCCAATTTACATCTGGGTAAATGAGGTCATCTGTCCGATTACGATAGCCAGCGAGGGTAGTCTCGTTGAAGCCCCTATTTTGTACAGAAAGGCCATCGTTAGTTAAGGCTTCGTTGTACAATAAAGCATACTGATAAGCACCAAGCGGTTCGCCAATAAGATTTTGTAACATGTATTGGGTTCCCCATTGTCCAGAAAAATTTATTTCAGACTTGGTTGCGCTTCCTTTTTTTGTGACGATTGAAATTGCTCCACCGGCCCCCCGGATCCCGAGCATTCCTAGTGATACTGCGTCTTTTAGAACAGTGATTGATTCAATCTCTTGCATGCCTATTTCTGTTACGGATCTTGGGATGCCATCTATCAAAATCATGGGGCTACGTCCGCGCAATGCAATAGATATTTCCTCATTTAAAGGTTGTCCATTGGTTTGATTAACGCGAAGACCTGTGAGTGTTCCAGAAAGAGCCAAGGGGTATGAGGCAACAGGCGTATGGGCAATTTTATTTCCTGATAAAATTGCGACTGAAGAGACAGAGTTATCTTGTGGTATGCTATAATATATTAAAGGATAAGTTTTTAAGGTGTCGTTGTTGTTTGAAATTGTTGATTTATCCAGCTGAGCTTTGGTATATATTGGAATACAGCAGAGGAAGAGAACAACAGCTTTAACTCCTAAAAGTTGTTTGAAAAATATCATACTTTTTACGGTTTAAATAGGTTATAATAACATTTTAACTCGGACGATAGTATACATGAAAAACTATATAAAAGTACTTATATAGCGCGAGTCACCTGTTATGGACAGGGGTCGGTATGCGACATTTTAATTTGATTCATCATAGTTTTTTTGGTTAGCAATGAATCAAATATATTTAGTAGTTGGTGGGAGCTGAAGGAAGAATTGATTTTTTTTAAGTGAGAACGTTCCCAAATTTTGGGAACGTTCTCACTTGGACGATTTTCTCTAAGTGGTATTTTGGAATTATAGCGATAAGTTCAAAAACCGTAGCCTTGCAGAGCAAGGACTACGGGGAACCGCTAAGTTATATTTCTTTTTCGTCGAACATTTTAGCGTCTCTGGTATTTTTTTGTACAGCAATTGCCGAGAATATACTTAGTGTAAAAGACATACCATAAAATCCTTTTTCACTCAGGGTCAGGTTTGCATTCCAAAGGCCTACCACTAGCAATATGATTGATGCTATTGTTGCAAACCAGCTTAAACCATAGTAGAGTTCTGTTACTGCCAATCCTTCAGACTTATCCCTTACACTTTTCTGAACGGAAATAACAGCGAATAGACCAAATAGCAGAATAGTGAAATAATATCCTTTTTCGTTGAGCTCCATTGCTGCGTTCCACAGTCCGACGCAATACCCAACGGTGCCCGTGAGCAGCGCAAACCAAGATGCACCAATGAAAGCTCCCGTAGGTTTAAAAGGATTTCTTACTTTTTCTTCGCGTTTTGTTGTTAATGCGTTTTCTTCAATTTGATTTTTTAGCGATTCCATATTTAAATGTTTTAGTGATTAATATGGAAGCAAATCTAGGTCTGAATACTATTTTCTGAAAGTGATAAAATGATAAAAACTGACGATATTTTTCGTTAATTTATACGAATTTATTTTTTATTTAAACGAATGGATACACTAGTAGAATTGGTAAATTTATTTAATGAATCAGATTTAAATAGCTTTAAAGAGTTTCTTAAGCACAAAAATAAACGTATTGATGTGAAGAATATCCGACTCTTAAATTTGATAAAAAATGACGATATAAATAATGAAAAAAAGCTTTATAAATCTTCTAAAAATAAAGATGCCTACCATGCCTTGCGTAAAAGATTACAAGATAATCTTCTGTTGTTTTTGTCTCAGCGAACTTTTGAGACCAGCAGTAATGAGGCGTATGAGGTTCTTAGGATGGTTGTTGTTGGTCGTTTTCTGCTCGAAAATAATCTGACAAAAGTTGCTTTTAAATGCTTGTCAAAGGCCGAGAAGTTAGCTGGGAAACTCGAGCAGTTTAACTTAATACATGAAATTTTGTTGTTAAAAATTCAATATGCCCATGTGGATGTTTCTGAATCTCTGGCCGCTATGGAAGAACGCTTTTTGGCGAACCAAAGTAACATGCAACGGGAGGTGAAGCTAAATTTAGCATATGCCTATCTTCGAAAAGAATTGAGTGCAATACATCATGGAGGAAAGATTGTTAATCTTACAGCGTTGATTTCGAATACAGTTAAAAGATATAAAATAGCTGTGGTGGATTTTATGAACTATAAGTCTCTTTACCAAATTTTATTTATTGCTAATGAATATGCGTCTATTTATCAGGATTACACACTGATAGAAGGGTATATACGAAGAAGCCATCGCTTTATTCAAAACCTAAATCAACATAATGAATCGCATGCATTTTATTACCTTTCTATTCTATATTACCTCGCAAATTTTAATTTGAGGAGTAGGAGGTTTTCAGAAAGTGAGGTCTGTTTGGCTCAACTTTTCAATTTGATTGAAAATAATAAAAGATATTATCAACTGTTTTACTTGCGTTATCAACTATTGGTTGCATTAAATCAATATTTTCAAGGTGAGTCAAAGCTCGCTATTGCTACTTTGGAAAAAGCTTTGAAGATGAAGTCCGTCAGAATATGTAAACAAGAGGATATAGAAGATCTGCAAATTTGTCTAGCTATGTTTTTAGCGCAATATGGTGATAAACGCTGCCTAAAAGAGTTGGCAAAGTTGAATCATACGGATGCATGGTATGAGAAAAAAATGGGTATGTTATGGACGATACGAAAACATCTGATGGAAATTTTGATTCATATACAATTTCAAAATATAGATCTTGCTCTTTCTAGATTGTCCAGTTTTAAACGGAAATATAGTCAATACCTTAAGAGTACGCATGAAGATCGTGTTCTGTTTTTTTTGAGCTTAGTGGAGAAATATCTTTTGAAACCGGAAATTGTCTTTTCGGCTACGTATCAAAAGACGGTGTTCTCTATGTTAGAAGCGAGAGAAAATAAGGATATTTTCAATTTGAATTTTATTGCATGGATTATTGCTCTTTGGGATAAGAGGACTTCCTATGAAATAACGTTAGATCTCGTTAATCAAGTTACAGATCATATTGCTGATTAAACTTGCTGTTTGCATTAGCACGTATCTCTTCCGTCTTGTAGACATCTTGATATAGATGTTGTTTATATAGAGAAAGTTGAAGTATACTGTCTTGAACATATCTGGTTTGTTTTTGCAGATATCGGCCTTAAATAGGCGACCATAATTTTAGGTTGATATACTCGATGTCTATGAAGTAAAAAAGAATAGTAAAATAGTGGGTACTTACTTTTATTGTAGGAAATTTCCCTATCTATTTGGATTTGTAAGTTTATCACCGTAGAATTGCATCGCTTCTTTATGAAGCATGTTGTTTTTTGGAGGATTTACTTGAGGGAGTTTTTTTGGAGGGATGCCCACTATATTTTCAATTGGTCACCGTACATATTCTACAGTACGGGTTAGCTTTAGCTGCTTTTCGATTGCTTATTCAACAAAAAATAAAGGATTAAACTAAACAACGGATGAATTGTCGTAAGTCTTCTTTCGAAGGCTACGGCATGTTCGATAATTACATATATGGAAACACAAACAACAAAACAAAATTTTCTAGTGCCCTTAATTACAATTACAGCACTTTTTTTTATGTGGGGATTCATTACGTGCATGAATGACATTTTGATTCCTTATTTGAAGCAACTCTTTAAATTGAGTTTTTTTGAGTCGATGCTGGTTCAATTTTGCTTTTTCGGAGCCTATTTTATTGGTTCTTTAGCTTATTTCTTGTTTTCTACGCTGATAGAAGATCCTATAAATAAAGTTGGATATAAAAAAGGGATAATTTTCGGTATTTTCTTGGCAGCTACAGGTTGTGTTCTTTTTTATCCGGCAGCAAGTTTATCTTCTTATGGTTTGTTTTTAGGTGCGCTATTTGTTTTAGGCCTAGGCTTTACGGTTCTTCAAATTACGGCGAATGCCTATGTCTCCCTGTTGGGTCCAGAAGAATCAGCTTCCAGTCGTCTAAATATGACGCAAGCTTTCAATGCCTTCGGTACCACAATCGCTCCCGTGCTTGGCGGACATTTGATTTTTGAATTGTTTTCTTCCTCTGACGGAAGTTTTAGTGCTGTAGCTACGCGTATTCCTTATTTAATTTTTGGAGGTATTCTGCTACTAGTTGCACTTTTAATTGCAAGAGTTAAATTACCTTCTTTTCAAACCGATGATGCGTTACCGGTCAAAGGATGGGGAGCACTTCGTTTTAAACACCTTCTTTACGGCGTGGGAACCATGTTTTGCTATGTAGGAGGCGAAGTTGCTGTAGGAAGTTTTATTATTAGTTTTTTAGAATTGCCCGATATTATGGGGTTTGATGAGGCAATAAGTAAAAATTATTTAGCACTCTATTGGGGAGGTGCAATGATCGGTCGTTTTTTGGGAGCAATATCTCTCAATAACGCATTAGCGAGTGGTAAAAAGATTATTTACATGCTCGTTACGTCGTTAGCTGTGTTTTTGATTATTTACGCCGTAGTAAGCCTTTCTTTTTCGCAGATTAGTTTCTTCTTGGTATTTATAGCCTTGAATTTTCTCGCATTCTTATTGGGGAAATCTGCGCCTGCCCGTACTTTGGTTGTGTTTGCTAGCATGAATGTGTGCCTACTTTTCTCCGCAATATTGAATACGGGAGAATGGGCTATGTATAGTGTTCTTGGAATTGGTATATTTAATTCGATTATGTTTTCGAATATCTATACTTTGTCAATTGCAGGACTTGGAAAATATACCAGTCAGGGATCGTCTCTCGTTGTAATGGCTATCCTAGGTGGGGCAATTGTTCCGATTATTCAGGGGTATCTAGCAGATAACATAGGAGTTCAACAGTCGTTTCTGGTGCCGGCTTTATGCTATATTGTCATTTTAATCTTCGGTTTGTACTGTTTGAAGACTTTAGGGCAGGTAAGAAATGATGGATTGTCTAAGGGAGGACATTAAATAATTCTGAAAAAGGCCGTTAGGCCTTTTTTTTATGAGTTATGTAGGGCATTCGGCCTTGATCCGTTCGTATGGTTCCGTAGAAAGAAACTTAATTAAAGTCAGGTGGGGAACTGCGTTATGTTATAAATGTTAAAACGGCTATGGAAGAATAGCTTAAGAATGGCTGGAATGCTTTAGATTTAAGCGGATTCGTGGCCAATAACGTTATGGATAGTTAACCTCAGTAAAAAGGTCAACTGATTTGAGATACCGTTTTAGCATGCATTTTAGCCCATCTGTGACTAGGTCTTGTGCTTTACAATTATTATCTTAGTTAACATGGGACAATATGCTGTCCCTGTTGACTGATTCATATTATGATAAATTACACTGAAAAGACTCGACCTTCTCTTTTAATCTTTCTGGTATTATATTCATTATTCCTTTGTACAGCATGTTCTTCGAATAAATATGCTATATATAACTCCGAATTACAACGTTTTGAAAGGGAGGCACGTATCGGGCTTAATGATGCTGTTGATGAATTTAATAGTTACGAAGGACGTCCAATTTCTGATGGACCCTTTAATGCAACAAATAATAAAGATTTTCTGCAAAAAAATGTCCCTCTTTTTATTTCTTCCAACGATACGATTAATAAGGTGTATAATTATAGGTGGTGGATGATTAGTAAGCATCTTCGGGAATATGAGGACGCAATAGATCAAAAGAAGTATTGGGTTGTTACAGAGTTTTTTGGTTTTAAGCCTTGGGCCTCTTTAAGCGGCGCAATAACCTGTCCTGCTGGACACCAATTTTACGATCTCAGGTGGTTACGAGATTCTAAGTATTTAAAATCTTATGCTGATTATTTCATGAGCGGATCGGCTTCGAGAATAAATCAGCGTGAAAATGGCAATTTTCTTACTTATTTAAGTCGACCAGAAAGTCATCATTTTTCCAGTTGGATGATTGATGGTATAGAGGCGTATCTAACCATACATCCTGACACTTTGTGGTTGAGGGAAATTTTGCCCAGTATGGAAAAGCATCAGACGATTTGGGATAGCCTTTTTACTGTAAAACGCGTAGATTCAAAGACAAACGGAATGTATAAGATATTAGATCTATATGATGGGATGGAGTTTAGCCTATCTGCTGTTTTAGGTTTGATTGAAAGTGGAGGACCTTATGCTATATATACAGATGAGACCTGGCGAAAGCTTTATCTAGGGTGGGGAACGACCGATGAGGTGGCTCGATCTTCACAGGCTAGGCAATATCCTAGGGCGTTTCGCAAGGGATATCCAGATTTTTATTTGGTGCGACCTTCTGTTAACGGATATGCTTACGCAAATTTAAGATCGTTGTCCAATTTGTATGACTTGTTAGGGCAGAAGGTAAAAAAGCGAGATTCCTCCAAATCATTGTATTATGCTGATAAAGCAGAGACATTGCAGCGAAAAGTCTTGGACGTGTTATGGAACAACGATGATGTTTTTTTTAATTCGTATAGTGCCGGAGATAATGAATTCGGTGTGCAAGATTTTGAAGCTAAGGTTCGCGAATCTGTAGGTTATACCCCCTGGTATTTTAATATGATTCCCGATTCCAGTTATCAGAAGTATGCTAAGTCTTGGTCGATGTTTGCTTCGGAAAAAGGCTTTTTTCATGATAAAGGGATGACTACGGCGGAAAGGCAGCATCCCTACTACAATGAACAAGCCTATGCCTGGAATGGGCGTGGGTGGCCGTTTCAAAATTCTGTTGTGTATAAGGCTTTTGCGAATTATTTAAAGAATTACAAAAAGGATGTTGAAAATAGTGATAGGATTTTATTGTATAACTACATTGAAAAGTTGGCGGTAATGCATGGTGTGGACGAGCCGAATATCGGCGAATGGTATATTCCGAGTGTTGGAGAGTCTTTTGGCGGTGAACAGGATTATTTTCATTCGACTTTTCCGGATATCATTATTGCCGATTTATTGGGGTTTAAAGGGTATCATGAGAACAAATTCTCGATAGAAACGTTGCTTCCCTATGAAGAGTGGGATTATTTCTATTTGGGTAAGTTATCATATCACGGGCACGATGTAGATATCATTTGGAAAAAAGATTGGAATGATAATGCGGTAGGCAATCAAAGTCGACTGTGTGTGTGGGTAGATAATAAACTGGTTGGAAGTGTAGAAGGTTTGAATGAGAAAATAGTTATTGAACTGAATGAGTGAAAGTACAGCTGTATTTAAAATTAACAAAATCTTAACTAAAAGTATGTCAGTAATTTAGGTTGTGTTCTTAATTTTAACCGACTAAAGATATTAAGTTATGAAAGCTTTTAATTTTGCCATTGAAAAGGCCGACAGTATTTTTTTAGCGGGTTTAGAATCTGATAAACGCGATGTGGAATATCTAAAAAAACGATCTTTTGAGCTATTGAATAAATTTAGGAAAGTATGGAATGAAGTGGAATATCAGGAATGGTGTACTATTCAGCGTTTGTTGCATAAATTGACGTAGATTTTTGTGGTTTGTTTCTATATTTTTTCTCAAATTTATAATTGAGGAACGAATGTTTTTTTAGATGGCTTGATGGAAATTTTAGCGAAAAGTCTTCAAATTAAAAAGTAATGATAAAATTCGGAAGTGCGGCGGTATTAGTAGCTTTGTTAACGAGTTGTAAAGATACACGTTATCAGAAAGTAGAAAAGTATTGGGCTCAAGATAGTGTAGCGATGAGGGATAGTGCCAAAGATCAGTCGTATTTTGATGAAGTCCACAGTGAAAAAGCACGCTTGCATGGAAAAGAGGTAAGAGTCAGAGGGAGATTAGTATATGAGTATGATGATTCTGCAATTTATCCATTTAATGATGAATCCGAATTTAAACCGATCTGGATTCATATCGAAAATGATGATCAAGATCTCCATTCTTTCTTGTTGAGTAATGATCAAGGTTTAGTGACTGTTGTAGGTGTCTTGGATACTTTAGCGTATTATGATAAAAGGCAGTATGGAAGTGCATTAAAAGATGTTACTTTGGTTAGCGTTACACATGTATTACCCGAATAATAATTACTGAAGCCCGTTGTTTCGTAGAATGGGCTTCAGTAATGTCAAATTTAATAAAATGTGGAGCTATTGAATATTTAGTTTTACGATAGTGTCACTCGATAGTCCATTTACAGAACCTCCATTATATTGTATAGTATATAATCCTGCTTTGTCGAAACGATAACCTTTATTTAATATAAATCGAACGGAGTCGGTCTGCCCAGGTGCTAAGGAGTGATAGGTGTCTTCGGGAGGTGGCATAACTCTTCTGGTCATTGCACCTATATAGCTTACTTCATTGCCTTTTTCGTCAGTAATCGTGAGGAAATTGCTCATAAATCCTTCAAACGGGGTGTGGTATTGCGTAAAACGTAGCGTGTCTTCTGTCGGATTATTGACTAAGAATAATACCGATATGCTATCTGTCAATGTAACCACACTATCAACCTCGAGTGAGGCAATCAATGTCGTATCAGTCTTCGACTTCATTTCTTCTGTTGATTGAAGATTCTCTTTTTTTGTGTTTTTGGTCTGGCATGCACTAAGAAATACGAATGCAAAGAGTAGAGGTTTCATCATTATCTTGTGTTTTTTAGTAGTGTATCAAAAGATGAACCAAAAATACGAAATGGTTCGTTAATTGTTCCGGACAACTGTCTGTCTTTTCAGTAAAGATAGCAGTTCTTCGATTTTGTAGATAAAAAAAAGGTTTTCAAACGGGGAGAATGAAAACCTTTAGCTAACCAATTATAAACCTAAATTATGATGATGCAAATATAGTGTAATTTTTACACTAAGTATAATTTTTTTTCTTTTTTTTGAAAGAAAATATATGCTTTGGGTTTCTTTGGGATTATCCATATTATTGCAAATAGGTGTTTGGTGGTAAGTGTTACCTTGTATTCAATTATGAAAAGGAGAGATCCTTATAAAAAAAACAGGGTAGGAAAGAAATGTATCTGTAAAATAAGATCAGATCGCGGCAAATGTGTATTAGGTTTTAACGTAGTTTTATTTTATTATAACAATTAGCACAGTTCAAATGAAAATGAAAGTTTTAATTACATCCTTGTTATTAGCAGGTATGTGTGTAATGGGGATGAATGGTTATGCCCAAAAGGCAAAGGTGAAGAAAGATATCGGTCTTCAGCTTTATTCTGTACGAAGCATGATGGGAAGTCATGTAGATCCAAATGCTTACAATACGGATTATTATCCAGTGTTAAAAAAACTAGCTGACATGGGATATACTTTTGTTGAAGCGGCAGGTTATCGCGATGGTAAGTTTTACAATACTTCACCGGAAGAGTTTAAAAAGAATGTAGAAAAAGCAGGTATGAAAGTGGTGTCTTCTCATGCTACAAAGGAACTGTCGAAAGAGGAGATTGCTTCGGGAGATTTTTCTGAATCTTTAGCTTGGTGGAAAGAATGTATTAAAGCACATAAGGCTGCTGGTATGATTTATATTGTTACACCTTGGTTAAGTGTGCCAAGCTCGGTTGAAGAGTTGGCGGTACAGTGCCGATACTTAAATGAAGTAGGGAAATTGTGTAAGGAAAATGGAATCAAGTATGGGTATCATAACCATGCGCATGAGTTCGAGAAAGTAGAAGATAAGGTTGTGATGTTGGATTATATGTTGGAAAATACAGATGCAGAAAATGTTTTCTTTGAGATGGACGTGTATTGGACTGTAATAGGTAAAGCAAGTCCCGTAGACTATTTTAAGAAGTATCCAGGACGCTTCAGTGCACTTCATATTAAAGACCATCGTGAAATTGGCCAGAGTGGAATGGTTGGATTTGACGCCATCTTCGCCAATACTGACGTCGCTGGAGTAAAGCATATTTTTGTTGAATTGGAAGAAATCACATCGGATTTGGAGACAGGTTTAAAACAAAGTATTGATTACCTATTGGCCGCACCTTTTGTAAAGGCTTCATACTCGACGAAGTAAGCAGAAAAAACTATAATAAAAAAAGAGTTTCACTATTGGGGTGAAGCTCTTTTTTTATTATAGCTTGTTTACAAATGAGGGATTGTATTTTTTGAGGTATTCTATAATAATCAAATAAAAAGGCCCCAAACGGGGAGAATGGGAACCTTTTACTAACCTAACTGAGAAACGAAAAGAACAGCGGAGGTGCTTCTGAATTGCGGGACGCCCGTACCCACTTCATTCGTCTAATTTTTCACCTCCTTTGAAATTACATTGAAGAAGTTTATCTTTTTGTGAGCACGCGGCCAGACTTCTTTTAATGAACTTCCCTGTTCGTATTACTAAACTCTATATAATTCTATCGGTGAGCAAATAAAAGTTTACGTTGTCGTTTTGAGGTGACGAATGCTCGTTTTACGGTGATGGAAATTGTTTGAAAGAGGCGGGCATAATCATCAAATAAATTCAAGCTGAATTGATTTGATGATTGTTAAAAAAAATGTTATATTGTCCTACGTGTAGAAGGTGTTTCTCACAAACCTTTTTGGACCTATTTTTCATTTTATGAGATTATTAAAAATTTTGTTGCCTTGGAGGCAGTGGATTAAAATAGAGTTATATAGTCTTTATTTTCTTTTTATGCAGTTCTCCAATACGAAGTTTTATACTTATGGCCAATTTTTTTCTAGAGCTATAGTCTCCGTTGTTTTTCTACTACTGGTTGACTTTATCTATTATCGTTTGTATAAGGATGTGCATATGCAGTTATGGAGAAATCTTTTCTTTGTATTAGTTGGTTTGTATATTTCTTTAGCTTTGCTAGGTTATCTTTTTTTTCATGGATTTGATAATATCATATCTGCGAATCTGTGGAATAAGGAGGTGCCGGCTACATGGATACTTTATCTAAAGAACTTTTCTCATTTCTTTCTTCAAGCGGCAAAGTATAGTCTTATTCTTTTTCTTTGCAAGGTTATCATCCGATTATTGGAAGAACGATTTTTGTACAACGCTGTTTCTTCTGCCAAGAACGGCCTCGCTCGACATTTTTCGTCAAATTTGATTGGGAAGGTGTTTAATTGGCTGGAACTTGGCGGTCCTATACCTGCGAGTCAGATAAGTTCTGTAGATGAACTATTAACATACAGTCTAGATACATATGGCTGTGAAAATATCCGTATGGTCCCACTTTCCGTAGAACAAAGATATGTATATGAACTAGCTGAGGTAAGAGGTGCTAATATCTTGATTGTTTTTCCTGAAAACGCCTGTGATATACCCATACCTGCGCTATTGCTAGCTTCTTTGTTTAAGAATATGTGTAAGCATGGTGAGGTAACTTCTGGGGATAAACTAGCTCTTTTTAAAGTTACTTATACAAAAAAGCAATTAAGTATTCTCATTGAGAATGAGAAGTCACAAGCAGGGAAATGGTGTAGAGGCTTTTCTGAAGGAGAGGGCATTAAAGGTATTAGAGAGATATTGAACGCTGTTTATGGAGAGAATGCCACAATGACTATATTTTCTACTGAGACTACCTACCGACTAGAATTAGAAATAATTACAAATTAAAATGATTGCGCAATTTAAAAAAGAGTTGAATATATTATTGATAGACGATGATATTGTCGATTTAGAACGTTTAAAGAGGTTGGTTGAGGTATTTATGACTATGCCAGTTAAGGTAATAACAGTTGGAGATCAGTTTGAAGGATTGGAACTTATTATGAAGCATCAGGTAGATGTTGTTTTTGTTGACGTGCAAATGCCTGAAATGGATGGTTTTCAATTTACAGAAGAAGTTAATGCGTATAATCGTGCTCAGAAAAATAATAGAATGCCAGTCTTCGTGATTTTTTGCTCAGGTTATAACTATGATAATGAACACGTGGCAGATTTCGATGCAATCCATTTTCTTGGGAAGCCAATAACAGCGAGAAAGGTGGAGCTAGTTTCTCGAAAGATAGAAAGTTTGATGGAACTGTTTGATAAGAAGATTCACAGCAGAAATAGTACGTTAGTGTTTAAGGTCGGAGATGAAGAGCATAAAGTTGATAGTCGCAAGATTGTTTATATTGAAGTTCGAGGCAACTACAGCACCATTTATTATTGTGGTGGAACTACACTAACCATCAAAATTTCGTTATCGGCAATTCTCGAATTATTGCCGAAAGATAATTTTTATCGAATACATAATAGTTATGCAATTAATATAGATTTCTTTGAACGAGAGAAAAATAAGGTTGTGTTTATGGAAGGTTATCCTGACGTTCCCTTAAAACTGGGGAGCGAAGTGCTTTATCCTGCTTATCACGAATGGAAAAGAAATCACTTGTGTTAATTTTCACTTATTTTCTTTTGCTATTCTTGTCAATGGATTGCTCTTTCTTTTCCATTATTTCTTTCCGCTGATAGTAAATTATGCCGAATTCTTGGAGTGAGAGCAGGCATATCCAGTAAGGAATAATGGTGTATTATTTAATCTCTTTAGAACATGTTGCGTTGCCAAATATGATACAGTTTAGAAAATATGATCTATACTTGTATCTGAAAGTTTATTTCGGTAACACCATACTGACAGATAATTGGTTTTAAAGCCGAAGAACGTGTATGCCTTTTTAAGCTTTTCCTTGCCTTTTCTTTTACCCTTGTTCTGCCTTTGTTCTGACTTTCTTCGGACCAACTTCGCCCTTTCTTCGGTCGCCGCTTTACTTTTTTCTTACTGTCGTTATACATTTTCTTTACTGAAGTAACCAAACAGTATAACGGGAGTATCATAAATGTACTTCAGCGGATGAACATTTAGCGAAGATGATAGCGTGTTTGTTATAAGAAGATCCGAATAACGGTTATTCAATCGACAGTATCTGACAAGATGTAACCAGTGATCCGCCAACTATCCGACAAGTCGCTCCCCGTACTATTTTTTTCTTGATCGGCATTGTATGTTTGTTTCGTCTGGCAGAAATACGATAAATATCCTGTCATCATGGGGTCTCTAACATTTAAATAGTTAAGAAATGGGAGCAATTGTCAAAGCATGTAAAATAATATGTAATAAGAAAGAAGGGATGGTTTTGATGGATTTACAGCAGGAGGATTCGTAAAGTAAATTGAAAAATTGGGTATGCGCGAAAGCAAGTATAATTGGAACGTTCGCTCGGGGTTGCTCAAGCCTATACGCTTGAACGAGAAGGATTTTTACGTCGAAGAGGACCTTCTGAAGGCTATTTAAGAGAGCCGAAATAAGGGTAGATGCTAAAAAGTTTGTCATAAACTGATGTAAGTTTGTCGTATCCGAACTTCGTTTGTGATAAACTGATATGCGTTTGTTATAAACTTGGAAGCGTTTGCGGTAAACTGATTTTCGTTTGTGACAAACGCAATCGCGGTTGCTACAGATTGATATGCGGTTGGGGTGTCAGATGCAAGCTGACGATAAACTTGTCTTCGTTTGCGACAGACGCATTTACGTTTGTGATAAACTTATTCTAGTTTGCAATAAACTGCTATGCGGTTGTGATAGACTGTGATGCGGTTGGGATAGATTTATATCGGGTTGGTTCAGACTAAGTGTCGTTTATGGGGGGGGCATGGAAGGAAACAGGGGAGAAAGAGGGGATGCACCAAAACTTAGTATGGTCCAAAGAAGCTAGTAATTAGCTTATAAAAAAGAAAAGCTAATCTCACGATTAGCTTTTCTTTTGTGATCCCGCTGGGACTCGAACCCAGGACCCATACATTAAAAGTGTATTGCTCTACCAGCTGAGCTACGGAATCTTTTTCTGTATTCAAGAAGGAATTTTATTTCCTTATCTTGAAGGAGCTGCAAAGGTAGGAAACTGTTTGATAGATACAAAAAAAAATAATTTATTTTTTTTGTGTAAATGCTATATAATTGATAAATAGTGTTGTATAGTACAGCTGTTATTAGCTTACAGCGTTTAAAATAAAAAAGTTACTATTTCTAGCACCTTTTTGTGACCCACAAGGTACAAAAATCGAAATATTTTTTGGTAGATTTAAAGTACTTGGACCAATTGAAAGACAGTTCGTAACAATCTGATATCTCTCCTCATCGCGGTATGATGATTGCTGTTGGCAAGTTTAAAGGCGATTAGTTCCTTTTACAGGGCTAATCGCCTTTATTGTAAGTTGTTAACTAAAAGATGCTTTTCGGAGATTGTGAGGACTTGTTTTATGAATTGGGTTCTATTGTTATGTGGTTCAAAATCAGGTGATTGAAATTGAGTATTTTGTTCATTTCAGCTATATCTGAAGCATTTTGCATTTGCGAAGCAGAGACATCTCCGTAAATAAATACATGAGTCTTGCCGACTAAGTAATACTTTAGAGTGATGAAGGATTGGATGAATGGCTTGTCTTCTTCAACATTGTAACTAATGGTATAGCCTACAATTGCGTCTTTTTCCTCTTTGACCACCACGAGCTGGGTGTTTTCTGCTATAAAACTTTCCATATCAAAAGGAGTAGGATCAGTAGATAGCCAGAGCGTCAGCTGTTTCAGACCATAGTCATCTGCATGCTCGATATCGTAGATTTTGGAGTGCTCTTTAAAAGTGCCAATTTTGATGGGACCAAATTTTTCATTCTTAAGATCACCGGATTCCCATAATGCTATTTTTTCGGGTATGCGCAGTATAATGTCACTATCATACGTGTCATCAAATATGGTGTCGACCTTTGTGGGCAGTTTTTCCAGCTGTTCTAATACGATGGGCGAATCCTTTGCCAAGGTCTTTTTGAAGTCTTCTATTTTATCCGAAATGGTTTTTTGATAAGCAATAGCCTCTGCCAAGTCTTTTTTGTACGCTTCGTGATCTATCTTTTCAAATTCCATGATCGTGTTTTTTGATTTAGAATTGGTCGCCTTATCTACGAATTTGATTAGAAAACTATTCCCCTGGAAGCGATGATCGTACATATCATAATAATCCTTGTCTGTAATCTGTAACTGGCTTAGTTCTTTAAAATCGTTCAACCCGATAGCGAATTTTTCAGGCCATTCAAAATATAGGCTATCGTTGCGTTTCACGAAGTGAAAATTATAATCTGCTATTTCCTCCATCGACATCGCTGTCAGTCCTAGGAATGGTTCACCGTCTTCTCTATGAATGCTCTTGATGCGCCAATAGGATTCACTTTCCTGCGCACAGGATTGCAAGGCTGTGGTGGAAGTAAGCATGAGTGTAAGCATAATTAGTGTTCTCATAGTGATGTTTTAATTAACGAAGTATAAACAGATAAAATTGATAAGGGCTAATGGAATCCAACAAGGATACGCAAATGCAAACTCAAATGGTTACATCGGTAGCACACCTTTGAGACTCGCAACCCCGTAAACAAAACAAACGCAACATGAGGTTCGTAAGCGATCTACCACCGACAAATCTGGAAATAGGAGCAGCGCGAGATTGCCTTCAAAGATTACCGCCAGATCAGCCGCACCATCCTTCTTTAAGTTGCCCTGTTTCTGCAAGATGGTTTTCCACTCCACTGGAACAAAATCTTCCCATCGCGGTTTGACCAACTCCACCTGTTGTGCGTGTACCAACTGGCAGGCAAAAAGTAATCCTAAGACAAGTTTATTTTTCATGCCGTATTCGCATTCCCAAATATAGCATTTGCCATGATGACCGTATCCAACGATTTATTATTTGCAAGAAGTAATTTAAGATTCGTCTTGGTGGTGCTTTGGGCAGTAGTTCATAAATGGGCAACAGCGAATTGTGAATGTGCTACGTGATATTGATTAATTAGCTTAAATTTAATCATTCGTCATAGCATCAAAACCGACAGGAGGGAAACATGGTTGAAATCCACGCAAATGATAATCTTTAGTTCATTAGTATCGCTACTCATCATGAATAGCTGCATCGGACAGCCGAAATCATTAGCATGCTGAGCAGGTTATCGGCCGGTTTCATACGGGCGATCTCTTGTCTTGTCAATAAATACGATCCTTGTGGCGCTAATTGTAAATGCCTGGATGCGAATCGTAAACAGGAAATAGAAGATTACGGTTTATCGCTTAAATTTCGACTCAACATGATAGAAATAGCCATGAATAATGTATACGGTATAACAAAATCTTTCTGGATACTCTGTTGTCTGGTTTTACCTTTATGTACTAATGCGCAAGATCGTCTTATTGAAGAAAAGACTAGCCAAGCGATGATCCATTATCAGGATGAGGAATATGCACGGGCGGCACAGCTTTATGAAGAACTGTTAGAAAAAGATTATAAAAATGCATACCTGCTGTCGCAATGTGGATTGTGTTATTATCTACAACAGGACTTCCAACTGGCCAAAGAAAAATTCAGGTTAGCCACTTTATATGCCAACGTAGACGACAAGAAAACGCTAGCGCTATATCATTCTAATTTATCGGCAGCCTATTCCAACTTGGATGAGGACGAGCAAGCGTTCGAACATGCGGTCAAGGCGTATTATATGGATAAAGAAATGTTGTGGAATGCGGCTTCTATGGCGCAAAATATCGCTCGATACGACGACTGTCTCAAACTGATGAATGAGGCGGATCCTGCGACACTGCACAATGCTTTCCAGACCTTGTACGGGAGATCGTATTATCAAAAACAGGATTATAGGACAGCGGTAAAGCACTACAAAACCTTTTTCGACCGCTATGATCCTAGCGATGATACGGTGCCGCTTATCATAAAAGACGATCGCAACATTTACCTCTATTCCTGCCTCTGTCTATTGGCGCAAAGTACGGACGAGGAGGAGCAAGCACAACTTATTCAGCAGATTTTGGATGCGCAACAGGCACATCCGATGGTGTTTTATCGCCAAGATATGCTTGCTTTCTTCACAGCTCCTAAAAATATCTGTAAAACCTACCAGCTCCGTCCAGAAATGTCTTTACGACTCTATCGTGCATGGGTAAAGGATGCCAATAGTTATGACGACCTCTTATTTAGCTTTTATGCGCTCGACGATTTTGAGGAGACGTATGCACTAAGCACTGATTATCTAAAAGATGATGTGGGCGAAATTGAATTGGAATTTCGCCAAATTCAGTTTTTTTCTGCGCTGCAGTTGTATCTCCAAGATGCTGTAAAGAGCGAGCATAATCAAGACTCCGGTAGGATGAAGGAGTTGTTGCGCCTGTTTGATGGTTTTTTTGAATCGGATAAAACCTACAGTTTCGAAGAATTTGTAGCGATTCCAAGGATCGAAAATCTGATCGAAGGTCTGCTTTTTGCTTTTCGTAGCAACTATCGTCATGATGAGGATAAAAAAAGATTAGTGCCCATACAGATGAAATTCATCGAAAGGCTACCCAATCCTGATTTGAGAGATAAAATTATAGATGATCTGGGAATTAAACAGATGCTAACCGAAAACAACTAACCATGAATAGAGGAACGGGAAATAAGCGAATATCCGATGGGATTATCTACGGCATTATTGCTTGCGTGGTGATTGCTGGAATAGTATTTGGTCTGTATACATTCAACCAATCAGATAAAACAGCTACGCCAAAGCTCATCGTCGCCGATTCGACAAACGTAGTGGATAGTTCAAAAACAAAAGTGCCGGAAGAGTTCCTCCATCAAGATTCTGTGCCTTCTCGCTTGCCCATTGAATGGGATGGCGACAATGGGCCTTGGATTGCTTACCGAATTATTGGGAACACCGACGATTTAGTAGATCGAGATCTTAAGTTCGGTGATAAAGTGTGGGTGGATGACGAGCAATCCAAAGAAGCGTATAAGGTAGTGCTTGCTCGACCTGATGTGGAGCGCAACAGCCAATCTACTTTCCGACTGAATGCCGATCTATTGATTGAGGAATATCGTTTCGATAAGTATAGAATGAATTTCTCGTTGGCGCCATTTACCACATTGCCATCTGGTGTCAAAAAAATCCTAATGGATGACCAGTATAGTGATGGCAATTCCTACAGCCTCACGCAGAATGAAGCTCGCTCTAAGTCTTCCGTCGCTTTTGGGGATTTTGACGAAGATGGCATACAGGATGTCGCCGTGATCGTAGATAATAATGAAAAGCAGATCAGTCGTTTATTGATATTTTGTTCCAATAAAGTGACGCACCAGCCCTACATTGCTTTTGCCGAAAACTATGCCGACAAGATGCGGATTCGCTCTTTTCGAGAAAAAGCAAAGATCTATCTGAATACCAGTGAATTTGTGCCAGCACCCAGAGATGGCGTAATACTGACGGCAGATGATGTGGTGCTCGCTATTGTATATGATACCGAGTCGCAAAAATTCAAAACCTATTTTCAAGAATAATAGGCCATGAGAAACAAATCAGCATTTTTCGAACAGTATGAGAGGTGCAGCAGCAACCGAATGACTCACCGAGAATATATGATTTCGTGCTTATTTTGATTCTTTTTTTAATAAAAATAAAAAAACCCTGAAATCTGTTTATTTTCAGGGTTTTGATTTTATTCTCTGTGATCCCGCTGGGACTCGAACCCAGGACCCATACATTAAAAGTGTATTGCTCTACCAGCTGAGCTACGGAATCTTTACTTCTTTTTGGAGTATATTTCCTTGTTTGAAGTGATGCAAAGGTAGAAAAAAAGTTGATACCTGCCAAATGGTGCTACTTTTATTTTCTTTCTTTTGTTTTAACTTGTTGTTTCTCAGTTTGAAAAAATACAGCTAATATAAGGAAGTCTTGATCATTCTATCCGCAGTATTTAAATCTTTACGTATTTCCACTGCGCTGTATCCTTTTTTCATAAACATATCTTTGGTTTCGGTGCTCAAATATTGGTTTATTTCCACATAGATGCTTCCATCATGTTGCAAATGATGAAGACCTATATCCGCGATTGTATTGTAAAATAACAGTGGCATATGTGCTTCTACAAAAAGAGCGCTATCGGGTTCATAGTTTAATACGTTTATATGCATATGCTCTTTTTCTAATGGCGTTATATAGGGCGGATTACTCACGATCAAGTCGTATTGCTGATTATCGGACATATAACTTGCCCAATCTAGAATATCGGCTTCGATAAATTCAATAGAGACTTTCTGGTTTTTCGCATTTTGCCTTGCCATTATGATAGCTTCTGCGGATACATCTATAGCGTGTACCCTTGCCTGCGGTAGATGTTTTGCCAACGAAATTGCAATACATCCGGATCCTGTACCAATATCTAGAATGGATAAATCTTTTTTCGAACGATTTTCTGAAATAATCCAATCAACTAATTCTTCGGTTTCTGGCCTCGGAATCAAGGTATGTTCATTAACCAGGAAACGTTGTCCATAAAAGTCGGCTTCCCCGATAATATGTTGTATAGGTTTGCCTTTCTTTAATTCTTCTAAAATATGGAGAAAACGTATTTGTATTTCATTTTGAATTTCTTGACGACTTTCTAACGGAAAGAAGATTGTTTTTTTACCCGTAATAAAGCTATATGCCATAAGGAATAGTTGTTTGACTTCTCCTGGATCATAGATTGAAGAAAGTTCCTCTTCGTATTCTTTGGCAAGCATGTTGTAATCTTTCATTTTACAAACTTACAAAAGCCTAAAACACTTTTGATATTCTTCTGTAAATACTAAGTTTGTAAAATGATGCGAGACGAATTGTACATGCGTAGGTGTTTGGATTTAGCACTATTGGGAGGAGGGACAGTTAGCCCCAATCCGATGGTAGGTGCCGTTATTGTTCACGAAAATAGAATCATAGGAGAGGGGTTTACTTCTCCTTTTGGCGGATCGCATGCAGAGGTTAATGCTGTCAAAGATGCCTTACGCAAACTAGGAAAGGACGAGGCTGAAAAGATGTTTCTTTCTTCAACACTTTTTGTGAGTTTGGAACCTTGTGCTCATTTTGGTAAAACACCTCCTTGTGCAGATATGATTGTTTCTTATAAATTCCTAAGGGTGGTGATCGGTTGTGTAGATCCTTATTCAAAAGTGAATGGTTTAGGTATACAGAAACTTACTGCTGCTGGGATTGAAACTAAAGTTGGTGTTTTAGAAGATCAATGTATTCACTTGAATCGCCGATTTTTTACAAGAATTATGCAGCAAAGGCCTTATGTTATTCTTAAATGGGCGGAAACGCGTAATGGTTTCTTTGCTCCCGACGACCAGAAACAACGATGGATCAGTAATGCGGCTAGTAAACAATTAACGCACAAATGGCGTTCAGAAGAAGATGCAATATTAGTTGGTACATCAACAGCGCTGATTGATGATCCTTCATTAACGACAAGACTTTGGCGTGGTAAAAATCCGAAGCGAGTCGTCATTGACCGAGACCTTCGTATCCCTCTGTCGTCCCAACTTTTTGACGGCACGGCGGAAACGATAATTTTTAATGCCGAGAAAACGGATTGGCAACCTCAGGTAAAAAAAATTGCACTCGAAAATTTTTCGCTGTATCTTCCGCAGAACATTTTGTACCAACTCTATTTAATGGATGTGCAATCCATTATTATAGAAGGAGGGGCAGCGACTTTACAATCTTTTATCGACGCGGGGGTTTGGGATGAAGCACGAGTGTTTGTTTCTCCGATGGCATGGAATAGCGGCATAAATTCTCCAAAGCTCCATACGGATGTATCTTATTCAGAGAAAGTCGGTAATGATCTATTAAACTATTTTGTGAATCAACAGGTTTTATTGGATTCTAGGGCTGTCAAGTAGATCACATACATAGCCTAACACTTCTTGTTCAGAATGTCCGTCTTCAAGCATGGAAAAGGTAAGATAGGCTGCGTAAATTTCGGCACTAAAAAGAATATGCTTGTCCGCAATTATTCTGTCTATTGCCTCTTCCTTTACATCTAGACCAATGTGATGCAATTCGTTGTGAAGATTAGTAGCGATATTACAATGTTCTTCACCGGAAGCAAATGCAGCAATAATGTGCAATATAAATTTGTCCATAATCTCCGGACTTACCATACTTGCTTTAGACCCCAAATTATTTAAGTCTATTCTACTTTTTGCACTATGGACAATCTTATCCCATATAAGGTATTCAGTTTTTGTGTGCATAATTTGTAAGTTTATAATGTTACCTAAAGGTAATAAAAAGATAACACTCAAAAAAAATCTTATTTACTTTTTTAAACGACCCTAAAAGAATGATTATTCCTCTTTCAAAAATTAGTAAAAGGACCAAGTGTTTAAAATTGGAATCTAAAGAATTTCTATTCCTTTAACTCAAATTGTCGAAATTCTGATCCAAAAGAACGATTTAGATATGGGTTTCTGTCTAAGAATCGTTATATTTCAGCCCATGAAAGATTCCCATCATAAGTCGCTGGATGATGTGCATGAAAGTGTGCAAATACATCAGGGAAAATCTAAATTTAAGAAAGCTTTAAGTTTTTTTGGTCCTGCTTATTTAATAAGTGTGGGGTATATGGATCCAGGGAATTGGGCAACAGATCTCGCTGGTGGAAGTGCATTTGGTTATTCCCTTTTGTGGGTATTATTGATGAGCAATGTGATGGCTTTGTTATTACAGAGTCTATGCGCTCGCTTGGGGATTGTGCGGGGCAAGGATCTCGCACAGTGCAATAGAGAAATATACCCTAAAAGAATGAATTTTTTACTCTATTTGCTTGCCGAAATAGCAATAGCAGCTTGTGATTTAGCGGAAATTTTAGGGATGGCTATCGGTTTAAATCTTCTTTTTGGCATTGATATCTTATGGGGAGTGCTCATTAGTTTTGCTGATACTTTTCTTTTATTATATCTTCAACGTTTGGGTATGCGAAAGTTAGAGCTTTTTATCGTAGGGCTAGTTTCGTTGATTGGTATGTGTTTTTTACTCGAAATGTTTTTCGCGAAACCGCATTTAGACGAAGTAGTTACTGGTTTTATTCCCTCGCTACCCAATAATGCAGCACTCTATATCGCTATCGGAATAATCGGAGCGACAGTAATGCCTCACAACTTGTATCTGCATTCAGCTCTCGTGCAAACCCGAAAGATTGAAAGAAATCCTGAGTCCATACGGAAAGCATTAAAATATAATTTTTTTGATAGCGCCATAGCTCTCAATCTGGCTTTTTTTGTAAATGCTGCTATTCTTATTTTAGCAGCGGCTGTGTTTCATAAAAATGGAATGCATGATGTAGCAGAACTGCAAGATGCATATCATCTTTTAGGGGTTACGTTAAGTACACAATGGGCTCCTAAATTATTTGCAATAGCGCTTATTCTAGCAGGCCAAAGTTCTACTATAACGGGAACATTGGCGGGTCAAATTGTGATGGAAGGATATTTGAGACTCCGTATCAGTCCATTGTTGAGGCGCCTCCTCACACGGACGTTAGCCATAGTGCCTGCGGTTATTGTTATCGTCATTTTTGGAGATAAAGAAGTGGGACAGATGCTTATCTTCTCACAAGTTTTGTTAAGTATGCAGTTAGCATTTGCAGTAATACCTTTAATCCACTTCGTAAGCGATAAGAAGAAAATGGGAGAGTTTGTTATTAGCCCTCTTCTTAAAGTTGTCAGTTGGTCAATTGCGGTTGTAATTGCAATATTGAATTTTCAGCTTGTCCTGGCTGAAGTGACCGATTGGATACAGCAAGTCGATAATGTTCTGCTTCAAGGTTTGATTGTATTCGCAGCTGTAGGACTTTTACTTTTGTTAATCATGACAGTTGTTTATCCTTGGATTTTGCAAAGAAAGCATACTTCGTTAGATGTTCATAATGCGTTTGAAGAGCTCGTTTTTGAAGAAGCATCTTCTTTCAAGACAGTTCTTTTGGCACTTGATTTTTCTAAATCTGACGAGAAAGTGATTAGCCAAGCACTACGATTTAATCCGATAGGTTGTAAATTGGTTCTTATACATGTTGTAGAGAGTGCTAGTGTGAAATATACGGGTGGGCATAGTGACGATTATGAGGCCCGAAAGGATCTTGCTCGGGTGAAGCAATATGCCGATTTTTTAGCAGATCGAGGGTATGTGGTGAGCTTCGAACTTGGATACAACAACAGGATTAAAGCAATAAAGGGAAGTTGTGAAAAATATGATGCTGATTTATTAGTAGTTGGTAGTCATGGACATAAAGGGTTAAAGGATATTATTTTTGGTGAAACAGTAAATAAATTAAGACACGCCGTTAAGATACCGGTTTTAATAGCACAATAATAAAGTTTTATGCAGATATCATTAAAAGGAAAGCGAGCTTTAGTAGGAGGTGGAAGCTCAGGCATTGGAAGAGCTATTGCAATTGAATTAGCTGATTGCGGAGCTGAAGTTGTTTTGATGGCTAGAAACGAAGATAAGTTAAGAAATGTAATCAAAGAATTAAGTACTTCAGACAATCAAAATCATAGTTATCTGCTTACTGATTTTAACGATTACGATACGCATAAGGAAAAGATGAGCCATTTTTTCGCGAATGATAACGTGGATATACTGGTAAATAACACCAACGGTCCAACAGCTGGAGGGGTGTTGGTCAAAGAGGAACAAGATTATCAGCAAGCTTTTGAACTGTTGTTTCAAAATGCTGTATTTACGACTTCACTTGCTATTCCGTATATGCAGGAGCAAAAATTTGGACGTGTGATTAATGTTTCGTCGATGACGGTAAAGGAACCAAGTGAAACTCTTGTATTATCTAATACAATGCGCACAGCTTTAGTTAGCTGGAGCAAATCTTTAGCAGGTGAAGTGGCAAGGTATGGTGTTACTGTGAATTCTATTTTGACAGGATTTTTTGATACAGACCGTTTAAACACGCTGATGAAACTGCAGGCAGAGCAGAAAGGAATCTCATTTGCCGAGGTGAAAAAAAATAGAATTTCGTCAATTCCTATGCAAAGATTAGGTAAGCCTGATGAATACGGACGACTTGTAGCCTTTTTGGCTTCAGAATATGCATCTTTTTTGACAGGTACAGCTATTCCATTGGATGGAGGGGCTAGTGTTGGTGTAATTTAGGAAGATTTTTTAGAGGGACTATTAACTTAGAAAAGTCCCTCTATCCTTAGTTTTAATCTTTTTCTAATTCTTTTCGGTAGTGGTTCAGTTGTTCGTAAATATCCTCTTCGAGTTCAGGGTATTGGATCTCCTTATATTTTGATAGTTTTTCCCAAAGAATTTTTGCCACTAGATAACGTGCTATCTGTTTATTGTCAGCGGGAATAATATACCATGGAGCATTTGGCTTGCTGGTTTTTTGAATAGCTTCTTCATAGCAGTCCATATACTTTTCCCACATTTTTCTTTCCGTTAGATCTCCTGGTGAAAACTTCCAGTTATGTTCCCCTTTCTCTAAACGGCGAAGTAACCTTTCTTTTTGTTCATTTTTGCTTAAGTGAAGATAAAATTTAAAGACAATCATTTTGTTGTCTGTTAAATGTTTTTCAAAATTATTGATTTGGGAGAACCTATCATTCCAAAATGATTTAGGTATTTCGGAAGTTTCATGAATATCGGGTATATGCTCGTTTAAAAGATATTCGGGATGTACTCTTGTAACCAATACATTTTCGTAATGAGTTCTATTAAATACCCCGAATTTTCCTTTCGGTGGAAGGTTTATGTAATGCCGCCAAAGATAATCGTGCTGTAGTTCGAGAGTACTTGGTGTTTTGAAGCTTTTAACCTCAACACCTCGTGCATTAAAATCTTTAAAAAGCTCGCGAATAAGGCTGTCTTTTCCTGCTGTATCCATGCCCTGAAGACAGATCAGTACATTGTAACGATTGTGTGCATACATAATGTCCTGAAGTTTTGCTATCTTTTTTCGGATTTTTTTTAATTCTACTTTTGCGAATTCTATGCCGATCTCATTTGTTACATCTGTAGGGAACTTTTCTAATTGAAATCCTCGGGATGCTTTTAATTTTTTAGAATAGTTACTCATAATCTGTTTACTTTTTAATAAACTTAGGAAAAAGTCTTTTTTATTGCAAAAGTGATACAGGTGTTTTTGACGCTGTTTTTGAGAATAGTTAAAGGAAGTTAATCTTGTACGTTAGATGTACTTTTTTTATTGTATCTTTAGCTATGATTGCAGAAAAGTTACTCCACTTCATCTGGCAATTTAGGCTTTTTAACCAGTTAGAACTTTATAGCTTAGATGATGAAAAAATTAAGATTTTACATATTGGTGAACACAATAAGGATGCGGGGCCTGATTTTTTACATGCCAAGATCGTTATTGACGATACCTTATGGGTTGGACATGTTGAAATGCATGTGGAAGGAAAAGATTGGGTAAAACACAAACATCATGAGGATGAAAAATATAATAATGTTGTTTTGCATGTTGTTTTTTGTAATCCAGTGGATGTATTGAGAGCAGATGGGACGAAAATAGTCACGCTCCAGTTGCAACACTATTTGAGTGCTAGCGTTATTGATACTTATGTGTCCATTTTTGAAAATAAAAATTGGATACCTTGCGAAAGTCAACTTTCGTCGGTAGAGGATATTCATAAGTACGATTTGTTAGATAAAATGGTCGTAAATCGACTTGAAGAGCAGTTTTACCGAGTCCGTGAGCTTTTCTATACTGTAAAAGGAGATTGGGAACATGTACTATTTATTCAATTGTGTCGCAGTTTTGGAACAAAAGTAAATGCTGATGTGTTTTTGCGACTAGCGGAACTAATCAACATCACATTACTCCGTAAGTATTTCGGCAATAGGATAAAATTGGAAGCTATGTTTTTCGGACAGGCAGGTTTTTTAGCAAACGATTTGGATAACGATTTGTATATTGAGAAATTGATTAATGAATATCATTCATTAAAACATTTGCACAAACTTAGGGAAATTAGGTTTTCTGAATGGAGCTTTATGCGAATGCGACCACCTAATTTTCCTACTTTTCGTTTAGCTCAATTTGTGTCTTTTTATACTAAAAATCCCTATTTGTTTCAAAGAGTTATAAGCTGTAAAACTCTTGACCAAGTTCTAGAGCTTTTAAAAATAGATAATATTAATAATTTTTGGTACAATCATTTTAGGTTAGACAAGCAATCTACTATCCATTCGGTAGTTTTTTCAAAGGCATTTAAAGATCATGTCGTGATTAATGCATTTATACCGATTATATTCACCTATGGTAAAATGATAAAGGATGTAGAATTGCAAGAACGAGCCTACAGTTGGTTGCAGGGATTGAATGCTGAGGATAATAATATCGTTCGAAAATTTAGTCAATTAGGTCTATTAGCACGTAATGCCTCAGATTCTCAAGCTGTTTTATGGTTGAAAAAAAACTATTGTAATCAAAAAAAGTGTTTGTCATGTTGTGTGGGATTATCTCTTTTTAAACCCTAAGTTGGTTTTAGTATCTCAGAAATTTCTTTATGACCTTTTTCGAGGGCTAAATCAGAAGCAGTAGCACCGAAGTCTGTTTTTAAAGAGATATCGGCTCCATTTTCAAGTAATACGATAATCATGTCAATATTTCCCTGTTGAGCGGCAATATGCAGCGGTGTAATTCGAGCATTTTGAAAAATATTAACTTCAGCACCAGCCTCAACCAACATTTTACTTATTTGATTGTAATTTCCTGTTAAGGCTGTATGAAGTGGATACACCTGATACCCATTTTGAGAACTAATATTCGGATCAGCACGCTTTGATAATAATATACGTACAACGCCTTCCTGTCCAAAATGGGTTGCTATCCCAAGCGGTGTAAATCCATGGGATGATATCTCATCTATTACATCAGGCTTCTGTTTAATCATCATTTCTACTTGCGGAACCAATCCGATAGCACAAGCTTCATGTACTGTAATCGTATTTAAATGATTTAGTATCGTTTTAATTACCTGATCTTTATGATAATAACAGGCCAGCAATAAAGGTGAGATATCGTGACTGGTTTTTTCTCTAAGCAATGTCGCATTTGCTCTAAGTAGTATTTCCAAATCGTGATGATTCCCTGTCTCAATATATTCTTCTAACTTGTATAAACTCATCCCTGTATCGTTTGACGCTCACGAATTAAATAAAAAAATACGAAAATCAAATAAATTGTGAATAACATTTGTGATGTGTAAAACGTGTAGAAAATAAAAAAGAATAAGATATTCCTTTCTTTTTGCTAGTTATAAAGGTGTTATATGGATTCTTGCCAAGAAACTGATCCGTTTAAATTATATTAATTCTTTGTAATAAGATTCCAGAGATTGTGCAATCGATTGATTTATACGGCCTGTAGTGGAAAGACTACAATATCCGAAAATCTAGAGTAAAAGAGTTGTCTAATCTTAAACTAAGAATTACTTTTGTATTGCCCTCCCCAAGGGCATGTTTTTCATAGGTAGATGTAGGGTCGAATATACTATTCGACCCTTTTTTTGTTAACTTTGATTTATTGTTATGACGAAAAGAAAAAGAATAGTGGTAGCCATCACCGGAGCTAGCGGTTCTATATATGCGAAATTATTGTTAGATAAACTTCATTTACTAACAGATCAAGTGGAAGAGGTAACTGTGGTGATGTCTGATAATGCGAAAGACGTTTGGAAATTTGAGTTGGGAAATGAAGAATATAGTTCTTATCCCTATCGGTTTTATTCAAAAAACGATTTCATGGCGCCATTTGCTTCTGGGTCTGCAGGATTTGATACCATGATTGTATGTCCTTGTTCGATGGGAACGCTTTCGCGTATTGCACATGGGACCTCCTCCGATTTAACGACGAGAGCTGCGGATGTTATCCTTAAAGAGAGAAGGAAACTTGTTCTTGTTACAAGAGAAACTCCTTTGAGTATCATACACATTAATAATATGGCCTTGATTACGCAGGCTGGGGGGATTATTTGTCCCGCTAGTCCATCATTTTATAGTAGGCCTGATAGTTTTGAACAACTTGCCGCTACTGTTGTGGATCGTGTTTTTTCTTTATGTGATATTCAAGTGGATAGTTATTCTTGGGGAAAAGAACCTTAAAAATATATACATTATCAAATCGGCTTAAAAATATTTTGTACATTTGTTTTTCAATGAAGCAGCTCGCAGATCTGATAAATTTTACGTTAGATTTCATTGGATTTCCATTGAGACTTTTGAGCGTTTACCAATCTTACAGCAGTAAACAAAAACCTTTTTTAATCTATTTCTACTTTTTGACATAAATTACTTTAATTTATATCCATGAACAATATTTTAATTTCTTCTGCTAAACTTGTACTACCTGGTCATCCAAATAACGGTGATATCGTTGATATCGAGATTGAAAATGGAAAGATCAGCAAGATAGACAAGCAACTCGACAAGGCAGATAGACATGTTATTGATGGAAGTGACTGTTTCGTTTCCGCTGGCTTTTTTGACTTACATGCTAATTTTGGTGAACCGGGTTTAGAAACGAAAGAGGATATTACTAGTGGAACAGCCGCCGCTATGGCTGGAGGATATACGGCTGTTGCTGTTTATCCAAATACTAATCCGCCTATACACAGCCGATCGGAAGTGTCTTTAATCAAAAATACAGCTAAAGGTAATTTGGTTGACGTGTATCCTATTGGGACAATCAGTAAAAGACGTGAAGGGAAAGAGCTTGCTGAGCTTTTTGATATGCAATCAGTCGGTGCGGTAGCTTTTTCAGATGGAGATCATAGTGTTCAGCAAGCTGGACTTATGGGACGGGCTCTTTTATACAGCAAAGGGTTTGATGCTCTAATTATCTCATTTGCCGAAGATGATTCTATTGCTGGGGGTAATCAAATGAATGAGGGAGAAATGAGTACCTATTTAGGAATGAAAGGAAAACCTAATTTAGCCGAGTCCCTCATGGTTTCACGTGATTTATTTTTGGCAGAGTATAATGAATCTCCGATTCATTTCACTTGTATTTCCACCGCGGAATCTGTAGACTTAATAAAGGCGGCCAAACTTAAGGGAGTAAAGGTGACTTGTGATGTCGCGGCCCACAATCTTGTTTATACAGATAAAGAAGTTATTGGTTTTGATAGTAATTTTAAAGTAAACCCTCCCTTACGCCAACAGCGAGATATAGACGCTTTATTGGCAGGGCTAAAAGACGGAACTGTAGATGCTGTTGTATCACAACACACACCACAGGAAGTGGAGTTTAAAAACGTGGAATTCCATATTGCAAAAGACGGTATAATTGGTCTTCAGACGACACTTCCATTTTTGATTAAAGCGGGATTTACAGCGGAAGAGATTGTAAACAAGCTAGTCGTTGCACCTCGGGAAATACTTGGTCAAGAAGTTCCCTCATTACAAGAAGGAAGCGAGGCAAATATGGTCTTGTTCAGCTTAAAGGAAAAATGGACACTGGATAATTTTACGAACAAATCGAAAGGAAGTAATAGTCCAGTCTTTGGGGAAGAGTTGATAGGAAAAGTAAAAGCGGTAATTAATAACGGTCAATTGATCGAAAATAAATAATTTATGGATTTAAAAGTAAAAAAGGCGTTTGATGCAGGGATATCGGCATATAGCGCGGTAGAACAAATAGATAGTGTAACTTTTGCGGATGCTCTTGCAGCAGTTTTTGATAAAGAAGCTGCTTTTATGGATAAGTTGCAGGATTTAGACGAGGTCTTTGATAATAACCAACGTTTT
Organism: Sphingobacterium sp. LRF_L2; assembly: GCF_965644235.1. NCBI lineage: Bacteria > Pseudomonadati > Bacteroidota > Sphingobacteriia > Sphingobacteriales > Sphingobacteriaceae > Sphingobacterium > Sphingobacterium sp. LRF_L2. The sequence goes on along the minus strand of NZ_CBFFRI010000001.1, from coordinate 177,210 downwards.
GAAGAACTTCGTGAAATCTATTTTGATTTACTCATGGTGAATTTTTTCGCGGAGGATGTCCAAAAATTAGAAGAAGATTATTTAGAGTCTGAAGAATGGGAAGCAATTGAAGAAGATACAATAGATCGCGGAACGGAACTATTAAATGTCTTTTTATATCTTAACGAATGTGCAGATGATGATATAGAGCCTTCGTTGGATGACTATTTGAAGGAGTTTTTATTGGTGGAGGAAGATGAGTTTCAAGATGAATATGCCATATATGAAGCGGTTATTTCCAATCAAATTCTTGTAGAAAGTTCTTATGAAGAGATAGGGAAAGTTGCAGCGGCCTTGCCTTACAATGACGATTTAAAAGATCTTTTTTATCCTGTAATGAGTTTTTTCAATGAACAGTCACCTTCTACAGAACAATGGAAAGAATTCGAAAATGCGGCGATAAATAAAGCGTTGGATAGTGCTACCTATCAGATTATTATAAACTTTAATAAGTAAAATTATGAGTCAAGAAATCCAATATTCATTTCCATCGGAGACTGTTAAAAAAGAAGGGATTAAATTAGGCCTTTATCTTGGTGTTATTTTGTTGGTTGTCAGTGTGATTTCCATGTATGTTATGATAAATGGTACTGATTTTAAGGTTGTCTCTATGGTTACAGGTGGAGTTACTTGGTTATTGATGATTGCCTTATCGGCTTATTTTTCGGTCTTGTTGAGAAAAGCTGCAAATGGTTTCTGGAACTTTAGCCAAGCGCTAAAAAGTATTTTTATTATGCTTGCGTTAGCTGTAGCTATTTCCAGTCTGGGCAGTAGCGTTTTTAATCTACTGAACCCTGAGCCTCAACAGATTTTTTTCGATAAGACAATTAATCTTACTATTGAGACGATGGAGAGTATTGGTGCTGATGATGATTTAATCGATAAGCAGGTTGCAGATTTGGAAAAAGCTCGTGATGAATCTCGTAATTTTTCCATAGGTCAGACATTGAAGGGACTTGGTATAAGCTTAATTATGTATTTCGTATTTGCTCTCGTTTTAGCTGCAATATTGAAACGAGAAAGACCAGCTTTTTTGAATGTGAGCACCAACGAGGATACACCTCGCCCGGAAGTAGATAACCAATAGCATTTAAAAACAAAAAGACAAAGTAGGGTATCTCGAAAATGCCCTCTTTTTTATTTAATATGGATATATCAATTGTAATTCCTTTATATAACGAGGAAGAATCGTTACCAGAATTAACAGCTTGGATTCGGCGTGTAATGATCGATCATCATTTTACTTATGAAATAATTTTGGTAGATGATGGAAGTAACGATTCTTCTTGGCGAGTTATTCAAGAGTTAAAACAGCAACATGTAGAAATTATTGGTATTAAATTTCGCCGTAATTATGGAAAATCTGCTGCGTTGAATGTAGGCTTTAATGCTGCTGAGGGAGAAGTTGTAATCACGATGGATGCAGATTTACAAGATAGTCCTGATGAGATCCCGGAATTGTACAATAGAGTCAAAAATCAAGGTGCAGATCTTGTTTCTGGATGGAAAGAGAAGCGTTTTGATCCTTTAACGAAGACCATTCCTACAAAGCTTTTCAATGCAGCGACACGTAGCATGTCTGGAATATATAATTTGCATGATTTCAACTGTGGGTTGAAAGCTTACCGTAAAGATGTTGTAAAAAGCATAGAAGTCTATGGCGAAATGCACCGTTATATTCCTGTTTTAGCAAAATGGGCGGGATTTAGAAACATCCAAGAACAGGTTGTACAGCACTATCCTCGGAAGTATGGTACCACTAAATTTGGTGCCGGCCGATTTATTAAAGGCTTTTTGGACTTATTATCAATTTTCTTTGTTGGGAAATTTGGAAAACGGCCAATGCATTTTTTTGGCACGATTGGCGTTTTAAGTTTTATGATAGGCTTTTTTATTACTTGTTATCTAATTTTTGATAAGTTGATGAGTATTGCGAATGGTACTGCTTATAGAAACGTTACTGATCAGCCACTTTTTTATCTCTCTTTGGTGGCTATTTTAATAGGTACACAATTGTTTTTAACAGGATTTCTTGCTGAGCTTTTGGCTAGAAGTTCGTCTGATAGGAATAAGTATCATATCGAAAAGATCATCTAATATGTTTTTTTCTATTATTATTCCGCTATACAATAGACCAAATGAGATCAAAGAATTGCTTGATTCTATGCTGAAGCAATCTTATTCCATGTTTGAGATTATTGTAGTGGAAGATGGTTCTTCTTGTCCTGCAAGGGAGATCGTAGAAGCGTATAGGGATAGGATGGAGGTCTATTATTTTGAAAAGGAAAATGAGGGACAGGGATTTGCGCGGAATTATGGATTTGAAAAAGCAAAGGGAGACTACTTTATTGTTTTTGATTCCGATATTTTAGTTCCAGAAGATTATCTTTCTATCATTTTGAAAGGAATAGAAAAAGAGCATTTGGATGCTTTTGGAGGACCTGATGCAGCACACCCCTCGTTTACGCCTATTCAAAAAGCGATAAGCTATTCAATGACTAGCCCTTTTACTACTGGTGGTATACGAGGTAATAAAAAACATGTAGGAGCTTTTCATCCTCGGAGTTTCAATATGGGCATATCTAGAAAGGTTTATGAAGTGACGAAGGGATTTAGGTTAGCTCGCCGTTCGGAGGATATTGAATTTAGTATTCGAATGATCGAAGCTGGTTTTAAAGTAGGCTTGATTGCTGAAGGTTTTGTTTATCACAAGCGGCGTGCGACATTCTTTCAGTTTTTTAAACAAACCAATTTCTTCGGAAAGGGAAGGATTGATATTTACCTACTTTTTCCAGAGGAACTAAAGTTTGTCCATGCATTGCCTACAGTATTTGTTTTGGGTTTACTAATCTTGATCTTATCCAATATTTTTACCGTATTCTCTTCGGGAAGTTTTTTGCCATGGTGTTTTTTTGCTACTGTGGGTAACTTTTTGTTGTTAATTTACACGTTTTTGCTATTTCTTCATGCTTGGACAACGACAAAGAGTTTTTATGTCGGACTTTTGAGTGTTGTCGCAGCATACACACAGTTGATAGCTTATGGCACTGGTTTTATACAAAGCTATGTGCAAAAGGTGTTGTTTAAGAATTAGTTGCTAAAATCTTAAATGTAACGTAAAGTTTTTTATTTTGTTTAAATATTACAATCGTGATTGCATTTACACAGCATAATTTAGGGAAGTTGGAAGAATTGTTTGCAGAATTTGGCTACAAAGTTCGTTATGAAAAGGGGTCTTTTCGTACAGGAGCTTGTGTATTACAGCATACCAAGGTAATAATGGTAAACAAATTCTCCAATTTGGAAGTAAGAATTCAGTCATTGATTCAGTTACTAGGAGATATGGAGATAGATATCTCGTTGTTGGATGATAAGAAAAAAGAATTTTATAAAACGATAAAAAAACTGGGGGAACCATTGTGAAGATTACTTTTTTGGGTACAGGGACATCCCAAGGAGTTCCGGTTATTGCGTGTCAATGTGAAGTTTGTCAATCTTCTGATTTTCGAGATAAAAGATTACGCAGTGCCATTTTAATCGAAATTGAAGGACTTAACCTGGTCGTTGATACAGGGCCTGATTTTCGATATCAAATGCTTCGTGAAGATGTAAGACATTTAGATGCTATATTGATTACACATTCGCATAAGGACCATATTGCAGGTCTTGATGATGTAAGGGCTTTTAACTACCAACAACAGGAGTCAATCCCTATTTATGCAACTTCAGTGACTCACGAAGCCTTGAAAAGAGAGTTTTATTACGCTTTTGGTGAGCTGAAATACCCTGGGGTTCCTCGTTTGGAATTGAAGCCAATTGTAGCGGCTGAACCTTTTTTTATCCACGACATCTGTGTTATGCCTATAGAGGTGATGCATTATAAGATGCCAGTCATCGGATTTCGGATAGGTAACTTTGCCTACATTACCGATGCAAAAACTGTTGATGAATATTCTAAGTCTTTGTTAAAAGGGGTGGAAATCTTAATCGTTAACGCGTTGCAGGAAGAACCTCACATATCGCATTTTACGAAGGACGAAGCAATCCAATTTGCAGAGGAAATCGGTTCAAAGAAAACGTATTTCACGCACATTAGTCATCGATTTGGTAAACATACAGTTATTCAAGATCAGCTTCCGGAAGGAATCTTTGCAGCATTTGATGGGTTGAAGCTAGATATTTAATATTTTCAACTACTTAAAATAAGTAAAACTTTTATGCAACGAACCTTGTTCTTATGATATATTATAAAAACAAGGGTTTTAATTCAATTGTAAAAGTTATGGGAAATATTCTTTATTTAATCGCCGTTATTTTAGTGATAATCTGGGCAATCAGTTTCTTTGGCGGCTATGTATCGGGTGGAATCATCCATATTTTGTTGGTAATTGCAATTATAGCAATCTTACTTCGAGTGATAAGAGGTGCCGCCTAAATAATTAAGCATTCTCTAAATAAAGCTGGGCTATTCTAATATCTTCTGGGAAAGTTATTTTTATATTTTGATAATCTCCTTCGATAATATGTACAGAATAGCCCAGTTTTTCTACTACTGATGCATCATCAGTAAACGATTGACATTCTTCTTGAAGAAAAGCTTTCCTTAGAATGTCAGCTTTGAAAGTTTGGGGCGTTTGTACAATCCAGACATGTTCTCTTTCAATTGACTTACTTTTATCTTCGTTTCCAAATCGAATTGAATTGACGCTTTTGACAGCCGTAACTGTTGCTCCATATGTTGCAGTGTCTTCAAAGCATTGTTTAATAAGCTTTGAATTGACGATAGGGCGGGCACCATCGTGTATGGCAACAACTACTTCTTCAAGGGATTTCTTTTCCTTTTCTAAAATAAAATTTAAGCCATTATTTACACTTTGGAAGCGACTATCTCCTCCGAAGACGACAGTATGGGGAACTGTGAAATTAAAAGATTTACATAGCTGTTTCCAATAGTCTTCCATTTTTGGATTTAGAACAACTACAATTTCTGGATTACTCTCGCTTTTCCAGAAACAATCTAAAGTATGCATCAACACCGGTCGATCCAATAAAGTTAGAAATTGCTTTGGTAACGCATTCTTCATTCTACTGCCAGTTCCTCCGGCAACTACTATAACATATCTTTTTTGCATGGTATGATGTGCAAGTTCTTTGTTCGGGTTTTTGAGTACGAGGAGTTATGAGTGGTAGTGTATCGAACTTCCCTTTTCTACATCGTTAGTTACCGTAACTGCTCTAGGAATACGTTCTTTAAGTTCCTCAACATGAGATATTACACCGACAATACGGTTTTCGCGATGTAAATACTGCAGTGTTTCGAAGACAATATTCATACTTTCTGCATCTTGGGTACCAAAGCCTTCGTCGATAAAGAAAAAATTCTTTTCTGCCTTATTTAATGATTGTATACTTTCCGCTAACGCTAAAGCCAATGATAAAGAAGCTTGGAAACTCTGTCCCCCTGATAGGGTTTTGACCGATCGCTTAAATCCATTATTAAGAAAATCAATTACTTCGAATTCGTTGCTTTCGTTTATAGTCAAACTTAGGTTATTTTTCGTTAGTCTGTGGAAACGTAGGTTTGCGATTTCACAGAGCCTTTTTAAGTGTATACTAGAAACATAGTTTACAAAGCCTGCTCCTCGAAACAGATTTTCTAAGGTGTTTAAATTGTTTTTTCTTAATGTTACTTTTTGAAACTCTTCGATCAATTTTTCTTTTTTTGCGAATTCAACTTGAAGGTGAGAATATTCTTTCTCTAGTGCGCCTACATGGCGTATCTGCTGTTCTAATTCCTCTTTTTTTATGCTATAAAGATTTGTTTTCTCTTCATATGTAGTCTCTTCAAAGCCGTCTACCGTTACCCGAGATTGCAAATCTGAAACTTGGTTTAAGGCTGTCTGAAGATTCACATTAAAATCTTGAATGGTTTTCCTTAGCTCAGGTACATTTAAGTGTTTCTGTAAGATTTGTTGAACTTGAATAATGTCACTGTAGCCATGCTCAACGAGTAATGTCGATATCTCTGACTGGCGAGCTCCAAGTTGTTGGTAAAGCTGTTGAAACTGTTCTTTAGAGGCAGATCGTTCTCCATTTACAGTCGCGAATTCTGTTTTTAACCGGTTGATATTTTCAGTCAATGACTTGTAACTGTCTTCCAGGTAGTGGATTCGATTTTCTAGATGCTTTTTTCTATTAATCAATGCAGTTTCTCTATAGTTTGTGAACTCTCCAGGTTTCAGTTTGCGGAGCTGAGATTCACTTTGTTGTATAAGACTATCTTTGATGAGTATCTCCCGCTCAAATGTTGATAATGAACTGCGGTATTTTTCTAATTTTGATTGCGTTTCTGTTGCTTTTATTCCGAGCTCTTTAAGTTCGTTTTCCATTATTCGGATTGTGTTTTCCAGCAACTGATTTTCATTTTTATAAGCTAAAAAAAACTCTTTGTCTGTTGCAGAAAAACCTTCCCATTGAAAGATGGCTAGGTGTTGTTCTTGAGCCTCTTGAATTTGCAGTATTTGGCTGTTTAATTGCTCACATTGTTTTTGTTTATCCTTCCAGATGATACTTGCTCTGGTCAATATTTGAAAGCTCTCTTTTAGATCTGTTAGTGCGCTATGAATATCTTGTTGTTCTTTTAACAATTCTCGCTCACGTAAGGATAAATCGTGTGGAATCATAGGAGTAGGATGATCCAGAGCACCACATAGGGGACAGGGATCCCCATCGACAAGATTTTCAGCAAAGTCACTAAGTTTAACATTTACCTTCAGTTGGGTCAGTTCTGTTTGAAGAGAAAGAAGATGTGTGTTCCAATCGGTCTCTGATTGCTGAAGAATAGATTCCCAATTTTCTAGAGCAACTTGTCTACGATCAAATTCTTCTGCTGCCTTTGCGCTCTCTTTTTCAAAAAGAGAGCGTTGAGTGATCAATTCTGAAAACTTAATCGTGAGCTGATCATTTTGTTGATACCAAGTTTCTAAAGCCAAAAGCGCTGTTGTGTCTATTTTTTTATTTTTGAGATCGTCCAGTATCGACTCTTTTGTTCTAATTTCAAGTATAAGATCTTGCTCCTCCTTTTCTACTTTCTGAATATGAGGTTGACCATCCGAAAGCCGTTTGTTTAGTAGTTTTTTTTGTTCCTGTTGTTGCGCAATAAAAATCAGTAGTTTTAAATCTTCACTTTCCGCTTTCAAAAGATCCAGATTATGATAATCGTTAGCAATTTTAGACCATTCTTCTTCCTTTTCTTCTAAACGTGTAAGCACGTCTTTCTTCTTGATGGCTAATTGTTCAAGTTTGTAGGTTAACTGTTCTTTTTCTTTGTTTAGTAAATGCGTGTGATTTAGTATTTCACGAAAAGCCAAGTTCGTATTCTCATAAATCTGTAGATCTTTCTCTTGTTGACGAATTTTTGGTTGATCGGCCATGTAGGCATCCACTTCCTTTTGTTTGTTGATAAGATTTATACGGATACGTTTACTTTCACTTAGCTGTATCAGCTCTTTTTCCAAGCTAAATGTTTCAGTTTTTATTTGATGTAGAGATTCTTGTGCATTGGATAAATCGTCTTGTTTCTTTTTTAATACTTCAAGACTTACTGTCTCAAATCCAGATAATGCACCCTTTATTTGCTCTAGAAAAGTGTTGTTTTTTCGTTGTAATATAGCGACTTTGGGACCAAGATCGAATCGATTAAGATTAAAAATCTCTTTCATCATATCGGATCTATCTTTCCCTTTTAATTCTAAAAATTCCTTAAATTGACCCTGAGGAATGATGATTGTTCTTCTAAAATTTGGGTAAGTAAGTCTTGTTATTTCAGTGCCATCGCTTGATGACAATGGTATCCATTCCTCGTTTAGCCATTCGTAAGCCAAACGTTCTAATGTGGTAGTATCCTCAAATTTTTTTCGACGTTTCCATTGCGCTATGAAGCGAAATCGACGCCCTTGAAAATTGTAGAATTCAAATACGATACAGGCAGCATCAGATTTGAGATTCAACATATTGTATGTTCTTTTTTCCTGTTTATTTAAACGTTCCGTTTCTCCATACAACGCAAAACTAATCGCTTCAATAATAGAAGATTTTCCTGAACCAACTTTACCAAATATTCCAAATAATCCTGCTTCAGTGAGTCGAGTGAAATCTATTTCTTGTTTCCCCTGATAAGAATATAATCCTTCGATACTTAAATATATAGGTAACACTATTAGTCCTCCATTTCTGTTTCACTGTTCATAACCTCTTTTAGTAAATCCATGATCTCTGTATTAGGCTCCTGACCTAAACGATATAAAAAATAATCTTTAAAGAGAACGTCTACTTCTTGGTCGAGATTTACAGATTCTCTTTTTCCTAAAGTGTTATTTTCCTTTTCAACAACGGGAATAATATGGATGATTCCATCATGTGCTTCATGTATTCTTTTTAAATCTGCAGAGTTCATAAATTCGGTACTAACTAAAGTTAGCTCCACTAACGCATGTGGATTGTTTTGTAACCATAGCACAGCGTCATCAATACTGTAAAATCGTTTGCGATAGAGGCTACGACCTGTTTTTAACGGAACTTTATAATATTCAACCGGTTGATCGGGCGTAATATTCACAATAACGACCCCCTTTTCTTGACCTGCTTCTGAGAAGGAATAAGCTAGAGGGCTACTTGGGTAGACGACCGGTGAATGATGTCCTCCAATTTCTTGAAAGCGGTGGAGGTGCCCCAATGCGGTATATTGAATTTGTCGAGGGATACCGTCAGAATAAATCAAGTCGGCATATCCAACGCGAATCGGTTTTTCTCCTTCTGGCTCTTCAAGTAGATCCCCTCCTCGTTTCAACATGTAAAGATGTGCTGTTAGAATATTTATACCTTCGTGATCGCAATATAAGTTGGCGATCTCTTCCCAATGATGTTTAAGGATTTCATTTAGCTGTTGTTCCTTATTATCTGTTCCTAAAAACTGTTTTAGGCGAAGTTCGTTGGCAAAGGGTGTATGTATTACACGTAAAGGATAATTAAATTTAGGAAGCACTAATTCGATAAAACTATTGTCGGTTTGTCGGATAGCGAAGCCATGTTGTATTTCGAAGGGAGTTACTTTTGATTTTGGATAACCGATGAAAATAATACCACATTCACGAGCTAGTATATCTGGGGCATCTATGCGGTCTGCACTATCATGATTTCCTGCAATAGCTATAACCGGACGTTGGCCATTCATACTAAGTCTGCGAAGTGTTTTATAGAGGAGTTCTATAGCCTCCACAGGTGGGTTAAAGGTGTCGAATAGGTCGCCTGCTATGATAACGGCGTCTACTTCTTCGTGGTCTGCAATGTCACATATTTCAGCTAAAACGTTCCTTTGCTCTTGCAAACGAGAGAAATAGTCTAATCTTTTTCCTAAATGCCAATCTGCTGTATGTAGTATTTTCATCTCTTGCTTTTTTGAAGATCACAAATAAGAGCATCACATGATCTCGTAGGCTAAAATCTTTTGAAATTTCTTTAATAAAGACTTTACTTAACCTAAATATTGTTTAATTAAATTTTTGTTTTTGATTCGGAGTGACCTAAATCCTTATTCGGATTAACTTGGTCTCTCACCAACTGTTTTATTTCCTTTATTTCTGGAAAACGACCTTCAATTTTGCGGTCAAACAAAATATTGTTATCTATTGTGATAGAAAAACGTCCGCTAATTTCACTCGGAACAAGCGTCACACCATAAACATCATCTACAAATGTGACTAAAAGTTCCTGTGCGAAGTAGGCTGCACGAAGCAACCAGCCACATTTTGGGCAATATATTATGGTAACTGTCGGTTTCATTCTCATCGCTTTTTTCAAAAATAAGGAAAACAACGCATAGATAAAACCGATTTGGATCGCTCGTTTTAACATAGAAATTGTATTTTAGAGAAATGATAACCGTTACAACTTTTATTTTCACATCATGCGAAAATATTTACTCGTATTGACGTTAACCTTCGTGAAGATGGTGTCGGGGCAACAGCTTGCCGTAAAAGGTGAAGCAGCCTATAATTTCCTTATTGATACGGTAGGGTATCGAGCTGAAGTTAAATGTCCATTATTAATTTTTTTACATGGCCGAAGTCTATCTGGATATGATTTAAATCGCGTGAAGCGATATGGTGTGTTGTACGCCAAAAATCGTGGAGTGGAGATCCCATCTTCGTTAGTCGTAGCTCCTCAAACTGCTGGTGGTTGGGATCCAGATAAAATAAAAGATGTGCTAAATTATGTTTTAGCGAATTATAATGTAGACGAAAAGAGGGTATATGTTTGCGGAATGAGCATGGGGGGATATGGTACAATGGATTTCGTAGGGAAGTACCCCGAATCTGTAGCAGCAGCAGTTGCTATATGTGGAGGAGGAATAGTAGGAGATGCTGAAAAACTAGCTACAGTTCCCGTCTGGATTCAACATGGTAGTGCCGATCGTGCGGTTCCAGCGTCAGAGTCGAGAAAAATATATCAAGCAATTAAAAAGGCAAATCCTGAATCAGAAACTGTTTTAACTATTATTCCTGGTGGAACGCATGGAAGTGTAGAACGTCTTTTTCATAAAAGTGATATGTATGACTGGTTATTTAAGCATAGAAAAGAGTATTAAGAATTTAAAATACTAATTATTTTAGTATTTTTGTTTTATGAATACTGAAGAAGCTGAAAATTACCTAAGAGGAAGAGGAGCACAGGTTAATCCTAATAATAAATTCTTTGCTGTTGATTATGTACAGGAATATATTGAAGGCTTAGACGAACCTTTTTTAGGAGAAGCTGCAACGAAAGTTATACCGACATATCCAAAAGCTATTCTTTCCAAAGTGAATAGTCCAGATATTGGCTTTTATAGATCTCTAAACCCTTATCAAGGTTGTGAGCATGGTTGTATTTATTGTTATGCAAGGAACTCACATGAGTATTGGGGTTACAGCGCGGGGCTTGATTTTGAACGTAAAATCCTTGTAAAATATAATGCTGTTGATTTACTAAAGACTGAGTTTGGTAAAAAGAAATATAAGCCTGAACCTATTTTTATGTCAGGGAATACGGATTGTTATCAGCCATTAGAACGGAAATTACAGATCACTCGAGGGCTTCTATCTACTCTACTAAATTATAAACATCCAGTGTCTTTGATTAGTAAGAATATGTTGATGCTGCGCGATTTGGATATCTTAACTGACTTGTCGCGGTTAGGACTGGTAAGTGTATCTGTTACAATTAATAGTCTTCGGGAAGAAGTTCGACGTAAAATGGAACCTCGGACTGCCACTGCAGAAGCACGGTTGAAATTGATAGAAAAGCTTGCCGAAAGAGGTATTCCTGTCTCTTTAATGATTGCGCCTATAGTACCTGGTATTAATAGTGATGAAATGCCTGCGTTAATTGAACGAGCCGCTAATGCTGGAGCAAAGTGGGCTGGTTATACAATTGTACGTTTAAATGGAGCCATTGCTTCGATATTTCGAGATTGGCTTTATAAGAACTATTCAGATAGGGCTGATAAGGTTATACATGGTATTGAGTCCTGTCATGGTGGAAAGCTTAATGATAGCGAGTGGGGGAGGCGTATAAAAGGAGATGGAGAAATTGCGGAAGGCATTCGGCAACTTTTTAAATTGTCAGTAAAAAAGTATATGGGTGAAAATGAACGCCCAGTTCTTCGAACGGATTTATTTGAAAGACCAAATAATAACGCACAGCTAAATCTCTTCTAGAGAAAAGACAGAATATTTGGAAGTACTTATTTTCTAAAATAAGGAGAACATTGATAGGATGATAATAACAAAAAAGGCAAAGATATCCTATGAAATATCTTTGCCTTTTAAAAATTAGCAGGGCTATTCTTCTCCTATAGGAGCTGGAGCTTCCTCTGCGAAAAGTGGCAATTCTTTTATTATATTATACCAAGATATTATTTTTTTGATATCAGAAGAATATACACGAGATTCGTCGTGTCCGGGAGCTACTTCACGAAAAAAATCACGAAGGGTAGTGCCATCGGCTTTTACGTCTGGTGTAGCTAAATTCTTTTCTTTAATAGTTTCAAAAATATCAATTAAGCGAATCTCATCATCTTCACCATAAATTGTAATATCTTCTAGAGTCGCCATTTTCGTCGTAGAAAGGTTTACTGTGGATTTTACTTTCTTTTCATCCAGTGACTCTAAAATAAATCCACCTTTGTTCTGGCCGATTAACTTAAAAAGGCCACCTTTTCCAGTTACTGATACTAAAGCTCTTAAATTCATGCGTCGGTCAATTAATCTTCAATTACTTCGATACTCAAGATTCTATCGCCTTGTCTGATATTATCTACTACTTCAACATTCTCTACCACTTTACCAAAGCACGTATGATTTCTATCTAAATGGGCTGTGTTGTTTCTGCTATGGCAGACAAAGAATTGTGAACCTCCAGTATTGCGGCCCGCGTGTGCCATAGAAAGTACACCACGATCGTGATATTGGTTTTCTCCAGTCAACTCACAATCAATTTTATAACCAGGTCCACCAGTACCAGGCATTCCAGTAGCTCCTTCACGACTGTTAGGACATCCACCTTGGATTACGAAATCAGGGATAACGCGGTGAAAAGTTAGTCCGTCATAATAACCAGATTTTGCTAATTTGATGAAATTTGCAACGGTATTTGGAGCGTCTGCTGTATAAAACTGTACAGTCATGTCGCCTTTTTCTGTCTTAATAATTGCTTTACTCATAGTTTTACTTATTTACTAATGGAAGTGCAAAGATAAAGTTTCTAGGGGAAATGTACGGACTCTATTGGTTAAGAATTGTTAAGGTGCTTATAGACAGTAAATTCGTTTTTTATTTTATGGAATTTTTACGATATTAGGTAGACCATATTATATACTTGAAAAACCATGAGCAAGCTTGTTATTCGGGAGTGGTCAGAAGCTGATCGTCCACGAGAAAAACTGTTAGAGCAGGGGCGTCGTTCTTTAACAGATGCTGAGTTATTAGCCATTTTGATTGGTTCTGGGTCTCGCGAAGAGACGGCGGTAGCGCTTTGCCGAAGAATACTTTCGAATGTGAGGAATAATTTACACAATTTATCGAAATTGGATGTAAACGATTTATGCAAATATAAAGGAATTGGAGAAGCAAAGGCCATTAGTCTAATTGCGGCTTTAGAATTGGGACGACGGCGAACAGAGGCAGAACCAGAAGCGCAACCTATACTGAATAGCAGTCGAAGGGTGTATGATTTTTTTAAATCTCAAATGCAAGATCTGCCACACGAAGAATTTTGGGTGTTGTATTTAAATACAGCTTGTAAGTTTCTAGACAAACAGTTGATAGGTAGGGGAGGAAATGATTTTACGCCAGTAGATATTCGTTTAATCTTGAAGTTTGCATTACAAACTAACGCAAATTCTTTAATTCTTATCCACAACCATCCATCCGGCACTTTAAGCGCAAGCCAAGCGGATAAACAATTAACGAAAAAGATTGTACAAGCTGCAAATACGATGGATATAACGGTAAATGACCATGTTATTTTTACCGACAGGTCTTATTTCAGTTTTAGAGATGAGGGGCTAATATAAAGAACGTTGAGGATTGTCTTATTTATTGAAGTAATGAACATGATGTTTGGTTTTCCTTGTCTTGAAGCCAAACATCATGTTAAATAAAGGTGTTAAAAAAGCCCGAACATTTCTGCTTCAATTTTTTCTATAATTTTTCCCAGATCTTCAGGATTGTTGGTGAAATCAAGATTGTCTTTATCCAAAACCAAGAGTTTACCTTCCTTGTAATTACCAATCCATTTTTCGTACTTTTCATTCAACTTAGAAAGGTAATCTAGACGAATGGCAGATTCATAATCACGACCTCTTTTTTGAATGTTATTAACCAATGTTGGTACGGAAGCCCTTAGATAGATTAATAAATCAGGGGGCTTTATATAATGAACAATGCTTTGGAAAATATTACTGTAATTCTCAAAATCTCTAGCGCTCATTAAGCCCATATCGTATAAATTCTCTGCAAAAATATAGGCATCTTCATAGATCGTACGATCTTGTATCATGTTTATACCACGGCTTTGAAGATCGACAATATGACGAAATCTACTATTGAGAAAGAAGATTTGTAAATTAAAAGACCAACGTTTCATATCGCTATAGAAATCTTCCAAATATGGATTATTTTCTACGGCTTCAAACTGAGGTTCAAAATTCAGATGACGCGACAGTAGCTCTGTCAACGTCGTTTTCCCTGCTCCTATATTTCCAACGATGGCTAAATGCATGTTCCTTGTTAAGTTAAAAAAATAAAAACTAAATTATATTAATATTAAGTTGAGTTCTATTTAATATAATTTTCTAATTCCAATGATCTCGCGAACTTCTCTTATTGTCTTGTGTGCACTTGCAGCAGCTTTTTCTGCACCCAACTTAACAACTTTTTTTAGGTATTCGTCGTCATTGGATAATGCCTGGATTTGTGATCGTACAGGTTCTGTAGCTATAATCATATCTTCCGCCAGTTGTTTTTTTAAATCACCGTAACGAATAGAACAATTATTATACAAGTTTTCGAAGTGTTCCAAAGTATCATCTGTAGAGACAATTTTCATCAAATCAAATAGATTTTGAATAACTTCGGGTTTTTTCTGATTCATTTCAGTAGGCCCCGAGTCAGAGACTGCTCGCATCACTTTTTTACGAATAACTTCGGGTGTATCGCTTAAGTATATACAACTCGCATCTCCATTGGATTTTCCCATTTTCCCGTTACCGTCCAATCCTGGTATTTTGACAAGTTTATCGCTGTATGAAAAAGCAAAAGCTTCTTTGAAATAGTCTACGTCGTATAGTCTATTAAAACGATTACCGAAAGTTCTTGTCATTTCCAGATGCTGCTCCTGATCTTTACCTACAGGTACTTTAGTTCCATGGTGGATAAGGATATCACAGGCCATAAGTACAGGATAAGTAAGTAATCCCGCATTAACATTATCTGGATTAGCTCTTACTTTATCTTTGAATGCTGTTGCTCGTTCTAATTCACCGAGATAAGCATTCATATTCATATATAAATATAGCTCAGCGACTTCTGGTACGTCTGACTGCACATATATTGTTGATTTTTCTGGATCAATACCTGCCGCTAAATATTCCACAACCACATCTCTAACAGTACGACTTAAGTCGCCTGGGGTAGGGTGTGTCGTCAACGAATGTAAATCAGCAATAAAAAAGAAGCAGTTGTATTCTTCTTGCATTTTTACAAAGTTGCTTAATGCACCATAATAGTTGCCTAAATGTAATTTTCCGGTGCTTCTAATACCGCTCACAACAGTTTCTTTCATGTCGCGAATTTACGCATTAATTGCTAATTTAAGGCAAGCTCCTTATATTAGTTTTCTAATTTAGCATCATGAAATCAACGTTTTTTATCTTGTTTTTAATGTGGAATATTAGCTTGGTGGCACAAATAAAAACTTTTGTTTTTCAAGATGGGCTTTGCTTTTATAAGGGATATTATAACAGTGAAAAATATAGCGAAAGGCAGTTGTTGGATACATATGTCTTATTTAATGAAGGGCATTACGTGGACGATGGAGGAACTAAAGAAGAGTTTATTGCGAGGTACGATTCCGCGATTTATCGGATAAAAAACCTAGATGTGGTACAATCTTCCTATTTCAGAAAATTAAAACAGGACGTCGTTACTTATTTGGAGAGAACCTATGAATTTAAGAAGATAGAGAAAAGTGCAAAGGATACTCCCGAAGATTTAATGAAAGCTATTCCGAAGAATGGCGATGCGTTTGAATATGCTCAAGCTTTAAATAAAGGCGGAGAACATCTATTAGCGGCTTATATGAAGCTCGTAAAAGAACAGATGAAAAAAAATGCTTATCCCGAGATCCTATGGAATAACTATCTAAGTAATATGGAAAAATCTAATCGATTGGATCTTGCTTTTGACTACGTTTTGGTATATGGTTGGTGGAATGCCGTTAATCGTTTGATTGAACACATTAACTATGATGGTACACAGTTTGACCAATTTACTAAACTCTTTGTAAACGTAGAAACGTTAGATTGCGACGAGCCCTGAATATTCGTCTAAAGATATTTAGCTTCATTCCAGTACACATCCATTTCATTCAAAGATAACTCGCTGATTTGTTGTCCATTTTCTTTGGCTCTGTTTTCGATATGTGTGAAGCGTTTGATAAACTTTTTGTTGGTTCGCTCTAGCGCATTTTCAGGATTTAGGCCCAAATGACGTGCATAGTTAATTAATGAAAATATTAGGTCTCCAAATTCATCCTCTGCCCGATCAAGGTTGATTTCAGAACCATCTTCCAAGTTAAATTCATTTTTGAATTCCGATAGTTCTTCCTCTACTTTTTTCCATACTTCACTTTTGTCTTCCCAGTCAAATCCGACACCACGTACTTTGTCTTGAATCCGATAAGCTTTTACTAAGGCGGGAAGTCCTTTTGGAACTCCGGATAGCACAGACTTATTTCCTTCTTTCAATTTTATGCTTTCCCAGTTACTTTTCACTTCGTCTTCGTTTGTTGCCAATGTTTCACCATATACGTGGGGATGGCGAACGATCAGCTTATCGCAGACTGCATTGAGAACATCTACTATGGTGAATTTTTCTTGTTCAGTCGCAATCTTTGCATAGAACAAAAGATGCATCATGACATCACCTAGTTCTTTTTTTATTTCTGTAAGGTCCTTTTCCAGGATGGCATCCGTTAGCTCATACATTTCTTCAATCGTCAGATGCCTTAAAGACTCCATCGTCTGTTTTTTATCCCAAGGACATGCAATGCGTAAAGTGTCCAAAATAGTAATTAATCGTTCGAATGCTTTGCCTGCTGTATTTTGAGTTTGTGGTGCCGTATAAGCCATAGTCTATCGAAGTTTATGCTGTCCAGATTTTAGTCAAACTTAGCCAATTTTGGCTGTATGTCCAATAAATAAAGTAAACTGTCAATCTAATTCATCTAAGTCTTAAATTATAAAACCGAATCATTCTTCTCGTTGTTATTTACTTAAAAAGTTTTAAAATATGGGAACTACACATAATTACGAAACTACTGATGTCGCGCTAGCTAAATTGCATCTTTTGGGGTATGTCATTGACTTTAATGTAGAGTTTGATGAAATAGCTAATGATGCAGACCATTATCAGATAGATCATTTGTATCGGTATGAAGGCGACTCTAATCCAGATGACGAGTCTACAGTTTATGGTATTTCAAATTTGAAAAATGGGAAGAAAGGTGTATTTGTTGCAGGCAATTTATCTATTATAGAGGGAAAGAAAAGAGATATTATCCTTAACTTAGAAATAAAGTACAGGAAGAGTAATAATGGATAAAAAGTTATTTATGGTTTTGCTAGGCTGTAAACCAGAAGGAAGGTTTACGGAACAGCATGATATTTTTTTTGGAATAGGAGAGTCCTTATCTAGTTTAAAATCTGATATGGAACAGTTTTGGAAGGAAGCACAAGGTAAACTGCATGTCGATGTTTGGCGTCACGTGTCTACTGTAGATGGTTTTTCGATTGAGGTTGTGGACAAACAACAGGAAAACGAGCAATTGGAAAAACTTTTTTTTGTAAATTTAGGAGGCTATCGACATCAGGATTTCGAAGAGTATCATTATAAACAACTTATTGTCGCGAACACTATAGAAGAAGCGAGTAAGAAAGCAAAAGAAACCACATTTTTCAAGAATCACATTTCTCCTCATATTGATGATAAGTATGGTTTAGATGTTGATGACATTTATCAGGTAACAGAAGCTCTGCCAGCCTCGATGTACCAAAGATACAACCTTCGCTTATCTCCAGCAAGTCGACTTTTTGACGATAAATTGCATGTCGGTTATTTGAAATTTTCTGATTTGTAGAAGATTTAATCAACCGGTAAGATTTTCATTTACATAGCGGCCCTATTCTAATTCCAATTAGATAGGGCCGCTATGTAAAGATTGTTTTAAGAGTTCCTCTATCTTGTAGACGAGTCTCTAGGTCAATGAGAAATCTCCGTTGGATTGTAAAAAATAGTTCCATGTGAATAAGTGAGTTTTACCCACTGGAGCTGATTATTTTTCTAAATGCCTATTTCTTTTAGGATAAATTGTGCATTATCTATTTTATCTGCAATCCAAAGTACATAACGAATATCCACGCCAATAGATCGGCTATAGTTTTCATTCCAAGCAAAGTCATTAATTGTTGCATCGTAAGATCTATCGAAATTGACGCCTATTAGTTCGCCATTTGCATTCATAATTGGCGATCCTGAGTTTCCTCCTGTGGTATCCAAGTTGTACAAGATGTTTACAGGCACATCATTTAAATCTTTTTTTGCATAAGCACCAAAATTTTTTGCAAGCCATGCATTTTTTATAGACTCAGGATATTCAAACTCAGGTAAGCCTGAATTTCCCTTTTCTACCAGACCTTTTAAAGTCGTAAATGGCTTCATGTAAGTAGCGTCGACAGGACTATAGCCCTTGATATTCCCGAATGTAAGACGTAGAGTAGAATTTGCATCAGGTATAAAATTTTTAGCTTGGTATTTCTCTTTTACAGCGACATAGTCTCCCATTAATTTATTTAAAATGCCCTCCCGACGTTTTTGCTCTTCGTTGAAAACGAGCATTTCTGTATTTATCTCTTTTTGAAGAGATAAAAGTTCATCTGTATAGTTTTTTAGAGATTGTACATCTTTTAAAATGCTGCTAAACAAAGTTTCTTTATTTGTAAGCTTTGATTTGTCGAATATACTGTTGATGTATTGTTTAGTGTCGTCCTTCGAAAGAAAATTTTGTTTCGTCAAAAATGCTAGTTTATTAGATCCACCGAATTCATAGGCGTCTTCTAACATTTTTTGTGCAATGGCTTTATCAACAGTGAGGTTGTAGCTCGCATAAATGCCATCTAAATGTTTTTTCACCTCCTCAATGTTTAATTTAAAGAATTCTTCTTGCGCTTTTACTCCATTTTGTTTTAACACCGCAATTTTGAAACTGTTTATAGCGCTAGCAACTCGTAATAAAGATGTGCTGCTGTATATGTTGTTAAACCAAAGTTCCTTTTTTGCAACCTCAAATACTGCTTTGTAATGTTGATCAATATCATTCATTAATGTGCCATATTTGGTGTTTAATTCTGTTTTACTTCGGATAAATTGTTCTAATTCACGATCTTCTTTATATTTTTCCGTAACCAGATCTATATTGTGTAGCCCTTTTAATTTACCGCGATAGTTCTTCAGCACATTTGCGTTACGTTTTATACGTGTGGCAAGTGCCAGTTCAGTAGCTAGATCATCTTTCCCAGCTGTTAACATTTGCTGATTTTGGAAATCATATAAATCTGCTGTGTAAGGTAATAAAAACTGTTGTTGGTATGCTATATACTGTGCTGGCCGGTGTCTAAATGTCCGCCCAGGATATCCGAGAATGAAAATAAAATCATTTTCGTTAACTCCAGCGGGATTAATTTTAAGATGCTTCTTCGGTTTATAGGGGACATTTTCTTTACTATATTTTGCGGATGAACCGTCTGGAGCAACGTAAGCACGTAGGAAAGAGAAGTCACCAGTATGCCTTGGCCATACCCAATTGTCTGTCTCGCCACCGAATTCTCCGATATCTTGTCTTGGTACGTATACCAAACGTACATCTTCAATGGTTTTATATCGGAAGAGAACATAGCTTTTGCCAATAAACATCTCGGAGACTTCAGCCTTTATACTGGGATCCGAAGACTCGGCTCTTTGGGCAATTTCCGACCTCTTTCTATTTATTGTGTTGATCCGCTCTATGGGATCATTCACTGCCGCGGCTGCATTTAAAACTTCGCTGGAAACATCTTCATAGGAATCCGTAATACGGATCGTCAATCCTTTCGCCTCAATTTCTTGGTTTAATGCATTTGCTACGAAACCGTTCTTTAAGTAGTTAAATTCTGTCGTACTGGCCAGTTGTACCGCGCTAAACGCGCAATGATGGTTGGTTATAATCAAGCCAGAAGGAGATACGAAGGAACCTGTACAACCACTTACCTGTACTAAGGCATCCACCAAACCGACTTCGCCCGGATTATAAATATCTTTTTCAGAAATCTTTAATCCAGCTTTTTTCAGTCCAGCTCTGTTTAGTTCACTGAGAGGAAACATTCCTTCGTCGGGAATGGATGCGGAGAAATTAAAGGTAATTATTCCCAATAAGAATATATATACAAGATGATTTCTTAAATTTTTTTTCATTATAATGTTTCAATTTAGCGTCTACCAAAGTTAATAAACATTTTCTTTCTCATTTAATGTTCTATACTATAGTAAGGAAAAACTTATAAACGTATAAAAATAGGTATCTTTGTATAGTTAAAATTTATAGCATGACGCTTGTTCAATTAGAATACATTATATCTGTAGATACCTATCGAAGTTTTGTCACAGCGGCAGAGCATTGTTTTGTGACTCAACCAACCTTAAGCATGCAAATTCAGAAACTAGAAGAGTCGTTGGGAGCCAAAATTTTTGATAGAAGTCGGCAACCTGTGGTGCCCACGGAAGTAGGAGAGAAAATTATCAAACAGGCTCGTGTTATTTTAAATGAAAGTAAAAAGATCGACGAGCTATTGCAGGAAGAAAGAGGGGAATTGTCAGGAGAGCTGAAGGTTGGCGTTATACCTACAGTAGCACCTTATTTATTGCCGGATGTGTTGACGGTCTTTCTGAAAAAGTATCCCAAATTGCAGTTGCAAATTTGGGAATATACTACTGAACGCATTCTTCAAGAGTTAAAGGTCGGTCGCCTGGATTGTGGTATATTATCTACTCCGTTGCAGGAGAATGGAATAAGTGAAGCTCCGTTATACTATGAAACTTTTGTTGCTTACGTTTCCGAAAATAGTTCACTTTATCAAAAGCGAATGGTTACGACAGATGAAATTGCAGCTGAAAAGCTATGGTTACTAAACGAAGGACATTGTATGCGTGGACAAGTTCTTAACCTTTGTCATTACAAACATAATCAAAGTTCTGAGGGAACCTTTGAATATTACACGGGAAGTGTTGAGACGTTAAAAAGAATGGTCGATATAAATGGGGGCGTAACGATTTTACCTGAATTAAGTATTCTAGGTTATCATGAAGATCAATTGGGCAATGTACGTTATTTTAAGGCTCCTGAACCTGTTCGAGAAATAAGCGTAGTGACCACCCATAATTTTGTGAAGAAGCAGGCTGTCAGGGTCTTGAAGGAAGAGATATTAAACGTTGTTCCAGAAAGATTTCGATCGAGAAAGAAAAAAGAAGTATTAGGCTTTGAACTCTAGTATGCATACAAGATGAAGTATCCTATCTGGCAAAAATTAGAAACGATAAACCATTGGCGAATGCGGAAAATATCCAATAGAAATTTTCTGATTATACTCGCTTTTTTGGTTGGAATTATAGGGGGCATCGCAGCGGCTTTGCTAAAGGGGCTAACACATTTTATAGCGTCTACATTACAAAATGATATTTATTGGCAAGTCAAATATTCGTTTTACCTCGTTCTTCCCTTACTTGGGATTTTATTCAGTGTAATTTATGTCCGGAAATTTTTGAAAGGTAAAAAATTAGATCATGGCATTACGCCTATCATCTATGCGATATCCAGAAAATCAAGTAAAATAGAACCACATAACATCTATTCCCAAATCATTACCAGCGCTATCACAGTCGGATTTGGTGGATCCTGCGGACTAGAGGCACCTATTGCACATAGCGGAGCTGCTATAGGATCTAATATAGGGCGTTTTTTTGGATTGCATTATAAGGAGATTACGATGCTACTTGCTTGTGGCGCAGCGGCGGGAATTGCAGGAGCTTTCGATAGTCCAATTGCGGGGATGATTTTCGCCATTGAGATTTTGTTGCCAGAGTTTTCTATTCCTGCTTTTATTCCTCTTCTGATCTCGGCAGCTTTAGCGGCAATTATTTCTAGAATACTCTATAGTGAACCTCTTTTTCATACCGTAGCAACTGAATGGGTGGTGGGAGCACTTTTTTTCTATGTTATGCTAGCTGTTGTTGTAGGACTTTATACAGTCTATTTTGCCAAATTGAGTAATACCGTAAAAAAATGGTTCTCTTCCATTAAAAATCCATATAATAAAGTATGGACAAGTGGCATTTTTTTAGGACTGTTGATTTTTGTGTTTCCGGCATTATACGGGGAGGGA
This sequence comes from Sphingobacterium sp. LRF_L2, assembly GCF_965644235.1. Classification (NCBI taxonomy): domain Bacteria; kingdom Pseudomonadati; phylum Bacteroidota; class Sphingobacteriia; order Sphingobacteriales; family Sphingobacteriaceae; genus Sphingobacterium; species Sphingobacterium sp. LRF_L2. The sequence continues at coordinate 154,883 of NZ_CBFFRI010000001.1, read as the reverse complement.
TACATTACAATTCAGCAGATATTAGATGGACAATTTGATGCGATTGTCAAAAATAGTCTGTTTTCAGATTATAAACATTTGGGGGTTGTCGTTATTTGTTATACCGTATTAACCTTATTCGCAAAATCATTTGCATCTCTTTTTACGTTGAACGGTGGTGGAAACGGGGGAGTGTTTGGACCTAGTTTGGTAATGGGAGGGCTTATTGGATTTGCATTTGCATATGGTATGAATCAAACAGGTTTTGTAATGTTAAATGTGCCGAATTTTGTGATGGCTGGAATGGCAGGAGCTTTGGCAGGGATTATGCACGCGCCGCTTACGGGATTATTCCTGATTGCAGAAATCACAGGAGGGTATACATTAATGGTTCCTTTGATGTTAGTTACCTCGATTTCTTATCTAATCAATAGATCGCTGCTAAAACATTCCATCTATACTAAAGTTTTAGCAGATTCCGGTGATCTGCTATCCTATGAAGACAAGGATAAGACGGTTCTTAGTATGATGAAATTGCGTTATGTTCTGGAAACAAATTTTGTGATTTTAAGACCTTCAGAGACTCCGTTGGATCGAAAATCGGATATCATTCATTCGAAAAGAAATATTTTTCCAGTAGTTTCTGAAGAAGGTGTTTTTCTCGGAATTATTTACAGCGAAAGACTATTTTCTCTCTTATTAGGAGAAGAGGAGGGGGCTGCCAAAACATTTGATAAACTGGTTCAGAAACCTAATGATGTTATCCGCGAAAATGAAAATATGGAAGTGGTAATGTCAAAAATGAATAGAGATGATGTTTGGATATTGCCAGTTATTGATGATGAACAATGCTATTTAGGATTTATTTCTAAGTCGAGCGTGTTTAACAAATATAGAGCTCTTTTAGTACGACAAGGACATTACCTTGAATAGTTGTTTCAAAATACTGCTATGCTTATTTTTGCATAGACAGTATTTTTGAAACATATTTACCTATTATATCAAATTCCAAATTTACAGTTTTTCCAATTTCGAGTTGTTGTAGATTGGTGTGCTCTAGTGTATATGGAATAATAGCCACCGAAAATCTATTATTTAGAGAATTCACTACCGTAAGGCTAATGCCATTTACTGTTATGGAGCCCTTTTCCACAGTTATATTTTGGTGGAGAGGATCATATTCAAATGTGAACAGCCAGCTCCCATTTTGATTTTCTTTCTCGACGCATACTGCTGTTTGATCTACATGCCCTTGTACGATATGCCCATCAAATCGCCCGTTAGCAGCCGTGCAACGCTCCAAATTTACTAAGTCACCTATCTTTAGAAGACCCAACGTAGATTTTGAAAGTGTTTCTTGAATAGCAGTAACCTTATGAATTGTTTTATCTACTTCAACTACTGTAAGACAGACTCCGTTATGAGCGACACTTTGGTCAATTTTCAAATCATTTGAAATAGAAGACTCTACATAAATGTCAAGGTTACTTTTGTCTTTTTCAATTTTTGTTATTGTACCTAAGGTTTCAATAATACCTGTAAACATCGTGTTCTTTTTTTACAAAGGTACGGAACTAGCGCGATAAAAGAATTGAAAAAAAAATTTGGATAGTGTCAAAAATACACTACCTTTGTTGTATCATAATTTAGGTTTATAATTGGTTAGTAAAGGTTTTCATTCTCCCCGTTTGAAAACCTTTTTTTTGTGTCTGATTGTCAGTGGTTTAAGTTGTAAATCAAAAAATAAATTACTATTAAATAAAAAACAGTTGTGAGTTATAATATTTATGTTATACCTTTGTAATAGGTTTAGGTTGATTACCTCTCAAAAGAGGTTATATTTTAAAGCCTGGAAAATCGCCCGATTATTCCAGGCTTTTTCTTTTTTGACCTTATTTTAAGAAGACGAAAGTATAATATATAAAATAAAGAATATGAAAATTAGCTTGTTATGTATTGGGAAGACAGACGAAAGTTTTATTAGAGAAGGAATAGAAAACTATATGAAGAGGCTAAAGCATTATATTAACTTTGAGCTTGTAGTCATTCCTGATCTAAAAAATGCAAAAAACCTAACGCAAGATTTGCAAAAAATCAAAGAAGGAGAATTGCTTCTTAAGCAGGTAAACAATGTCGATTTCGTTGTTTTGTTGGATGAGCGTGGTAAAGACTATCGTTCTGTAGACTTTTCCAAATTTTTAGAACAAAAAATGATAGGATCTGTGTCTCATATCATATTTATTATTGGAGGTCCTTACGGTTTTTCAGACGAGTTGTATGAACGTGCAAATCAAAAACTATCTTTGTCAAAGATGACATTTTCACATCAAATGGTTAGATTATTTTTTATCGAGCAGATTTACAGAGCTTTTACGATTATACGTAATGAACCTTATCACCATGAGTGATTTTTTTTATGTAAATTGGAGATTTAAATCATCCTATTCAAAAAAGGAGGCGTTATGGATATCAATAAGTTTAAGAGAGAATATAAGTTTAAAAGTGAACAGTCGTACAACGACTCACGACGGAATAAATTTTTAATCGTAGCTTGTATAGTTGTTATGATTTTGTTGTATTACTTAACACAGAATATATAACTGTAATGTAATTGAACATTTTTTTGATCAGTCAAAACTTATTCGTTACGAAATCGTAAGCTAGGTTTTGACTGTTTTGCTTAAAAAGGTCCTCCAAGCTAATTTATCAGTTTTAAATGTTAGATCTATTTCTTTGAGTTTTTTTAACGGAACGAATCGAAATACCTCAACTTTATCCTGTTGTTTCTCTTTAGAGAAATCAAATGGACTTTTCTTTATTTCAAACTTAAGGGGTTCCAATGCTTTAACCTGGTAGTATATTGAAATAATCTGACTTTCGTTAAAACTTGATTTTTCGTAGAAATCTGTTGTATAAATATGTTGAATGATTTCAATAGGCAGGTCGCACTCTTCTATAAATTCTCGTTTGAGTGCGTCAATGAGTCCTTCCCCGTATTCCAGTCCCCCTCCGGGGAATTTTGTAAAAGATACATTCTGTGTTTTTTCATCACTGATCAAAACTTCGTCATTTTCATTGATTAAGATTCCGTAAACACGAACATTAAATAGATACATGAATTCCTTTTTATTTCCTAAAATTTAATAAAAATCGGGGGTTTACTGTATTTTGTTCTAGAGAAGAAAAACTAAAGTATTTGAAATCCATTATTAATACTCATTTCGTCGACTCCAAAGAAAGAATAATGTTTGGGTAAAAACCACTGTAGCGTATTCATGATATTATTGAAGTCTTTTTCAGAAGCAAACTGTGCAGGAGTGATGTTAAATACGAGGTCCTGGGAAACATTCTCTTCACTCTGATAATTTCTAGCGATAAGCATTATTTTAGGGAGTTTAACACCAGAATATTGCAGAAATTCACGGATATGCGCTTTGAGATAATAAGGAAATATGTTCTCGCTGGGTTGACCTACTAGAATTTCTTCATCTTTCCCAATGCCCAAATAACTTTTAGTAGGTGAAAACAACGTTTGCTTGGAATAGAATTCTCCGCTTAATTTTAGATTTACTAAATCCCCGTAGGAGAATACCCAATCTAATTGTTCATTTTGTGGATTAATTATGATTCCGAAACCTTGCTGTAGAAGAACATCTAATTGATTTTCGATTACATAAGCTTGAAAACTCTCTCCGGTTGATACTGTTTGTAAATTGATGTAAGGAAAACCATCGTCACTCATGACAACCTGAGGCTCACCAATTTTAAGATTTGCCCCACAGATATTCAATAGAAAATCATTGCGCCAATTTTCATCTCGTTCAGCAAACGGAATACTCATCAAATGGTTGATTGTAATAGTTTTTTCTAAGTCACCTAAAAAACTTGTTTGCGCCATATTATTTCTTTCAACGTTGCTCATCTCTTCATTCCCTAAAAAAGTGTCTAAAAGTAGCGATTATTGATGTAAACTAAAATTTCTTTTGGTTTTTTAGGGATGAGATCATAATCCTAAGAGGTACAACGGTCTAAGTTGAAGTAATCTCGATACCAACAGTTTTTTCGAATTAGCATTGTCTGGTTTGGATTGGGAATCAAAGGTATATTTTAGTACTTTTGCTAAAACCATCGATTAAATATGTCGGATATCACCATGAACATACATCATGATTTGGAAACGTCGAAGATCAGCTTTGATGACTTTCGTGAAATCATTTTGAACGATTATAGATTAGCACTAGAGAGTAGGTTTGTTAGTCTGTTGGGGCGAAAAGAGGTACTGACAGGAAAAGCAAAGTTTGGAATTTTTGGTGACGGTAAAGAAATTGCACAAATTGCGTTGGCCAAGGTTTTTAAGCCGGGTGACTGGCGTTCAGGTTATTACCGTGATCAAACTTTTGCATTTGCGGCAGAGATATCTAATATTTATCATTTCTTTTCCCAATTGTATGCTAATCCGGATTTAGAGGCAGATATATCTTCTGGGGGTCGACAAATGAATTGCCATTTTTCAACCCAATTATTGGACAGTGAAGGAAATTGGCTTGATCAAACTGCGCAAAGAAATTCAGTATCCGATATCTCTACCACTGGTGGACAGATGTCGCGTGTTATGGGATTAGGATTGGCTTCAAAACTCTATCGCGAAAACTCAGAGCTAGCGTATCTTAAATATTTTTCTAAACAAGGAAACGAGGTGGTTTTCTGTACTGTTGGGAATGCGTCTACATCGGAAGGTGTATTTTGGGAGACTGTAAATGCAGCTGCCGTTAAACAAATACCTGTTGTGATTTCTATTTGGGATGATGGTTATGGTATTTCTGTGCCTAATGAGGTCCAGACAGCAAAGGCTGATATTTCAGAAGCTTTGCGTGGTTTTCAACGAGAAGCAGATAGCAACGGTATAGAAATCTTCAAGGTAAGAGGATGGGACTATCCAGCGCTTTGTGAAGTTTACGAGCAAGCAGCTCAATTTGCTCGAGATAACCATATACCGTGTGTGGTTCATGTAACGGAAATAACTCAACCTCAGGGGCATTCTACTTCTGGCTCTCATGAACGGTATAAATCCAAAGATAGATTGACTTGGGAAAGCGAGTTTGATTGTAACCTCAAAATGAAGGAATGGATTTTACAATCTGGAATAGCCAAGGAGGAAGAGCTTGATCAGTTAGAGAAAGATGCTAAAGAGTTTGTTCGGTCAGAACAACGCCGTGCTTGGGCAGATTATCATAAAACTATTCAGATTGATCTAGATGAGGCCATCAGGCTTTTGAAAGCTGTTAATAATCCTTTAGTGGAAATTCCACTAGGCACTTTGCGTTCTCTCGCAGAGCCGTCTTTGAAAGAGGTTTACAGTAATGTACGTAGAGCAATTAGAGACTTAAGGGGAATTCAATCTGCTGAAAAACAGGCTTTACTAACTTGGTATGAAAAGCAAAAGGATATTAATTACAGACGATATAACGATAAATTATTTACGGAAACTGTAGAGTCTCCTTTGCAAATAGAAAATATAGCGGCAGTATATGATGATAATGCACATCTTGTAGATGGTCGTGAGGTCCTGAATGCTTGTTTTGAAGCTAACTTTAGAAGAGACGAACGTATTGTGGCCTTTGGTGAGGATGTGGGGAAAATTGGAGATGTAAATCAAGGATTTGCGGGTTTGCAAGAGAAATTTGGAGAACTACGTATTTTTGATACAGGTATACGTGAATCTGCAATCATTGGAAAAGGGATGGGGCTTGCTCTAAGAGGATTGAGACCTATCGCTGAGATTCAATACCTTGATTATCTTATATATGCTATGCCAGTCCTTAGTGACGATTTGGCGAGCTTAAGTTATCGTACAAAGGGAACCCAAAAGTCGCCTGTGATTATTCGAACCCGCGGACATCGCTTAGAAGGTATTTGGCATTCTGGATCACCAATGAGTGTTTTGCTGGGAGGACTTCGCGGTTTACATATTTGCGTTCCACGTAATATGACCCAAGCAGCTGGAATGTATAATACGTTGCTTCGTGCGGATGAACCTGCACTGATGGTGGAATGTTTAAATGGTTATCGTTTGAAAGAACGAATGCCGGCAAATGTGGGAGATTTTACCGTTCCAATAGGTGTAGCTGAACTTATCCGGGAGGGGAAAGATTTAACTGTAGTGTCCTATGGTGCTACACTTAGAGTTGTACAAGAAGCAGCTATAGAATTGGAAAAGTTGGGTATCTCCCTTGAAATTATAGATGCACAGTGTTTACAACCTTTCGACAGAACTAAAATTTGCTCAAAATCACTCGCTAAAACTAGTAGACTATTGGTGGTAGACGAAGATATGCCTGGTGGGGCCAGTGCTTACATTTTGCAAGAGATTATGGAAAATCAAAAAGGATATTACCTCCTAGATGGTCAACCTCGAACTTTGCATGCAAAGCCTCATAGACCTCCTTATGGATCGGACGGTGATTACTTTACAAAGCCCTCCGTAGACGATGTTATCGAGCTGGCTTATGAGATGATGAACGAATATAATGAAAATGAATACCCTAAACTTTTTTAAGTTTAGGGTATTCATTTATATTTTGAACAAAGAAGCGGCTCCTATGATAGCAGCCTTTTCTGCATATTTTCCGGTAAAAATCTCAAATTCCGATAACTTTGCAGAATTGTACGTCTTTATCGTATCCCAAGCATTCGTAATATTTCCCCCTAAAATGAATGTTTTACTCTGATGTTTTTCCGCAAAATAACTTAAGAAATCATAGAGGGAATTGGTGTATTCCTGCAAGAGCTCATCAAATGCATTACTTCCAATATGTTTGTTAAGAATATCCCTAAATCCTTCTTCTTGTATTCCAGTTAGTTCGTGAAAACGCTTAGTTAGCCATCTAGTGACTAGAAATTCTTCAAAAATACTATTCTTGTATGGTGTGCACCATAGATCCGCATCGAAAGCTTTATCTCCCTTCTCCCATACCGCCGAACCTAAGCCTGTTCCTAGAGTTATTCCTAGTACTTTAGGCCTGTTTTCTAAGTGTCCTGCAAATATCTCGCCTTGTAAAAAAGCTGCAGCATCATTTATAAAACGTATGTCCTTCTCATTAATTAAATTTTTCTGTATTCCATTAGAAACATTTAATTGGTAAAGAGAATCGTACTTGTCTTGGTTTTTCATTAAAGAAATGCCATTTTCATAATCAAAAGGCCCGGGCATAGCTATACCTAATTTTGTAACCTGTGCTTCACAAAGGTCGACAGCGCGGCTAATGGAAGAGCACCAAGATGAGAAAATCGATTTAGCATCTGAGTGCGAATTAACATGGCTTCTAGAGATTGTGTTCTCTAGAATTTGCCATGTATTAATATTAACAACTGCAGATGTGATATGGGTTCCACCAATATCCGATGCTACTACAAAATTATTCTCCATCTGCATATGCTTTATAATTTAAATATTGATCTGCTATTACGAGTGCGGCCATAGCTTCAACTATAATAACTGCTCTAGAAACAACACAAGGATCATGGCGTCCCTTTCCTGAAATAGTGGTCGGATCTCCAGTCTCATTTAGCGTATCTTGGTCGCGCATAATTGTAGCGACTGGCTTGAATGCTGTTCGAAAAGTAATATCCATTCCATTAGCTATCCCGCCTTGTATTCCTCCTGAAAAGTTGGTTCTTGTACGAACTTGATTGCCTTCTTTTACGAAAATGTCATTGTGTTCCGAACCTCGCATCTCTGACCCATCAAATCCAGAGCCATATTCAAAACCGTGAACAGCATTTATGCTAAGCATAGCCTTTCCTAATTCTGCATGTAACTTGTCGAAAACAGGTTCACCTAGTCCTACAGGAACATGACGAATAACTGTAGACACCTTTCCGCCTATAGTATCACCGTCTTTACGGACTTGATCGATTAAGTTAATCATTTCATTTGCCGTAGCTGGATCAGCACATCGAACGATGTTACTTTCTCGGGTCTCCAGTAGATGTGGAAGATCTGACAGGTCGAGATTAGGAGCTTCTATTTTACCAACAGCAGAGACATGGGCAAAAATTTCAATACCCTTTGTCTGCAGAAAAAGTTTAGCAATGGCCCCTGCGGCAACTCTCGCTGCTGTTTCTCGTGCAGAAGATCGCCCACCTCCTCTATAATCTCTTATGCCATATTTTTGTTGGTAAGTATAGTCGGCATGTGATGGACGGAATTTATCCGCGATATGGGAATAGTCTTTTGAGCGTTGGTCTTCATTCGGGATGAGTATTGAAATAGGCGTTCCTGTCGATTTTCCTTCGAACACTCCAGAAAGAATTTGAGCGGTATCACTTTCTTTTCTTTGGGTTGTTATTTTTGATTGTCCAGGACGACGCTTATCCAACTCTGATTGTATGAATTCTTCATCAATATCAATATTTGGTGGACAACCGTCTATAATGACGCCGATTGCCTTCCCATGGGATTCCCCAAAAGTCGTTATTTTAAAAAGGTTGCCAAATGAGTTTCCAGCCATAATTCTATAATATTTGGTAAATATACCAAATCAGCAATAACAAGAAACTATTATTGCCGATTTAGTGAAATTATTTGCTGATTTGAAAGCCTTGTGTCTGCAAATGCTCCCAAAAAGCAGGATAGGATTTTTCTACAACTTCAGGCTCATTGATGACAACACTGTCGAATACCATAGCCAGCGGTGCAAATGCCATAGCCATACGGTGATCTTCGTAGGTATCAAAAGAAATTTCATTTGGAACTTGAACATTTGCAGTTTTTATATGGTAGGTTTCTCCATCTGCAATAATTGTAGCACCAAATTTTTCAATTTCGTTTTTCAATGCTGCTAGCCGATCTGTTTCTTTTATTTTTAAAGTCTCTACTCCAGTGATAGAGATATCGCGTCGGATAGCTGCAGCTAATGCAACAACCGTCTGCGCCAGATCGGGACATTCTTTGAAATCAAATAATTGTTTGTCGGTTCCCTCGTTAACTTTTGTTAGACACAGCCCTTCGTCTTGAAAGTAGCTTGCTACACCAAAATGAGCCATGATATCTATAATTGCAATATCGCCTTGTAAGCTATGTGACTTAAGGCCAGGTAAAATTATAGATCCCTGATTAGATAATGCAACTATTGCATACCAATAAGATGCCGCGCTCCAATCCGGCTCAACATAGATGGAGCTTTCTTTGAACTCTTGAGATTTGATGGAAATGGTATTTCCGATCCATTCATGTTGAATTCCAGCTTCTGAAAGCATGTTAAGTGTCATGCTAACATAAGGTCTAGAGGTTAATTCCCCCTCGATTTCTAAGTTGAGGCCTTTCTCCAGTGATGCTGCAATCAGCAGGAGTGAAGAAATATATTGACTGCTAACATTTCCCGCAATCGAGACGGTGTTGCTAAGTTGCTTCATCCCACCTTTTATTTCCAGTGGAGGATACCCCGTCTCTTTCTGATATTGAATATCTGCTCCCAAAGAACCTAAAGCATCAACGAGAATTCCTATGGGACGTTGTTGCATACGTTGAGTTCCCGTCAAGGTGAAGTTTCCGTCGATCAAGCTTAAATAGGATGTTAGAAAACGCATCGCTGTTCCAGCAGGACCAATATTAATAATTGTAGACTCTTGAGGTGTCGCCTTACTGGTATTTAATGCCTGAGTCATGATCATCGTGTCAGCCGCTTCTGATACATTATGAACGTTTACAATACCTTTACTTAACGCTTGTATAATAAGAGCACGGTTGCTCTCTGATTTGGAACCAGTGAGTTGAACCGTGCCATTTATTTTTTTGCTGGGATGGATGAGTTTAATACTTGAACTCATTATACCTCCGTAGCTGATTTTGTGTTCATGATTTCATTTTGCTTACGAATAGACTCATTGTGGAGCAACTCTAAATATTTAGCTGCAAACTCTTCACTCAACGATAAAGCCTTAGCAAGTTGCAATCGCTTTTGAACGATTTCATCCCATCTATTTACTTGTAGAATAGTGACGTTATTATCTCTTTTGTATTCACCGATTTTCTCTGCAATTTTCATGCGATCACCTATTTGTTTTAAAATAGTATCGTCTAATTTATCGATTTGAGTACGCAGTTCAGAAAGTTTATCTTCAAATGCAGGATTGTCTGATTCTGGATGACGTACGGCAAGATTATCTATCAATTCTGCTAATGCAGCTGGTGTAACTTGTTGTTTCGCATCAGTCCATGCTACAGATGGATCAATATGTGACTCAATAATTAGACCTTGTAAATCCATGTCCATTGCTTTCTGTGCGATGTAGGGAATTAATTCTCTGTTACCACAGATGTGACTAGGATCATTAATGATTGGGAGTTCAGGACATGCTGACTTTAATTGGATTGCCAAATCCCACATAGGTTCATTACGAAAAGCTGTTTTTTCGAAGGATGAGAATCCTCTGTGGATTGCGCCCAATTTTTTGATGCCAGCACGATTTAGACGTTCTAGAGCTCCGATCCAAAGAGAAAGATCTGGATTAACAGGGTTCTTGATGAGTACAGGGACGTCAACACCGACTAAAGCATCAGCAATCTCTTGTACGGTAAATGGATTTGCTGTAGAGCGAGCACCAATCCATAGTATATCTACTCCTGCAGCTAATGCTTCTTCCACATGTTTCGCCGTAGCTACTTCAGTGGCTGTTAATAATCCTGTTTCTTCTTTTGCACGTTTTAACCATTCTAAACCGATGCTTCCAATACCTTCAAATTCACCTGGACGAGTGCGAGGTTTCCAAATACCAGCACGCAGAACATTAACTTTGCCTGTATTAGCTAATAAATGTGCTGTAGATACGAGTTGTTCTTCTGTTTCAGCACTACAAGGGCCTGCAATAATTAAAGGTTTGTCGCCTGTATCTATCCAAGATTTTAAAGGAACGATGTCTAATGTATGTTTCATTTTGTATTATATTTTCTGTTTTAATGATTGTTGGTTATACTTTTTCGTTTTTAATATATTCTCCCATGATGTTGAAATTCACTGTATGTTTGAGAACCTTTCGGATAGCAGCGTCGTAATCACTCTGTTTTTTCCATTCTACATCAACATAAAAGTCATATTCATTTCTTTTACCAACCACTGGCATCGACTGAATTTTACTGAGATTCACATTTTGTTCTGCGAAACATTGGAGAACATTCGCTAGGGCTCCCACAGCATTTCCTGTTTGAAAAGACAAAGAAGCTTTGTTCGCATTTTTTTGTTCTACAACCTCGTTTGAGAGGATAAGAAAGCGGGTGGCATTTTTTTTGTTTGTCTCAATCCGTTTCTCTAAAATTTCTAAGTTGTATAATTTCGCAGCCATAGTACTTGCTATCGCTGCAGTATTGGTCAACTTATGGTCTGCGATCGCTTTTGCACACGCAGCTGTATCCATGCCTTCTTTAATGGTCCAGTCAGGGTAGTCGCTTAAGAATTCATCACATTGTCGAATTGCAATTGGATGAGACTCTACAATTTTAATATCAGATAATTTTACACCAGGAAGTACCAACAAGTTTTGCTGTATATTAAGATGTACTTCGCCAATAATGTGGAAGCGATAGTCTCTTAATAAATTGTAATTTGGTAAGATGCTTCCTGCAATAGAGTTTTCGATTGCCATAACCACGTAATCTGCCTTGCCTTGCTTTAGCATTTCACAGGTTTTTTTGAAAGACTCGCATTCGATGGTTTCAATATTCTCTCCAAAATATTTATAAGCAGCCTCCTCATGAAAAGAGGCTTTCACTCCTTGTATAGCAATCTTTGTTTTCATCTATCTTTTAATCCAAAAAAAAGTCCCGATGTTCTCGGGACTTCTAGTTTATTTTGTACAACCATATAAATCCCAGCTCTTATCTTTTAAAATAAAAGTATCCAAAATAAAAATATGTGTTGCGTTTAATCATTTCCTTCGTTATTATGATCCAAATATATGCGTTATATTTTAATATCCAAAATTATAATTGTAAATATTTTTTTTACACCTATTTTTTTGCTTTAAAAATCTTATTTTTTGTGTGAAAAAATATGCTAAAAAATCATTGTTTTTTAAACTGTTTATTTCTTGTTTTTAGCTTTTTTTTTATTTAAAGAAGGTTTTTGAGTCTCTGATGCTTTTTATTTTTGTGGTTTTTTTTATGTGTTTTTTATTGATTTTTTGTTATTAATTTTGATGTTTATTTTTAGTTTTTTTGTTATAAAATAAGAAGGTTTTATGCAGGTTATTTTTTATAAATCAATATAACGAAGAATTGAATGAGCATACTATAATAGTATAAACTAGTAGAAATTGAATAACTTTTTGTAGACTTGAAACGCTAAGTGAAATTATTTGCAAAAAAACGGTATGTGGTACGTATTTATTAGTGTTTTATGTAGTGTTACGGTGTCTATTATTATTAAGTTAGCTAAAAAGCGAGGTATCGATCATTTGCATTTAATTGTTTGGAATTATCCTGTTGCAGCTATATTGACTTATGTAAGCTTCCAGCCCGAAGGAGGAAGTTCTTCATACGTCTACTTGCCATGGATGTATTATGTGATTTTAGGGATATTACTACCTGCTATATTTTTATGTATTGCATATGCGATACAATATAATGGCATTGTAAAAACGGAAGTTGCACAACGTTTATCTCTTTTTATACCATTATTGGCAGCTTTCTTTCTCTTTAATGAAAAAATCGAAAATGCGAAGTTAATTGGTATAATTGTGGGAATCGTTGCTGTTATCTTTTCCATTGGATGGAGTAAAACAAATGCAGCCGAAAGTCGAGGAGGGGGATGGTATGCGGTTTGTGTGTTCTTTGGTATGGGTATAATCGATATACTGTTTAAAAAAGTAGCCCTATATCGTGAGGTTCCTTACACATACTCAATGCTCATTATTTTTATATTGGCAATGTCTTTTGCCTTTTTATTTTTGGCATTTAAAGTATTGTTTAAAAAAGAGCGAATCAATTTTGGATCGCTATTTTGGGGAATCCTATTAGGATTATTTAACTTTGGAAACATTTTATTTTATATGAAGGCCCATCGTTCTTTATCAGAAAGTCCATCGATCGTTTTTACGGGTATGAACATTGGTGTTATTTTAATAGGTACCCTTGTAGGTGTTGGACTGTTCTCCGAAAGACTTACCTTATTTAATAAAATTGGCCTAGGATTAGCTGTTATTGCTGTTTTAATTATCGCATATCTGTGAGTTTATTTGAAGACACTTATTTTACCATTGAAAAACCAACTGAAGGAATTTTTAGAGATAAAGGAAGCAAATTTATTGCATATGCTTTTTCTTTTAGAGACGAAAGTTCATTGAAAAATATTATAGCTGATTTAAAAAATCAACATCCAAAAGCACGCCATCATTGTTGGGCATATCGATTAACGACGGATAGAGGGGTGTATCGTATTAACGATGATGGGGAACCGTCAGGGACCGCTGGTCGTCCCATTTTGAATGTGTTGTTATCGAAAGATCTTACGAATATATTAGTCGTGGTTGTACGATATTTTGGAGGTACGTTATTAGGAGTTCCAGGGCTCATAAATGCTTACAAAAATGCGACGCTAGAAGCGCTGAGTGTTGCGGATATCGTAGAAAAGACTGTTAATGATCTGTATGAAATCAATTTTGATTACTTGCAGATGAATGATGTGATGCGTTTGGTTAAAGAAGAAAATTTGACTATTTTAAATCAGAATTTCGATAACAAATGTTCTATGGAACTGGAAATTAGAAAATTGCAGGTTAATCAAGTCATTCGTAAATTAGAAAATATGGATGGTGTTAGCTACATGTATTTAAATACGTTATGATCCCAGACTCAGAATTAATCTTAAATGCAGACGGAAGTATTTATCATCTAAATTTGCTGCCAGATGATCTGGGGGCTACAGTTATTTTTGTAGGCGATCCAGATCGGGTAGAAGAAGTGTCTAAATATTTCGATCGTATAGATATTAAAAAAGGCAAAAGGGAATTTATTACACATACCGGTTGGCTGCGCAACAAACGCATTTCTGTTATCTCTACTGGAATCGGTACAGACAATATAGATATCGTGTTTAATGAAGTAGATGCCTTAGTAAATATCGATTTTAAAAGTAGGACGTTAAAGTCTGAATTGACGAGTCTGGATATTATACGTATAGGTACATCGGGGTCTATACAAGGTGACATCAAAATGGGAACTATATTGGCCAGTGAATATGCTATAGGTTTCGATACCTTGATGCAATATTATGTTAAAAACTATAGCAAGGAAGAAGAGAGAATACAGGCTGCTGTCACCGCTTATTTTGATACATTGTCTTTTACACCTTACGTCAGCAGTGCAAGTAAAAAATTGCTAGAACAGATTGCCAAAGATTTGCCTAAGGGAATCACAATGACAGCTCCTGGATTTTACGGTCCTCAGGGACGCTCTGTAAGAGCTGTCAATGTATATCCTGATTTGATACAACGAGCCAATCGGTTTCAGAGTGACGATCATCATATCACAAATCTCGAAATGGAGACAGCTGGAATTTATGCATTAGCAAATACGTTGGGGCACCACGCACTTTCTATTAATGCAATACTAGCAAGTCGGGTAGATGATGCTTTTGCTGAGGATCCAAGAAAGATTATCGATGAGACTATTCAATATGTTCTCAAGCGTCTGTAGATAATGCTAGCAACTTAGCCATTTAGACCCTTTCGACTAGAGTCAAAACGCAAAAGAATAAAAAGTAATATTGTAAAACTCCATAAGGAGGAACCTCCATAGCTAATAAAAGGCAAAGGTATACCAATTACCGGTACGATACCTATAGTCATGCCAATATTGATAAAGAAGTGAAAGAATAAAATAGAAGCAACTCCGTATGCATAGATACGGGCGAAAGCTGTTCGTTGCCGTTCGGCAATATTAACTAGCCTTACTAATAAAGTGATGTAAATTGCGATTAAAAGAACGCAGCCTACAAATCCCCATTCTTCTCCTATGGTGCAAAAGATAAAATCCGTACTTTGTTCTGGAACAAAATTATATTTCGTTTGGGTTCCTTGTAAGTAACCTTTCCCAAATAACTGTCCCGATCCTATAGCTATTTTAGATTGATTTAAATTATACCCCTGTCCTCTGGGGTCATCCATTTTACCAAGTATAATGTCAATTCTGTTACGTTGGTGAGGTTGTAATATTTGTTCGTATGCGAAATCAACACAAAGAATGTAGACTGTACAGCCAATAAATAGAGCGGCGATGTTGATTAGGTGTTTTCGTTTCTTACGGAAAACATACATCGAGCCTGCTGCGATGATGAATAGTATACCTATCAAAAGCCATTGATTAGGAAAAATCAAGGCAAGTACGAATAGAAAAATTGCCAATCCGCCGAGCAACAGAAAGCTATTTCCCACATAGCCTTCTCTATAAAAAACAAATATGAGTGAAAAAAAAGCTAATGCAGATCCGGTATCGGGTTGTAGCATAACAAGAGCGACGGGGAAAAGGACGATACTAGCTCCAATTAATGTTGTCCGCAAATTAGGATGTTTATTCGTTTGACTACTCAAATAAGAGGCTAACAGTAGGCATGTCGCTAGTTTTCCAAATTCTGAAGGTTGTAATCTGAAACTGCCTAATGGTATCCAAGCTTGATTTCCGCCCACATTTCTCCCAACCACAAGTACGGCAACGAGTAGCAGAACCACGGCAATATATACTATTGGTGCTGTGGAAATAAAAAATTTAGCATCGATAATTAATATACTAAAGCCAATAATAAGTGCAGTAAATATGTAAATAGATTGTTTTCCGTAATTTGTTGCCAGGTTGAAAAGACCAGGCTGTTCGGCATCGAATACTGCGGCATGAATATTAAACCAACCAATGATGCATAGGGAAAACCATAGCAAAATACAAAGCCAATCTATACTTCCAAAAAAACTTTTTTCGCCTGTCCTATTCATATCTATTTCTCACTTGGCTGTGGTGTACATAATATTCTTTTTTTGGAGCAGCGGCATTAGTTTGTTTTATGTTCTGCTGCGTGCTGTCTTTTTTATTGCTATCTTTTTTTAATACAGGTTCCTTTTTAGACTTCGGAATAAAATTCGCATTAAATATACGGTCCTGTTCGTATTTGGGTAAAGATATCGTATCCCTTAAATACTTCTCTACTAACATGTTTGCGATAGGACCAGCCCAAGTACCACCGTAGCCAGCATTTTCAACAAATACAGCGATGGCAATTTTAGGATTTTCGCGAGGAGCGAAAGCAAAGAATACAGCATGGTTCTCTCCGTGAGGATTTTGTGCCGTTCCAGTTTTTCCACACATTTCTATGCCAGGTATCCGAATACGATAACCTGTACCTCCTGGCATATTGACTACACGACTCATACCTTCAATAACAGGTTCGTAATATTTTGCGTCTACGCCCGCACTTATTTTTTCTTTAAATTCTTCTTTGACGATCTTTTTTTCTCCAATACCCTTTACCAAATGTGGCCGATAATAGAAACCTCTATTAGCAACAATTGCCATAATATTAGCCATTTGTAAAGGTGTTATCCCCATTTCTCCTTGTCCAATAGATAAAGATATATTAAATCCGGATCGCCATTTCGTGCTACCATATCGTTTGGTGTAAAAGTCGGAAGTAGGCACTAATCCCGGTTTTTCACCAGGAAGATCAATACCCAAAGTATGGCCTAATCCAAATTTTCCTAAGGCTTCTCGCCAAAGGTCATAGGCTTTTGGACTAGACATACCACGAGAATCAATCATTCTTGCGTAGGTATAACCGTAATAAGTATTACAAGAGCGTTGAATAGATTTGATTAGATCGGTCGGTCCGTCTACGTGTTCACAACGCATAAAAGCACGGCCTCCGCCATATCGATATCCTCCGGGACAATTAAATATCGTATGGTCCGTTATCATACCTGCTTGTTGTGCAGTCAGAGCCGCAACAATTTTAAAAACTGAACCGGGAGGATAAGATGCTTGAATAGGACGGATAAACATAGGACGCGTTTCGTCATTCAACAGTTTCATGTAGTTATTTCCCCTTTGTCTACCAACCATCATATTTGGATCGTAGGAGGGAGCACTTACGAAAGTTAAGATTTCTCCTGTTGAAGGTTCGATTGCAACAACAGACCCCATTTTTCCTTTCATTAGTTTCTCTGCGAGAAGCTGTAAATCCGCGTCGATTGTCGATACTAAGCCTTCGCCAGAAACAGCTAAGGTGTCATATTTGCCCTCCATAAATACACCTTTTGGTCTATTTAGCGCATCAACCATTTGATTTTTTACACCCCTTTGTCCGCGTAGCAGTTCTTCATATGAACGTTCTATTCCACTTCCACCGATATAATCTCCGGAACGGTAAAAACCACTGGATTTTTCAATATCTTTTTCATTAACTTCCTGTATGTAGCCTAATAGCTGAGGAGCTATACTGTCAGGATAACTTCTTACTGTTCTGTTTTGAACATAAAACCCCCTAAATTTATAGAGTTGTTCCTGTAATTGAGCATAAGTAGTTGACGAAAGCTGTTTCTCAAAAATCGAAGCACGGTAGGGAGAATGTTCCCGCGCCTTATCCATTCTATTTTTAAATCCTTCGACATCAATATCGATTAGTTGACATAATAATGCCGTATCAATATCTTTTGCTTCGCGAGGTGTGACCATAAGATCATAAACGGGCTCGTTTTGTACAAGCACCTTTCCCTTTCTATCGAAAACAACTCCCCTTGCAGGGTATACAACAACTTTCCTTAATACATTGTTGTTGGCTGAAAGCAGGTAAGATTCGTCAATAATTTGAAGATAAAATAACCGGGCTACGATAACTAATGCTATCGCAATAAATATTCCCTGAATGACAAATTTACGTGCGAAAAAACTATTCATGAACGTAAAGTCTCCTTATGTTAGTACGTTAAATATTATTAATTCTAGATTTTCGTTTATAAACCAATAAACTCATCAATAGGATGATGCATATTGTAAATATACTACTTAAAACGATGCTTGCTAGCGTATAAAGAAAATTAGATGTAGAAAAAGTCTCCACCACAAACAAAACAAAGTGATGCACGAGGGTTCCAAAGAAAATGTACGATAGAAACCATTTTACGCCCATTTCTCCAAGAGATGGAGTATTAAAGGAATCCTTAAGCTCGACTTCAAGTGTGATCTGATGAAAGAAAATTCGATAAAGTGCCAATGCGACACAAGACGCAGCATGCACACCTACAGAATCGTAAAAAGCATCTACGCTTAAACCTGTTAGGAAAGCTATGAAAAAAAGAAGTAAATTGGGTAAGCCAATCGGAAGCAAAAATAGAAACAAAATATACGGAAAAGTTGATGCAACGTTATAATAACCTATATTTTTGAATAAGGCTACTTGGAGTAGCAATAATACAATAAAACGAATGCTATTTATAATGATGACTTTACCCATTATCTTGGCTGTTTGCTTCTAATTCTTCCTTTTCCTTAACCTGCAAATCACGAACGATATAAACGTGGTTTAGATTACTAAAATTCGTTGTCAATTTTATTTTGAGATCTAAAAAGCTCTCACCAGATTTTATTCCTGTTTCAACAATTTCTCCGACCATTATTCCTGCCGGAAATAAAGAGTATCCTGAAGTGTATACTTTTTCTCCTTTTTTAACCTGGACGTGATTCGGAATATCCCTTACCATTGCAAATCGAGGATCAATATTGTTTCCCCATACCAAAGACCCAAAAACAGACGAGCTATCCAGCGTAACGGATATTTTAGTGTCCGGATGCAACAACGATTGTACAGAGCTGAAATGCGGAGAGGTTTGTATAATAATCCCAACAACGCCATTAGACGTTATTACTCCCATTCCTTTTTCGATACCATCTGCAGCACCCTTATCTAATGTTAAGTAGTTGTTTTTCTGATGCACACTGTTGTTCGCGACATTCGCAACTAAGAATGTGTAGCGGCCCTGATCTATAGAGTCTACAATATGAACAGAGTCCCCAGAAGTATCCGCTTGTAATATGTTTTGCAGTTGTTCTCGCAGAAGAACATTTTCAGCAGCAAGTTTTTCATTCGCTTCATGCAAAGAAAGATAACTTTTCCAAGAGTTGACTTGTTGATAAAAGGATCCTACGACAACATTGGAGGAATTGATAAACGAAGCACGTTGAAAATTATTATTCTGAACCACCAATATAAGGGATATTGTGAAAAAGAGAATAAACCAGAAAATAGCATTGTATCTAACTAGAAATAGCCAAAGGTTCTTCATGAATATCCATTTATTATGCTGTCAACAAATACGCGATATAGAAGTCATTTTCCTTCTATATCGCGTATGAATACTATATTTAAATTTTAAAGCGTTACTGCATTAAAAATTTAAATCTTCCAATATTTTTTAAAGCAATACCGGTACCACGTACAACGGCTCTCAGAGGATCCTCCGCAACATGGACTGGAAGTTTAGTTTTTGCTTGGATGCGCTTATCTAAGCCGCGGAGCAAAGCCCCTCCTCCAGTAAGATAGATTCCTGTTTGGTAGATATCTGCTGATAGTTCAGGAGGCGTTATTTCCAAAGCTTTCAAGATTGCTTCTTCAATTTTAGATATAGATTTATCTAAACAGTGCGCTATTTCTGTATAAGATACTGTAATCTGTTTTGGAATTCCCGTCATTAAATCACGTCCTTGAACGGCGAAATCCTCTGGTGGATCTTGAAGTTCAGGAAGGGCAGCACCAACTTCAATTTTTATTTTTTCAGCGGTACGCTCACCGATCATGATGTTATGCTGACGACGAATATACTGTACAATATCCGAGTCAAAGTTATCACCAGCTACGCGGATAGATTGGTCACAAACAATACCCGAAAGCGCAATAACAGCAATTTCTGTAGTACCTCCACCGATATCGATGATCATATTTCCTACAGGTTCTTCCACATCTATACCAATACCGACAGCCGCAGCCATAGGCTCGTGAATCAAATATACTTCCTTGGCCCCAGCGATTTCCGCGGAGTCACGTACAGCTCTTTTCTCAACCTCTGTTATGCCGGAAGGGATACATACAACCATGCGCAACGATGGGAAAAACCAAGATTTTCCATTGTTAACCAATTTAACCATACCACGAATCAAGTGTTCTGCAGCCGTGAAGTCTGCGATTACACCATCACGTAATGGCCTTACTGTTTTTATATTATCGTGTGTCTTTCCTTCCATTTGCATGGCTTGACGACCAATTGCAATAACTTTGTTCGTAGTCCGATCAAAAGCAACTATGGAGGGTTCGTCCACTACTACTTTATCATTATGGATGATCAGGGTGTTGGCAGTTCCCAAATCGATAGCAACTTCTTGCGTAAACCAGTTAAATAACCCCATTTAGTATGTATTGTCTAATCTTTTAAATTTAATGCAAACCTAAATAAAAAAAATGGTTTTACCCATTTGTAATGACGGAAAAAATGATAGTTGTTTTGAATCATTTAATCATTCAAAACAACTATCACTGCGTAACGAATATTCTTTTAATTTATTGCCTTAAGACACCAATGTAATAATTAAAAGTATCCACATTTATTTCTTGTATGTCGTTGACTTCGAGAGGTAATGTTGTAAAAGTAGAATGGATATTGTAGCGTTTAGATCCTTGCTCATTTAAAGACAAATGCACAGGCATTTCGAAGTCTTCTGTCTCGGCGATCCATCGTGCCTGCACCTTGCCATCTTTGAGTTTGCGGAGCTCTAATATTGGAAGACTTTTGTATTGAATATATTGTTGAAAGACTTTGTCAAAATTAGTAACACTGTTTCTATTGAGATAGTTCACAATGTCTTGGTAATCGACGGTCTTATGATAAAATTCTTTATTTAGCCCTCTTAATATACTTCGCCACTTTTCATCGTCATCGATGATCCTTCTAATCATGTTAAGCAGCACGCCGCCCTTGGGGTACATATCGCCGGATCCCTCCTTATTGACATGATAAGGTCCTTGAAGCGGCGCATCATTGAGTATGCCTTGGCGGTTTCCATGAACATAGGCTAAGCTCGCTTCCTTGCCGTAATGGTAATCAATAAATAAAGCCTCTGAGTAATTTGTAAAACTCTCATGTATCCACATATCCGCAAGATCATTCGAGGTAATATTATTGCCGAACCATTCGTGTCCCGATTCATGTACGACAATGAAGTCCCATTTTAATCCCCAGCCTGTTCCAGAAGCATCTCTACCTAAGTATCCATTTTGGTATTTATTGCCGTAAGCTACCGCACTCTGATGTTCCATACCTAAATGCGCTGTTTCAACTAATTTGTAACCGTCTTCGTAGAAAGGGTATGGCCCAAACCAGTGCTCAAAAGCGTCCAAAGTCTCTTTTGCATTTTTACGAAGATGTGGAATCTTCTTGCTATTCTCTCTCAAGATGTAGTAATCAATGCTCAGGGGACCTTTTTCTCCGTGATACATTTCGGAAGTATGTACATAGTCGCCAATGTTTAAAGCGACATTATAATTATTAATCGGATTCGTGACCTTCCAGTGGTATTTCGTGTAATTTTTATCTATTTTTTCGGTTTTTACCAAACGACCATTTGATACATTCATGACAGAAGATGGAACGCTTACAGATATAAGCATGCTATCCACTTCGTCGGACTGATGATCTTTATTAGGCCACCATACACTTGCCCCCAAACCCTGACATGCGGTTGCTACCCATGGTTTGCCTTTGCTGTCTGTTTTCCAGTCAAATCCCCCATCCCAAGGAGCTCGGGTTGCAGCCACAGGATGTCCTGAGTAATAGACCGTAAATGAGTCTATTTTGCCCTTCAAAATCGGATATGGAAAGTCTACAAATACAGCATTATAAGCTCTTTTAAAAGATAATGGTTTTCCTCTGTACTCTATCTTATCTACAGAGAGGTTTTCAAATAAATCGAATTGCAATTGTTCGAAATCTCTTAATGCTGAAAATTTGAATAGATTACTACCGGAAATAAAGCGGTTTTCGATATCTACGCGTACATCCAGATGATAATATTGGATGTCGTAGCAGGTACGTAAAGGGCTTAAGGTGCCTCGTAGAGAATCGGCCTTGCTAAAGATCTCTTTAGCTTTCATTAATTGAGCAAATGTTAACTTGGTTGCTAAAACTGAAGTTAATATGTAAAAAAAAATAAAGGTTTTTCTCATTGATGAAAAAAATAATGGGTAATACGGTCTTACTATTGTAAATATAAGGATTGCAAATAGAAAAATGATGTAAAATAGGATAGATTTAGCTTTATCTTTTTATTGTTGTTAATTAGAGTCTTTAGAAATCTATTTTCAGGCGGTGAGCGGTGATGGATAAGTAAATCTAACGACAATTTATAAGTTAATAAGGATGTGCAATTATTTTTTTGCTGTTTTTGAAGTACAGGTGTATTGTATTAAGGTAGCTTTTTCACGCTATTCTCATTTTTCCATTCTATTATTCAAGTGAATATTAGCTTCAACAGGCTAGAAGTAGTTTGAAATACAGGTCGATTGAAATTAAATTTGCTGTCTCAAATGCGTACTATCCCCTGAATGTGTAGGGATAAATACTGTTTTGTTGTGGGAAATGGAACTGCTTCCTCTCTTAGACTGTTTTATTTTCGAAACTACGTTATCAAGAGACTTAGTGTAGTTGACAAAATTCAAATAAAATAAAGAGTTATGAGAAATATGATGTGTATTGCAGGGGTGGTAGTTACTTTATCGTTGATTGCTTGTGGCAACTCGAAGAGCGAAAAAGTTGAAGATTCAAATCCAGGACCTGTAAGTGAAATGGACAAGTCACGTTATAATTTAAATCAAACAGACGAACCTCTTTACGGTACAACAGATACCTTGAAGCAGGATTCCCTGGCAAAGGCCGATTCCATCAAAAAAACACAAAAGTAATTTTTGTGTTTTTTTGATGCTGTAATAACATTGCGTAGAATGTTGCTTTGCTCTTAGGTAATTAATCGTTTACCTAGAATTTTTAAACTGTACTCGTCATCATCCATTTTGGCGACACGAGGTAAATTTGCCCAGTCTTCAAATCCGTAGCGATAAAATAAAGCAAGACTAGGAATGTTATGAGCAAATATGAATGCCAGTAATGTAATTATGCCAAGCGAAGGTGCTTTTTCCAAAGAATGTTCAAGCACTTTTTTTCCGATTCCCATACCACGAGCATCGGGATCGAGGTAGATACTTATTTCTGCAGTTCCATTATAGGCAGGTCTACCATAAAAAGACTGAAAGCTAACCCATCCATATATTTTTCCAGAAGGATCTTCTACAATCCATAAAGGACGTTGAGAACCGTGCGCTTCCAACCAAGGGATTCTACTTTCTGTGCTTATTTCTTCTGTATCAGCTGTTACCATTCTCGAAGCTACCGTACTGTTGTAAATAGCTACAATAACCCCTAAATCATCAATATTTG
Source organism: Sphingobacterium sp. LRF_L2 (assembly GCF_965644235.1). NCBI lineage: Bacteria > Pseudomonadati > Bacteroidota > Sphingobacteriia > Sphingobacteriales > Sphingobacteriaceae > Sphingobacterium > Sphingobacterium sp. LRF_L2. The sequence goes on along the minus strand of NZ_CBFFRI010000001.1, from coordinate 131,390 downwards.
CGTCTCTAAAAACTAAATCTGTCATAAGTAAATCTTATGATGTAAATATATAGAAGATTAAATAGAAGGTATTCATCTTTTTTTATATTAAAGTAAATCTGTATAGAGCGGAGGCGTTACCACGATAGGAGCGTTGTCGGTCACTACAATGGTCATTTCATGCTGTACGGCAATACCACCCTTGTTGCCAATTAACGTAAAGCCGTCGCTTTGATCGATTGCCAAGGACGACCTTGTATTTAAAAATGTCTCGATGGCAATCACACTTCCTTTTCTAAGTCGTCTCTTATCATCTTGATCTCGAAAATTAAGAATGTCTGTTGGTTCTTCATGCAAAGCTCTTCCAATTCCATGCCCCCCCAAATTTTTAATAATTTTAAAGTTGGAAGCTTTCGCTGAGCGCTCAATATAGTCACCGATTAAATTTATGCGCACTCCAGATTTAGCACGTTTGATGGCTCCATTTAAAATTTGAAAGGAACTGTTTACTAATTTTCTTTGATTGTGGAGATCTTGTCCCACAATGATGCTAGCCCCATTGTCGGCCCAGAAACCCTGTCGTTCAGCAGATACATCAATATTGATCACGTCGCCTTCTTGTAAAACTTGCTTTTCAGAAGGAATACCGTGTGCAACGACTTCATTAACACTGATACAACTGTAACCTGGGAAATTGTAGGTAAGCTTTGGTGCAGATCGAGCTCCTTGGGCTTCAAGGTATCGACCACCATATTCATCGAGTTCTTTTGTCGTTATTCCCGGTTTAACATACAGCAACATTTGGTGTAAAGTCTCTGCAACAATTTTTCCAATTTCCTGTAGTTGTACAAGTTCGGATTGAGATTCTATAATCATTTTTTTAATGTAAAATTAGCCGATAGGAAAAAAGGTAGGTAGTAAAATTTGGACATATTTACCTATTTTTGTCTTATGCCCATTCAATGTCTCGCTACAATTCAATTTTCTTCTTTACAGCAGTTGACACATTTTGATTTAGATGAGAGCTTGGTAGATTATATAGAAGGTGTTTATCAATTTGATTTGGCAGCATTGGGACCTAACATTTCCTTATTTAGCGATGGTTTTCCTGCCATTATGTTAATGCCGGATTCCTCTTCTTCCAGTGTGTGTCAAGTAGGAAAGCAACAGGTAGAGCTTGGGTCAATTTGGTTATCTGCAGGAATAGTTAAAAATGCAACCTGGACACCAAACATAGAGCATGGACTGTTAACCATTGTTCGTTTTTATCCGCATGCTTGGTCTTCTTTGATGGGTAGAAATGCTATCCAAAATCCATTTGTACATGATTTATTCCACTATGCTCCTACATTAGCAGACGATTTAAAGAAAATGTACCTCTCATCTACAATAACGGAAGGATTGCAGGAGACACTGAAAAACTGGATTAAAAAAAGGATGCAGAAACATGTGCCGAGAGCCGTTCAGTCTCAGGTTTATAAAAAGGAATGGTGCGTCCTAGCGTACCATAGCAGCAATCAAGAGCTACATCCCAAGCAGATTCAACGGCAATTCAAAAAGTACATAGGTTTAGCTCCTTATCAATATCTACAGCTGCAGCGCTTTATAAAAGCTTTCTTTCTGATGACAAGTTCCATTGAATGGAATCTTCATAGTATTGCTGTACAGTGCAATTATTATGATGCAAACCATGTCGTAAAAGATTTTAAGAAATATTTAGGGTATTCACCAAGGCATTTCTTTCAAAATAAACTGCAGCAATAAATGAAAATTGGGCGTTACGCTTTTAATAAATCTAGCCTTCAAAAAATTAGCATATATTATTTGCGTATGGCGATATCCGATGCCAAGCATGGGATATGTGCTCGATGATATCCGACGCCGTTAAGCTTTTTTCATGAATTTCAGAAGCAGCGATATCACCGGCCAGTCCGTGGAGATATACACCTAGAATTGCAGCTTTCTCTGCTGTATATCCCTGTGCTAATAAAGATGTGATTATTCCCGAAAGTACATCACCACTTCCTCCTGTTGCCATTCCGGGGTTTCCTGTCGAATTAAAATGTATTTCACCGTTTGGTAAAACGACGGCCGTGTGTGCACCTTTAATCACAAAGATATGCTGGTGATGTGTACACCATGCTTTTACTTTATCAAGTTTCTCGAAATCATTCTTCCAATGGCCAATTAGTCGCATAAGTTCCTTCGGATGCGGTGTTAAAATACAATTTCTTGGGATAAGTGTTATCAAATTGGAGTTTTCAGAAATAATATTAAGCGCATCTGCATCGAGTAGTAATGAAGGTTTCTGTGAAATACATTGAAGGTTTTCTAAAAAGACCTGTAATGCTTTCTGAGTCTGTGGAGCAGTGCCCATTCCCATTCCTATGGCTAATGCTGCATACCTGCTATCAATCTCTGGGAAATTATAAATAATGTCAGGTTGATCATCGGTAAGCACGAGAGCCTCTGGAAAGCTGGATTGTAGTATCGTATAACCACAAGAAGGGCTAAACGCAGTCACTAAACCACAACCTGTTTTTAATGCGGCTTTGCAGGATAGGGTCAATGCACCTATGCTACCATATTTTCCTCCGGCAATCCAGGCATGTCCAAAGCTGCCCTTATGAGCAAACTTTCCAGAAGGAGATACCCATTGTTTTACTTGAGAAGAACAGGTGTAAAAATAGGGGCTAGGACGGCTTACTAAAGTTTCTAAATCCAAATGAATATCAAGTACTTCAAATCGACCATTGTATGCAGCAAAATCTGGTAGCAGCAAGCTCAATTTGGGGCAAGTAAATGAGTAGGTAAGATCTGCTTTTATAACAGGAGAACTATTCAAATCGATATCCGACGAAGCTGGCATGCCAGAAGGGATATCGATGGCTATGACTTTTTCTTCGGAAGCATTCACTTGAGCGATAATGTGTGCATAATACTCAGTGAGTGGTCTGGATAAGCCACTTCCGAATAAGGCGTCTATAATAATGCTTTGTGGAGGAAATTGTAGTTGTGTTTTGTCCACCAAGTTATGTATATCAATTCCAATTTTCCGCAGGCGTTCCTGATTTAAAAGATTATCACTTGTATAACGGTCGTGTTGCAAAAGAAATATTTGGGTTTCATGCCCCACTTCATTTAGCATTCTGGCCAAAGCCAAACCATCACCTCCATTATTGCCGAAGCCACAAAGTACGGTGAAATGCCGATGACATTCTCCTACTTTTTTTTGAATTTCATGAAAGATGGCACGGGCTGCTCTCTCCATCAACATTGCAGGACCTAAATTTTGCTTTAAAATTGTTTCTTTCTCAAGTTCTCGAATAGCATCTGCTGTAAGTATCTTCATATTTCAATAAGCTAGCGACCTGAATTTAGCTAAATTCTTAAAAAAGAACGCTATTTTTCTGAATAATGTTCAGTAAGAATCGAAGAAATGAAAAAGCGGTCAGTATAAAGTTTTTAGACCTATACTGACCGCTTTTTTTATTTAACGTTCTAGTTATATTCCCCAGCGTAGTAAGCTTGCCCCCCAAGAAAAACCAGCACCAAAGGCTGTTAACATTAATAAATCGCCCTTTTGAATGCGTTTAAGGTTTTCCCAAATACACAGCGGTATGGTTGCTGCAATCGTATTTCCCAAATACTCTATATTACTTAACGTTCTATCCGCCGAAATGTTAATTTCTTTACCAACGGCATCAATAATACGTTTGTTTGCCTGATGAGGAATCAACCAGTCCACTTGGTCTATCGCGAGATTATTTCTGCGTAACACTTGCGTACAAGCATCACTCATCGATTGGATAGCTTGCTTGAAGACAACTTTACCATCTTGTCGGATGTATTTTTTTTCCATCTCAATGATATCATTGTTAGCCGGGTGGAGAGATCCTCCGCCTTCAATATTTAGAAACTCACGACCGTCACCATTGCTTTGCATAAAAGCGTCAATAATCCCATTTTCTAACGAAGGCTCTAGCCAAACTACACCCGCTCCATCACCAAATAAAATGTTTGTCGAACGATCTTGGATATCGACAAAAGCGCTAATGTTATCAGCTCCTACCACAAGAACATTTTTGTAACGTCCAGTCTCAATTAATGAAGAACCCATGTCTAAGGCATATAAAAAACCAGAACAAGCTGCGTTCATATCGAAAGCCCAAACATTTTTTAATCCCAGTTTCTTAGCGATAATATTTGCAGTTGCGGGCATCATCACATCCGGCGTGGATGTCGCTACTAATAGCGCATCTACGTCAGCTAAGTTTTTGTCAAATTGTGTGCAAAGATCCTTAATAGCCATTACAGCCATATCGGAAGTAGCTAAATTTTTTTCTAATATGCGACGTTCTTTGATTCCTGTACGTTTTATAATCCATTCGTCGGATGTGTCACATACCTGTTCCAAGTCAAAATTTGTTCTCTTCTGTTGGGGTACATAACCACCGATCCCAGTAATGGCGGCGTATGGTCTAGAAGCGTAAATATGTTGCATGTATTCTCTCTTCAAAATAAAAACTGCGCAAAGGTACAGATTTTTTATTGGACTAGCTCGTCCTCGTTTGCCAGCTTTGTTTCAAAAATCGTTATATCTGCCACAACTTCGTCAATTTTTAGACTCTTGCTTTCTACTCCATAAAATTCTAGACACAATCGTTTACGTTTCGGCCTCTAGTTTCTCTTGTGCGATTTCTTTGTCCTCTTCGTCTGGTTTAAGTATTTCGTCTTTTTGTTCGCGATTAGCCGTATCCTCATATTGTAATTGAACAAAAATGGGGAAATGGTCCGAATGAAAGTTCTTTTCTTTTCGTAGCGTGATTAATTTGAAATGGGGAGAAAGAAAGATATGATCTAAAGGAAAACGTAAAAAGAAATAATGAGCGTGAAAAGTATTGAAAAAACCTCTGCCACGTCGTGGGTCAAGTAGTCCGCTCATCTTTAGAAACAAAGTAGTAGTGTAACTCCAAGCAACATCATTAAGGTCCCCCATAACTAAAACAGGTAATTTAGATTCCTTAGCTTCCTTGGCAATAAGTAGCAGTTCTTTATCACGTTCTGTAGAACGTGGGTTCTCGTTTGGGACGGGAGGCGTAGGATGGACAGCGAAAATCTGTATGTTTTGTCCGCTAGGGAGTTCTAAGTGGCAACTAATCGAAGGAATATCAGCTTCCACCAGATAACGAATGTTAATCTGCTGCAGTTTGTACTTAGAAAAAAGCAACATTCCATAGGTGTTGTTTAGCGGAACTTTAACCTGGTAAGCATATTTTTCATCCAAACAGCTTAACCCTCGAGCCCATTTCTCGTCCGTTTCCAAAAGCAGAACAAGGTCCGCGTCAGATCGATATACGACTTCTAAACAGCCTTTTATATCGTCGTTGTCCTCATATACGTTGGAAATGAGAACTCGGATATTGTCCTTTTCTTGTGTCGAGGAAGTATTCTGGACTTGTTTGGGCGCTAATGTAGTAAAAGGATAAATGAGGTAAAATAAGTAAATCGCGTTCAGGAGCATGATGACGGAGAAAGTTAACAGAACGGTTGATTTATAGCCCTCAAACGCTAACAGAAAAGCAATCCAGGTCAGTGTTAAGATTAGTTTTTGAATTCGAGGATAATCAAATATGCGAAATGTCCAATAATCCTGACGTATGAGTGGCAAGATTGTACAGCATAGAATGATAATTCCACTAACAATAAAAGAAGTCAACATATTATTTTTGATACAGTCTATATAGGTAACCGACCGCAGAAAAAAAAGTTTGCGTTTTCCCTTTTTTTAATTGACTTGTTTTGTTTTTATTACAATATTTCCCCTTCTTGCTACAGGAATGTGTTTACAGTCATTGATTTATGATTTTTATTGCCGATATTCAAATTCCCTTTGAAGCATTGACTTCTACCGGTTGATATATGGTTGAACATAGCATGTCAATTAAGACATGTGTAAACACAGATTTCTATGGAAAAGTTAATTTTTGAAACAAATGTACAGCACGCATCGCTATTTGAAAAAATACATTTAGCTGTAAGAAAAGTAAAAGGAATCTATAAATGGCAAATTGATTTAGATTCGGCTTATCGCTTATTGACTATCGAGGGTAAGTCTTTAGACTACAGAGAAATAATCTCTATGCTGTCTTTAGAAGGTGTCGAGGCAAGTCGACTTTACGAAGAGTAGTTAAGTAAAGCCTACTCTTCCTTTATCTCTTTGATGCGAAAGGGAATAGCTTTTATCGGATAGTCCGCACTATCGGTCTTCGCTTGACTTATCTTCATTAGCGTATTCAGTCCCTCGTAAACCTCACCGAATACAGTGTAATCATGATCTAATCTTGGCTGGCCACCTTGATCGAGATAGACTTTTCGTTGTTCGTTGGTATAGGTTATTCCCTTTTTCTCCTCAAGCTCTTTCAGCATCTCGTTGGTTATCGGCTTTCCCACGACGAAATAGATTTGATTTAAAAAAGATGCTTTTTCCAAATTGTTGTCACGACCAGCACCTAGTGCACCCATTTTGTGAAATGCCCGGGAGTCAAACTCTGGGGCTAATCGAGGTTTCCCCCCTTTGGGGTCTAATGCTTCTCGTCGCTCGATGTCGATATCATGTTCACCACCTTGAACGACAAAATTTTCAATAACACGGTTGAATAATGCATCCTGATAAACATCATTTGCAATAGCCTCTAAAATAAGGTCTCGGTGCTTAGGCGTAAAATCATATAACAATACTTTAAAAGACCCGTAATCTGTTTCAAATAGGAGCTTGTGACTTTGAGCGTTTAATGTTGTTGTTATGATTAAAGCAATAAAAAACGATGATATAGCTTTCATGAACATTGCGAATAGTATATAAAATAAAAAACAATATAGGCATTTTGCGAATTGCTTTGAGTATTTTGTGAAAAAACACAAAATATCTAAGTTTGATTAAAATAAGAAAGAAACGGTATGACATATATTCCCGAACCTGATCGTTATCAGAAAATGAAATACAATCGCTGCGGTCGTAGCGGCCTCTTGTTGCCCGCGATTTCTTTAGGCTTGTGGCAGAATTTTGGTGATGATGTTTCCCATCTTAAAAAAGTGGAAATTTGTACAACAGCTTTCGATCTTGGGATTACGCATTTTGATCTCGCAAATAATTATGGTCCCCCTCCGGGGACTGCTGAGAAGGCATTCGGACGTATTTTACGTGAAGAGTTTGCCGGATTGCGCGATGAGATGATCATTTCTTCTAAAGCGGGATATTTGATGTGGCCTGGCCCCTATGGAGAGTGGGGAAGTAGAAAATATATTATATCCAGTTGTGATCAAACACTCCGTCGTTTAGGTGTTGATTATGTGGATATTTTTTATTCCCATCGTTTTGATCCAGAGACACCGTTAGAAGAGACGATGCTTGCTTTAGATCAATTGGTTCGCTCAGGGAAAGCACTTTACGTAGGAATATCATCTTATAATGCATCCCGCACAAGAGAAGCATATGCAATATTGAAGGAATTGGGAACACCTTTCATCATTCATCAACCAAGCTATTCCATGTTAAATCGTTGGATAGAGACGGATGGTCTTTTAGATACATTAGATGAATTTGGTTTAGGTTCTATCGTCTTCTCACCGCTAGCGCAAGGTATGCTTACCAACAAATATTTAAAAAATATTCCTTCGGATAGTAGAGCAAGTAAAAATAGATCCTTGTCTACCAGTTTTTTGAATACCGAAAATCTCGAACGTATTCACGCATTAAATGCGATTGCAGAACAAAGAGGGCAAAGTTTGGCGCAGTTAGCTCTGGCGTGGGTATTAAAGACAAAAGGAGTGACATCTGCTTTGATAGGAGCGAGTAGCGCACAGCAAGTAATAGATTGCGTAGGGGCATTAGACAAACTCGATTTCACAGAAGCAGAATTGTCAACGATCGATCAATACGCTTTAGATGGGCATATCAATATTTGGGCAAAGTCTTCCGAACACGAACGGTAAGCGTTAATTTTCGCATCTCTGTAAGCTTTCCTATAGAAACTGACAGAGATGCGAAATTACATTACCACCCTTTTACCGCCCCACCTTTAAAAACTTCCTCAGCTTTTGCTTCTACTTCAGCAGATTGATAAGCTTTGGCAAATGTTTTTACTTTCTCATCCTCTTTATTGTCTTGTCTGCTTACGATGATATTTACGTAAGGTGATTTTTCATTTTCAATAAATAGGCCATCTTTCTTGGCTGTCAGATTATTGCTTGCCGCAAAGTTGTTGTTGATTACAGCCACCGTTACTTTGTCATCATCTAGCGTTCTCGGAAGTTGAGGCGCTTCCAGTTCTAGGATTTTAAGATGAAGACGGTTTTCAGTGATGTCCTGCAATTTAGGTAATAGTCCTACATCGTTTTTTAACTTTATTAACCCGACCTCTTGCAGTAATAAAAGTGCACGTCCTAGATTTGTAGGGTCATTCGGGATAACGATTGTATTATCCTCTTTTAATTCGTTTATATGTTTGATTTTTTTTGAATAGCCCGCCATCGGGTAAACAAAAGTATTTCCCACTATGGCAAAATCATAACCTCTACTCGTTGATTGTACATCAAGATAAGGTTTGTTTTGGAAAACATTGACATCAATATCCTTCTGTTGTAAAGCCTCGTTTGGCATAACATAATCATTGAAAGATACCAGCTCTACATCGAGATTGTATTTCTCCTTGGCTACCTTTTGTGCTGTTTCCGCTAGGCTGTATTCAGGTCCCGCCTGTACGCCAACTTTTAATACATTCTTGTTTTGATTCCCCGAGTTACACGACCAAAGCGAGATGGCTGCAAGGAATATACAAATGTTATGGTTTAAGGTGCGATACATATTTATAGTAAGTTTATGTTAATTTTTTTAAGTAAAAAGCGTATGATATGAAAACTATTTCCTGTGGTCAAAATGCTTAGAGATACGATCACCTAAGAATTGGATGCCGAATACAATAGCGATAAGGAGTAAGAGAACCATATTCATGATTAACGCATCATAGCCTACGTATCCATATTGATAGCCAATATGACCAAGTCCTCCGGCCCCAACTGCGCCTCCCATTGCAGAATATCCAACCAATGTAATCAGCGTTAAAGAAGCACTATTTATCAAAGCGGGTAAAGATTCGGGGATAAGTACCCTTCCAATAATCTGTAAGATAGTTGCCCCCATAGATCGAGCAGCTTCGATCACACCAAAAGGAATTTCCAACAAACAGTTTTCAACCAGTCGCGCTACAAAGGGCGCCGCCCCTATACTTAGCGGTACTATGGCCGCTTGCATACCGATTGAAGTGCCTACTAAAGCTCGGGTAAACGGAATCATCCACACGATCAAAATAATAAATGGAATAGATCGGAATATATTGACAAAGAAAGCAATAACGCGATTTAAAGTTTTATGAGCAAGCAACTGTCTTTCGCGCGTTAAAAAAAGTAAAATGCCCAAAGGTAGCCCCAGTAAAAAACTGAAAAATCCTGAAGTAAATGTCATCACGATGGTTTCCCACGTTCCCTTTGCTAATAACCAAAAAGTTGCTTCAGACATAGGTATAAGTTAATCGACAGTAAGAAATGGATTTAATAACTCCGCAGTTATAGGAGATGAAGGCTGGTTAAACAAATCATCAACACCTTTGACTTCAATAATCTCTCCCTTAGAAATTACGGCAACTTCATGACAAATAGCACGTACAACCTCCATTTGATGGGTAATGATTACAATCGTAATACCCAATTGTTGATTAATGCGTTTCAAGAGCGAAAGGATTGATTTCGTAGTTTGTGGATCAAGTGCGCTAGTTGCTTCATCGCACAACAAGATTTCGGGGTCAGAAGCTAATGCGCGAGCGATAGCAACACGTTGCTTTTGTCCACCCGAAAGAGCCGCTGGATACTCATCTTTTTTCTCCGATAAATCAATTAGATCTAATAAGTTATTGACTTTTTCAGCTATTACTTCTTTTGGCGTATTTGTTAATCTGAGCGGAAATGCAATGTTTTCAAATACAGTTTTAGACGACAAAAGGTTGAAATGTTGAAAGATCATACCTATTTTTCTACGAAAAGGTACGAGCTCTCGTTCGGAAAGCATACTGATATTCTTTTCGAATACAAATATATCTCCCGATGTAGGTCTTTCTAATAAATTAATGGTTCGAATGAGCGTACTTTTTCCAGATCCAGAGTAGCCAATAATGCCGAAAATTTGACCTTTATGGATATTTAGAGAGACATCTTTCAGCGCATGCACTGCTCCCTTTTTTTTAAGAAAGAATTTGTTGACCTTTTGCAGTCTAATCATATTTGCTGTCTTGCGTTGTAACAAACCTTCTCGAAATAAGCAGAAAGAAGGAGCTGTTTACTCCTGCAAAGATAGTGTTTTTTTAATTTTAATGTCTATTTGTTTAGTAGTTTTTAAAGGCTGTTGCGAAAGACGATTAATAAGCTACTAGTTTAGGTTTGGGCTTTTAGGGAAATTAGCAACATGTGCATATTTTGGTCCTAGGCTTATCAGTGCTTGTTTCCACAGATCTTCCCCATCTTGAACCAATAATAAATCTGTAGGAAACTTACTGTGTACAGCCCAGTTATTTTGAGCGATTTCATCTTCAAGTTGTCCTGGGCTCCATCCAGCATACCCAATGAAGAATTTAATCTCTTCGGGCGTTATCAGACGGTCATTTAACAAGAATAGGACTTGTTGAAAATCACCTCCGAAATACATGTCATCGACAAGTTGGATACCACCATCAATTTTATCTGTGGCCTTATGTATAAAAAATAGGGCCTCCATATTGACAGGTCCGCCAATATAAAGAGGGAAGTCGGGGTTCTCAATACCTTGAACTATATCAGCGAGAAGAAAGGTAGACCTATGATTAAGCACTAAGCCCATAGTGCCATCGTTTAAATTGTGTTCACATAGCAAGATAACGGAACGTTCGAAATTGCTGTCAAGCATAAATGGTTCGGAAAGTAAAAGACTTCCCTTTGCCGGGGTGTGGGTGTTAAACATGATATCTCAAACTAAAAAAACAACAATTCTGTGTGACAAAACTCCTGAAAACCGAACAAACAAGCTGATCGATACATGCTGGTTTCAATATAAGATATTTTACACAAAACAGCAATTTTTTAGGTATACTTTCGGTAAAACCACTCCTTTTGATTAAGTTTGTCATTGTATCAATATACATATACCATGTCCATTACTCACAAAGATATAGCGGCGATACGCGAGGACTATAGCAAGTATAAGTTGGATGAAAGTGATGTTTTAAGCAATCCAATACAGCAATTTGAACGTTGGTTTGAAGAAGCTCTTCAAGCGGATGTCACAGAACCTAATGCGATGGTGCTAGCAACAATAAGTGATGATGGCTTTCCATCGTCGCGGGTGGTTCTGCTGAAAGATATTAAACCGTCAGGATTTAGCTTTTTTACCAATTACCACAGCAAAAAAGGACAATCTATGGTAAACCGGAAACAGGTCAGTTTACTGTTTTTTTGGCCCGAATTGCAACGCCAAGTACGTATAGAAGGCTGGTCAGAAAAGTTGCCTACCGAAGACTCTGATGAATATTTTTCCTCGCGCCCTAAGGCAAGTCGTATTGGCGCTTTAGCTTCGCCCCAAAGTCAGGTTATTGCTGGTCGAGAAGTTTTAGAAGAGCGTGCAGATGAATTAACCCAAGAGTATGCTCAGGTTGATAATATTCAACGACCAGCATATTGGGGCGGATATCAAGTAACACCATTGAAAATGGAGTTTTGGCAGGGTAGAAGCAATAGGCTTCACGACCGCATAGAATATATATTTCAACAGGGCGATTGGAAAATCCAACGTTTAGCTCCTTAAACTATGTTTGAAAAAATTAAAAACCTCCTCTTAAAAAATTTCGGACAAGAGGTCGTGCTCCGAGTTGAAGAGCATGCATTACAGCCTATACTGGTTATTCAGAAAAAGCATCTTGTCGAGATTGCATTTTTTTTGAGAGATACAGAAGGCTGTTATTTTGACTTTTTATCCAATATAACAGCAGTGGATTACCATCCCGAAAACCGCTTTACCGTGGTTTATCATATCGCGTCGATCCCTTACCAAACACAGTTAACGTTAAAGGTGGAGCTAGAGAATGATAGGAATCTCCGCGATTTGCCGGAAGTTCCCTCTGTATCGAGTGTTTGGCGGACTGCTGATTGGCATGAGCGGGAGGCTTTTGATCTGATGGGTATATTTTTTACCGATCATCCTGATTTGAGAAGGATCTTACTTCCCGACGATTGGATTGGTTATCCTTTACGTAAGGATTATGAAGATGCAGAATCATATCATGGAATAGCTATAAAATAAATAGTGATGAAGGCTTATACAGAAGGACTGGATAACTATAGAAAAAAAATAGAAGCCATCAGTTCGCAAGAGATGGTTATTAATATGGGGCCACAGCACCCATCTACGCATGGTGTTCTCCGTTTAGAGTTGATTACAGACGGAGAGATTGTCAAAGAGATTATTCCTCATTTAGGGTACTTGCATCGCTGTTTTGATAAGCATGCAGAGTCTATGAATTACGCAAAAAGTATTCCATTTACAGATCGGTTGGACTACCTCGCATCCATGAACAACAGTCATGCCTTTGTGATGGGAGTCGAACGTATGTTGGGAATTGAGGGAAATATACCGAAACGTGTGGAATACATCCGTGTTTTGGTATGTGAGTTGAATCGCATAGCATCACATCTTATAGCTATAGGTACTTATGGTATCGACATCGGCGCATTTACGCCTTTTATGTGGTGTTTTAGAGATCGGGAGCATATCATGAATATGTTGGAATGGGCTTCTGGCTCGCGCATGCTCTATAACTATATCTGGGTTGGAGGCTTATTTTATGATTTACCTGTAGGTTTCGAAGATCGGTGTAAAGATTTTGTAACGTATTTTAAACCCAAGCTTGTCGAGTTAGATGATTTACTTTCTAACAATGAAATATTTATTGCACGTACAGCCCGTATTGGCGTTTTGCCTGCTGATGTCGCTATCAATTACGGTTGTAGCGGTCCATTGCTGCGCGCTTCCGGTATAAAATGGGATCTCCGTAGAATAGACGGTTACTCGGTTTATCCAGAGCTTGAGTTTGATATTCCTGTTGGTAAAGGTGAAATGGGAGAATTAGGCGATTGCTGGGATCGCTATAAAGTGCGTGTGGATGAAATTAAAGAATCTGTCCGGATCATCGAACAATGTATCGATCGCTTAAGATCAGATTTTAAAAGAACACCAGAGTTCGATCCCCGGGGGATGGTTCCAAAGAAAGTAAATTTAAAATCACAAGAATATTACATCCGTGCGGAAAACCCAAAAGGAGAGTTAGGATTCCATTTCGTGACACAGGAAAAAACAGATATTCCTAAGCGTGTAAAGGCCAGAGGACCAAGTTTTAATAACTTATCTGTTTTGCCTGAGTTAGGTAAAGGACAGCTTATTGCAGACCTCATCGCTATATTGGGTTCTATTGATATTGTGCTTGGTGAAGTCGATAGATAGCATTTATGGGCGAAAAAATGCAAGTTATAACTTGGAGGTTTATCACTAAAACGTTAAATTTGCAGTCTCATAATTTAAGTTTATAATTGGTTAATAGGAAAGCTCGTAATCGCCCGATTGCGGGCTTTTTCTTTAAGAGGTTTTTCGCTTTTTTCGATCGTATTTGTAACTTGCAAACGCAAAATAGTAACGCTTAACGTTTTTGATAGAAAAGATGTTTTAAGCTTTATACACACAATATTTACTTTTTAATTTATTCCATGTCTTCAATTCTTATCAAGTCTGCTCAAATTGTAAACGAAGGAAAGAGCTTCCAAGCTGATGTATATATTCAAGATGGACGTATTCAAAAAATCGCAGATCATATTGAACAGGGGGCTGATCAGGTTATCGATGCCTCCGGTCTATTTCTTTTACCAGGTTTGATTGATGACCAAGTGCATTTCCGTGAGCCGGGATTAACCTACAAAGCAGACATATGGCATGAGAGTAGGGCAGCAGTAGCAGGAGGTACAACCTCTTTTATGGAGATGCCTAATACGGTGCCTAATACGCTAACACAACAGCTGCTACAAGATAAGTACGAGATTGCGGCAGAAAAATCATTGGCTAATTATTCCTTTTTTATGGGAGCAGCTAATGATAACCTTGCGGAAGTCTTGAAAACGAATCCACGAGATGTATGTGGAATAAAAATTTTTATGGGCTCGTCTACGGGAAATATGTTGGTGGATAATGAGACCACCTTAGAGCAAATATTTGAACAAGCACCCACATTGATTGCTGTGCACTGCGAGGATGAGGAGACCATTCAGCAGAATTTGGTAGCTTTTAAAGAAAAATATGGCGAAGATGGTTTACAGCCCTATATGCATCCTTTGATACGTTCCGCAGAAGCTTGTTATCTCTCGTCGTCAAAAGCCGTAGCATTGGCAAGAAAGCACAATGCACGACTTCATATTTTACACATCTCTACAGCGAAAGAAACATCCCTTTTTGCGAATGATTTACCATTAGAGCAGAAAAGAATTACGGCCGAAGCTTGTATTCATCACCTTTGGTTTTCCGATCAAGATTATCAAGAAAAAGGAAATTTTATTAAATGGAATCCAGCTGTAAAGACAGCAACAGATCGTGATACAATCTTAAGTGCGGTTTTAGATGGACATATTGATGTTATTGCGACAGATCATGCTCCGCACACCTATGAGGAAAAGACCAGTGCATATGCAAAAGCTCCGTCTGGAGGACCTCTCGTTCAACATGCTTTACAAGCTTTACTCGATCTTGTAAAACAAGGAAAAATGACGTTAGAACAATTAGTGCAAAAAACAGCACACAATACAGCGACTTTATTCCAGATCGAAAGTCGTGGTTTTATTCGAGAAGGATATTGGGCAGATTTGGTATTGGTCGATTTAGATAAACCCTATACTGTTTCTAAAGATAATATATTGTCCAAATGTGGCTGGTCTCCTTTTGAAGGTCATACCTTTTCTTCTACAATCACTCATACCTTTGTTTCAGGCAACCTTTCCTTTGTTAACGGAAAGATTCAGGAAGTGGGAACAGGACATAGGCTTTTGTTTAACCGATAACAGCATATAATAATCTGTTCATGTATGTAATACAGTTATCTCAAAAAGCGTTATCTTAAAAAGGATCTGAACGAATCTATTTAATTGCATTGGAAAATGAATAGTTCATGGCGTTCAGATTCCATCTGATAAACGGAAACAAAAGTAAACAGATGAAAGTAATGATTCTTATTTTAGCGACGCTAGTATCGCTCCAATCCTGCACAGAGGAAAAAACAAAAGCGCAATCCGACTATAGAGATGCTATGACAATAGATACAGCACAATTCAATAATCTATTCGAAAAATATAGAGAATCGAAATTATTTCACCGTCGATTTAAGCATAGCGACATCGATTCTTTGATTCAGTTTCATCGCGAAAAAGATGTATTGGAAATCGCTGAAATTGGAAGATCCGCCGAAAAAAGAAGCATTTACAAGTTAAAGTATGGTCAAGGCAACAAAAAAGTGATGCTTTGGTCGCAGATGCATGGCGATGAACCAACGGCTACGATGGCATTGTTCGATATTTTTAATTTTTTAGAAGGCAAGGATGATCGCTTCGACAGCTTGAGAAACCTGTTGAACGAACACTTGGAGATTCACTTTATTCCGATGCTAAATCCAGATGGAGCAGAGCGTTACACAAGGCGGAATGCACAGCAAATAGATTTGAATCGCGATGCCAGGGCTACGCAGACAGTGGAAGGAGCATTATTAAAACGTATTGCCCAAGAAGTGAAACCTTCTTTTGGGTTCAATCTACATGATCAGAGTATTTATTATAATGTTCCCGAAACAAAAAATCCGGTGACGATTTCATTACTGGCTCCGGCTTATAATCAGGCTCGGGAAGTTAACGAGGTACGTAAGGGAGCTATGCAGATTATTGTAGGCATAAATACCTTATTGCAACAATATGTACCAAATGCTGTAGCGAAATATGATGATACCTATTCTCCTAGAGGGTTTGGCGATAATTTTCAGAGCTGGGGAGCGAGCACCGTTCTTATCGAATCAGGAGGTAAAAAAGGAGACCCTGAAAAGCAGGAAATTAGAAGGCTAAATTTTGCCATTATTTTAAATGCACTGCTAGAAATCGCGCAAGATTCTTACAAAAAATATGAACAAACAGATTACGACAAGATACCATTCAATGCGATGCAATTGAATGATGTGCTGTTGCGTAATGTTCAGCTTACCAACGAATCTGTACCGCTGAAAACAGATGTTGCTATTCGTCGAACAGAAATAACCGTTGATAGAGATTTCTTTGTACGTGGGCATATTGAGGATTTGGGAGATTTGGAAGATCTAGCAGGATATGAAGAGATCGATGCGCAAGGACTGAACTTTGTCCAGGGCAAGGTTTACCCTGAATCTTTCGAAAGTATGGGGGGTATTTCTATGGAAAAAGCCTGGCAACTTCTAAAAGAAGGTTATATCGCTGTCAAAATAAAAGGAAATGTAGCAGGGACTTTGCATGATTTACCGTTGGTTCTTTTCACGCAATCTAACATCACGCCAACCCAGCATATAAGCTTATTAGGGAGTAGCAATTTTTTCCTTGGAAATGGCCAAGAGCTAAGGTATGCTATTGTGAATGGTTATCTTATCGATTTGAAAAATAAACCTTTAGAGAAGTACTATAAGAATCGCATCAATTGATGCCTTTGAAAGGGCTTGTTTGGCGATCTTCGTTTGCCAGGTTGGTGAAAAAGGTGCTAAATGCCTCACTGTACGTTAAGCGCATTTGTCCTGTTTTTTTTCGTGTTGTTCCTTTGTAAACAGCTCGTTTTTAGACTAAAAAATCCAAGAATAAAAGCGTATCTTTGCCGCATGATTAACGTCTCGAACCTTAGTCTTCGCTTTGGCAAACGTGTGCTATTCGAAGATGTCAATTTAAAATTTACTCCAGGAAACTGTTACGGAATTATAGGAGCGAATGGTGCAGGTAAGTCAACCTTTCTAAAGATTATTTCAGGAGAGGTAGATCCTACTAGTGGATCAGTCGCATTTACGCCAGGTGAGCGTATGTCGGTTTTGAACCAGAATCACTACCAATTCGACGAATTTTCCGTGCTCGAAACCGTTATGATAGGAAATCAGGAGCTCTATAAAGTGATGAAAGAAAAGGACGCCATCTATATGAAGGAGGACTTTTCTGATGCTGATGGGGAGCGTGCTGGTGAATTGGAGAGCCTTTTTGCAGAGATGGACGGATGGAATGCGGAAAGTAACGCAGCAACGCTTTTAAGTAACCTAGGTATCAAAGAGGAGCTTCATTATAAACTTCTGAAAGAACTTGATGGTAATGAGAAAGTTCGTGTTCTCCTAGCGCAAGCCCTTTTCGGAAAACCAGATATCTTAATTCTAGATGAGCCAACGAATGATTTGGATATCAATACGATTGCTTGGTTAGAAGATTTTCTAGCAGCTTATGAAGCTATTGTATTGGTTGTATCCCACGATCGTCACTTCCTGGATCACGTTTGTACACATATCGTCGATATTGATTTTGGAAAAATGACTATCTATACCGGAAATTATACCTTCTGGTACGAATCATCCCAACTTGCGTTGAAACAACGTTCGGATCAAAATAAAAAGATGGAAGATAAGATCAAAGAGCTTCAGGAGTTTATCCGTAGATTCTCGGCGAATGCTTCCAAATCTAAGCAAGCTACCTCACGGAAGAAAGCCTTGGACAAACTTAATGTTGAGGATATTAAACCTTCGAATAGAAAATATCCAGCAATTATGTTTAACCAAATGGATCGTGAGCCAGGTGATCAAATTTTACAGGTAGATGGTTTAAGCAAGACCGTAAATGGTGAAGTATATTTTAAAGATATCACCTTTATGATCAACAAAGGCGATAAGATCGCGGTTCTATCTGAAAATTCCTTGGTGACTTCCGCTTTCTATGAAATTCTTTCTGGAAGAGATACTGATTTTAAAGGTGAATTTAAATGGGGAATCACGATCACTCCAACCGATATGCCTATTGAAAATGCAGAATATTTCGATGGGGTCAGTGAAAATTTGGTAGACTGGTTACGTAATTACACAACCAAGCCTGATGCTGATGAGCAGTTTATTCGTGGATTTCTAGGAAAGATGCTGTTCTCCGGTGAAGAGGTTATGAAAAAAGTTTCAGTCCTTTCTGGAGGAGAGAAAATGCGCTGTATGTTTTCTAAAATGATGCTTCAAGGTGCAAATTTTCTACTTTTTGATGAGCCAACGAACCATTTGGATCTTGAATCAATTACTGCTTTAAACAACGGCATGAAAGATTTTAGAGGTTCGATGTTGTTTACCTCACGTGACCACGAGTTGACAGAAACTGTAGCAAATCGTATTATCGAATTAACACCTAACGGTATTATAGATAAATTAATGAGTTACGATGAGTATATCAATTCCGATGTGGTAAAAGCACAACGCGAAGAATTGTATAGAAAAAAGAAATAATATACACTTTCGTGTAAAAAGATAGAAGGATCCCAACGCGGATCCTTTTTTTGTAGGAGAGGTATTAAATTATAACTTATATTTGTGTTCGACCTCTGATAAGCCACCGATTGTTATTTATTCCTTTATCTTTAAATCTTTATCATGCTTTACCAAAACGACTCTTATTACGTATTGACTGGTGGACCTGGAGTAGGTAAGACAACATTATTGGCTAGTCTATTTGCACAAGGCTATCGCTGTATAGAAGAAAATGCCAGACAGATTATACAACAGCAGATCGCCTCTGGAGGTAATGCTTTACCTTGGGGCAATAAAAAAGAATATTTAAACAAGATGTTTGCCGCATCACTTGAAAATTTAAAACCTCAAGCGATAGACGCTGGAAATCAACCTGTTTTTTTCGATCGCGGTCTTTTAGACTGCGTGGGATACGCTCGTTTGGAAAATTTAGAACTCAGTGCATTGCAAATAGAGGCCTGTTTAGCCTATCGATATAATAAAAAAGTATTTATATTCCCGCCTTGGAAGGACATTTATGAGCAAGATGATGAACGCCGCCAAACCTGGGACGAGGCCGAGCGCACGTTTGATGTGCTTCGAGATGCCTACAAGGATTTTAATTACGAAGTTATTGAAGTACCAAAAGGGAATAGGCGAAAGAGAGCTGCTTTTATAACAAAGAGCCTATGAGGGCATGTTGGTACGTATTTTGTTATTTAAAACGAATATTTTCGAGCCAAATGCAATAGATGTATTTTGATGGGTAGCGTAAAATATGTTGGTTTATTATTCCAATAAAATCTAATACTTATAAATAATTATTTACATATGAAAAATAGGAAAACAATAGGCTGTTTGCTGCTTGCAATAGGGTTATTTACAGCTTGTGGTCAAGCTTCAAAAAGTACAGATACAGATAGCGCGTCAGTAAATTCCGAAAGTAACAAAGCAATCAATACCGAAGATTTGGTTGGATCTTACGCTTATGAAGCGTCAGGAGATACCGTTTCGCTACATTTGACAATACAAGGAGATAAAGCAATGGGGCACTTGACTTATGCCTGGAAAGAAAAAGATAGAAATGCAGGAACCATTGAAGGGCAATTAAAAGATAGCCTTTTAATTGCAGATTATACATTTGATTCGGAAGGACAATCTTCCATTCGTCAAGTTGCTTTTGTCCTCAATGGAAAGACAGCTACCGAGGGATATGGTTATATGGAAGAGAAAGATGGTAAATTAATTTTCAAGAATATCGATTCGCTTCGTTTTGAAACCGGTATGGTTTTGACAAAACAGTAGATCTTTCTTGAAAAGTTGGCTTGATTATGCTAGGAAAGCAAATCAAGCCAATCTCTTTTCGAAAACTTGCTCATCACATCGGTGTCGGTTTTCACCATGTCGTAAGCAAGTTCCTTTTTCTTCTCCTGTAAATCCCTGATTTTTTCCTCTACGGTATTTGGTGTGATAAGCCGAACAGCCACAACATGTTTATCCTGTCCTATCCTATAACAGCGGTCGATCGCTTGGTTTTCTATAGCGGGGTTCCACCAAGGGTCTACCAAAAAAACATAATCTGCAGCTGTAAGATTTAGTCCAACCCCTCCGGCTTTTAGGCTAATCAAAAAAACATGTTTACTGCTGTCCTCTTGAAATTCTTGAACAACGCTCTCTCGGTCTTTTGTATCACCCGTAAGCAAACAAAAAGGTATATTTCGTTTAACCAAAGCCTGTTTAATAAGGTCGAGCATCGATACAAATTGTGAAAAAATTAATATTTTATGATCGCTTATTAACCCATCTAAATGTTCGAGCAAGGTGTCTATTTTTGTAGATATATGAGCATCATATCCCTCTTTCAATAAAAACGGCGCATTACAGATTTGGCGTAATCGGGTAAGGGCCGATAATACATGCATATTGTTTCGATTAATCTCTTCTTCATTCGTATTTGTTAAATAAGCACGTAGTTCGGCTTCATGTACGTCGTAGATCTTTCTTTGTTCAGACCCCATCTCACAATAAATCAACATTTCTGTTTTTTCAGGTAATTCGCTAGCAACCTGTTGTTTTGTTCTACGAAGTACAAAAGGAGCAATTGTTTTCTGCAGACTTTTCGCGCGTTGACGATCTTGGAATCTATCAATAGGCGTGGCATACGTATCCTTAAAAAATTGTCGACTGCCAAGAAGGCCGGGGCAAGCAAATGACAATTGGCCATATAAGTCGAAAGTACTATTTTCGACCGGGGTACCAGTAAGCACAAATCGAACACGCGATTGAAGTAAACGACTTGCTTTATAGCGCTCCGAATTGGGGTTTTTTATGGCCTGAGATTCATCAAGGATAATACTATTGAAGTCTATTTTTTTGAGCAAGGCGATATCCGATAGCAACGTTCCATAGCTGGTGAGAATAATGTCATAGGGCATTAATTCTTCCATTTTCTTCTTCCTTTCCATACCCGTCCAGAGCAACACATTTAAGGCTGGTGCAAAGCTTTTGATTTCATTTTGCCAATTGAAGACTAAAGATGTCGGTACTACGATCAAATCAATGCATTTCCCTCTTTTTTCACGTTGAGAAAGAAGATAAGCAATCATCTGTATCGTTTTTCCTAGTCCCATGTCGTCGGCAAGGCAACCGCCGAAATTCAGATCGTCTAACTGATTTAACCATTGTAGCCCCTCTATTTGATAAGATCGTAAACGCGTGGTTAGACCTTTGGGAACCGCTGTATTTTTTAGAACCTTTATTTTAGCTAACGTTTGTCTAATCGTTTTAATTTCCTCTTCTATTTCATAAGGAACAATTTCTTTCTCGAAAAGCGATTCGATAGCTGAAATACAAATTTTTGGTGTTTTCAATAGGTCACCTTCTAGAATACTAAACTGGAAGAACGCTGTAATTTTTTGTAGCCAATCTTCTGGCAAGATGCCTAGTGTACCATCATCAAGCTGAATGTATTTACTTTTGTAGCGAATTGCCCTGTGTATTTGTTTGATCGATGCCTGTTGATCAGCAAAAGAAACATTGATTTTCGTGTTAAACCAATCCGTACCACTGACAATTTTAATGTCAATTTTTGCACGGTATGGATTTAGCTTTGTTAAACCGAGCTCTTGGAAACCCAATAAGGTAATCCCTTCGTTGCGCCAAGCTTCGAAAGCTTTCATAAACCAATCATCATCTAAAAATTGATGATGATGTAGGTAAAAGTAATCAGGTTCTGTCAACTGCTCTCGAAAATCCTGATGTTGAAGAAGAATTAAATTAACAAATTTGTCTTCAAAATCCGATTGGCGTTCCAATGTAAATAAGTTCCCGTTTTCATCTTGCACGCGAATTTGTTTTTGTGAAGAAATAGGCACTTCAATATGCCCATATCGTACAACTGGTGTAATATTGACATAACTTCCTTCTTGGCTAAAATAGATTATCCGTTCTTGATCTGATCGGATTGATTTTGTCTCCAATTCAGTAGCTTGTCGAATATAGGTGTAATTCACCCGGACAATCTCTTCAAGCGGACCGAGGGTATTTTTTACAAAACTGTCATATTTGCTATGGTGAATGAGCAAAATTTCAGCTTTGTTCTTAAAAAAATGAATCAAATTCAATATGTTGCTGTCCTGTATCAAGAAGAAGGTGTTGTCCTTCCTAACGAAACTCTGATGCTGCAGATCCAAATTTCTCAGGACAATCTTTTGCTGATCCCAGATGCAGAATGCTTTTATTTCATAGAATGGGAGACGTTTGAATACTGATAACTCTATTTTAGCCTGGAATAATGCTATTGTTGTTGGTTTGATCGATTTGCTGCTGATTTTTTCAGAAATAAGGCGATCGTGATAGTATACAGGCAATCCCAATGGGTTTTCAACGATTGCAGACAAAGCCTCCAAATCGATCTGTTCATCCTCGTTATAGCTTTGTTGGAAACTTCCTATTGCGGCATAAAATTTGGCTTCCGTAGCATCCTTCGCTTTCCAAAGTAACGATGCGGGATTTAAATAGTTTACAGAACCTTTCAATGTTCCTGTGCGAGATAGTTCCGCTTTTATCAATTCGAAACGGAGTTGATTGTAAAAACGGTGACGCGTTATTACTAAGATGGGTAATTGAGGCGATTTATTTTCTTTGTCGCGATTTTCCTTGCGAACTAAACTGGCATTCACCAACGGAATTTCGTTTTTTTTCTCGTCAATAGCTAATATTTGGTCATTTTTGGCGACAGCTACAACTCCTTCGTTGTTATACCGTAAATCAAAGTAAAGATCTAAATCCTGCTCATGCTCTAGACCAAAAGCTCTAGCGGTATTAACTAAAGCTTCTTTTCGAGCCATGATATCGAAGAAAGGCCTATACGCGTTTACGTGTAACAGCGCACTTAGGGCTAGCATTTCGTGCGAACAGAGATGATGACCGGAGAAGTGACAGTCACATGTTAAGAATAAACTATTGTTATCATATCGTATTGAAATCATCAAGGGAGGTAGCACATCGCTCATAGCAAACAATACGTTATTGACGCGCAATTCGACGATACGAAGGCGCACGTAGTCTGATCTTTTTGGAATTTCTCCTGAAGGATAATGAGCCAATAAATCCACTTCTGATAATTTATGGAAATCAATAACAGATAGTGCGTATATACCGGACGATGATCTCATATTACGATGATTTTTATTTTGTTGTGTAAGCTACAGCTTCCATTGCAACTGCTGCCATGATTCAATTTTATAACATCTTTAATTGCATCATATTCAGATGGTGAGATAAAATTTTACATTTTAGATAAGTCAGATAAAACCTTTTTCTAGTAACTTGTAAAAGATTGGAATTTTTTCCGGATCTAAAAATAAGAACAAAAGTAGTTTTTTCATTATGCATTATATTAAATTAAATGACGGGCACGAAATTCCTGTATTAGGATTCGGTACTTATAAAGCAAAGGAAGAAGAAGGCATTGTGGCTGTTCAGGAAGCATTACAGGCCGGATATCGGTTATTGGACACAGCAGCCAAATACGAAAATGAAGAGCATGTAGGGAAAGGCATTCAGAAAAGTGGGATTCCTCGCGAAGAAGTTATCATCACAACAAAGCTTTGGCGAGAAAATTTAGGGTATGAGGAAACAAAAATGGCTTTTGAAAAATCCTTGAAAAAATTGGCTGTCGATTACATTGATTTGTATCTGATACATTGGCCAGCAAATGCAAAGAACTATGCAAATTGGCAACAAGCAAATGCAGACGCTTGGCGTGTGATGGAAGACCTACAGGCGCAAGGTAAAATCAAGTCAATTGGTGTAAGTAATTTTTGGCCAGAGCATTTAGAAGCACTATTACAGACTACTCGAGTAGTTCCAGCTATCAATCAGATTGAATTCCATCCAGGCTATTGGCAACCGGAAGTCGTGTCCTTTTGCCGTTCGCATGGTATAGCTATTCAATCATGGTCGCCTTTGGCACGAGGTAAGGTTTTTGGAAATCCAGTGTTAGAATCAATTGCGCTGAAGCATGGAAAAACAGTATCCCAAGTATGTTTGCGCTGGGTGCTTCAACACGATGCTATTGTTATACCTAAGTCTACTACATTGGCGCGTATCCAAGAAAACTTATTAATCTTTGATTTCAATTTATCCGAACAAGATATGCACGCTATAGACAGCCTGCCGGAAATGGGTTTCAGTGGTGAATTGCCAAATGAATGGCCAGATAGAGTGTAAAAAAAAAATTCCCTATCTCACGACGGGGAATTTCCTACTAGATTTCGTCCACTTGAGTGGATCATTTGACGCACTCTAAAGCTAGATATTTTTTTTGAGTTCACCAAAATTTGAATAATTTTTTTGAAAAATTATTTCATATGTAAATTATCTGTTTTTTTAATGGCCATATGGAATGTCCAGATTTCCTTTGGAGAGCTCACTTCGTTCGGTTATCTTCGATGAGCCCTTCGGGGTTATTTTCATTCGTGTTTGTGTTTTGCCAATCATGGACATTTCATATCTAAGATTGGTGGACTTTTTATTTTGGATGTTTGCCTTTTGCCGAAAAGATATTCGAATTTGTCGTCAAATGTAAAACCGAGTTCACTTACGATTTGTCGAAGTAATAAAAAAAACTCAGCCATGGAATGCTGAGGTTAAAGATTTTGTTCATGAAGTCAAATTAACGTAGAGCTCCTTTCTGAGTTGTAAACTGAAGTTTTACTGATCGTCACGGCCTACTACTGGCGGAAGCGGAGGTAAATTCGGCTCAGGCGGATAAAGAGCAGCCTGTGAAGAACTCAAGACTAAAAATGTACCCTTTACGCGCGTAGACTTCACAATGTAAAGTGTCCAAATAATAGCAAATACAACTGCGCGAAATATTTCCGAGCCAGTTTCTATCAAGACATTACTTTTGGCTATAGTCCATACAAAATAAGTGTCAAGGAGAACAACGAGCAGCTGGTGCACTAACAATACGAGTAGTGTCTGGGGAAATATATCCCGCCGTTTAATCATCAAATAAAAACAATAAGACGAAAGAAAAATAGTAAATGTGTTGCCAATGAATTCAAATAGGAGTAGACCATGATATAACGAAGGTGAGTAACCTACATTATACTGCAATAAATTCCAAGTTTGTTGTGTGAAAAACAATTCTATCATTCCGTTGTAAAACACACGTATAGAAGTAGTGATTAATGCTAGCCCTAAGAAAATTAACCATCCTCCTAATTCATTATGTTGTACTTCATCGTATAATGGAATAATTGTTGAAGCCTTTCGTTGATGATAAAATTTTAAAGTAATCCAGGTGAATAAACCCAACAAACCAATAAACGCGAAAACAGCCCAAAAGTTGATCTGGTGTTGCGTATTTGATCCAGTTGCAAAACCATCATCATCAATAAACAAACCTGCCGAGAAGAATGAATCTTTATCTATGAAATCAGAAATATATTCTTGGACTTTATCTGCTTTAACGTAAGTTTCGTGAAAACCGAGACGAAATGCTATTTTTAAGGTATCATCCACAGTCATGATATTTTTTGCGAAATAATAACTTTCCCGGTCGACAAATTTACTTTCTTTCATCGACGGAATACGGACACCATCGGGATTGATGATGTAGATATCATGCTCAAAAGAGGTTGGATAGTCCAACGAAATAGGTGTCGATCTTTCTTCCGTAATTTCTGGGAGCTGGCTACTTAAATTCGTCGTGTAAACGGATACGATACGCCTATTTGTCGAGGGGTCAATTTCTGAAATCTCCGGTATCGTATAGTGCTCATGCACACGAAAAACATTATTGGATATGTCGTCTTCATAAACCAATGGCGATTTTTTGGACAGCTTCTTATAAAACCGTTTGTAATAATCGAGGTACGATTTTTCTATTTGATTCTTAGCGGTTTCTTTGAAATAACTGCGTATGTGGTCTGCATTAGCGCCTTGATAAATCGTTAACACGTCGAGATCCGCTTTACCATCCTTTTGTAATTTAAAAGACTCTTCGATGCGCATGTTTCCAACAACGTTCTTTTCCGTGTCTCTGAGCAGTCCTCCAGCGGTATTTGCCCATAAAACCTTACCATAAAATGGAAAGTAACGATCGCGTATTGCACCGCCTTGATTGGTTATTGTGGGATCAATATATTGACCGCGTTCGTCAATTGTCGCGTGAACAACCATGTGGTTAAAGGCCGAAGGAGCAGGTAAATATTCTTCCAGCTTATATTCCTCCATAGTATTTGCAAGAACGAGATTTGCTGCTATTCCACGACTTTTGAGCATGGTTGCCAAGAGCACAGATTTATCTTTACAATCGCCATACCGCTGTGCGAAAACCTTCTCCGGATCGTTGGCGCGGTGAGAATATTCGCCGACTTCCACCCCCATATACCGGATGTGATTTTGTACAAAATCAGTGACTTCCTTAAAATAGGCGAGAGAATCACCTTTAGCATCCTTCCACAACTGTTCGGTAAACTGTCCTAGTTTTCCCGTTTTTGATAGATGAGGAATAGGATTGACAGCTGCTGCCCATTTTGCAACGTCGGACCAGTTTTTGAATTCAGAACATTCAATCCTTTGCCTTGTACTGTGCCAAAACGGAGTATAGGACTCGTAGGCAGGGGCCTGTTCAGTTCCTGCAATGTCCCAATAATAAGAGATGGACGATCCCAGATCCTGCTGGCTTGCTTTAGGTGCATTCAAGAATGTCTTAAACTGCAGTTGGCGGGATTTAGGGACTACGAAATTTACATGTAGTAAGCCAAAGGGTTCGTATCCTTGTAGGGAATAAGAATCAAAAAATTTACCGCCGAAAACTGGATTAAATCCTTGCAGAGAATAAGATAAGACAATCTTATCGTCCTTCCTTAAATCGTTAAGCAACAAATAAGCGGAATATGTTCCATTGTAAATGGACCTAGAAAGCTCACTTTCATAGGCCATGAGTTCGAACTTTTGAATATCCAACTGATCGATCTTCTGTCCATTACGAAGAACATACAGTTCGTGTAAAACAAGCTTTTGGTATTGTGGTTCAAAACTAATGTTTACTTGTCCCGCATTTTCGGCTCCCGCATTTTCAGTAAGAACTTTAATATCTCGATGAAAGCGCGTTTGCGTCGCTAAATTAACCTGATATTCAATGCGTTCAAAGTAATAACCATCACTAATATCTTCTAAGTTAGGCGTTACAGGCTGTTTCTTTGATACGCTGATCCACTCCGGAACGCTGGCAGTGGTCAACTTTGGTAAGGCTGCATATCCTGAAAACTGTCCGAGTAGCACGAGTAGTACACTCACAAAATATATTCTTAATCTCATTTAGTTAATAATCTTTGCCGAATATAATAATAAGTTGAAAAATAAGCTATCTAAATTTCATCAAAGATAGATTTGTAGATTGTAAATAAATGCAATCTATAGATTAGAGATAACAGAACGTATAATTTACAACAGAGAGGCTGTGACTTTTGGCTTTATATAACGAAAGTCTCCAAATTAGTCAATGAAAAGAAAGTAGAAAAGAAGTGGGCTTATGTACAAGATTTAGCGGCGAAAGCAAAAATAAAAAGCCAAGCGATACCTTTTAGAAGAAAAAACATAAACGCGCCAAGACCAGCGCGTTTAAGCCATAATTTTGATTTGTTACCTTTTTTTTCAGGCATAATTATTTTCAAAGAGTCAACTCTTTTTATTTTTCCAATAAGGAAGCTGCAAAAACATCGCCAAATTTGGAAAATGTTTCATTTGCTATTGCCACAGCATGCTCATGCGTCGCAGGATCTTCCCCATATTTATTCAACACACTTGTAAAAGCTGCCCACATTTTTCCCGTATCCTCACCATATCCAGAGAAAAAGGATGTGCCACTTGTGATACCGTATTTATTCAGCATCTGTACAATGTAAGGACCGCCCATAATAGAACCTTCCAATACATACAATGCAGACAAAGCTTCCAAAGTATTGGTTACTTTTGGCGCAGTAGCTACAGGTAGATCATCGATTGTGCTACCTAATTCTTCGATGTCCTGTTTGATGTAAGAAGAATCTCTTCTTTCTGCATAATCTGCCAATACCTCTGTTGTAATAAAGGGAGCAATAGCTTTTTCCACACTACTGAAATAAGCATAGAAATTCTTCAAAACATCGGCATAGTCCGCATTCGAACGAACGGCTTTTAATTGACGAACAACGATTCCTTCTAATTTCTGATGGGAAGCTGTAGTGTTTTCTTTAATATTTTGACTTAATATCATAGTTCTTTATTTAAAACGATTCCATACAAATATTCAGATTTCTTTCCTATGTTGTATGCTTCTTTCTGCTTAATCATCTATGAAAATCGCTATTTTCATTGGTTTATCCATAACAACAGCGATTTTTTTAACATTTCTTAAATAACGTCTGTTTTCATGTGGCAGATACAATACATTTACTGTGTATCGATCAGTAAATGATAACGTGCATAAGTAGAGCTCGGCCCTTGTTTGGCCAGCCATTTTTCTTTTACAGCTAAACGTATAAAGCTATAAAATGTTGCCCATGAAATACGATGCTCTTGGCGTAGCGTAATCCAAAATGTCTCTATATCTTCGATAATCGGATGTGCAAATAATGCTTGCATGATAAGAATGCGCTGTTTGCTTGCGGTGTGGCCTCTTTCCCTAAGTTGGTCTACCCATTGATACAATTTTTTATCATCTATTGATTTCATAGGCTTATTTTTTATAGCTGTAACTGCAAATCTTGTTTAGCACAGTCTTGTTTAAATTCTATTTATATACCTACAAAAGTAGACTATTACACTTAAAGCCAGTGTATTAAAATTGGTGATTCGCCTATGAAATGTGTTTTTTTTCTGTATAAAATGACAATTTGTAGATAACGATTAACTGACGAATACTTCATGTTATTCTTGAAAGTGGGGAAGGAATCCTATATTTTTTTGAACGGAGAGGGATGGTGTTTTCGGGATATTACGCAAGGTGTCGATGGGGCATTATATGCGGTCACTGATGAAGGTCGTTTATATCGCATATACTAAAAAAGTAATAACCAACGATAAATCGAAGAAGGGCGGAATGTAATTCTGCCCTTTATTCAACTTAAAAATCGCCACATCTTATATTGCTATTTTATTTCAAAAGTTGTACTTCCTGCAGGAACAAGTACATATTCGAATGTAAAATACATTTTCTCGCTGTCTTTTTTCCAAAGGTCGGCCGTAAGAAGATCTTTGTAGCAAGAAATCATTTTGATTTTCGCATAGTTTCCTTTTGCTGTGCGTACGACGATAGTTCGCGGTTTTACGACAGTTCCATTTTGCAAGGTTAGAGAGGAGGCCAAAGCATAAGCTATGTGTTGGTTTTCTGTAGCGCCGTCGCGAACGATTGTGCCGTCGAAATCGTATAAATACCAACCTATACCTTCACCAAAATCGCCATAGTTATCTGTGCCAACTACATCACCTGTGGTTTTGAATTCGCTATCTGCAGGCACATTTGTTACCTCATCGAAAGCTTGTTCGAGCACCAGTATTCCTCCTGTAGCCTTATTGCCATAGCCAAGGTTACCACTATTTGTGCCGTTGTTTCCCGCCATAAAACTGGTGAACATACCACTGAAAGCGATATCCCAATTGCGCGTTTGACGGTGTTCCGAGGTCAATTCCTTGTTTGTTTCCAAACTGAAGTATATAGGGCTAGCATCGGTTTCAGAACTACTCTCTTGTGATGCTTGTAAATTGTTAACACGAACCAATGTATTAAATAACTCCGGATTACTCGCTTCTTCCTCAGGAACTTCCTCGGTAGGTTGATCATCGTCTGAATTACTCTTGCTACAGGAGCTGATACTGCCCAGAAGGATAAATCCAATAAAGAATAGGGAGAGTCTTTTTCCAAAATTGATATTATAATATTTCATGCGTGTCTTGTTTTACGTTTGTTTTCAAATTTACGCGTTTAAGTGATGAGATTTCTTCCTATCTCATTAGAAGGAAAAGAGGAGAGACATTTCAATCAATGGCTCTCCTCAATTTGTCGACTATTTGAACTCTTGGTAGTCTATAGAATAATAAAAGTAGTTGGTCGGAGCATAATCCGATGCTGCAGTTTCGTCAGAATAGACACTGTTTACACGAAACTTGAAGTAGGCTTTACCATCTTTGAATACGACGAGTGTTCTATCAGCAACAGGTGTAATCACATGTGTTGAACGGTCGTAGTTTAACCAACCAAGTGCAGAGTAGTTCAAACCAAAAGAACCTCCTTCTACTTCTATAAAAGTATCTGTTGAAGTAACTTCATCAAAGGCTTTGTCTATGTAATAAAGTGAATATCCAGATTCAACATTTACGGCTATCGCAGAGCTTAACGTATTTGCAAAGCCAATAGGGCCTTCATCATCCGTTGCATCATTTTCTTTGAAATCGAAGAAGAACGTGCTAGCCGCCGTTGTTGTGGCTGCTCCATCTTCACCGATTGTAAACTGTCTAAAATTACGCAGCGAATACACATCACCTGTTCTTTTTAAGGTACCTTGCGTGTTTGCTGTCGTGGATACCGTTGCTAAATCTACTGTTTCACCATCCTTTACCATAACTTTTGCCTCATACTCTGGAGTCGTGGTGTCTTCCACATCATCATCTTTGCTACAAGAAGTAAAACCAACGGTTAGTGCGCAAGCCAATGCTGCGATTTTAAATAACTTATTCATATCTGTAAGTAAAAAATAAAGTGTATAATTTTTAAATTAATTCGTATTCAAGTTTTTGCTTCCGTCTTCTTGTACAAAATAGCGGAAGGTATAATAAGGCGCAGGCCAGTTCAAGTTTGTCACTGTTGTAGGGTTACCCTTGTAGGCGTTGATGATCTGTAGCTTTGCATATTTCCCGTCGGGAAGTCGAATGGCATACGTACGGTTTGGTAATGCCAGCATAATATGTGTGTTGCTGTCATACTGAAACCAACCGTTGGAGTTGGTGGATGACGCTACGCCAATCTTTTCTATAGTGCTGTTATCAAATTCTTCATCACTAGGAGCCGTGGTTACATTCGCATAGCTGTCTTTGATGAGGACAACAGCCGTATTCGTAGCTTCTCCTTGGTAGCCTGGGTTGAACTGATTATTGGCATTGTTTACATAAATCTCAGAATTGTATTGTGCCGTAAAAGCAATATCCCAATCGTCTGTTTTCAAGTATTGAAGGGAGTCTGCCTTGGTTTTGATCCAAATCTGTCTTTGGTCGCTAAACCGATACAGAAACGTGTAGAATGAACGTTGTTCTTTTCCATCTACTCCATCGCCAACCGAAGCCTCGGTATCGCCAGCAAGATCATATATGACTGTACTTTTTCCATCTTCGTATGATGGCTGGGTATCATCGTCTTTTCCGCAAGACGCAATCGTGATCATGAATAACAGGAGTAAACAGCTCTTGCCTAGAAAAATAAAGTTCCGGCATTCGTTGATAATTATTTGTATTGTTTTCATCTGTTCCGTTGTTTTCAGTTGTTGTATTGTATGTCAGCAAGTGAAGCTGCCATCTTATTTTTAGTTGTCTTTTATCCAGCGGTAACTCAAACCTCCCATGATAATTCTTCCAGGCTGTCCAAGCATATTGCGGTTTGTAAAATTTAAAAGATTGTCTCCAATTAATCTTACCGTCAATTTTCTAGCGAAGAAACTTTTTTCCACTGTTAGATTCAGCAGGGTATGGGATGGTACAAAAGCATCGGCGTCATCGATAAACTGGTTGCCATTTTTATCTTGGAATGGATATTTTCCGCGAACGTTTAGGCGAAAATTGAAATTAAGATCCCAAGGTCTGTAGCTATACAAAGCCTTAAAATTAAACATGTGGCGCGATCGCTCTTCAATTCCCCAGTAATCACTCGTTTTACTTTCCCTATATTCCCCCGTAGATGCATTGTTGTATTGATTGTAAGGATAGTTTCCTGCGCGGATACTGTCTAATACTGCTAAGTCTTTTGCAATTAAATATTGGTAGCCAATAGCAAGTTGAAGATTGCTGAACGCTTGGTAACTTGTTGATATTTCAAAACCCTTATTGACTGCTTTGGGTAAATTTCGGTAACTATAAATTTGAGCGATGGCCGTTCCGTTCCCTACACTGACGGTATTAATCTGATTTTGTATATAATGATAAAATACCGAGAAATCAGATTGCCATTTTGCGTTAGGATTCCAAAGCAGGCCAATATTATTTGATAAGCTTTTTTCTGCTTTTAGGTTACCGGAAACCAGATTGAGCATGTAACTGTTTTTATAACTTAGTTCGCCACTGGCATCCATACTTTGGATAACCTCTGCAATGCGGTCGCTTCCTACGACCATGTAATTGGCGGACGGATTGTAAAACACCTGATAGCGCATCTTATAATCAGGAGCTTTGAAGCCCGCACCTACACCGGCTTTTGCAGTAAGCGTTGGACTGATATGGTACTGTAGTCCCAGACTAGGGCTAATGCTGCCACTGTAGGCATTTGTATAATCGTATCGTATTCCCAGACTAGTTTGTATTCTCTCACTCGGCTTCCATTCAGATTGTAGGTAAGCGAATCCAGTGTACAGCGCTTTTCTACTATCCAGTTCTTGGTCATCCATGACCTCAATAGTACCGCCGATCCCTCCTGTAAATTTCAGGGTGTTGATGGGACTATAAGCAAATTGTTGTTCCAGACGGTGCATCTGCTGTCCAAACTCTCCTGAGCTGGCCAAGACACTTTGCTGTAACCATTCGGCCTGCATTTCCGTATGAAAGCGGCTATAATAATAGCGGGTCATACTGCGTAGGCCAGAGGAAAAATGATGATCATAGCTCGCTCCCAAGTTGATGTCTTGATCTTTTTGCTTATCCTCTAAGGCGAGGCTTTCAGACCAAGCATTAAGCATCGTTGAATTCCTTGACGCATAGCGCCCGGTAATACCCAATGTTCCGTCCTTGCTCAGCCGATAACGAGCTCTTCCCTGAAAACTAAGGTTTTCATAAGGGGGAATCGTTGTACTTTCACTACTCAAATAACGGGAATCTGTATTGAAACCGTCTGTTCTGTAATAATTTCCCGATAATACCACCGATCCACTTTGGTTCGCGAAAGGCGTTTCCGCCTCCAATGTGGCATCTACAGTATTCAACGTTCCGTATAATAAAGAGGCTTGTGCCTGTGGTACGACGGCACCATGTCTTGTAATAATATTGATGGCTCCTCCCAGTGCATCGCTACCATAGAGACATGATGTTGCTCCCTTTATAATTTCTATACGCTCAATATTCGTCACCGAAATTCGAGATAGATCAAAGTTGCCGCTATTACGTCCCAACATGGGCTGACCATCTATGAGTACCATTACATAGTTGCTGCTGAATCCCTGCACTTGTACACCAATAGCGCGCGATCCACTTGAGATATCATTGACTACCGCTATCCCCGTTTGTTCCTTCATGACTTCGTCCAGTCTGCGGCTCCCCATAAGTTCGATTTCGCGGCGGGTAATGACTTTTACAGGCATAGCAGATTGTGTTGCCTCGATAAGGTTATCTGTAGCGGTGATTTTCCCGTTGACAAGGACGTTATCAATTTTGTGACTACTTCGTTGCATGGTTACCGTCAATAAACGATCTTCATCCAATATCTCGACATCAAATCGTTGACGTTCAAATCCCATTTGATTGACGTCCAATTGGTAAATTCCGTTATAAAGTCGCGGAAAGCTGAAGTAACCTTTTGCATCTGTACGGTAAACATTATTGTCAGGTAGGAGTGTTACGAGAGCGTCTTCAATCGGTTGTTTGAGTGAATCAAGAACATAGCCTGTCAGTTTACTTCGGTTTTGTCCCAGCGTAAATAAGGGGATTAAAACAAGTGAAGTAAGTAGAAGTCTTAGAGTCATGCTGCAGCTATATCGTTAATTTATTTTTATTCAATCTAAATAATGTCACAAAAAAAAGGAATCAAATCGAGTTTTTGTATATGAAAACTGTCAAATCTTGTCTTCAATTCGTTTTTCATAAAATTTTTTGATACGTATTGTTGTTGTTATTGTGTTGAATTACAGTGTTTTGTTTCATTATTTTCGATCTGGTATAATAAACCTTTCTTTTTAATTTATTTGTATTTAGATTGATTATTGATTTTTTTTGTGGAATAAAATCGATGGCATAGCATGGGATGTATCTTTTGTTGTATAAGAAAAGAAGCACGTTGATATCAGGTGTATATGTCGTTTAATAGAGATTGGTATGATGAAGAAATTAATAGCGGTAATAGTGACACTACTTGTGGTTCAGCTGCTTCAAGCAAAAGATCGACGTATTATAACATTAAGTAGCGCAATTACAGAGACCGTTTATGGACTGGGGTTAGGCGATGCTATTGTTGCCACAGATGTGACAAGTGTATCACCAAAAGCAGCAGCTGCGTTGCCTCGCGTAAGTAAAAATAGATCCTTATCGGCGGAAGGAATTATGGCTTTTCGTCCAACTATTGTATTGGCTCCCGAAGGAGATATCAGTTCTGCTGTGCTTAAACATCTGCGCGAATCTAACATAGAGGTTGTCACGTTAAAACAAGAATTTACCGAAAAAGGGGCTTACCGGTTTATACAAGAAATTGCAGACTGTTTACAGGTTTCGGCAACGGGAAAATCAGTGGTCAATAGAACGAAGGTAACGATGGGTAAAATTATGGAAATGATTGCGCAAGAGACCGCAGGTAAGAAAAAACCTCGTGTTTTATTTATTTATGCAAGAGGAGCGGGAACGATGAGTGTTTCGGGCAAAGGTAGTAGCTTAGATGCGCTCATTGAAATGGCTGGAGGAAAAAATGCCGTACAGGAATTTGCCGAATTTAAACCCTATACCACGGAGGCATTGGTGAAAGCAAATCCAGATGTTATTTTAATGTTTGATTTCGGTGTCAGCAGTTTGGGGGGAAAAGAGGCAATCTTAAAAATGCCAGGCGTTAAGCTGACCGAAGCAGGCAAGAAAGAACGCATTTTAAGTATGAATCCTTCGTTGCTGGTTAATTTTAGTACGCGTTTGCCCGAAGGAGTTATGGCATTGCATCAAGGACTGGTGGAAATTACAAAAAACTAATCGGGAGGATCAGTGTCAGCAAAGCAACGTATCATTTTAATAGCATTGTCTATTTGCTTAATTTTCACTTTTCTATTTTCGCTCGGACTGGGGGCATTCTTTATTCTTCCTGGAGAGGTTTGGCAAGTTCTCCTCGCTAAATTAGGATTGTCTTCCGTTTCTCCAGACCCTCTGAAAGTCGATGTGCTTTTCGTCGTCCGTATGCCACGGGTTTTATTGGGCCTTCTTGTGGGCGCCGCATTAGGCGTTTCGGGAGCTGCAATTCAAGGGATTTTTAGAAATCCTTTAGCTGAACCCGGACTTATCGGTATTTCCTCTGGGGCATCCTTATTCGCTGTACTTATTATCGCTTTTGAGGCTTTACTTTTTGTAGAGCTATCCGAGTGGTTAGGTTATTATCTGTTGGTATTTGGAGCCTTTTTGGGGGCTGGATTAACTGCGTTTATCGTTTATCGTATTGCGGTAAAGGATGGACGTCCGCAAGTTACCACGATGTTATTGGCCGGTATCGCCATTAATGGGTTTGCAGGAGCCCTTACAGGACTTATGACCTATATGGCGACAGAACAACAATTGCGAACCATCACCTTTTGGATGTTAGGAAGTCTGGGAGGAGCAACTTGGGATAATATTACCGTTATTGCACCATTTATTCTAGTTTCTATCAGTTTTTTATTGTGTTTCGGAAAGGCATTGAATGCTTTTGCTTTGGGAGAGATGCAAGCAGATCTATTGGGAATGCGTACCGATAAAGTGAAACTTTGGGTCGTGGTTTTGTCGACAATGGCTGTAGGTGCATCTGTTGCGGTTTCAGGAATCATCGGATTTGTTGGACTGCTGGTGCCACATACTGTGCGGTTATTGGGTGGGGCAGACAACCGATATGTTTTAGCTGGATCACTATTGATGGGCGCTTTGGTGCTTACGTTAGCTGATGTGCTTTCACGTACAGCTGTTGCACCTATTGAGCTACCAATTGGGGTTATTACAGCCTTGCTTGGAACGCCCGTTTTTTTATATATTTTAATAAAAGAGAAATAATGCTTTTAGAGCAGGTTATAGCATTTACAAGAATCTAAGATGTTAAGGGTCGAGAAACTGAACTACGAGATCAAGGGACGAAAATTACTTCGGGATATTTCTTTTCAGATAAGAAAAGGGGAGGTGCTCGCTATTTTAGGAGCTAATGGTGCGGGTAAATCTACGCTATTGAAACTTTTATGTGGAGAACACCGACCGACAACAGGCATTATCAGTTTGTATGGAAATGCCCTGGATAGTTACGATACGCGTGACTTGGCACGTAGTAGAGCAATGTTAAGCCAACAGCAACAAGTTTCTTTGGCATTTAAAGTTGATGAAATAGTCATGATGGGGAGATACCCGCATTTTAAGTCCAGACCTTCTGCTATTGATATTGAGATTGTTCAAGAGGTGATGGTATTATGTGGGGTAGATGTTTTTGCTGATCGTGTTTTTATGAGTTTGTCTGGCGGAGAACAGCAGCGGGTACAACTTGCGCGTTCATTGGCTCAAGTTTGGGATAATCCAAATAGTCTTCTTCTTCTTGATGAACCCATATCGGCTCTTGATATGCATTATCAACAAAAAGTTCTTGCTATTGCTAAGGCATTAGCTAAACGGGGATTTATCGTTGTTCTTGTTGTCCACGACGTTAATTTTGCTGCAACATATGCAGATCGCATTATTATGCTAAAGCATGGTAGGAAACTTTTCGATGGAACGCCTATTGAAGTGCTTAATACCAATAATATTTATACGGTGTTCTCTGTTGAGGCTGCGGTGGAAATCAATCCAAGGACCTTACGCCCGTATGTGCGATTGGAAGAGATGTCGCTCGATGCTTACGCTGTAAATTCAAAATTGCCAGGAGAACAAGTAGAGGAACTGACGTTGAAGCAAAAAAGAGAACGTATTCTATCGAAAGACCCTTATCTTGAAGGTCGGGAGCTAGCAAAAGTAATGGGGATCTGTGATGCTGCATTACTCCTATTAGAAAAGGGACGTTATCTAAAGAAATTCGATTTCCAAAATAAAGATCTTTTTTCCCAGATCACGGAAATGGGCAAAGTGAACGTGTTTACCCTAAATTCCACTTGTCTACAGAAGCAAGCAAAGAAATACGATTTTCGATACAAAACAGATGATGTCTCGGAAGTGGATTTAGTGGTTTCACCAGATGAATGGCGGTCGGCCTTTTTGGTCGAAGAAGAAGGCAATGAAGGAATTCACTTTTTTGATAAGAGCGGAAATCTTGTGCATGGTGTACAACTCATTGAAGGAGTGAGCAATAAAGATGTGTTTCAACGTGTTGCAAACCAGCTTTCCCCTGCAAAGGAAGATCAGCTTCAATTTGATACGAGCTTGCACGAAGGAAAAATCGGGACAACGCAGGCCTCTTGTAAAGAATTAGACATGGATACGGTCAAACGCATGTTATCCCGATGTGCAAGTCATCGTTTGGATTTGAAAATTACGACCGTAAATGATTCTTCTAAACAGTGCTACCATGGAAAAATCAGTAATCTCATCGATCAGGGAAATCGTTATATCATCAAAGAAGAAAGCTTTGAATTAGAGCTTCGTCTGCCGATGATAAGTAAAATGCTGTTAGAAGAACGTAATTGTGGTCAAGATGAAGAAATAAGCATCTCTTTTTTCGATGATCAAGAGAAACTAGTGCTTGAATTCGAAAAAGGGGTAGGTATTTGCTTAAAAGAATGGAGAGATCTACTTGCCGCTCAGGTAATTATTTAGAATAGATATAAACAGTTGGGTAAAATATGTATATTTAAGGACGTCATTGCTTATATCTTATCTGTATGTTGGTAAAAAGTAAAATAGTAGAGTTGGATGAGTGGCTTTTTATAGAGGAGATTCCCGATAGCTATGTTCCTGATAAGCCCCTCGTGGAAAATCGCGTTGTAATCAAACGTGCCCCTGTCCACATGACCAACTTTCAGCTTTCTACCAGTGGTTTGTTCGTTTTGTATACACAAATGTCTTTTGATCAGCCGGTTCATATCCATACCGAAATCGAGGGAGAAGCTATAACGAGTCAATTTATCTTTTACAAAACAGCGGATAGTAAACTACCCTATGGTATGAGTCGGCATAACATTCGATATATTCCTTCCGTACAAACAACACATGAAGTGAAAGAAGGCGTAGAGTACAGTTATTTTATTGCCGTCATTTCCAAAGATTATTACCTAAATCTCATCAAACGGGATTCTCTTTTGCACAAACATTTTGTGGATGATATCGAAAAAGGAATCTATGCTTCCTTTTCAGAAGAAGACCTCATGGCTACGTATGAAATGCAGCATACTATTGCCGAACTGGTGGAGTCGAAAAAAACAGGTGAAATTCGACGTCTACATACGGAATCCCGTGTGGTAGAACTGCTGATGTATCAATTTGAACAATATAACGACAAGATGCAGCAGCACGATGCTCCGCTTTTTAATGAAGAGGATATTGCGCGTTTGGAACATGCCCGCCAGATATTGGAACAACGATTAGCAAATCCCCCTACGCAAAAGGAGTTGGCTATGGAAGTTTTGATGAGTGAAAGTAAGCTACGTAAAGACTTTAAGGAATACTTTTCTGTCACCATCCACGATTACCTCACGAGGGTGAGAATGGAAAAGGCGCGTTCCTATTTGTTGGAAGAGAAGATGTCGGTCTACGAAGTCGCTTTATTGACGGGATTCGGACATCAAAACAACTTTAGCAGTGCTTTTAAGAAATATTACGGTGTTTCGCCAGGTGAGCTGAAGCTTTAATACCTCATATCCTTTCC
Source organism: Sphingobacterium sp. LRF_L2 (assembly GCF_965644235.1). Lineage (NCBI taxonomy): Bacteria > Pseudomonadati > Bacteroidota > Sphingobacteriia > Sphingobacteriales > Sphingobacteriaceae > Sphingobacterium > Sphingobacterium sp. LRF_L2. The sequence goes on along the minus strand of NZ_CBFFRI010000001.1, from coordinate 92,318 downwards.
TATTTAGGATGAAAAATAGACAGATGGAGCTATTGCGCATCCCTCTTTTTTTGCCGCAATACGTACAGGTATAAGCTTTCTACTTTTGCTCGCGCCCAAGGTGTTTTACGCAAGAATTTTAACGAAGAATTTATGCTGGGATTATCGGTAAAGCATTTAATCTTGATTTCTTCTCCAAGTCTTTCAAAGCCTTCATAATATGCTATCAATTCTTCTAGAATGGTATCTAGTCGTTTGCCGTGTAAGGGGTCTTTAGATTGTTCCATAAATTTTAACAAAGTTAGGACTATATAGGGAGTTTTTACAAAAAATATTTTAGCGAGCTGTACGACTAATCGTTGAGTCACTGGTAAAGATTCGTATTACGTTGCCCTATATGCAAGTTGCAATTGACTATCAGTCAAGCTGCATTATCTTTAAAGTTCTTCAATAATGGATTGGCCTTGAGAGAGATCGCCAGAAGTCCATTGCCACTGCTCATGCAATCTGATTTTGCCATTTTCTAATATTTCAGGTTTTGATTGGCAGATACCGGTCATGATCTGCCCTTCAGTATTGACTTGATGATAACGCATATCAATTTCTCCTTCTTCACCAACCAAACCAATTAAATGACCAGCACTAATTTTGCCCCCTTCATAGTAAGCAGTTAGGATATTACCCGTTTGTTTGTAATGAAAGCGAGTTTGCGATGATGTTTCACCGTTGTGGCTATTTTGCACCGGAGCAAAAGTCTTGTTATTGTAATTGATCATTTTGTTAATCGCTGTTTATTTCCCTGTCGTGTATGTACCGCACCTGTTGTAAAAATAAATATTATATGTTACTTTATGCCAAATTGAAAGGTTTTTGGCGAAAATATAAGAATGGATAAGGAGAATAAAAAATACATTCATACGGCTGGTTTGGTGGTTATTGAGGATAATAAATTGCTGTTAGCGTATAGCAATAATAAAAAAGCCTGGTATTTGCCAGGTGGCAAAGTAGATGATGGAGAAACCTCCTTGCAATCTTTACAACGCGAAATCTGGGAAGAGCTCACGCTTAAGGTCGAAGAGAGCGCATTACGATACTATTGCCATGTTACTGCGCCTGCTTATGGAGAAGAAGCACATGTTATTATGGAGCAGGATTGTTTTCTATACGAATTGGTCGAAGATATAACTCCTGCGAATGAAATAGGAGGGGTGAAGTTTTTTGACCTTGATAGCTACCGGGAGGAAGCTGCTCAGGTGGTCGGTGTGATAGACGTGTTCCGTCAGTTGCAAGCGGACGGATTGATCCGCTAGTTGCTTATTTAGATCATTTCGTGCTATAATTAGGGCGGAATCGGTGTATTTGGAGAATCGAAATGCAAAAGCCGCTCTCGTGCAAAACAGGAAATTTGTGCCAGAATCAAGGGGTAGCCCCAATTTTTTTTGGCACAGATTTCCTGTTTTTTTAGGTAGTAAAGTAATGTTTTTATGAGGAAAAAGTTGCTTTGGGCTTTTTGAGTGCACTTTTTTGGCTAATGGATTTAGTTTTTATGTAAAAGTGCAACTCCTGTGATTTTGGTAAAACCTCCTGTGATTCTCGTCAAATCACAGGAGGTTTTGTTCTGCGCTGCAGTGGTTTTGTCAGACTCTGCTGTGATTCTCGTTAAATCACAGGAGGTTTTGTTCCGCGCTGCTGTGATTTTGTCAGACTCTGCTGTGATTCTCGTCAAATCACAGGAGGTTTGATTCTGCGCTGCAGTGGTTTTGCTAGACACTGCTGTGGTTCTAGGCAAATCACAGGAGGTTTGATTCTGCGCTGCAGTGATTTTGTTAGACTCTGCTGTGATTCTCGTCAAATCACAGGAGGTTTTGTTCTGCGCTGCAGTGGTTTTGTCAGACTCTGCTGTGGTTCTAGGCAAATCACAGGAGGTTTGATTCTGCGCTGCAGTGGTTTTGCTAGACACTCCTGTGATTCTCGTTAAATCACAGGAGGTTTTGTTCTGCGCTGCAGTGGTTTTGTCAGACACTGCTGTGATTCTAGGCAAATCACAGGAGTTTTGATTCTGCGCTGTTGATGTGTTGTAGGCAGTATCAAATGTGGCAATATCCCATAAAGTGTGTAATTTATTGATAAAGGTGTGTTTTCTCATCTTAGCAGACGGTTAAGAAAGAGTTTCAAAAACTGCTCGCAATTTTTGAAACTCTTTCTGCCTATTTTCTAATATGTCTATTGCGCAAATTAAGGCTATTCCTAAAGTAGGTCTAGCATCAATCGGCTTTGACGGGCCAGAGCACTGAAGGTATATGTGCCTCTTGCATGAAATTAGTAAGTTTATCTACAATTAGCGGTTTTTGGTCAGCAATATTGTGAACTTCACCGATATCTTCTTCCAGATTATAGAGCTCGAAAGCGTCATCAATATTCTGCCGAATAAGTTTCCAGTTATCCCAACGAACGGCCTGTGCAATTCCCAGGTTAGGATACTGTTCCCAGTATAAAAAGCGTTGTTTAGGATCTAGGCTATTAGGCGATTTTAATTCAGGAAGAAGGCTTATTCCGTCTATAGGCAAGGATGTGTGTGACTTTGTAATATCGACTAGGGTAGCAAATAAATCGGGAAAGTAGTTCGGAAAGTCGGATTGTTTGCCTGCGTCTTGCTCATCAGCAGTTCTGATTATTAAGGGGACGCGTATACCTCCTTCATATAAGTCCGTCTTGGCACCACGCAGCGGTGCATTTTGCTTTAAAAGTTGCACATCTGCCTCGCGGGAACCTCCATTGTCGGAGACAAAAAAGATCCATGTGTTGTGCGCAATGCCAAGTTCTTCAACCGTTTTTACAACCCTGCCAATGCCCGCATCCATTTGTGTGATCAAGGCAGCATAGGCCTTATCGTTTTCCGGGAGATCTGTGTTTTCATAGAGATGCGGTTTCTTTACGTCCAACGGTGTGTGTGGTGCATTATAAGTCAGTAGCAAAAAGAAGGGCTTGTCTTTTTTACGTTGGATAATCTCTATTGCTTCATCGGTAGCCATATCTGTCGCATGTTTACCCCGCTTTCCGTGCAGATTCTCCGAAATTGTATAGGCTTCATTGTTTCGGAATCTTACCGTTGGATAGTGATTGTGGCTGCTATCTTCTTTAACGAGCCAACCATGGAATTCCTGAAATCCTCGATTCAAAGGATGTGCGGATGTATCAAATCCATCTAGATGCCACTTGTTGACAAGATAGGTTTCATAGCCATTATTACGGAGAACATTGGCTATGGTCGAATCTTGTGCTAGGAGATTGGGTCTACTCACCGCAATTTTTCCTTTCTGGCCTTTTATTCCTCCTTTACGGGTCATGTTTCCTCGAATACGAGCGTGTCCGGTATGAAGTCCGGTAAGGAGCGTGCCCCGCGAAGGCGAACATACACTGGCTCCCGCGTAGGCTTGCGTAAACCTAATGCCATCGGCGGCTAATTGGTCTATATGAGGTGTTTTGATAATGGTATTGCCATATACCCCCAGATCGCCGTAGCCAAGATCATCGGCTACGATAAAAATTACGTTCGGGGGAAGCTGTTTTACTTGCGCATAGTTGACTTGGCTACAAAAGGCGACCATACATGCCAACAATAGTTTTTTCCGCTGTGTCAATAGACCTTGCTTGTTTCTCATTATACAGTGTATTACAAATTATTGATAGCCGGGATTTTGTGTATACAGCCCTGGCTTTGCACTCAGTTCGTCTGCAGGAATGGGGTAAATCAGGTGGTTAGCGGTAATGGGGTTGATCGTAGTAATGCCATCGTTCGCGAGCCATTCGTTCATGATGCTGACCGCTTTTCCACTACGTACCAAATCATTCCACCTTAAACCTTCACCTAAGAACTCCCTTCTTTTTTCTTCTAGGAGCTCATCGAAACTGACGTTCGAGATAGCTTCTAATCCCGCCCGGGCTCTGACTTTGTTCACGATTTCGTCCACTTCAGCTTGTGTCCCCAGATTTCCCAACAATATGGCCTCAGCTTTCAAAAATAGAAGTTCGGTGTATCGAAGTACAATGAAATTGATCGGCCAGTCACTACGACTTGTACCACGATTGGTATAGTCAATATATTTCTTGATAAATGGACGGGAATAGCTCAGTTGGATATTAAAGCTCTTTCGAATGTCTGTAGCTGCGGCAGCATCATAAGATGCTTTCAGATCTGCCGTAACATCAAAATTACTTTGTCCCTGTCCATTCCCATAGAGATTGGATCCATAGGTACTCGTCCAAAAAGCAACTGGCGTAAGGTGGCTCGGAAAGCTAGCTCCATTGATGCCAGAAGCAAACTGGATATCGAAAACCACCTCTTCATTGTTTTCGTTATTGTATGAGAAAATAGAGGCATAGTCATCTACAAAAGAAAATGGGCCGTTCAATACCTCATTTAATAAAGGCAAAGCTTTTTCATATTCATTTGATTCGAGGCCTGGCCCTTCTATACCGTAGGTAGCTCCCGATCGGGTCAAATAAACGGATGCGAGGATACCTTTCGCTGCATATTGAGTAGCTCTGCCAACATCCGCGGCATCATAGCTTTCCGGAAGATTTTCGGCAGCGAATTCTAGGTCGGGAATAATAAGGCCATCATAGATGTCTACTACTGCACTACGAGGAATCGTTGCTGCCTCATCGGCCGTTAATACCTTATCTACATAAGGCACTTTCCCAAATGTGCGGATAAGCTGGAAATAGAAAAAAGCTCTTAAGAAACGGACTTCAGCTTCATAACGCAATTTTAGTTCATCATTTTTAATAAGGTCTCCTTTTGCCTCTAATGCTTCCAATACCGTATTTGCGTTGAATACACCATTAAAATCATTGCTCCAAGCGGTGCCGATATACCCCGTAGTAGCTATCGATTCGTCAAAATCGTTTATCCCCTGCCAGTCGCGATTGCCGTCGTGCAAAGCGTTTATATTATCACTGCGCATCTCGCCCATCCACATAAGCAGGCTTGGGTAGTTTTTCAGATTACTGTAAACGCCATTTACGGCCTGCGTGAAGTCATTGGCATTACTAAAAAAGTTTTCTGTAGTTGTACTTGATATCGGAAGCTGATCCAGTTTATCGCTACATGAGCTTGTACCAAGAACCAGTATTATGTAGAAAATAATATAAAATTTCCTCTTTTTCATTTGATTGTTTATTTCGTTAAAAAGACAAGTTAAGTCCGAAAGCGGCCGTTTTATTGATCGGTAACGATCCATAGTCTCCAGGGATCGAATAACTGCTATCACCACTCACGTTGGAATTCTGTGCTTCAGGATTAGCCCCTCCTTCATATTTGTCCTGTCCAAACCAATTTTGTAGGGATATGTAAATACGGGCATTGTTTAAAAAGGATTTCTGTGATTTTTTTCCAAAATTATATCCTATGGTTATATCTTGGATTCGCCAAAAATCGCTCGAATATATCCAGTCTGAAGTAACGTTCGGAACGGTATAGTTTCCGCCCAACTTACCTCTTTTTGCATCATAGTTTTGGTTCTCTTCTGTCCAGCGGTCTCTCCAGAGCCCCAAGATATTTGCGCTCGTACTTCCTGAAAAATCTACAGCACGACCGAAATAAGACAATATTTTTCCACCTTGTTGACCATACACTTGCACGCTTAAATCCCAGTTTTTGTATCTGAAACTATTGGTAATTCCCCAAGTGTAATCAGGATTTGGATGCCCGTATATGACTCTGTCATCCGCAGTGATTGTTCCATTTCCATCGGTATCTTGATATTTAGTATCGCCCACGGTCTGCCCTGATATTTTCGCTACATTCGGGTCGTCTATATCAGCTTGTGTTAAGATTCCCTGAGTCTTAGTTACATAGTAACTATAGAGCGGAAGTCCAGGTGCGAGTACATAAGGCGCATTGCTACCGCTGTAAGCCGAAGGGATATAGATGGCACTGGCATCTTCATTTAATGAAATCACTTCATTTTTGTTAAAGGCTATATTGGCTTTAGTAGACCATTCAAAATCGCCTTTTTTTATATTGACCGATTGAAGAGCTATTTCTAATCCTTTGTTTTTGACACTCCCGATATTCTGTAGGCTAGAACTAAAACCACTTGTACCCACAACTGGGAGGTTCAATAATAGATCCTTCGTCGTTTTTGTGTAGGCATCAACCACAAGGCTAAGTCTATTCTGCAGCAGATAAACGTCTAAGCCTAAATTATACGTGTCGGAAGTTTCCCACTTAAGATTTGGATTTGCGATACCTGAAGCGACCTGGCCTGCCGCAGAAACTGGTGAATTACCTCCAAAACTGTAGGTGGAAGAGGAGAGGGTCGAGATAAAATTATAGTTGCCAATGTTGTCATTTCCTGATTTTCCCCAGCTGAGACGTAGCTTGAGGTCGTTAATAGCTTTTACATTTTTTAAAAAGCTCTCGTCGGAAATGCGCCAGCCAACAGATAGGGATGGGAATGTACCCCACTTGTAATTTGCGCCAAATTTGGAAGATCCGTCTCTTCTCAATGTTCCAGACAAGAGGTAGCGATTATCGTAATCGTATTGCACGCGTCCGTAGTACGAAAACAAAGTATTGGTGTTTTCTGTTGTTGATCCTTCTACTGTAATTCCTGAACTGTTGGTCATCGCGTTGTTCAGTGTATTCACAATATTGTTGTTAAAACCGCCTGCGGTGTTTAATCCAAAATTATCAAGGTGTACCCAATTATAGGAAAGTCCGGCGATGGCCGAAAAGGTATGTTTTTCTTTAAATGTTCCGCTGTAACGTAAAGTGTTTTCATTGACGAAATTCTGTTTGCGGAAGCCCTCGTAAGATCCAGAGGCATTAAGTCCTGGATTAGTCTCTCTTGCTGCTGCTCCACCGACTGCGACATAATCGGAAACATAGTATTTATACTGTTCGTTGATATCATCGTAATTGACTGAAGTACGGACAGAAGCACCAGGGAATAGCTCATACTCAGCATAAGCAGTACCCAGAATACGTGTATTCTTTGTTAATCCGATAGTGTTGTTGAGGACAGCATAAGGACTAACTAGACGATCACTTGACCATTTGTATGTGCTGAATTCTCCGGCGCCCGTATTTAGACCAGCATCCGCCTCTACAACAGGGGCCATCAATGCCATATTCATAATAGGGGTGTCTTTCCCTTCCTGCGTTGGGGTATTACTCTCCGAGTATGATGGGGCAAGGTTGATTCCTAATTTCAAACGATCTTTGGCTTTTGTTTCCACATTGGCCCGAAGTCCGTAATTTTTGTAATCTGTATTGATGAGCGTTCCCTGTTGGTTTAGGTAATTACCGGAAATAAAATAGTTGGTATTTTGACTGGCGCCATTAGCAGATAGGCTATAATTTTGAAACAAACCATTCCTGTAAACCGCATCCTGCCAATCGACATATTGAAGTCCCGGATGCCCTTCTTGCGACCATCGTTCATCGGCCATATAGGAAATATTATATTCACCCTCAGCGAGTCCCAATATACTCCGTCTCTGATCATTTGTCTGGTCAGCTGTTCTGCCCGTGCCTGATCTTACCCAATTGATATCGGCCATTTCGCTGGCAACTTCTACCCATTCTTCTGCACTGAGTAAGTCTAATTTTCGGGCTACCTGACTTACGCCTGTATTCGCATTCAAGCTAATACTTGCTGTGCCAGTTTTTCCCTTTTTGGTGGTCACAATGACTACGCCATTCGCTGCCCGTGAGCCGTAGATTGCACCAGCTGCTGCATCCTTTAATACCTGTATGCTCTCAATATCCGCGGGATTCAGGTTACTTAATGGATGTGCGCCGTAACTTCCATTGGCACTTTGCCCTACAACATCCAAAGGAAAACCGTCGATGACATATAGTGGATCGTTACCAGCATTAATAGAGCCTGAGCCTCGTACCAGGATACTTAGTCCTTGCCCCGGAATGGATGTTTGTTGGCGTACTTGTACCCCAGGTAGTTGTCCAATAAGTGCCTGCTCTACCCGGTGGACTGGTTTTTCTTGAACCTGTTCTGTGTTGATGGAGGATACTGCGCCGATGATGTCTCTTCGACGTTGACTACCGTAACCTACAATAACGACCTCATCCAAACTATTATCGCTAGCTTCCAAGAAAATATCGATTGTTGATTGATTACCAACAATTACTTCCTTACTTAAGTAACCTAAATAAGAGAATTCAAGCGTAGTGTGCTCAAGTGCTTCCAAGCGGTAATGGCCTTCTGGGTCTGTGGTTGTTCCATTTGTTGTACCTTTCACCAGCACACTTACTCCTGCTAAGGGGGCTCCATTTTTATCGGTTACCTTTCCGGTAACCTCACGATTTTGTGGAGTTTCCTTGCCGATAGGGGAGAGCACGATAAGTTCATCTCCTGAAAGACGGTGCTGGTATCCTGTGCCTTTTAACAACTCGTTCAAGGCTTCTGATAGGGGTATATTGACCGCATTGATAGAGACACGATATTCCGATGGAAATTCATCGGCATTGTACACGAAACGGTAATTAAAATGAAGCTGTCGCTCAATTGCTTTAATTACAGTCGTGATCTTAGCTTTTTCAAAACGAAGATTGATCTCGGTGTTCTGTGAATAAACAGCTGCTGATACCTGAAATAAGCTAACAACAAGCAGTGTACAAGTTAATTTGATAACCATAAAATAATGATTGCTAATGAAAGTAGGTCGATTAGGACCTCTCCCTCGCTTTTTTTCCATACTTTTGAATTGATTTAAAAGTGTAAGATGGATGACCAGGCTCGCTTCCACCTGATACTGGTCTCCGTTGAAATACGATTAATCGGGCGCCCGGAACGAGCGCCCTTCTTCTCTTCTCTTGGCGATATGATATCGCCTATAACTATTGAATCCTGATTACCCTCCCTTCTTTCTTAAACTGAAACTTTCTGCTCATGCTTAATGCCTTAAGCACGTTGTTAATACCATCGTTTGCTTTTAATGTTGCTGTAAAATGCCAGTAGCGCATCATGGGATCATCAAAAACAACATCTACATCATACCATCGCTCTAGTTCTCTGGCCAGTTCGCTAAACGTGGTTTTCTCGAAAGAAAGTACGTTCCTCACCCAGGACGTTTCTACAAACGTATCTGTCTTTTCCATGATTATCTCTTGCGGTCCTCCGCTTACGACAGCATCTTGTGGGAATGTAGTTTGTGGGGGCTCTTGGGCGTTGCTGTGTGTATCTGCAACAGTAAGTTTCTGGCTAGGAAAAAGTGACAATGATTGTTTTGCGGCAGGTATATCTACGGCAATGCGTCCCTCAATCAGTGTGGTCTGTGTATATCCTTCTTCTTGGTAGTCTCTTACATTAAATTTCGTACCTACAACTTGGATTGTCATACGTTCCGTCACGACTGAAAAGGGCTTTGTTTTATTATGTGCTACATCTAAGAAAACTTCTCCTTCAATTTTTACTATGCGTTTCATCTGATTGAAATTTGTTGGATAATAAAGTTTACTTTCGGCATTCATCTGAATTTGAGTGCCATCTGGGAGTATGATATTTTTTCGCTGACCGGCTTTTGTAGAGATCTCGGTCCAATTGATATCATTCTGTACTTCCTTTACTTTTCGATCAGATTGATAAATCGTTGCCGCGATCAACGCCAAGAATAAAGCTGCCACGCCCGCTATTCTCCATCGAAGAATATTGCTTACGCGTCTCCCGGAATAGGGTACGATACGTTTCAATAAACGTTCTTCCACTTCCATATCCGGGTGATATATTGGTGCTTCCGTCTGAAAACTCTCGTAATAACGGTTGAGGATTTCCTCTTCTTCGGGAGAGGCATCTCTATTCAAATATTTCTTTAAAAGCGAAATGAACGCTTGTTTATCCACAGTCTTTTTGTTTGTTATCTTATAAGTATATAAAATAGAAGATATCCCCTATGGTATTAGTAGATTTTTTTTGTAAAAAATAAAAATGGATCGTTTACCGTTTTTGAACTACTAACAGGAGATTTGGAGAAGGAGTGCCGGAACTATAATCAAAAAATTCTTCATCAAGAACCGGATGGGCTTCAGGGCTTTTGTCAATTGATTCTCCACTGTCTTTGTGGATATGCCTAATTTCTCGGCTATCTGCTTATGGCTCATAGCCTTTTCTCTGCTCAATATATAGACTTCCTTGCAGCGTTGTGGTAGTTGCGCAATAAGACCATTTATAGTTTCTACAGTCTCGCTGTACTCTACGTTACGATCTGGTGTATCTAACGATAATCTCTCTGGAAGATTTTCAAAAACTTCTTTTCGGGATTTATTTTTTGTGATTTCAAAAAATACTTTATGCCTTACGATAGCATATAAGTAGGCATTTAAGGATTTTTCTATATGAAGATCTTGACGCTTATCCCACAATTGCATAAATACTTCTTGGATGATATCTTCACATCGATGTTCATCACGTAGCACCTGGAAAGCCGCTTGATAGAGTGGCCTCCAATATTTCTTAAACAAGGCAGTGTATGCCGAGGTATCGTTTTCGCGTATACGGTCTAGCAATGCGATGTCAACTGATATGTCGTTTTTCTCGTGAATCAATGTAATGTTTGGGCTTCTTTGAGCCAAATATACATATAGTCTATAAGAAAAGTAGACTTTTTTACAAAGAATGGAATTGGGCTTTGAAATTTTTAGGTATTCTTCAATAATTGATCTTGCTGCAATTGCAGAAACGTTTGCTAAAGATATACAACCCTTCGAACAGCTTTATTGCAAAACGCAAATTGTTAAAGGATTGCAAAAACAGAAGAAAGAATGAGTAATAAGGTTTGTAAACTTGTTGCTCGTCGTTACCATGTTAGGCAATTTTTACAATACCAATAGTGCCCGCTATTTCTGCTGTTGTGTTAAAGACTATTCGTGAATTAGAGTCTTTAAAAAATATGTAGGGGGGAGCTGGCGGTACTTACTTCTCCAATAGTTAGTCTAATTGATAAAATAATCATACAACACTAAGGCTGCAATAAATAAACCAAATGCTATAAATCGATATCGCCAATATTTGTCCATATTTAATTTGTCTCCCACGAAGCCAATAGTTATAGCAACGGCAGAAAAGAGAAAGCCACATAATTGATTATCATTCATATCCCAAAATACAAATAACATTATGGAATATGAAGAGTTTATTGGAAAACATAAGGTTCTCTTACAAAAGCTCTGTGATGTATTGAGCCTGTTAGCGAGCTGACCTGTGGATGGTAAAGGAATAAGATCCATAGAAGCATTCGAAAAGCTGAAAAGGCTGTTTACCCCGCTTTGGATTAGGGACAGGAAGTGGTTTTGATTATTGAAAGAAAGGAGAAAGAATGGATGTATTGGAAAGAGCTCAAACGCCTACACCCAAATTTTTCAAGGAGCTGCGTAGTATCGGTTTGATCGTGGCTGCCGTTGGTGATGCTATTGTACAAGTTCCTGTAGTGCCTCCAGTTGCCGTGGTAACCATCGGTGGTTATTTGACTGTGATAGATGGTGTGTTGTCTGCCATTAGCCAGATTACGGTAGATGACAAAGATAAGCCGGAATGCTCAAAGGGGGCACCTGATGAATAGATCAGCAGTAGGTATGGGAACTTGCGGAGGTCTGTTGATGGGGATTTTTCGATGATTGCTCATACGCGATATTTTTAGCACCGTCATACTGGCGATTGTTGACGCGGCAGTTAGTTTTTTGTATCTTTATTGCTCACAGATTTGGTGAAAAGGAAAAAATAAAGTTGTGATCGCTTTATTCATTAGAAAGTTCGGCGATTGACGGGCTTTTTTTAACTGATCAAGTTAAGATGTCAATATCTTAAATTCAAGCATTTTAAGTGCATGATGTATAAACTATTTTTTAATTATTTTATTGGCTTTTCATTTGTTTTAGCGATAATATTGTTTTGTGGATCATGCGCCTCACTGTCTGACATCGATCTTAACAATACTGAAAAAGAAATACCTCTCAAGACTTTACAGTCTAACAGAGAATACGTTTTTAGCAACCCAGCATTTTATGTTGGTAATAGAGTTATAGACTCTACGCAAAATACCCCTTTTAGTTATGATATGCTGTGGATAAATTTTGATCCTAAGTTCAAAATAGATGGAGTCGATTGGATCGACTATCAAGTGAAGATCGAAATAGTTTCAGCAAACAAAATGAATATCAAATTACTGAATGCTTCTGGAGAAATTATCCAAGAAAGAACTAAAAAATATAATAAGGTAGGTTCATTCTTTAAAATTAAACCTAAATTCTGGCTTTGGAATAATTACGGTGTGGTGAATGGCTTTGAATCTCAAATTAGTGCTTTATCAATAAGTGAAAAAGGCGATTTAATTGTAGTTCAACGCTCGGTAGATGGTGCATTTTTCATAGTGATGCCATTCGCTGGTTCAGAGGTGTCTGATACATATCATTATAAGCCAATATCGATGAAATAGAAAACTTTACCTGTTTAAATAATTTGTTTTTTACTCACTAATATGAGTGATTTTGAATTGTTTTCAAAAGAAAAAAGAGAAAAAAAGAAAGTGGTCTTTCAATGACTTGCTGCCTAATAAAGCAAGGTTTTTCTGGGGAATACGATCCGACAGCGGAGGGTGGAGATTTCTCCGAAAAGCTATCCTTGACCCTGCTGTTTAGCCATCCTGCATTATCTTACTTTGCTTTTTTGATTTTTATGGCCCGTTAATATTTATTAGCTGCTTTTTTATCAAAGAGCTTATTTCTTCTGCTAACGGCTGGTAGCTGGCTGCAATGAGCGTAGCGGATTGCAGACCAGCTACCAAGCTTCGCGAGCCGCCTGCGACTTGTGCGTTGGGCTGCCTATGGCCACCGCAGCCCGAGCGACCTGCAGGCGAGCCAAACTCGAGGCGGCGGTGGATGGCGTGGTGCTACATGGAATGCAATGGAATACAGCTCCACGCCAGACAAAGTAGCCGCCTATGAGGAGAACGAACTGAACTGCAAGGATGGTGACAATCTGCGCAGCACCCGAAGGGCAAATAGACGCTATCCCAATGCTTTTGGAATTGAGTACTCATGGATAGGGTCTATTTGGATTGGGCGACATACTTGCTGAAGGAGGACGACGAATGCCTTATTTCCTTCCCTTCATACTGTTGTGTCATAAACAAACGTAATAGAAAGAGTTGCTGTATTATAACAATAAAATCTAAAGTGCTATATATAATTGAGATATGAATTTGTAATTTATTTCAGCGACTAGTTGACTAGGGGTTAATATGTCTTTTACTTCTATAATTTTCATCGTTTTTAAACTCCTAGAAGATAATCGACTAAAAATCCCAATTATCTTGTATATCCAATCCTTCTACTTTTCTTCTAATTTCAATTTCGTGTAATGGAATATTGCTGTTAAGCATAATTAAGTTTTGGGGTATATTAAATGTGGTCAGTAATTTTTCAAATTGAATTTTAGAGCCTATAGAACTTCCAATGATTGCTATAACTCCTTCAGTAATATCCTTGGCTTGACTGTTAATTGAATAAATTATTTGTTGTTTACCTTCTAGCCAATGTTCCTCTTCTTCAGCAAGGACATCTAAGGAGACAGGTAGATTGTTGTTGCTGGTAATCGGATAATAAAGAAGTTTATCGCTATAAGACATCAATAGTCCATTAAGATATTGGAAACTCTGATCAAATAGTTTGTTGTTTCGTAGCTCAATTAAAATGTTTGAAACATCAATGTTTTCACTAGCAAACCTGAATTGACCAAATTCATTGAAATACAATTCGAATAACATGCCATTAAGGAGGTGATTCTTGTTATCTACCTCTCTATATGACACCAGAAACGTTACTATATTTTCGTCAAGAATATTTTTAGCCTTAAAAGTACCGTTTGAATAAGCGCGAACTAGCCAACGACCAATAATAAATTTCTCATTCGGGAGTAAACGTTGGGCTTGAATTAATAAAAAAGCTTCTATAGCATCTCTTTGACTATACCAGTCTGCTGTTTTAAATAAAATGATTACATCTTGAATTTGCTGATCTGAATAATCATAAGAGCTATCATTTATATACATATTTGGATATCCAAAATCAACTTCTATGGGCAATGGCTTCTGAAAAAAAAACTCATTTATTAATGAGGTGTGTTCCCATGTTACTTTTTTTCCTTGAGTCAAAGAGTATACAGACTGACGGACCTTCTTAAATAACGATTCCGCCTGTATGCTTGTATTAGATTTAAGGTGTTGAACCAAAGTACCCGTATAAGCGCTGTTTTTTTCAAATCCACCATCCGCAGCCTTCTCTCCACTTGTAGTAGAAAATGCAATCAGAGTTCCTCTTGGTGTTGCAATTGGAGCAAACTCTTGAGCTTGGATTCCTCTAACACCCCTAGGATTGTCTCTACATGCATCAACAATAATGATTTTTGTGATTCCTAAATTTGTTTTTTCTAACTCTAGAATTTCTGATAATTTAATTGAATACCTATCATAATAAGCTTTTCCTTCTTGATCTTGACACGTCTCTTGAAATGTTAAGTAGTTTTCTCCTGCCACTTCGATACCATGTCCAGCATAAAAAAAAATGAAAGCATCATAATTTTTAAGATTAGTATTTAATTCTTGTGATAGGGCTATCCACTCGTTCATTGAAATGTCTTGATACAAACGGGTATCATAGTCAAATGATTTGAAAACTTCATTAATGGAAGTAGCATCATTGATTGCATTATCTAACTTAGTGAAGTTGCCTGCATTATCGACACCAATACAAATGGCTAAAACTTTCATTATTTTATATTTGTAGGCCGGTAAGAGATATAAGGGAATTCTGATATTTGCAATTCTTCAGCAATCGAATTTGCCCATTCCAAAACTTTGATTAGTTCGTCATTTGATTTGGCTTTCCATATTTTTTCTTCTTGCTTATAGGTCTTTAAAAAATTTCCTCTTTGATCAGTATTACCGTCTAAGTAAGCATTTCTCAACCGGCACAATAAGCACCAAACCATAGCTTGATTTCTTGGCGAGAATGTTTTCGATAGTAAGTCGTCCCATTCTGATGCCTCTGCTAAAACTCCTAATGGGTCATCTCCTCTTCCGGTCTGAAATAGTGACCTCGCCAAGTTTTCATATTTTAATGCTTCCATAATTTAGATTCTTATCTATATACACCTTCAAATTTGTTTTAAATATAGGCAAAAACCCTTATATTGGCCAATAATTGTCAAGTCAAATTTCAAACAATAAGATCATGATTGGAGAAAAGATCCGGGAACTACGTGAAGCGAACAATATCTTGATCCGACAGCTTGCTGCTCAGTTGGATATCGATACAGCTTTATTGAGCAAGATGGAGCGTGGCGACCGCTTTTTTAGGAAAGAGGACCTCACAAAAATTGCGAATATTTTCCGGGTTTCGGAGCGGGAGCTGTTGACCTTGTGGCTGGCGGATCGGGTTCTTAAAACAGTGGAAGCTGAATCACACCAAAAGGAAGCGTTGGAACTGGCATTGAAGACGATTAAATAACCTAAATAGAATAGCGAAATGAGTGTAGACAAATTGGATATGCAATCACCGGATTTGGTGAATCAAAATATAGAAAAGTTGGCTGGATTATTTCCGAACTGCGTGACGGAGAGTGATGCAGGTAAGGCTATAGACTTTGATTTACTAAGACAAGAGTTAAGCCATGCCTTAGTCGAAGGCAACAAAGAGCGCTATCGACTGGAATGGCCAGGCAAGAAAGAAGCCATTGTAACCGCAAACTTGCCCACAACGAAGACACTTCGGCCTGTTCGTGAAGATTCAGTGGATTTTGATAATACGGAAAACATCTACATAGAGGGCGATAATCTCGAAGTGCTTAAACTTTTACAAGAAAGTTACCTAGGAAAGATCAAGATGATCTATATTGATCCTCCATACAATACAGGCAAAGACTTTGTCTATAAAGACAATTTTGCGAAAGATAATCAGGAAGAGCTTCTTGAAAGTGGTCAGAAGGATGAGTACAATCAGCGCTTGGTCGTTAATCCGGAAACAGCGGGTCGGTACCATTCTGACTGGCTAAGTATGATGTACCCGAGACTGAAATTGGCTCGAAATCTTCTGAAAGAGGACGGTGTAATTTTTATTTCTATAGATGAGAATGAGCAAACTAATCTTAGGAAGATGTGTGATGAAATTTTTGGAGAAAATAATTTTAGTGGAGAAATTGTTTGGAAGAATAGTAGTAGAAATGATCAAGATTATATATCGGTTCAGCATGAATATATAGTATGTTATGTTAAAAATAAGAATGTTAATAAAGGAGATTGGAAAGAGAAAAAGGAAGGTTTAGAAGAAATTTATAAAGCATTTGATAGTTTTCAAAAAATTCACGGAAATGATTGGGATGCTATTCATAAAGAAGGATTAAAATGGTATAAACAATTCCCTGAATCTAATCCTATATCTTCAAATAAACATTACAGCTGGATGGATGAGAATGGGGTCTATTTTCCGGATAATATTTCTGGACCCAATTTTGGACAATATGTTTATGATGTATATCACCCAGTGACAAATAAAATTGTAAAATCTCCTTCTAGAGGATGGTTTTGCCCTCAGTATAAGCTTGAAGAATTAATATCTAAAAATTTAGTTCATTTTGGAAAAGATGAAACTACTGTACCTTGTCTTAAAACTTATTTAAACAACACGGAATATAAAAGTATTTCAAGTGTAGTATTTAAAGACGGTAGGATTGCATCCAAGGTTTTAAGGAGTCTGTTTGGAGACGAAGTGTTTACTAACCCTAAAAATGTCGATATACTTACAAATTTGATGAATTCGGTTGGGGTAAAAGAAAATGACATAGTTTTAGATTTCTTTTCTGGTTCAGGAACAACGGGGGAATGTGTTTTCAAACTAAATTCTATTAATAGACATTCCTGTAGGTTTATTTTAGTTCAAATTCCTGAGGATCTAAATGAAACTATTAAGCTTAGTGCCGGAGGAGCAAAAAAAACTGTTGTTCGTAGTATTCAATTACTAAAAGAGCTAAATAAACCTGAAAACATCTGTGAAATAGGCAAAGAACGTATCCGTCGTGCTGCCAAAAAGATCAAAGAAGAAACCGGAGCAGATATTGACTACGGTTTTCGAGTGTACAGGTTGGATGACAGCAATATGCAGGATGTGTATTATAAACCACAGGAATATGCACAAGCTAATCTGGATCTGTTTGCGGATAATGTGAAATCTGACCGGACAGCTGATGACCTTTTAGCACAGGTCATGCTCGACTGGGGACTTCCATTGAGTTTGAAGATTGAACGCTTAGAAATTGTAGGAAAGGAAGTCTTTTGTGTTGCTGAAAATTCACTGTACGCGTGTTTCGATAAAGGCCTTGACGAAGCCTTTGCCAAAGAAATCGCGAAAGATAAACCTTTACGTGTTGTCTTTAGGGATAATGGATTTAAAGATGACACAGCGAAGGTCAATGTCAAGCAATTGTTGAAGCAATTGAGTCCAGAAACTGAAATGAAAGTGATCTAATGAAGAGTGCAGCAGAATTAATTCAACAGCTCAATTATACGGATGAGTGTAATTGGATAGAAGCTAAACGTGGAAGTGCTATTGATCGTTCGATATTGGAAAGCGTATGTGCCTTTTCCAACGAACCAGGTTTGGGAGGTGGTTATATTTTGCTGGGTGTAGAACAGGAGGCGTTATCCTTATTCCCTACTTACTATGCTTCGGGTGTCGAGCAGTCAGATAAAATACAGCTGGATTTAGGCACCCAGTGTGCATCGATGTTCAATCAACCTATTCGTCCCATTATACAGGTCGAATCCGTAAATGGAAAAAACGTCATCGTTGCGTACGTACCTGAACTTCCAGATGGACAAAAACCTGCTTATTTTCGAAATGAGAATCTGCCGCAGGGAGCTTACCGTCGTATAGGTTCTTCAGATCAACGCTGTACAGATGATGATCTGTTTGTATTCTTTAATAAAGAAGATAGTTTTGATAGTGCCTTGGTAAGCGGTTCTTCTCTGGATGATATCAGTGAAGAAGCTCTTGCTTTATATCGGCAGTTACGTGGCAAGGTAAATGCCTTTGCTGAAGAGCTGCAGTACAATGACGAAGATTTACTCTATTCATTGGGGTGTATCCGAAAAGAAAAAGGAGAAATCCAATTGACCTACGCAGGTTTATTGCTTTTTGGAAAACGCATAGCACATCGTCGGCTGTTGCCTATGGTGCGTGTGGATTATGTACGAGTTCCAGGTAATGAATGGATGGAAGATCCTGAGAATAGGTTTACGACAATTGATATGCGGGGTTCCTTATTGGAAATGGTACAACGTGTGTTTAGTCAGATTACGGATGACCTGCCTAAAGGTTTTGTGTTACCAGAGGGGGAACTGCAAGCCGAAAGTATCGGCTTACCTACTCGTGTTCTTCGTGAGGCTATTGTTAATGCGTTAATCCATAGAACTTACCGTGAGAATCAACCTATTCAGATTATTCGTTATGGCAACCGCATCGAGATTAAGAACCCGGGCTTTTCCTTGAAACCGGAAGATCATTTGGGAGAACCAGGTTCGAAGAGTCGTAACCCTTTTATTGCAGCTGTATTCCATGAAACTAACTTGGCAGAGACCAAAGGTTCGGGTATACGTACGATGAGGGCTTTGATGGAAAAAGCTAATCTGTTACCGCCGACATTTGAAAGTGATCACGGCCGAAACCAATTTACCGTACGTTTGCTTCTTCATCATTTCTTAGGTGTTGATGATGTACAATGGTTATCCACCTTTGAAGTCTATTATCTGAATGAAGATCAGAAACGTGCTTTGATCTTCACCCGAGAAGTGGGTGCTATAGATAATTCTTCGTATCGACAGCTTAATGGTGTAGATATTCTCAAAGCCAGTGGTGATCTTAGAGATATGCGACTGAAGGAATTACTAAATCAAAAAGGTAAAGGTAGAGCTACCTATTATGTTGTCGGGAAAAACTTTATTATCGGAGATGCAACCGAAGATAGTAAACCACCTGTGAGCGTTAGTGCACCACCTCAAGGAGATAGTGGACCAGTTGATGATCTTAGGACACCACCTCAAGGTCTTAGGACACCATCTCAAATCGTTAACACACCAGTTGATGGTCTTAAGACACCACCCCAAACCATTAACACACCAGTTAATGATCTTAAGACACCACCTATTCAGAGAGGTAGTACTGAAGTAGATGATATTATTTCGCAAATTGCTCGACTAGGCGCTCGCGTTAACGACATTGAAAGGGTTAGAGAAATAATTTTAGAGCTGTGTGCAATACAACCATTCAAGGCTACTGAAATTGCCAGACTTTTTAATAGACAAGAGGATTATTTCAAACGTAAATATCTAACCAGTATGATAGCCAATAAGGATCTGATCTATAAATATCCGGATATGATCAATCATCCCGAACAGGCTTATATTACCGCTAAGACTGATAAAGGATAAGCCATGGAAAGAATTTTTAATAAAATTTATTTTAATTTATTTGTTAAGATTATAAATAATCTTACCTTTGCAAGTAATAATACCTGCCACGCTTCCCGTAAGATTAGCGCACCTGGGCAGGTTTTCGCTTTTTATAACCACTCTTTTTATCTAAATCCTTTCCATTCATGAACTATACTAAACCAGCTGTTCCTGTCTTGGATCAAATCACTACGTTGAAAAATAGAGGATTAATCATTAAAGATGAAGCGAAAGCAGCCTCATATTTATCCAATATCAGTTATTATAGACTTCGTGCATACACTTTCCCCTTTCAAGATAATACTGATCCGAACCATCCTTTTATCCAAGAAGTTTGTTTTGAAGATATTATCAATCTGTACGTTTTTGATCGGCAGTTTAGACTTTTTGTTTTAGACGCCATCGAAAAAATCGAAATATCTATGCGTACGCAGATTATTTATCAGTGGGCAATAAGCCACGGGAGTCATTGGCATTTGGATGGTTCTATTTTTAGAAACTCTGTACAATTTGCAAAGGACTTCACCCGGTTGCAACACGAAGTGGATCGTAGTGTTGAAACATTTATTGAACATTATAAAAATAAATATTCAAATCCACCAGAACCGCCATGTTGGATGAGTCTGGAGGTGAGTAGCTTTGGTTTGTTGTCCTTAATATTTCGAAACTTAAAATTTGGAAGTGAAAAGAAGGCTATCACGAAATATTACGGATTACCTGACGTCGCATTATTAGAGAGCTGGATGCACTCGTTCAGTAATATACGCAATGTTTGTGCACACCATGGAAGGCTATGGAATCGAAGATTAACGGCACATATAAAATTACCGAATCGTCCTTTAAATCCATTCATCCATAATAAGAAAGTGCTGCCTTATAAAATATACGCTTCACTATGTTGTATGAAGTATATTTTGGATATTATAAGTCCGAAAAATTCTTTTAAAGAAAGACTAAAGACACTTATGGCTACCTGTCCATTAGCACAGGAAAAAGAAATGGGAGTTCCCGAAGACTGGAAAAATGAAAACTTTTGGCAGTGATGAAATTACAATTTAAAGAACAGGACTTTCAGATTCAGGCGGTCAAAGCGGTGGTCGATTGTTTTCAAGGGCAACCGCTGAAAACAAATCGATTCACGTTAGAGCGGAGCCGTGAACTTATCAGAAAAGCAAAGCAGGCTGCCAGTGGTGCTATACAAACCTCGGCCTTTGATCATGAAGTCCTGGAAGATATTGGTTATAGAAATAGTAGCATTCAGCTAGTAGACAGTCAGATTCTTGAGAATATACAGGAAGTTCAACGGGGACAGGGACTGAACGAAAGCCAAACTATAGAGCGTCCAAAAGGTGTTAAATTGGGCTATAATCTGACCATAGAAATGGAAACGGGTACGGGTAAAACTTATACGTATATCCGTACCATGTATGAGCTCCATAAACATTACGGTTGGAGTAAATTTATCGTCATCGTCCCCAGCATTGCCATTCGGGAAGGTGTTTATAAATCATTCCAAGTGACAAAAGATCACTTCCAGGAACTGTACGGACATAAGATCAATCCGTTTATCTATAAATCCGGTATACCTGAAGATATAGAAAGTTTTGCATCAAATAATCGTATATCGGTTATGATCATCAATACGCAGGCCTTTTCTTCTCCACAGTACGATGCTCATGGCAATCTAAAAGAAAATGTTGGTAATAGAATTTATAGAGAGTTAGATCAATTCGGCACTAGGCGGCCCATAGAAATTCTTGCGCAGACCAATCCAATCCTGATCATCGACGAACCTCAATCCGTAGATGGTGAGAAAACACTGAAAAGCATGCAGGATTTCAATCCGCTATTTACCTTACGCTATTCGGCTACACACAAGGTTGAATACAATAAGGTATTTCGTCTGGATGCGCTGGATGCTTATCACCAAAAATTGGTTAAGAAGATTCAGGTCAAAGGTATTAACCTCAAAGGATCGACCGGGACTACGGGATATCTTTATCTTGAACAAATTAGCTTGAGTACAACGAAACCTCCATTTGCGGTGGTCGAGTTTGAAGAGCGTTCGGGAGATGGAGTGAAAAAAACTCGCAGAAAATTGGCCGAGGGCGCTAATCTTTACGAACTATCTGGGAGTCTTCCTGTCTATAAGAATCACACGATTACTGAGATCAACGGCTATCTCAATAAAATAGTCGTCAATGGCGAGGATATTTATCCGGGAGATATCGTGAACGACAAAGACGAATTGGCTTTTCGGCGGGTGCAGATTCGCGAAACTATCCTGTCTCACTTACAGAAAGAAAAGCAACTATTCGACAAGGGAATTAAAGTATTGAGCTTATTCTTTATCGACTCGGTGGAAAAATACCGTGTATACGATGAATCTGGTGAAAAAGCGCTGGGTGAGTATGCGAAGCTATTCGAAGAAGAGTACAATAAAGTACGTAATGACTTTTTGGACTTATTTCAGCAGGATTATAACGACTACCTAAAAGATACCGATCCAAGTCAGGTACATAAAGGCTATATGCCCACCAGCTATTTTGATTATCTACAGCGTGATGACGCAGGCAAGATACATGAGGGCTATTTCTCCATAGATAAGAAGGGAAAATCTATAGATCCTTCACTAAAACGTGGCAAAGAAGATTCTGACGATATATCAGCCTACGACCTGATCATGAAGGACAAAGAACGTTTACTGAGTTTTGAGGAACCCACGCGTTTTATTTTTTCCCACTCTGCCCTAAAGGAAGGTTGGGACAATCCCAATGTATTCCAGATATGCGCTCTAAAGAGTGCAGAAACCGGAAGCCAAACCAGGCGTAGACAAGAAGTAGGACGGGGTATGCGTTTGTGTGTGGATAAAGGTGGGGTGCGCCAGGACTTTGAACTCATTGGTGAGCAGGTACATGAGATCAACAAGCTGACCGTCATTGCTTCGGAAAGCTACGAAGCCTTTGCCAAAGGGTTGCAAACGGAGATCGCAGCTACGCTGGCTGATCGCCCACAAAAAGCTGAAATAGAATATTTCGTTGGCAAACTGGTCTCCAATGAACAAGGTGAATCACGGCGATTGACAGACGATGACGGTAAAAAGCTCAATAAGCTACTTTATAAGCACGATGTGATTGATGAGGATGATAAGCTTACAGCTGAAGGACGGGAACTGATTGAACAGAATAAGGTACCGTTGCCAGAGCAACTGGAGCCTTATCGAGCATCGATTACCCAATTGCTCCAGTCTATCTATACCGGAGAACCGTTCAAACCTGAAGACGAAAGACAGACTATCGTCTTGCAGACTAACCCGAATTTCAAGAAGAAAGAGTTTCAGGCACTTTGGGATAAAATTAATCTCAAAACTGTCTATGAAGTTCGCTTTGATACGGAGAAATTAGTTTACGAAAGTAAAACGCTGATCAATGCCAACCTGCACATCAGTACCCGGATGTATGAAGTGAAAACCGGAGAATTGGAAGATGGTACAAAAGAACAAATGCAGCAAGGGGCATTAATCCGTGAATCAAAGCGGCAATATATGAAGCTGGACAATGACCTTTATACAAACACATTGTATGACATTGTTGGCGAGATCGAGCAAAAAACAAATCTAACGCGGCGGACCATCGTGGATACCCTAAAATCTATCCACGAGGAAAAGTTTCTGATGCTACGCCGAAACCCGGAAGAATTCATTGCGAAATGCAGTAAATTGATCAATGAGGCAAAAGCCAAACTCATTATCAATAATATAGTATACCACAAGCTGGAAGATAGGCACGATGCCAAGACGGTATTTACCAATGATAAATCTGCTTTGCGTAATTCGGATCTTTTGAAGAAACACATTTATGATTACTTGACTTCGGACTCTAAAATAGAAGCTGATTTTGCAGAAGCTTTGGAGAATAGTGTAGAAGTAGTTGTGTATGCTAAATTGCCTAAGAGTTTTTATATCTCGACGCCAGTAGCTAATTACAGTCCGGACTGGGCTATCGTATTTGACAAAGACAAAGTACGCCATATCTATTTTGTCGCCGAAACAAAAGGTTCTGATTCGGAGATGGATTTGCGCGAAATCGAAAAACTTAAGATTCATTGCGCTCAGGAACACTTCAAGGAGATCAGTGGCGGTGTCGTGAAATTCGATACGGTCAGTAACTATGGTAAATTGTTGGATATTGTTCAGGTAATGTAGGCTATGCAACTCATCGATAACATCAACAAACGCCTTGGCGATGATCTAAGGCAACATATTCAACGAGGAAGCAAGTTGAGCATAGCCGCTTCTTCTTTTTCGATTTATGCCTTTGAAGCGTTGCGCAAGGAGCTGGGCAAAATCGATGAGCTTCGCTTTATATTCAGTTCGCCTACATTCGTAGAAGAAAACTTAAAGAAAGAAGTTCCCAAGTTTTTCATCTCCCACCTGTACAAGGAGGCGGATCTATGCGGCGGAGAATTTGAACTTCGGCTCAAGAATCAGCTTAATCAACGTGCGATTGCCAGAGAATGTTCAAAATGGGTAAAAGACAAGGTTCGCTTTAAATCGAATCGGCATTTTCATCAACCCTTACATGGAATGATACATGTGAAGAACAGTGCAGATGATTCCGTCAATTATGCGCACATTGGAAGCTTTACGACGGCCGATTTAGGCTTTACACATAAGAGAGGATTCCCTACACTAATTCAAAAAACCAACTATCCCGATAGCGAAGCATATCTGGAATGGTTTGATCAGGTCTGGAAAAATGAAGAAGACCTCAAGGAAGTAACCGAGCAGGTGCAAAGCTATTTCGAGACCGCTTATAAAGAAAATAGCCCGGAGTTTATCTACTTTATTACGTTATACAATATTTTTAATGATTTTCTTGAAGACCTTTCCTTAGATACTTTGCCTAATGACCAAATTGGTTTTAAAGATACGTTGGTCTGGAGCAAACTCTACAACTTTCAACGAGACGCCGTCATAGGTGCCATTAACAAACTTGAAAAATATAGCGGCTGCATTTTAGCGGATAGTGTAGGCTTGGGTAAGACCTTCTCTGCTTTAGGGGTGATCAAATACTACGAGATGCGGAATAAGGATGTTCTGGTATTGTGTCCGAAAAAATTAGAAGCAAACTGGAACGCTTACCGTCATAATGACAAGAACAATTTTTTGGCAGCGGACCGCTTTCGGTATGATGTATTGTTTCATACAGATCTCAGTCGCGACCGGGGTATGAGCAACGGTCGAAGTTTGGAAAATGTCAATTGGGGGAATTATGGTCTCGTGGTCATTGACGAATCTCATAATTTCAGAAATAACAATCCATATTCAGACCGGGAAAACAGGTATCAGAAGCTATTGCGTAAAGTGATCAAGGAAGGTATCGAGACAAAAGTATTGATGTTGTCTGCAACGCCAGTCAATAATCGCTTTGCGGATTTACGGAATCAATTAGCATTGGCCTATGAGGGTGAAGCGGCCATTATAGATCAAAAGCTGGACACTAAAAGCTCCATTGAGCAGGTTTTCAGAAAAGCACAACAAGCGTTCAATACCTGGAGTAAATATGATACGGGATATCGGACTACCGAACGCTTATTGGAGATGCTTGACTTTGATTTTTTCGAGATATTAGATTCGTTAACCATCGCACGATCAAGAAAGCATATCACCACGTACTACGATACCAGTGCTATTGGTAAGTTCCCGAAGCGGAATGAACCGCTCGCTATCCAAAGTCCGTTAACGGAGGATGGGCGTGTCACCTACGTGCAAATAGCAGAAAGTCTCACCTTATTAAATCTTTCGGTCTATACGCCATTAAATTATATTCTACCCAGTAAACTAGAATTGTATCGAGACCTCTACGAGAAAGATGTGCGAGCCGGTGCTGGCAGATTGTCTCAAATCGACCGTGACAACAGCTTACGTATTCTCTTGCGTATTAATCTTTTAAAGCGGTTAGAGAGTTCCGTTGATTCATTCCGTATCACGCTTGAAGGTATTATCGGTTTAATTGAGAAAACACTACAGACTATTAGAGATGGTGTAAAATCAGATTACGAAGGGATACAGGCACGAATTGAAGACGAAAATTTTGACTGGGAGTCCGACTGGGGGGATGAGGAACACTTTATTGGTAAAAAGATCAAAGTGCATATCGCCGACATGGATGTTTACCAATGGCAAGAAGATTTGCAGGACGATTTAAAATTACTACGTGGAATTTGGGATAGCATTGAGCACGTTCGCGGACATGAAGATTATAAACTTCGTCAGCTTCTTGCGCTGTTAGAAGGAAAAATCAATCGTCCGTTTAATAGCCAGAATAAGAAAGCAATTGTCTTTACCGCTTTTGCGGATACGGCAAATTATCTGTACGAGCATATTCACACTCATTTCAAGAATAAGTACGGTATTCATACAGCGCTGATTACCGGATCCAGAAAAATCAGCTCAGCGAAAAGTATACCTTCGGATCTAAACCCGTTACTCACTTGTTTTTCTCCGCTGTCAAAAGGAAAATCTCAGCTATATCCGCAGATAAATGAGGAGATTGATATTCTGATTGCCACAGATTGTATTTCGGAGGGACAAAATCTTCAGGACTGTGATTATCTGGTCAATTATGACATTCACTGGAATCCGGTACGTATCATTCAACGATTTGGTCGTATCGATCGTATTGGCTCCAAAAATGATACAATAACGCTCGTCAATTTTTGGCCAGATGTGACGCTGGACGCTTATATCAATCTCAAGCAGAAAGTAGAGAGCCGTATGTTGATTTCGAATATGGCCAGTACGGGAGATGACAATATCTTGAATGCTAGAGAGCAAGATTTGGAGTACAGAAAGATACAGCTCCAAAAGCTGAAGGATGAAGTAATTGACCTAGAAGATCTTCGAGAGGGCGTGGACATTACAGATCTTGGATTAAATGATTTTCGAGTCGATCTTTCCAATTATTTTAAACTGTATGGAACACTGGATCATATTCCTGAAGGACTACATGCTGTTGTTCCTGCTGATGATATGTTACCTGCAGGTACTATATTTGTCCTAAAGAATATAAACTCGTCCGTCAACATCAATAAAACCAATCGTTTACATCCATACTATCTGGTATATATCAGTTCGGATGGACTTCTTCACCTGAAACACGTAGAATCTAAAAAGATACTCGATGCCATGCGCAAGCTATGCAAAGGTAAAACGGAGCCGCTAACCGATCTCTGTAAAGCATTGAGTAAAGAGACAGATGAATATCACCAGATGGATGACTATTCAAGTTTATTAAAGGATAGTATCAGCTCCATCATCCAAGCAGAAGAGGAAAAAGAAATACATAGTCTGTTCCGATCAGGTGGCACCACCGCTTTAACCGATAAAATTAAGGGATTAGAAGATTTTCAATTAATCACTTTTCTAATCGTGCGCGCTAATGGTTGATCTTTTTAATTTACCTATAAGTACATCTTACGGGAAAGTTATCCCAAAGAATTCTTTTGACGGCTTAATATCGAATAAGCAGAAACGGCTATTTACGGAGTTGATCAGTAAAATGACCTGGACGCATAAATTGGCGCCGGCAACAATAAACCTGTCCGGGAAGTATTTTACGGAAATCCAGATCATCCATATTGAACTAAAACGGGAGGAGCGAATATCAGAATTGCTCACTGCTATCAATAAAAGTGTTCCATACGGCGTTATATTTGTCATGCAATTTGGTGACCGATTTTATTTATCCGTCTCCGCTAAACATCCTCATCCAACACTCGCTGATACTTCTGTTGTAGATTGGGAATTTGCTTCAGAATGGTTCGTGGCAGCAGACAACACGTTTCGGCTGAATTTGAAGGAAAGCCTAGATGCTGTATTTTTTGATTTGTGTAAACAGCTATCTGCTTTTGCATCGAAAGAAGTGGATTCTATGGCTGAACTTATCGAAAAGAGTTCGAAACTCTTTCAACTTCGAAAGGAAATCAACAAACTACGGTCGGCTATATCTTCCTGCAAGCAGTTTAATAAGAGAGTGGATTTGAATCTTGAGCTTAAGAAGTTAGAGAAACAAGTCAGTAGCTTAATTTAATTGTCGGTTCCATTTTTTATAAACTCGACAGTTAACTGTTTATTCTGTTGGATAAATAAATCCATACCTGGGATATCATCGTAACGATCACTTAGCTTTTGACGTAAGCCAAAAAGTCTTTTTTCTGCAGTATCCACAAGCTGCCCAAATGTAGCAATCCTGATTTTACCCATTTCCACTTTATTCTCGTTGATAACGGTACTGATTGGCTGGATCTTTTCACTGAAGGATTCGCCTACAACAAATGCTTCGATATAAGGATTTCCGATAATGTTACCACATCCCATAAAATCCTCGACATATCCTTGAGCTTGGTTTCTCTCTTCTCTAGTTAAATTAAAGCCACCTCTTTTAAGTTCGATAATGAGAATTTTGCTCAATGTAGATAAATTGGAATCATTGTCAAAAGATTCTATCCCGGTCACAGAAGCCGTTGAATTATTTAGAACAACGATGTCCGGTCTCTTCCGATGGTTGTTAAAAACTTCTTTTCCAATTTTCTTTTTAAAAACTGTTTCAACAGCAGTTTGAAGTTGACGGTTTGAGGAGTACTCAGCAGATTCAAACTCCGGTCCGAATAACCATCTAGCACTAGTAACTAAAGGATGTAGCACGTGTAGTTCATCAACATCTTTATCACCAGAAAGTTTACGGATGGCTTCGATAACAGATATTCGACTATCGATTTCATCTAATACACTAAGAGCATCTCTAACTGACCAGTTATCTAGCAAAGCATTTAAGCCGTTAATATCATCATCATTTAGCTTGGCAAGTTTTGTGAGCAATTCTTTTCCGGAACGAGTCTTTTCTAAATTAATGATCGCCTCGACCGCTATCGAAATACTTTCTATTTTTACTGTAGGATAATTGACCGTAATATTTTCTATTGCCTGATTAACTTCAAATTTGGCTAGAGGAGGTAATTTTGATATTTCAGAATGGAAATCATTTTTTATCTGCAATCTTGTCTCTTCAACAGAATCTTTAGCAATTTCAGAAAACTTTTCGTGGACATATCCAATGACCTTTTTATAGACATTGTTCATTGTTTCGCTTTTCTTAAAGCCAGTCCAATCTTCGACGATATAATCTGCTAAATCACTCGTTTCAACAACTACAGTATATCTTCTGGCAAATTTAGTTCTTCCATCAATGACCACCTCGTTGTTTAGAATCCATGAAGGTTCGCCTACTAATCGATTACTTTGCCAAAAAGCTATCCCTTGGTATAATGTAGATCTGGCCGATTTTTGAGAGTCAATAAAATGAGCTATTAATTTGATGTCGCCGATCTGCAATATAGTTGTGTCAACTAAACCTGAATGCTGTTCCAGTTGAACAGTTTGTCTATTGATTGAAACAATAAATTTGGGATCGTGAAGAAATCTTGCGGAAATTATTTGTAGAATTTTTTGAGGATTAGGTAGGTTCTTATTGACTATAACCTCAAGTCGTGTCCCATTGGTAGAAGATACTTCAAATTTTGCATTCTTAATAACGAAAGGATGTGTTTCGTCTTGAGTTGTGATTGTGAATGTAGATTTTTTTCCTTCACTGTTTGTGATGACTGTGTATTCATTGCTGAAGCAAAGCAGACCGTGACGCCCGATACCATTACGCCCGTAAGCCATCCGTTTTCCTTCAACATTTGCCGGAAAGGTGACATTTTTCCCTTGATGTTTAATTCGATTATATCCTAATCGCATCCAACGTTGTTCGAACTGCTCTTTGGTTAAGCCTGTACCATTATCTTCTACAATTAATTTTTGATTGTATTCTTCAGGAATAAATATATCAACTAGAGTAGCACCTGCGTCCCACGCGTTTGCCACAAGTTCCGTAAGTGCAATCTCAGAGGAATGTACCAAAGGTCCTAGAGTTCTAACAAGGTAATCTTCTTCAAATAAAGAGCCTTGAAATATTGAAGTTGGGCTATTTTTGCTCATAGGTAATCAAAAGCTGGAGAGAAAACTATCTTTCTCTTAGAAGGTTCTCCAAATACTCTACCTTAGATTTTTCGGCTTCCAAAAGGCGTTCGTAAAGCTTTTTGTTTTCTTCGTGCGCTTCAATAAGTTTATCAAGAGGATTGAAAGTACAACCAGTCGCATAAATAGCACCATTATTAGAACTGCTGTCGTGAAAACTGTTAAAGAAGTTAAACACAGCCTCCTCACTAAAATTCTCAATAGCTTCTGGCGTAACACCTAATATTTCGGCTACCTGTGCCAATAGATCCGCTTCGATAGCAGCACTTTTTTCGATATTGGATACCGTCTGCTGACTGACACCCAATTCAATGGCTAAAGCATCCTGCTTCATGCCGCGCAGTTCACGGATGCGGCTGATTTTTCTTCCTATATGGTTGGTTGTGTTGGTTGTGCTCATATTCCAAAGTTAACAAATATTCAGGGTTCAAGATACGAAATATCTTGAGATGGTACAAAACAAGATATTGCTTGTGCAATACAAAGGCTATTTGTTTTATACAATCCGTTTTGGTTCGGTACCTGGATGTCGTAGTGTTCATTTGTGTGAACCAAAATAAATTTGATATGAAGAAGAAAAAGAAGACCAAAATCGTAACAGTAGATATGTATCACAAGTATGCTGAAATCGATGAAATGTATTCCAGTAAAGTTAGAGAGGTAAACCTGGACATTCCATCAAATCTCAGAATGCTGTGTGCCATATTAGATATCAAGGTCGAAAAACTGTTAAACGATTTTATGTGGATGTTAAGCTACTCCCATCATAATTCAGCTACACCTAAACAACGAAAAATAGCAAAGAAGTTCTTTTTAGCCTGCAAATATGGCCAGCCTCTGTACACTAAAAAGCAGATCAAGCAGATGTTTGACGAACTAAAAGCTGACCGAAAAATACGTAAAACGATTGATGGTATGGATCATGAGGACATGAAGCTCTTTTGGAAAAGCAACCACATGTATGTGCAGCATTGGTTCAAACGTTGGTTTGAAAAGAATAGGCATAAGGGGGATATTTCTATACTGGAAGAACACTAAATGAAAAAGCATGAATGATTTTAACAACTTAATTGTACAAACTCGCTGTAAGATTACACTATCACATGGCGACCAACCATCTTTCTCTATCGACGAAAATGGAGAAAAAGCAAATTGGGTAAATGTATCTATCCTCAACGATCAATTAGTCGTATACACCAAGCCCGAATATTACGGTTACCTGTTGCTACACGATTATTATCCGCAGATAACGATTACCTATAAAATCTTGACAGGATTGCAGATGCTGGATAAATGCTTTGTTAGATCCTCAGAGAAACTCACACTACAAAAAATGGGGATAATCGTAAGAGAAGGAAATCTAGATATAACCGTAGACGCTTTTTCTCTCGACTGTACCGTGATAAAAAATGCCTATGCAAAATTGTCCGGTAGAACAATTTTCTCACGTGTCTTGGCGCATCAGCGAAGTGTTTATGATGGGTCGGAACTGGAAGCGTCGGAAGGTAATGTGCATGTCCACGACGAGGCTAAGGCGTCTGTATGGTTCGAAGATGAACTTGAGCTTGGGCTGTTCGGACGTAGTAAAATAGAATATCGCGAAAGCCCTAGGATGAAAATAATACGATTAGATGAAGGCTGTGCCATGAAGCAAATCACTGGTGCCGATAAAATAGAAATATAATGCTATGGAAAACGTATATATCAAAAATCCTCAATTCGAATCAGAACCTCAGTGCTATCTTTTAGAAGGGGGGATTTATCAAGCTTTTGAATGTGAAAGCTTTGATTCGTTTCGTGAAAGGCTCTGGAAGTTATTTATGGCCCTGACATCCAGATCTCAAACAACGGATGAGGAGCAGCGTCAATTGCAAATAACATTAGATAAGCTTATTCTGATGGTGAAGGGATGTCATTACTTTCTGCACCATAAAAAGCGGTTGAACTATGAGGAAGAATGGATAGACGTCAAATGGCTGAAAAATCCTTACCGCTGTTTAAAAAAATATCGACATCGTGATGATGAAAAACTCAATCATCATCTGGCACATTTCGATTATGGCTTTACGCAGTTGAGCCGAGCGGAGGTGCAAAATTTCACCGAAGCCTTTAAGAGCTTTTTTTCTTTAATGGATTTATCCTCGTGGTTAAATCTTTTTGACGACTACAAACAATGCCTATTCGAAAATGAAAGCCTATTTGAATGGTCGGTAGACGATACTCCACTGAAAACCTATGCGCAGTTATTGAAGTTGATAGAGGCTTGCATTATTGCCGTTCATTGGGCTGATATTGATTATCCTCCGCCAAATGCGCATTTATACCTTTCTTTTTTTAACATGACCTACGAGTCTTACCGTGATGCAAACCCAATTGAAATGTGTAGTATGCTCTTTTTTGACGTGAGCTACGATGAACTTCGAAGGGATATTTTGGAGCTTTATGCGGGATGTCACGAGCCGCAGCAAGGTTTTACAATGAAACCAAATGACTTAAGATTTAATCTGCGCTGGCTAATACAAACGGGCTGGTTATTACTTCAAACAAATTATTTCCCGGAGGATTGGTTATCGCCTGATCGTTTTAATTGGTTAATATGCCCAATCCCCGAAAGCGAAATCAAGTACTGGCGGCCTAAGAACCTAAGTGTAAAGCAACGTGAAAAATTGGCGAAAACCTTATCAAAAGTGTATTTTGATGTAGAAGTCCATGATCTGTTGTGTGCAGTAGAAAACCGACTGATCTGTTATATGAACGAAAAGGATAGGGCTTGCTTGGATATTGAAAACTTGAAGACTCGCGATCGGCTGCTGAAAATCCTAGATGTCGTAACCGTGATTTTAATTGACTTTTGCCAGCGACGAACAAGAACTGATGGAATCAAATACCCCAAAGGCATCCCTGCCCAAGAGATCGTAGATAACCAAAAAGTAGAAAATAAAACCAAAAATAGATGAGTTATGGAAATTACAAATAAAAATGATCAGACTGATTTGAAGAACATCATT
This sequence comes from Sphingobacterium sp. LRF_L2, assembly GCF_965644235.1. NCBI lineage: Bacteria > Pseudomonadati > Bacteroidota > Sphingobacteriia > Sphingobacteriales > Sphingobacteriaceae > Sphingobacterium > Sphingobacterium sp. LRF_L2. Next base: position 59,729 of record NZ_CBFFRI010000001.1, on the reverse strand, counting down.
CTGAATCTAACTAACAAGTACAATATCGATCGGATATTTCTGAATAATTACGATGCGGTTGATGTTCCTTTTTATGAGTTGGTTATCCTTTTATCCAACAAGGAACATAAATCTGTCGGTGAGCTTGATCCACAGATTAGAATGTCCTTGAAGGACTATCCACAATTCCATCATGTTACTTTCGTAGCGTTTCAGGTCAAAAGCAAGCTTGTTAATGGGAACTTATATTTACATATGAACTGCCATCCGGAAAAACTTATTTATCAAAACCCATTGTCAACATTCGACTTATACCCTGAAGGATATTCCCGAGAAAGTACATTGAAGTCGGTTAACGAATTATTTGACCGCGAAAATCATAAAGTAAATGAGTTTAAAGAAGGTTACTATTATTTCAAGGGGCGGAATTCGCTGTTGCATGCGGGATTTATGCTACAGCAGGTATTTGAGTTGAGGTATAGATGTATGGAGATTATGGTGGTGGGGAAGGAGCGCGCAACGCACTCCGTACGATCTCATCATCGTTATCTGGTTGGCATGGCTCCATCATTAACTATATTTAAAGAGGGCAGACCAGATGATGAAATTCTGCTTCAATTTTTAGATGAGGTGTATCGGGCAGCACGCTATGAAGATGATTTTGACGTCGATCTTGATTTTCTGCTGAAATTGGAAGAACGGATGGAAAACTTCATGCAGATTACCGACGCAATATTTAAGGGTTCCGTGACGGATTTTAGAGATTACGACTTTGAGGTCGATCGTTCTAAAGAGAACATAGAAGATCGTGTCGAAAGTCAAATTAAGTTGCTACAGGACATTGCTACTGATGATTCTATAAAGGCGGCATACGATGGCAACAAAAGCGCCGCTAATAAAAAGTTGGAATTAATTATTAATCGTTTGCAGCATATTGTTGACATACAGGGTATTTATCTCGTTGGTCAGCGAACTAGGTCATTTGTTACCAATGGTATTAATAAACTGTCAAATACTGCTATTTATGATTACTGCTTCGATTTGTTAATTGTCAGCGAGATCGATGTTCGGGAGACAATAGGTAATATTCAAGCGTCAATAAACAAGGAGTTGGAAGTATCCGTTCTATTGCTATCTTTCACTCGAAGCCAAATACAAAAGCAGTTGGACAAAAACAGTCCATTCTTTCATGGGGTGTTGCAATATATAGATCCGCTGCATATTGTGGGAAGCAATTTATTGAACTGGGAATTTCATGAATGCAATGGAGAGCGCACCAAAGATGAAATGAACGAGGCGACAACAAAATGGTACCAAAGAGAAAATAATGCGATGGGTTTCTACAATGGAGGGAAGGCGATCGATCATTCTGAAGAGCTTGAAATTAAAGTCCTTCTTTATAATCAAGCTATTGAACAAGCATGTTTGGGTCTACTAGAATATTTTTATGACTATACGCCATACCAATACAATCTAAAACATTTATTCAGTCTGTGTGCTGGTTTATGGCAATTTCCAAATGATATCTTTCCTCGGAATACTGAGGAGGAAAAATCGCTGTTTGATGAATTTGCACAAACTGTAAAAGATATCCGGTATCAGGGCTGGTCTACGGTTGGTTGGGATGAAGCTTATCGTTACGACGAACGATGTGAGCGGTTTTTGGAACAATGTAGTAACTTGGTTCGCGGATAAAGATTTGTTTAGATGTTTTATATCCAAATTTATTTTATTTCTAATATGCTGGTAATTTGTATAAATGAACACCATAAAGGATATATCGCAAATCTTTCCCAAGCACTTATTTTGGGATGTGGATCCAAAGATTTTAGATATTCAGGATGATAGTGATTTTATTATCCCTAGGGCGTTAATTGCTTCTATTTTACCGCCTCATAAAACTTCATCAATCGTAAATAAGCAGCACATCTATCTAAAGGTTTCTTTTCAGGCCATTGGCCGACTATTATGAATTGCGTTTTTAGAAACTGTACAGGATCAGAAACTATCTGATCTTCGCTTATTTATATTAGAGGGGTAAAGATCTTATCCTTGAAGAAGGTTTTTAGTTCGTCGATTGTCATGCGCGAAGGTAGGGGAAAGGAGCTATCTGTCGTGTTTAAAAAATACTACCTTTGGGGTATTGCTGTTTTTGATATATTTATCTTATTTAGAGTAGATTGTTAACTGAAAAAATTATGAGTAGCTATAACCCTTATGACAACGATTATCAGCGGGAATATTCCGCAAGAGAGGATGCCCGAGCCGGCAGATCTTACAGCGGTCATTCTAGTGACAGGATAGCGCAAGATGCTTATTGGCGTGAAAAAACTGCTATTGATTTTAATAATAACACGTCGGGTTTTGAGTATAATCCGATGGATTATACTTCTAGTACACCTCTTTCAAGGTATACAATCGTCAGAAGGATATTTATTATAGGTATTGTTTTTTCGTCTTTTTATTTGTTGATTTTTTTAATTGGTGGAGAAGGGCCCTGGGGGTATCCCATGTTGCTTGTGCTGCTTTTTTCCTTGGGTATTAGATTGGTAAATAGACGAGAGAGGTATACCCAAGGGTTAGAAGTTGAAAGAATGGAGATGCAGAGAAAAATGTTTGAAGAAGAGATGAAATTAATAAAATCCATGAATTCGATTTCTACAAACATGCCGTTACCGCCTATTCCAACGTCGCTGCCTCCTATTCCAACAAAGAATTCTTAGGGAACTTTATTTACTGTTTGCCAAGCTGGGGGGCCGTACGAAAAATCCCTCTTGGCATAGATAGAGGGATGTTGTGTATGTTTTAGAGGGTCGATTTAATAGGACATGAGACTTCTTGTGACGCCGCCGAATGAGGACAACTGTCACTCACTAAATACTATTATTTGCAATAGAGCGATAGATTACAGCTCGGGTATATGCAAAGGGTGGTTCCCTGTTGATCAAATTATAGACAACTGAGGCCGTTCCTTGTCTGTAACAGAACTTTAAAAAGTATACATAAAGTGGCTTTCTTACACCTAATAAATATCTTGTCAGATAATTTTGCAGTTGAAAGTAGGAATTGACCTAACTGTTAGTAATTTGGAATATTTATTGCTAAATTTTGGTATGACAACATTCAAAGTATCGGTTCCGGAAGATAAGACTTCTTTTTTCCTCGAAGTACTCGAACTCATTGGGGCTACGTATGAGCCAAAAGAGAGCGATTTTGAACTGACCGACAAACAAAAGCAGTTTCTTTTGTCTCAGAATGATTTATTGTTGGACGATTGTCAACCAGCCGATCTTGTTTTTGAGGAACTAAGTGTCAAGTATGGCCTATAAAATACTGTATACACATGGGCTCTCTCTCTTTCAGTAGGAAAACGTTTAAAAGTATACACAAGAGCCCCAAACTCAAACTTGCAAAGAAATTGTTCGGACCCTTAAGGCCATAAAAAAAGACATCTTTTAGATGTCTCATTTTTTGTGGAGTTGGCGGGATTCCAGATGGAAGCTTGATTGCTCTGTTATCCTTCTTAGATTCAATAGAAGTTTGAAAAAATTCAATGTATTTGTATCGGTTTAAACTTAGAATGGCGGATGGTAATAGCCTTAAATTATATTATAAGTACGCTTCACCATTTTTAAGTATGAGAGTTTTCGACTGTTCAATTACATTATTTCAATAGTAGTTTTGTACTGATTAGCTCCCAGGTAGTTCCTGAATGATATTCGGTAGTACTTAAGGCGGATAACGCAGTCCGATGAGGACAATATTGGAATTTACACTGTAATATTTCAATAAAAGGATGTAAAAAATCTTTGGCTTTTTTAGCAAAACCTTGTTATATTTGAAATACGACAATTAACCACTATTAACCGATGCAACTAAAGGATCTAATTTCCATTGAAAATGGCGCTAAATTTTATAGAGCCGATCTGCATATTCATTCCTTTGGCCCTTATGCCTCCTATGATGTAACTGACACTCAAATGACGCCGGCCAATATTATCGATGAAGCGATAAAAGAGAATATCGCAGTCATTAGCATAACAGACCATAATGAAATTGGAAATATACCAGCTGCATTAGATCACGCACAAGGGAAAAACATTCTGGTTGTGCCGGGTATTGAGCTGTCCACCAGTCAAGGGCATTTTCTGGTTTATTTTGAAACTTATGAGCAAATCAGATCTTTTTATGGTGAGTTAACAATTTCAGTGGATAAGAAGCAGTGTGATACCACCATAACAGCGGCTTTGGCTACTGCGCGTAAATATGGTGGTTTCGGGATTGCTGCCCATATTGATATTGATGCTGGCTTTGAGAATTATACAGCAGGTTATACACCTTTTAAGGAAGCCATCCTGAAACATGATTTACTCTACGGGTTGGAAATATCCAACAAAAACGCAGAAAACTGGTTTACCGAACTTGATGAAAATCCAGACAGGAAGCGTTTGTTCAGAGCTAGAGTTGACGCTTTTAATGAAGATAATTCATATAATATCGCAAAAATCATGTCTTCTGACGCTCATACGCTAATAGCATTAGGAAAGAACCTGAGTGGCAATAAGAAACTAACAAGACTGAAACTGGATTCTCTGGACTTTAATTCCTTCAGGGTTGCTTTTCTGGACGCAAATGCGAGGGTACGGATCGAAGAAAGTATTCCCACATCTTTTCCGAAGTTCCTTGGAATCAGTTTTGAGGGCGGTATCCTTGATAAGAACCATATCCATTTCAGTGATAATTTCAACAGCCTGATCGGAGGGCGAGGCACAGGAAAATCGACTATATTAGAGTGTATACGGGCTGTTACTGGTAATCCAACAAGGGAAGACATCATCGATAACGAGGTTTGGCCAGATACCATTAAGTTATTCTATCAAGACGAAGTAGGCCAGATACTAGAATTCCAAAAGCAAAAATACAATAGTGCCATCAATTTTTCCGATCCGCAACATGGTATCCAGCAAATTACAATTGAAAGTTTCGGACAGGGAGAAACTGCAGCTACGATACAAAAATGCGGTAAAGACCCTGAAATCCTTTTAAAATTCATTGATAACTTTATCGATACCAGCGCCTATGAGTTTGAAGACGAAGAGTTGAGAAATCAACTGCTGCAAAATCAGACATTAAGGGAACGTCTGAAACTTGAAATAGACCGTATCCCTGGGATAGAACAGGCATTTACCAACGCTAAGGGGCAATTGGCACAATTGAAGACCCATAACGTAAAGGAAGTTGTTGAGCTGGAAGAAGGTATAGCGAATGAGCGGACCTTAAGGAATGAACTGCTTGAAAATTTAGATACACATATACAAAATATTACCGATGGGTTGAACACCGATTCCCTTAAAGAGGCCGTCCACTCAATTACCGAGTCTGAAATTATTGTAGGTAAAGAGGAGTACCGTACAGTTTCAACACTTATGGATGGTTACATTACCTCGATCGGTCAACAGTCTTCCAAAGTCGTTTTAGACTCTACAGCTTTTAAACAAAGCCTGAAAAATGAAATTGAAAAATGGAAGGCCAAGGAGGTTGATATTCTAAAAAATATCGAAGAAAAAAGAATAGTCCTCGAAGCGCAAGGCATTAAGCTCGATATGTCCTTTATACGCAAAGTAACCAAAGATGTCAGTGATTTTGATGCTAAGCTTAAAGAATTAAGACAGAAGGAAACTAAATATAAGGAACTGGTGAAGGAAAGGATGACGCTTATAGGGGAACGAAAGACTAACTTGGACAATCTTTATAATGAGCGTTATAAATTCATCTATACGGTAAATGGAAATTTAAAGGGATCAGTTATTGACTATGAAGTTGAACTACGAATAGAAAAGCAGAACTTATCGACCGAGTTAGCAACGCTGATCAAAAATGTGATGGGTTATAGAACTGCACAAGTTCCAAAGGCGGATCTTATCGTAGAGAAAATTTCCTATTTCGACCTAATTAAATCATTGCACAAAAGTGATGTTACAGTATTTACCGCTTTACGAAATGGCAGTGGGCAGCCGATTTTCTCAGAGGAGGAAGCCATGGATATTATCGCACGCCTGAAAAATATGGAGACCCTTGGCCAATTGGAACGATTGGTAGTGAAAGATAAGCCATTTATTAAGATCAAGAAGATCATAACAAATGATGATAACTCAAAGACGGTGATAGAGAGGGACTTTTCTAAATTGTCCATGGGCCAGCAGCAATCCATTTTACTGACCCTTTTACTGTATTCCAAAAGAAACTGTCCGTTAATAATTGACCAGCCGGAGGACAATCTGGACAGCGAGTTTATATATAAGACCCTTGTAAAAAACCTAAAAAGGATCAAAGAGCATCGTCAAGTCATTATTGTGACCCATAATGCGAATATTGCGGTGCTGGGAGATTCCGAACTTATAGTACCTTTAAAAAGCACTAATGAGAAAACCTCAATTGTAGACAGGGGCTCAATCGATAACAGGAAAACCAACAGTATGGCGTGCGTTATTTTAGAAGGCGGTGAAACGGCTTTTAAGAAGCGACAGGTGATTTACAATTTAAAATAGACTTATAGCTAAATGATTCAGGCACTATGGAGGTAGCGGAAGATATCAAGTGGATAAAAAATGTTAAAAGAAATAACGGTGAAGGATGGGCTTATGAAAATGCAAAAGTTGGAAATAATTTTTACTTGAACTGGCCTACAAAAATGCGGGGAAGTGCGGAGACGCCTAAAACAGGTGAAGTGATTGTCTTGTTTCAGAAGCCTAACCTTATCAACGGGCAGAGAAATAGGCTTGTCTACTTAACCCATTTAGTAGTTCCTGTTTCAGAAGATATACATGTGGATGAAAACTCACTAAAGCACAGGTGGTGCCGTGAAGTAAAGCTACTCGCAAAGGCTGAACCTATCCAGGCAATTCCCAATCCCGGCTATTATAATTTCTTTAAACCCAATCGCGGCTTAACCAATCCGATTATTAATCTGGGAAATAGGGAAAACCTCACTGTAGATGAAGTTAAGGTAGATCTATGGGAGTTATTTGGCGAATTTTTCAGTGACTCCTTATCTTCAGAGAATTTATACGGGCGTTTGCCTGCACATATGTATGAAGGTTCTGAGGGTGACAAGATTGTCAGGGCGCATATTTTGCAAGAACTTACGCGCCGAAACCCAGCAATTGTACGAAGAGCTAAGGAAGAGGCATTGAAGAAAGGAAATGGCAGGATAAGGTGTGAATGCTGCGGATTTGATTTTGTGGCTGCCTATGGACTGCTAGGTGATAGATTTATCGAATGCCACCATAAAATACATCTTAATAAGGGCGCCCGCATCACTAGAATTGAAGACCTTGCTCTGGTCTGTGCTAATTGCCACCGGATGTTACATAGAAGAAAAGCGGAAGGAGGCTATCATGATGTAAATAGCCTGCAACTGATCCTCAAGGAATTCATAATATAGGGTGCTTCGTAGGTACTACGATGGCTGTGTGTTAAGTTGATGAGAAAACCATCAGCAGTTAACGAAAATTAATCGTAAAGGAGGTTTCCGAAATTGTATATTTTAGGTCAAGCCAGTTATCAAAAAAGCGGAGTTTATCGGTTAATTTGGAGAATACCAATTCTGAACCTGGTTTATTGGAGATAGTGACCGAGCGTTGACTGAAACTGATATCAAGGTTGCCCAGTATATAGGCCGAGTCGAATCCACTGCCTTCAAAGGCCTTAACTGGTTCTATGGTATCTACTATCCCTAAGAGGTAAAACAAGGGAAAATCTTTAAATTTCAGTTTTCTTAATCCAATAAGGTTTTGTAACCCATACTTATGATACAAGGGTTCGTCTTCTTTTTCCGGTAGCCATATATTATGCAAAGAAATGGCATTGGCAGCCATTTTATATTGATAGATAAGGCTTGGGCCCCAAAAAAGTGTTTCCTCCTGTTCCCGTTTCTTTTTCTTTCTAATTTTATATAAGCGGTCGTACAATAATATACCACCCAATAGGCCATGATCAATAACCTTATAGCCGCAATTTCTCCTGTAATAAAAGTAGGAATTTCTTGCGTTCAAAAGTCTCTGGGTATTTGACCGGAACCTGGTATCAAATAAAAAATGTTGAATGCCGAAATGGGCCTTCAAATCATCTATTGTTTTGATACTATCCAATTTTTTCTTCTCATTCTCATCCCTTTCATAAGCATAAGCATTATCGTGGAACAATGCGATCAGGAACCATATAAAGGGAAAGCTTTTGTAGCCGGGTGCATTGGTATTCATTTTATATCTCCTGTGCAATCCCGTTTTATAATAAAGTAGGATGCCAAGGAAAAACACAGAATTAATATGATCGGGACGGTGTAAAGTATCAGAGTCAATACCTGATGTATTAAAAACATCTACTTTTCCGGCACGTTTGAAGTAACGATATATAAAATGACTATGAGCATTTGTCTCTGTAAATGGGATTGGCAAAGGGTCATTATCTTCTATCCCATGGTAATAGTCCCAAAGGTAAGGTGATGCATTCTGGATTTCTTTAAGTATGCTTTCCATAATTAGAGGTCAATTAATCGTTCAGAGCAGGGGATATTTTTTAGCAAATCCAGTGTTTTATCATCCGGCAATCCATTAAAGAATTTGTCCAGAACATGCCGGAAAACAGGATGTGCATTTGGAACCCGTGAAAACAAGGTCATTGACGAGCGAAGTTTCATATTATCAGGACTTCCAAATATCTCAACAGCGGTTTTACCCTCTATGGTAAGAATAATGGTAGCAATCTCTATTAAGTGTTTTCCCAGAACGGGATGATCGAGATAAGCTGTTGCTTCGTCAATACCGTTTATTCCATAATACTGTGCTGTATCACTGTGACCAAGGCCTTTAAGCTGGGGAAAAATATACCACATCCAATGCGAGCTCTTACGGCCTGCTTTCAATTCAGACAGCGCTTTGAGGTAGGTCTGATTCTGTGCATTTAAAAACCGTGTCAATCCCATACTACTTTCAATACATATTTTTTTCATATATAAAATTATAATAAATATTTGTAAGGCCTATATGGTTTGCCGCATGCATTTTGAACAATATTTATTTTAGGCTCCGGTGAATTTGCCTCTATAGTTTAATGTATTTTTATAAAGAAATCCTCTTTCATCTGATCCCTTTTATTTTACTGACAATCCATTTGCTGCAACTTAATTCAGCAAATGGTATAAGATAGTCTTTGAATAAAAATAGGATGTATCCGATAAATACAAGAACAAAAAGAAGGATGAGTATTGATTTTTTGCCGGGATTAGAGCTATCCATTTTAATACCCAAAAATTCAAATTTGAAATGCTCAGTAGTTTTGGTCTGTTTCATTGTATTAGTATTTAAACACAACAAATCTCGTACAGCAACAATACTTTTTCAGGAACAGGTGCCAGTAATTTTAAATAAGGCTTGTTCCTGTTGATTTTCAATTGGTTATTGTCTATATCCGTTTTTTATTAAGATGATAGCGACAATCTATGCCATTGCTTTACTTTTTCTACTGCAAAATTTTCATCTATATTTTGAGTATAAAAAAAATCTGACCTTATAAGCAAAGCTGCTATAATGCTATAATATCTAAGGGAAGGTAAATAATCAAATTCCGCAGGAGGCACTTCAGCCAATAAGTAGTCATAAAGAGATTTGACAAAGCGTACGGCAAACCGCTGGTGTGGAAGGGAAAAATGTAACTTGTGCCTTACAGAAAAAGAACCATTGTCCGACCTTTTAACCGATGTTTGGAGCAAATCAGAGTCTATCTCCACCTTTTGAGCTTCGGCATAGCATTTAAGGGCCTCTTCAATGAGGTATAGAGGCAATCGCTGTTCAAGTTTATATTCGTTATTCTGGCCTTCGAGCTTATAGCTAAAAGAGGTGATAGCGGTACCTTTCTGAAGGCTGGTAAATAGTTGTTTGAAATTCTCAAATTCTTCAAAGCGCTTATCCTGTATAGTCTTATTGACAGAAAAATCCGACCTGAGTAACCAACGTATCTGTTTAAGGCATTGTGCGAGATGTGCAAAGTCGGCCATCAGCGGCTCCAGGTCGAATCTTTTTGCAATATATCCTGCGATAGACAGTATGTCAGCTTTCTTTATTTCTTCTCCCAATTCCATAAAATCTGCTTCAAAGTATCTTAATAAGCGTGCAGCATTATGTGGGACTTTGGCCTGGGTAATCATCGGCTTAATTTTGTTGCGTTTGATCCAATTACGGACAGTTCTAATCTTATCGCTTTCCGGTGCAGCATCATCCGCCACTTTAATTAGTGAAAATTCAAGTAAGCCGGCAATACATTCCATAAGTTTATTGGGTGTCTTCACATCGCCAGTAAGTCTGTATAGGCCTGTTTCTATAAACATGTTGTAAAAGGAGAGTGCCAGTTTATATTTGAATTGATGCTTTTCCTGATCCTCTTTAAAGCGATCGGGATATCGTGCCAGATCGAGCCGCCAGTTTTTGTATGGTAATCCACCGTAATAATCGCGGAAATGTTCTACAAATTCCTTAGTAAGCCATTCATGTTCCAGCCCTATGGTTTCATCATTAAAAACAAAGTTTATCTTGAGCAGCTTAGAATCAGGTATATCTCTGTCCGGAGCTTTTCCCGAATTATGTCTATTGAGCTTTTCAATTATACGTATTGCCTTTGTAGTTTCCTTTTCAGCTGATGCTACAAGCTTTTGCATGTCAGGCCTTTCCCAAAAAGCTATTTTTTCCGTGTAAATGTTTTGGGCTATAGCAATGAGCTCAAAGATGAGATCCCTTACCGGAAGCAGTCCATAATCATTAATGAAATTAATGATTTCAAGGTATTTAGTTTTGGGAAGTATCAATGAATAATATTGGTGGCCAGGTAAGTATCCCTCATAAAAAGATTTTTCCTGAAAAACTTCCTTAAAGAAGCTGACCAGTAAGCTAAGCTGATAATTATCAGTTTGTATATAAAAGTCAAAAGGAGGGAATTCAGGGGACTTATAAAGCTTCAATTCAAAATACTCCGGATCTTGGGCTGCCTTTGCCAATCTTTGGGCAGATTTGCTATGCAAATCGAAGTGAGGCATATAATGCTGCATTTTCTCATCATAGAATTTGAACACATAAGTGTAACGATTTTTTCGGCTTTCCTGCCAATTGTATTTGCCCAAGTTGAGATCAATATCGCCAATGTGGTTTCTTTTTGGATTATCGTCCATATATGAATTTGAATATTAACAGAAGGACCCGATAATATACAGCCAACGGCGGATCCTTATTAAAATTAATAATATTATTGCTTGAAATAATATTACAGTCCATGTTTTAGTTTTATATTTTTCATTTTACTTTTTTCGTGGTATTGCATGAAAGTAGGAGCTTCTCAAAAGCTTCTCTTTCATCAGCTTTACAAGTAAATGCTTGAGCGCACAAACTACATTTAACTGCTATGGAAGAACAATTAAGGAGAAAAGTTATTCATAAAAAGGCAGCTACACTTTTTAGCATAGTTTCCAGCGAATTTTTTTTATAAATTATGATAGTATAGATATTATTAACAGCGGTTTGGCCTTAGATCCATAATCTGGATACAATTCATTGTATAAGTGGGAAACTAAAAGCAATTTTATGCTCTTAAATAGAGTTATCATTTTATTGCAGCTTATAGCAATTTGCTGCCTATTTAAAAGTAGTTATCAGTATAAGCCTGTGATTTAGTCATCGGCCTAAAAAGAAGCTCGGGAGAGCGGTGTCCAGTGAAATGGAAAAAATAGGCGTTGATTTCACTTGTAATAAGGCACTTTGAATAATACCCTATGATACTTATAAGGCTGACCGGCAAAACATACGCCTGAAGCGTCGCTCGGAAATACCTGGCGCTCCATTGCCTGAGATTTCCGTACACCAGTAATGGCGGCTCGTTTACGCCGTATGCTCCGCTAAATATGCCTGATAAAAACCTGCAGACAAATAGCCAGAACATACTGTCTTCTTTTAGATGCCTGCCTTTTTTTTAAATAAAGCGAATAAAGCGTTACTGTTTTAGATTTTTTATATTTAATGGCCAAATACTACAGCGTCGATCCATGTAGCTTGGATGCCGAATCCTTAAGGAGAAATCGAACTTTGGAAAAACAATAGGAGAGTGGCTACAAACCTCATTTTTTGCGTCATTGATAACAAAAGACTAAATAATTTTGTTAAAATTTTCGAACTCTAAATGAACCTGTTTTAAGAGCTTGGTTCATAGTTTTTTATGGGTATAAAAAAAGGAGACAACTTCTATCAAGTGTCTGCTTAAGTGGGGTCATGAGAGTTCAATAGAACCTTTAGTGCCTTTATTACAGTTTATTAAGAAGATAAAAATAGGCAAATAGAATGATATGGGATTACCCTATTTAGTTCTATTTGCCTGTTTTTTTTAATCAAAATTTTAATGTTATGAGAAATGTAATTTTGTTTTTTATTATCAACATAGTTGTCGTCATCGGTTTATTTGCGGCATTAAGTATGAAAACTCCTTGGATTGGATTTACTATAGTAATTGTAGCGTGGATTTGGCTTTTGAATAAGTTTTCTACGCCATCTTAGATTTATTTTCACTTACGAGTATAATATTCTAATAATTTATCATATTCATATCCGCAATGGACTCCGCTTTATGAATCAAGGGAAGCAACTCAATAATTGCGACCATTTAAAAGTTTTGATAGGAATACTAATCTGATCCGTCCTCTCTTTTCATTTTCCGAAGCTTATATACTGTATGTCTTTAGTCAAATCATTTCATTGGTCGAGCCAATGAACGATATTGAGCAAAAACTGGGCATTCTGTTTTGCGTCCGGATGATTCATTCCTCTTTTTTCACTTTTGATGCCATGGAGTTGTGCCGAAAAAGGAGCACCATCTCCGAATACTACAATCCTACCTTTCCCAAATTGCAGGTAAGCTCCGTTTGCAAACCCTTTGCCAGACAATCGGGGAATATAGTCTGGAATAGGTCTTTTTATCTGATTAGCATCATTTGGTAGGTAGATGTCATATTCTTCATTTAATAAAGAAATAATATGCGCCTTAGTTGGTACGATAAAGCCAGTTCCACCCCAGCACATGATACTGTCTATTTCTTTATCCGATCCAGTGGTTATTTGATTAGATAACAGTGTTTCTCTATCCTTTGAAAAGATCTCGGGACGTCCATTCTTAGGTAAGGCAAAACCGTTCACGATATGAATACCAAATGCCGCACCAAGCGTTTGTACAGATCCGCCACAAGGCATGTGGTCGGTGACTAGGAATAGGCTTCCACCATCAAATACCCATTGGCGGAGAGTTTCTATCTCCTGATCGGTAAAGGCTGAATAGGTGGGTAATTTCCAGTTTTCCGGATTATATAAGGCATTTATGCTGATATAGATTTTTACTTCCTTTAATTGATCGTAAGAGATTTTTTCTTTAGCACTTCGGAGGCGATATCCATCAGCCTGAAGGAGATCTGAAAAAGGAGCGTAGGCTCCTCTCAAAGTAACCGGATTGTTGTGTGCCTCGTCAAATAGGAGTAGAGGTCCATCACCGACCCGGTGGTGCGGATCGGTAATGGGATAATGAAACTGTTCATCTGCTACCTGTTGGGCTCTAAGCTGAGCTTTACCCAGCAGCAGCAGGAATAAGCAGGCCATAAATCTGTTCATATTATTTTTTTTATTAGGATTATTGATCAGTCTTTAGCCAAAGATCATTGTCGAAACACTGCATTTGCTGCACCTTTCCATTGGCAACAGAAAATGTTAATGGGAAGGTACCATCATCATTGAGGAAGAAAAATTCCGAACGAGGAGTAAATGAAATTGTTTTGTTATCCCACAATTGTGTAAGCATTAAGCCTGTTGAGGAGGGGGCTATTTGAATCTTAAAGTTGTTGTCATTTACCTTTAGATAAGTTCCGGCAAGCTGTTTCAGTTGGGATGCGGTTAGAGTCGCAATTTTATTGGGGTCAAATGGTACGCGCTCACATACAATTCTACCCAGGATCTTGGTTTGGCTAAAATCGCCGGAATCATCCTTTAAAAATTCTATGGCATATCCTTCGTTTTTGGATTCAAAATGCGTATCATCTTTACGGACCAGCTGATATCTTTTTTTCTGATCCCACAGCTGTGTCGCATACAGGTTGTTATCTTGCTCCTCGAAAGCAATGAAAGCTACTTTATTGGGTAGCTGGTAGTAACCTTGAAATGATTTTAGCTGAACCAACTGTTGTTGCTGGGGGCTATCTTTAGGGCTGGACTGTGCAAATGTATCAATCGAAGCAAAAAGACAACATGCTCCCACCAGAAGACCATATGTTGCTTTGGAAAATTGGCGGATCGCTCTTGAGTACCCGCTTGGTTTGGTGTATTGTATCATAATTTTTTTTGTTGATATGATACAAGAGTAGGCCTTTTTGATAGGCTAACCGTCCGAATGGATGCAATCGAACAAACTTCATTGCGTCGGGTTAGTTTGATTGTTTACTATGGACTTTCATATATTCTGTCGGCGTAATGCCTGTTGCTTTTTTGAAGCTGGCATAAAAGGTTGTTCTTGAATTGAAGCCTGCCCTTATTGCGATTCCAAACATATCAAGTTGCTTGGCCTCTTTGGATAATAAAAGTTTTTTCGCTTCCTCCGTGCGAAGCTCATTGATAAACTGGTAAAAATTTTTCTCCAGTCCATTGTTTATGATGTAGGACAGATCATGCGGATTGATTCCGATATGTTCCGCGAGGGATGATAGTGTTAAAGCCGGGTCGAGATATAGCTTTTCAGCTGTTGTTTTCTGTACTAGTTTTTCTTTTAATGCGTCTACTTGTTGTGCTGTCAGCCGCTCTTCGGCTTTAACCTTTTTATGCTGCGCTTCGTTGATGAGGTTTTCTGTAGACTCAATTGTGTAAATTGATCGTTGTGTTAGCGTTGCGTACCCAAGTGCCACTGTGCCCATAAAATATAAAATTGGGGCGACAGCACTGAAAACTAAATGAACCATAGCCAGCAGACGGACAACAATCATCAATAATAGCGCAATCAATAGATACTTTAACCAGGCCATGTTTATCTTTTCTGTATAGGAAGATAGCTGGCGAATGTTTTTCTGGTGTATTTTAAAGAGGTTATAACAGGCAATCCAATAAAAGATACATTGTGCAAAAAAGAAATATTTGATAGCAAAGATGATCCATTGCGGTAATTGAGGCGGATGGATGTGTCTATTAGAAAATCCGGGTATTAAATAGATGATGGAGAAGAAAACGAAAGCGAGGAATGGAACAAAATGTAGTCCCCAATACCGAATTTTTGCTGTTGGTTTGACCATGTAGTGAACGGCCAGGTAGAAGCATGGGAGTGTAGCCCATCGCGGGAGTTCCAGCGTATGGATCAATCCATTGCCCTCGATATGAAAACCTTCAAGAAAAAGCTGGGTAAATAAGCATGCCATCAAATAATACCAAGTCCCAAGCCACCGGTCTGTATGGGAACAACTGTGGTTGACACCCAAAAAGATTAAGGTGCCGAGCAGCAGAAATGCACCAGCCGAAAAAGCATGAAAGGTATACAGTATATTGATCATGGGCCGTAACATGTTGTCATTGTAACGTGAATTTAAACATAATTGATCAAATGGTGCTACATCATCCAGATGGGTACTCCGATCCAACCATTGATGGATAGAAGGGCGACAAGATAGCATAAAAAGAAGTTATTTAAGACTAAGAACAGACGAAGCCATAATGGATTCAGTCGAGACCAACGGCTATAAAGCAACAAGCTGCTTACGACAACCAAAATAGCAAATAGGAGCATGCCCAGAAAAATGGAAAAACTTGTTCCATTAAAAGAGACAAATAACTCTTTATGACTGGCGTCTGTTTGTCCCATGAGACGATAAGCGGCTAGAAAACAGTATGTTCCTACTGTTGGCAATAAAGGAATGCCTAGGTCTATCAGTTTCATTTTTCGAAAGAGCGTAACAAATATTCCGATAAGGCTATAGATGAGATAAATTAAAATAGCCATAAGTCCAAGATAGATAGGCAACTTTTGGATTAAAACAGAAGCCCGAGATACTTTGCGATAGAAACTATTGCCATAACCTTGAAAGAAGGGCTGGCCGTTGGGATCTTTGGCTAACACAAAAGCCGGGAGAATATCATCTTTTAGCCGGAAGATGCCATTGCCAACATGGACAAGAGAATCGAGCTGTCCGTTTTCTTTTCTTACGACGAGTCTATCCTTGCTGACCGCCGTTAGTTCAATGGTGCCAAAGATACGTCTGTAAAATTCCCAGCGTTCATTTTTGGGATTCATAAATTGATAGTATCCGAGTAGTGGTTTAATTTTTTGTTCATCTATCGGTAGACTGACCGGTTTTGGTGCAGAAATGTCCTTTGTCAAAAATTCTTCAATAGCCTGTGAGATTGGCCAAAGATTGACAACACTATTGGCTGATATCGCATAGGCTATACCAGCTTTACGGTTAAAGAATAACCAGGATACAAAGCCTTCCCCTTTACCATTGTGCCCCCGTAAACTGACCTTTTTATTATTCGGGAATAGATCATTGCCGAGGGCATATCCGGTCTGTAATCCAGCGCGGCTCGCTAAGGTACTGTGAATGGTCTCCATTTCCTTCAGGCCGGCATTGTCCAGTAAGCTGCTGTCGGTACGATCATTGAGCAGATAAAACATAAATTTTGCCATGTCCTCAGCAGTGGATACCAAAGCACTTCCGGCCCCATTTCCGATAGGACGATAGAATGGCATTGGTCTGTATTCCCCATTTTGAAAGCCATAACCTGTAGCATAGCTGGGGCTCTGAGTACCATCAAGATCAAATAAGCTTTTGTGCATTTTTAATGGTGAAAAAATCTGCTCTTCTAAATACCTATTCCAAGGCATGCCTGAAACTTTTTCAATCATATAGCCGAGTACATTATAACTAGGATTGGAATAGGACATCATCGTTCCTGGTCTCCAGCGTACTGTAAGCGAATTGCTAACAGCTTTTATGGCCTCGATACCAACAAGAGGCTTTTTTTTGCTTAAATCTACCATGCTGTTGAGTTGAACATCTTCAAAGCCGGCGGTATGTTCGAGTAAGTGAACTACCCGTACCGGATCTGTAGCTTCCCAATGATTGTCAAATGGTATTTCGGGCGCGATATCACGAATACGGTCATTGAGTTTTAGCTTACCTTTAGCCACTAATTGTTGTATACCCATTGCCACGAAAAATTTGGTGACAGAGGCGAAGTGAAATTGCGTTTGATGTTCTACTTGACGACGTTGTTTAAGATCAGCATAGCCCAGTCCACCCGAGTACAGTATACTGTCTTTTTTTACAATAGCAACCAGTAGACCGGGTATATGTTCATTCTGAATCACAGTATCTAAACGTCTATACAATTGGCTAATATTGCTGTCAGATTTTGTAGCTGTGTTTACCTGTGCTGATGCAGTAAAATAAATTGCCACAATGAACATTGCGAGATAGAAAGTTTTTAAGTTGATCATAAGCTTTTCTTTTTTGCAAATTAGCAATGATCTTTACTGGTCTTGTCCGTGTCCATCCAAACGGATAAATCTGTTAATGTTTTTTGAGTGAATTCAGATTATTACAATCTCGCTAACAGAATTATATAGGGTCTATTAATAATTTGATCTATTCCATTCGTCATTACCTTTCGATTTCGAATTGTCCTTATCTTTTCCTTTGCTAAATTTATATACCATAGATAATTTTATTCTTCTCGTATAATAATATTGGTAATAATATTGCGATGTAGCATTAATAAAACTATTCCAGAAAGGATTGTAACTTTTAAAAATATCATTAAAATTTAGCACAATAGTAGATAATACTGTAAATTGTAATACCGATTCATGTGTTTGGAATGACAAATCCTTAAGGAGATATCGAACCCATGAAAAAGGAGTGTAGGGATACCGTAAACCTTGTTTTTCGCCTCATTGGTAACCAAAGACTAAAAAATTTTGTTAAAATTTTCGAACTCTAAATGAACCTGCTTTAAGAGCTTGGTTCATAATTTTTTATTGGTATGAAAAAAGGAGACAACTTCTATCAAGTGTCTCCTTAAGTGGACCCGGAGGGATTCGAACCCTCGTCCAAACATAGTATGATTTACGCTTTCTACATGCTTAGCTTCTCTTTAGTTGTCGGGAAAGGGTAGGTGAGTCGCTTACCTATACCGTTTTCCTTAGTTGCTTTATCTTACCTATGTTGCGCAACCTTACACAGGCCAGTTCTATTGTTCGATGCCCCACATGTTAAACCAAAGAACAGGATCTAACGGGACAAATAGCTATGTTAAGTCTAACTTAAGCAGCTAAGGCGTAGTTTTCTTCGCCAGTTATAAAGTCGAAAGTTCAGATTTAAGTGCTAGACTCACAATGCACTGCATGCTTACATAACCATCGCTATCCTGTCAATTCCGGTCGAGCCCAGTTATGTATTTGAGGTTACAAATGTACTAAAAAAAATGTTTTTTTTAAGTTTTAACAAAAATTAAGTGAGGAGAGAAAACAATAAAAAAAGACTAAATACTTGTAATTATAGCCTGATTATTTTGTGTATAATAATAAATTTCTCTAAGTTTAGAGCAAACAAAGCTGACCATTTATTGTTTAATAACAAATATATCATCGAGATGGCAACAGAAAACAATGAGAACAAGGGAATTACTCCAACAAAGGATTCTTCTACAACCCCAGAAGTGTCGGAAAAGAAAAGTACTACGGAGACCGA
Source organism: Sphingobacterium sp. LRF_L2 (assembly GCF_965644235.1). Lineage (NCBI taxonomy): Bacteria > Pseudomonadati > Bacteroidota > Sphingobacteriia > Sphingobacteriales > Sphingobacteriaceae > Sphingobacterium > Sphingobacterium sp. LRF_L2. The sequence continues at coordinate 40,948 of NZ_CBFFRI010000001.1, read as the reverse complement.
TAAATCGGTAGCAAAGCCAGCTTCTGCTACGACAGCAGCAGCAAAACCTGCAGCTAAGCCTTCAACAGCGGCAAAGCCAGCTTCTACTACAGCTACTGCAGCAAAACCTACAGCTAAGCCTTCAACAGCGGCAAAGCCAGCTTCTACTACAGCTACTGCAGCAAAATCTGCGGCTAAGTCTTCGACAGCAGCGAAATCAGCTCCAAGTACAGCGGCAGCAGCAAAACCGGCGGCTAAGCCATCGACGGCAGCGAAATCAGCTCCAAGTACAGCGGCAGCAGCAAAACCTGCAGCTAAGCCTTCGACGGCAGCTAAACCTGCATCAAGTACAGCGACTGCTGCGAAACCAGCAGCTAAGCCTTCTACGGCAGCGAAATCAGCTCCAAGTACAGCGGCAGCAGCAAAACCTGCAGCTAAGCCTTCGACAGCGGCAAAGCCAGCATCGGCTACAGCAGCAAAACCTGCAGCTAAGCCTTCGACGGCAGCTAAACCTGCATCAAGTACAGCGACTGCTGCGAAACCAGCAGCTAAGCCTTCTACGGCAGCGAAATCAGCTCCAAGTACAGCGGCAACAGCAAAACCTGCAGCTAAGCCTTCGACAGCGGCAAAGCCAGCATCGACTACAGCAGCAGCAGCAAAACCTGCAGCTAAGCCTTCAGTAGCAGCGAAGTCTGCTTCAAGTACCGCTGCTGAAGCAGCGAAACCTGTGGCAAAGCCAGAAGCTGTTAAAAAGACTAAGGATAAAGCAAAGCTTACAAAGAAAGAGGAAGCTAAACTGGAGAAAGAATCGGCTTACAAAGGTGAAGTGAAAGAAAAAGTTAAAGAAGGAAAAATTGCAGAGAAGAAGAAAGCTAAGGACGATAAGAAAGCCGAGAAGGTTGTGAAATCTAAACCAAAAGCTGAATCTAAAAAGGATAAGAAAAGTAAAGAGAAAGTTAAGAAAACTGAAGATGGCTTGGTGAAAAAAGTGAAGAAGATTGTGGAAGGTGTCCTCAAGAAAATAGAAAAGAAGGATACAAAATCTAAAAAGAAAAAGAAATAAGGATATAAAAAATAAGGTCAATTTAAATTGACCTTATTTTTTATTGTATAACTAGCTCTAGAACTAGTTGTTTGTACGAACTTCATTAGCATCTCGCTTACGTTCACTACGAACAATGACACGTAAGTCTGAATTCGCTGAATAGAATGACCAAATCCAATTACCTAATAATTTCCATTTGTTTCGGAAACCAGCGATAGGCACAAGGTGAATAAGAAGCCATGTCAACCAAGCAAATAAACCTTTGAAAGAGAAGTTTGGTAAATCTGCTACAGCACGATACCGGGATATTACGGCCATACTTCCTTTGTCCCAATACGCAAACGATTTGAGACTCTTGTTTTCGTCTATTGCTTTAATATTTTTTGCCAACAAAACGCCTTGTTGCATCGCAACCTGTGCCAGTTGTGGGTGACCATTCGGGAATTTTGGATCTGTAGTCTGGAAACAAATATCGCCGATTGCAAAAATGTTGTCATATCCTTGTACGTGGTTGTACTGATCGACAAGTACGCGTCTTCCGCGACCGAATTTCTCAGCAGGTAGTCCTGGTAGCTCTCTTGCGATAACACCTGATGTCCAAATTAAAGTCTTTGTAGAAATCTCGGTGCCGTCACTTAAAAGAACGACATCATTTTGATAATCTTTTACAGCAACATTTAATGTGATCTGGATGCCTAATTTCTCCAAAACGTCTTTTGCTTCTTGTTGAGCGACCTTACTCATTGGACCCAACAAAACAGGAGCCGCATCGACAAGATGGATTTTTGGTTTTAGACCTGCCAGTTCTGGATATTCTTTATTGACAATTCTGTCACTTAATTCGGCGATCATACCGGATATTTCAACTCCTGAAGGGCCTCCTCCCGCAACAACGATATTGAGATAAGAATCTCTATTTGGTTCGTCCTTGCGTTGTATATATTCTTCAAGATTCAAAAGGATCTTATTACGAATAGCCAAAGCATCTGTGATATTCTTCATTGGGAAAGCATTTTTCTTCACGCTTTCCATACCGAAATAGTTCGTTTCGGTACCAACTGCTAATACCAAATAATCATAGTTAATAATGCCGGTATCTGTCTCGATGGCATTATTAGCACTATCAATATTTAGTAGTTTACCCAGATGAAAGGAAAAATTTTTATGTCTTCTAAACATCTTCCTAAAAGGCATACTGATGTTTGAAGATTCAATAAAAGCTGTAGCGACTTGATAGATAAGGGGAGGAAAGAAATTGTAGTTGTTGATGTCCACAAGGGTGATGTGGTAGCGGGAGTCGTTGCCCAAGGATTTTACGAAGTTAATACCTGCAAATCCACCACCTACAACAACAATATGTTTTTTACTGTCTGCCATAAAAAAGCTGTTCGTTTGTTTAATTATCTGTTAGACAGGTGTTAAAACAATGAAGTCACAGCGCCGTCGCTCAAATAAAGTGCAAATATATTAAAATTAAAGGGGCTACGCGATAGCTGCCCCTATTTTTTTTGTTTATTTTCTGACGGTAATGGCATTTTTGTGTGCATGCAAACCTTCCAGTTCGGCAAGGATTTCAACGGTTGATCCAATTTGTTTTAAGCCTTCTTCGCTGATGTGTTGGAAGGTTATTTTCTTTACAAATGAATCAACGGATACGCCCGAGTAAGAACGTGCATAACCCGATGTCGGTAAGGTATGGTTTGTGCCTGATGCATAATCACCTGCACTCTCGGGCGTTAAATGCCCCAAGAACACAGATCCTGCATTGATAATCTTGGCAGTTAAGGATTGCCATTGGTCTGTTTCTAGAATCAAATGCTCGGGCGCATAGGTATTGGAAAATTGCATCGCCTGATCGAGGCTTGCCACGAGTACCGCATAGGAATTTTCAATAGCCATGGTTGCAATTTCGGCACGTGGTAAAATAGCCAATTGTTCTGTTAGCGCCGTATTTACAGCGGCTATAAGGGTTGAAGATGTTGCGACAAGCACTGCTTGGCTATCGGGGCCATGCTCGGCTTGAGCTAATAAATCCGCAGCAACAAATTGCGGATTAGCGGTTTCATCTGCAATAACTAATACTTCGGAGGGGCCGGCAGGCATGTCAATACTGACATTGCTCATCCCTTGAACGAGGCTCTTCGCTTTGGTGACAAATTGATTGCCTGGACCGAAAATCTTGTCCACTTTCGGAATGCTGCTTGTTCCAAAAGCCATAGCAGCGACCGCTTGTGCGCCACCGACTAAGTAAATACGGTCTATTTTTAGCAATTGTAGGCAGTAGGCTACGAATCCATTGATTTTTCCACTTTGTTGAGGCGGGGAACAGACAACAATTTCTTTGCAACCAGCAATGCGGGCTGGAATACCCAACATGAGCAGGGTGCTCGGTAAAACCGCAGATCCTCCGGGGATGTATAAACCGACTTTTTCGATCGGACGTACCTCTCGCCAGCATTTTACACCAGGCATAGTTTCTACGGTTCGCTCTTTACGAAGCTGTGCGCTATGGAACTTATGTATATTTTGAAAGGCTATTTCTAATGCGCGCTGTTGATCACGTGTTATCGTCATCGCCAGCTCTTCAATTTCTTCTTTTTCCAGATACAGCTTTTCTAACTGTACTTTGTCAAATTTTGCAGCTAAGGCCTTCAACGAAAGGTCGCCATCACGACGTACGTCCTCAATAATTTGAAGTACTGTATCCTGAATGGCATGCGTCGCATCGGTGTTACGAGCAACCAACTGCTCGATTTCCACCGCTGTTAGCTGCTCTAAGTTATACTGTTTTAGCATTACAGAATAATTTTTTCTATAGGCATAACGACAATTCCTTGTGCGCCAGCAGCCTTTAATGTATTAATTTTATCCCAGAAATCATCTTCCGTTATGACGGTATGTACAGCTACCCAGCCTTCTTCTGCTAGCGGAACAACTGTGGGACTTTTAACCCCGTGCAATAATTCAGTAATTTGTGGAAGATTAGTTTTTTCTACATTTAAAACCACATATTTTGTTTCTTTCGCTCTCAAAACGGACTGCACACGTTGCAACAGCTCTCCTAAAATTGGGTTTTCTTCTAATCCTGCGCGACCGATTAAGATCGCTTCGGAATTCCGAACATCAGCGAAAGGCTTTAATCCATTGCTTTTTAAAGTGCCCCCTGTAGATACAATATCACAGATGGCATCACTTAGGCCTAACCCTGGAGCGATTTCTACGGAACCGGAAATTTCCTGAATGTCGGCTTGAATTTGATTGCTTTCTAAGAATTGTTGCAGTATAATAGGGTAGGAGGTTGCAATTGACTTTCCGTTTAGGTCTTGAAGAGTTTCGATCGTTGAATCTTTTGATATTGCGATTTTCAACGTGCATTTACCAAAACCAAGTCTCTGTAGGTAATTTACTTTTGCTTGTGTTTCATCAATCACATTTTCGCCAACAATACCCAAATCTGCGATACCTTGTGCTACATAACCGGGAATATCATCATCCCTTAGGAAAAGTATTTCTAAGTTAAAATTATTGACGGTAGTAATAAGGGAGCTTTTGTAGTTTTCAAAATCTAGTCCACAATTCTTAAGAAGCTGTACCGATTTTTCATTCAATCTACCAGATTTCTGGATAGCGATTTTAAGATTTTTCAAAATAAAGGGGTGTTATTATTGTTTACGACTATTAATAAAAAGAAATATAACTTGGGGGTATTTTGCTTCACGTAGAAACACATAACATTACATATCGCCACAATGGCGATGGTGAAAATGAATGTGATGTGTAAACAAATAGGTCATCATTTATTAATATGGTAGCAAATGTAAGCTATTGTTCTGCTTTTTGCAAATACTTGATAAAAAAAGCGTTTCCCCTTAGTTATTTTCCCATTGTTCTTTCGTAAGAACAAATTCATATTGTACCGTAGTTGGATCTGCTGGAGCCGGATATTCACTGGATTTTAGTGCACCTAGCTTAATCAGGGCATGCTGTGATCGAAGATTTCCTTCGCGAACATGAAAGACAACTTTATCCACAAATTGAAAAGCATGGTCTAGAAGCAACGATTTGATTATTCGATTGAATTTGCCTCCCCAGTATGCAGTCGCTAAGAATGTAAAGCCTATAGAAACCGCTCGTTTTTCTGCATCATATTGATAATAAGATGTGGCACCCATAATCTTTCCGTCTTCTTTAGAGAAGATAAGATAAGGCATGTCTGTCTCCATGAGTTTGTCGAAATAGATTTGGAATCCTGCAGGAAGATACCTGTTGAAATCGGGGTGTTGCGCCCAAATTTCTTTCTCTGATGCTACAGCATACAAACGATCAAAATCGGATCTTTGAAGAGGTTGCAGATGTACAATATTATTCGCTAAGGGTAAAAAATCCATTATTTAATAATACGTTTGATTTTATTTGATTTTTTTATCAGTTTATGTAAACCTTCGTAATCTTCTTTTTCCAATTTACTATATAACTTTTGTAGCTGGTGGATATGTTCTTCTAATACTTCCAGTACATTGGTTCTATTTTGCTTAAAAATTGGTGTCCACATATCCGGTGAAGATTTTGCAAGACGTACCGTAGATTGAAATCCTGAACCAGCCAGTTCGAAAATTCGACCCTGTGACTTTTCTTTTTCTAAAACGGTGAGTGCTAACGCAAAAGAAGTTAGATGCGATATGTGAGATACATAGGCCGTATGCATGTCATGTTCGTCAGCGTTCATGAAAGAGGTTTTCATTTCCAGCTGATCTGTCAATGCGTCTGCGAGTTCGAACGCGTCTTCGTCGGATTTGAATGCCTCAACATAAACCATCATTTTATCTTTGAACAAGCCCGGTACTGCTGCCTCGGGACCGGAATATTCGGTACCTGCCATAGGGTGTGCCGCAACGTAACGACCACGATGTGGATGCTCAGAAATAAGCTTTAGTATGTTTGTTTTGGTGGAGCCCATATCAATAACGACCTGATCCGTTACTTTATCCAATAAATTGGGCAACAGGGATAAGATTGCATCTACCGGTACGGTTAATATGATGATTTTACAGCTTTTTAAAGCTTCATCTAAGCTGAGAATCTCGTCTACAAGTCCTAGCTGTAATGCCTTTTGTTGATTGAGTTCGCTTCGCTCTACACCAATAATCTTTTTGCAGAAGTTTGTCTGTTTTAAACGGATTCCAATGGAACCACCGATTAAACCCACACCGACTATAGCTATATTCATGTCGTTAAATAAAATAAGGTACTACAATATCGTTTCTTGAATGCGTTTTATGACGCTATCCAGTGTTTCTTCTGTGGCACATAGGCTAATTCGTATGTAGTTGTCGCCTGCATCTCCGAAAATACCGCCGGGTGTAATGAATACGTGCGCTTGTGATAATACATGATCGCTTAACGTATAGCCATTGGAATAACTGTCTGGAATCTTGGCCCAAACAAAAAGGCCGACTTGGTTGCTGTCGTAAGTGCATTGCAGCAGGTCCATAATCTGGAATACTTTTTCCCGCCTAGCGGCATAGACACTGTTTAACTGTGTGTACCATGATTTGTCGAGCTGTAGTGCTTTGGCAGCGGCTAGCTGTAATGGAAGAAACATACCTGAATCCATATTACTCTTAAATCGCAGGATTTCATTGATTCGTTCTTTGTCAGCAAGCAGCATGCCGATTCGCCAACCCGCCATGTTCGAGGACTTGCTTAAGGAATTAAGCTCCAAAGCAACATCCTTAGCTCCTGGAATGGATAAGATGCTTTGTGGATGTTCGTTCAAAATAAAACTATACGGGTTGTCATGGCAAATAAGGATATTATGTTTTTTTCCAAATGCAATAAGCTTTTCAAACAGTTCGTTGGTCGCTAGTGTTCCTGTGGGCATATGCGGATAGTTTATCCACATCATTTTTACATCGGATAAGTCGAGCTGCTCCAATGCATCAAAGTCGGGCTGCCAATTTCTGTCTGCTTTTAATTCGTAAGGTACGATGGTAGCTCCACTGACACGTACGGCACTTGTATAGGCTGGATATCCTGGATTGGGTACCAAGACTTTATCTCCTTCTTGCAGATAAGTCATGCAGATATGCACAATTCCTTCTTTAGATCCTATCAACGGAAGGACTTCTGTTTGAGGATCTAACGTAACATCATAATAACGTGCGTACCAATCGGCTATGGCCGTACGAAGTTGAGGTGCCCCTTTGTAGTTTTGGTATCCATGTACCGTTGATTTGGCAGCTTCTGCCGTCAATACAGCGATGACATCGGGATGTGGAGGAAGGTCGGGACTGCCGATGCCTAGGTTAATGACGTCGGCACCAGCTTTTTTCATTTCATCAATCTCTCTTAACTTCTTTGAAAAGTAGTATTCCTCGGTATGTTGTAGCCTTTTAGCAACCTCAATTTGCATAGTGTTGATTTTGAAATTTAGCGCCTAAATTACAGATTAAAAGCAATAAAAAAGCTTATTTAATGCCAAAATATCAAATGAATGCAATAAAATCGTTTATTTTATAAGCCCTCACAGCAACAGGAAAGCTTTTATGGCCTCCGTAGTAGGTTGTTAATTCATTTGATAAAAAACTTATAAAGTAATTCTACGGGCAGCAGGATTTTTAAATCTTGTGGGTTTTATTACTTTTGTAATCTTAACATAATACATGAAAACATACTTTAGGCTGTTATCTTTCGCGAAACCAATCGAAAAATATGCTATCCCGTATATTATATGTACGATTGTCACCGTCATCTTTGGTACGCTGAACTTAGCGCTATTGGCTCCGTTGTTACAGGTCTTATTCAAAGGTACTGGCGATGCTGATTTAGCACCGGCCGACCTTGCGCAGAAACCGGATGGAATTGATGATATCGGAGGATGGTTTACCTACTATGCCGATAAACTGTACTACGATATCGGGCCCTACGAAGCATTGAAGTACGTTTGTATCGTTATTGTTGCATCGGTTTTTATTAGCAATTTGTTTCGTTATTTTTCGCAACGTATTATGGAGAATCTCCGTATCCATACCTTGCTAAATCTTCGAAAATCGGTTTTTAATAGTGTAATGGACCTTCATTTAGGCTATTTCACCAATAGCCGTAAGGGAGATGTAATGGCTAAGATCGCTTCTGATGTTCAGGTCGTACAGTTTTCTGTAACATCGACACTTCAGGTTGCGTTTAAAGAGCCTTTGCAGCTTATTGCGTATATCGTCGTTTTATTTGCTCTTTCTGCAAAATTAACCTTGTTTTCATTGGCTGTTATTCCGGTCTCTGCTTTTTTTATTTCGCGTATAGTTAAGAAGCTGAGAGAGCAGGCGAGAGAGGGGCAACAGTCTTACGCAAATATGATATCGTACCTCGATGAGGCACTTTCGGGAATTAAAATAATAAAAGCCTTTAATGCTGTATCCTTTGTTAAGGATCGTTTTAATGGTGAAAGTGAGTATTATTCGAAAATTATGCGACGCATGGTGCGCCGTCAGCAAATGGGCTCGCCGGTTTCCGAATTATTGGGTGTCCTTATGGTTGCTGTTATCTTGCTATATGGCGGAGGACTTGTTCTTAGTGGGGAAGGGGATTTGAAAGCTTCGGAGTTTATTACGTATATCGCTATTTTTTCGCAGGTTATGCGTCCGGCTAAAGCATTAACGGATGCTTTTTCAAATATCCACAACGGAATTGCTGCAGGTGAGCGTGTGCTGGATCTTATCGATGAACGTAGTGCTGTCACGGACAAACAGAATGCTACTGTTGTCAGTCATTTTAAAGAGTCTATTTCCTTTCGTAACGTTGACTTTTCCTATGGCGATAAGCGGATACTAAATCATATTAATCTTGAAATTCCGAAGGGCAAAACGGTTGCTTTAGTTGGTCCTTCTGGCGGAGGAAAATCTACATTGGTGGATCTTATGCCTCGGTTTATGGATGTTTCAGATGGCGCTATTTTGTTCGATGGTATAGATGTTCGTGATATTAGTCAAGAGTCTCTTCGTTCGTTGATTGGTACGGTAAATCAAGAGTCTATTTTGTTTAATGATACTATCTTTAATAATATCGCTTTTGCGAAGTCTGATGCAACACAAGAAGAGGTTGAACATGCTGCGCGAATAGCTAATGCACATGATTTTATCGTTAAAACGGAAGATGGATATCAAACAAATATTGGTGACCGTGGGGCCAAGCTTTCTGGGGGGCAACGTCAGCGTATATGTATTGCTCGTGCCGTCTTGCGCAACCCTCCGATTATGTTGTTAGACGAAGCGACTTCTGCTTTGGATACCGAATCGGAAAAGCTGGTGCAAGATTCCTTGTATAAATTAATGGAAAATAGAACAACTGTTGTTATTGCACATCGGTTAAGCACGATTCAGAATGCAGATAAAATTGTAGTGATTGAAGGTGGTAATATTGTAGAAGAAGGAAGCCATCAACAACTGATCGCTCAGGATGGATTATATAAACGATTGATAGACATGCAACAATTTGTTGATTAACATAGAAAAGCGATTGGAAAGTCGCTTTTTTCTTTGCTAATTGGTACATTTGTTTAGTTAGGAGGCAGAAATGAATGCGACGCAAAAACTTGATTTTTTAATTCAAGATGAAAATTTAGATGCTGGACTGAAACACATAGCCAAAAAAGTGTTTCACGGAGAACGGATTACTTTCGATGAGGGTGTTTTATTGTACGAACGGGGTGAACTGGGGTATTTAGGTGTACTGGCAAATTACATCAGAGAGAGAAAGCATGGCGATTATACTTATTTTAACCGAAATTTCCATATTGAGCCTACGAATGTCTGTGTGTATGATTGTAAATTCTGCGCCTATTCTAGATTGATCAAACAACGTGAGGAAGGCTGGGAGATGGATGTAGATGGCATGATGGATATTATACGCAAGTATGATAACGAGCCTGTAACGGAAGTTCATATTACAGGTGGTGTTGTCCCCAAACAGAATCTTGAGTTTTACGCTGAGTTTTTTAAAAGATGTAAAGCGCATCGTCCCGATCTCCATATTAAAGGATTGACACCCGTTGAATATTACTATATATTTAAAAAAGCGAAATTAAGTCATTATGATGGCCTTCGTTATTTGAAAGAATGTGGGCTCGATTCTATGCCCGGTGGTGGAGCTGAAATCTTTCATGCCGATGTTAGGGAAAAGATAGCTGGTGACAAATGTACAGCGGAACAATGGTTGGATATACACGAACAGGCTCATAAATTAGGTATGCGTACCAACGCGACCATGTTGTATGGACATATTGAGGAGTTTTGGCACCGTGTGGATCATATGGATCGGTTACGTCAATTACAAGATAAGACAGGGGGCTTTCAAACGTTTATTCCGTTGAAATTTAGAAACCAAGGCCATCAGATGTCGGATATTCCAGAAGTTTCGGTGATTGAAGATTTGAGAAACTACGCGGTATCCCGCATTTTTATGGATAATTTTGATCATGTTAAGGCTTATTGGGCTATGATCTCCCGTGATACGGCACAGCTTTCTTTGGCATTTGGGGTGGATGATATTGATGGGACCTTAGATGATACTACTAAAATTTATTCAATGGCTGGAGCGGAAGAACAACATCCGGGGATGACGACACAACAAGTGGTAGAACTTATTAAAAATGTGGGACGACATCCCATAGAACGTGATACGCTGTATAATGTGGTCACTGACTATAAAGACTTTGTTTTTGAACAAGAGAAGAAAGCAAATTATTATTCCTTACCTGTAGTAGATTAATTGACATTGAAGAAGACATTTTATTTTATTCGTCACGGCCAGACCGATCTAAACCTCCGTGGCATTGTGCAAGGTCGGGGTGTGAATTCTCCCTTAAATGAAACCGGAAAATTGCAAGCCAACGCTTTTTATCAAGCATTTAAAGAGGTTCCTTTTGACAAAGTCTATATATCGACTTTACTTCGTACGAAACAGACTGTTGAAGGCTTCATTGCCGACGGTATTCCTACGGAGGAATTGGAAGGCTTGGATGAGATATCTTGGGGCGTTTATGAGGGGATGGAGCAGGACGAGGTTATTATGACTGGATTTGAAAAAGTGGTGTCTGCATGGCGGAGCGGGGAATTGGATCTTCGTATTGACCAGGGAGAATCTCCCAATGAGTTGGTGACTCGTCAAAAGGTTGCTATTGCGCATATGTTGAATCAACAGGACGAAGAGACAGTACTCGTATGCATGCACGGTCGGGCACTTCGTATAATGCTTTGTCATCTGACCAACGTGCCCGTGTCTCTTATGGATGATTTTCCTCATACCAATACAGCGCTCTATGTATTGGAACATGATCATAGTGGTTTCAAGATTATTGATCATTATAACGTTAAACATTTAGAAAATTTGTAAATGAATAAAATCAGCGTATCCGCTGTTTCTTATACCAATACTCTTCCTTTTTTGCAGGGAATTAGAAACTCGGATGTGATGGCACAGATAGATCTTGTCGTAGACTATCCTAGTGAATGTGCTCGTAAAGTTATTGAGGATGAAGTGGATTTGGGTATTATTCCAATTGCCGCTTTAACAAAGTTACAGGACTATCATATTATAGGTGATTATTGTATAGGAAGTGACGGGGCTGTAGACTCCGTTTTTATCTTCTCCGAGAAGCCTGCCCACGAAATTGAAACTCTTTTGTTGGATAAACAGTCTCGAACGTCCAATGGGCTTGCTCAAATTTTACTTAAGCATTACTGGAAGAAGGAAGTTGAAATACGTACGGAAGGAAATGCGGATGCTTATGTACTGATTGGTGATAGGACATTTGGAAAGAAAGAAACTGTCCCCTTTGCTTATGATTTAGGCTACTATTGGAAGGAAATGACCGGATTGCCTTTTGCTTATGCTGTTTGGGTGGCCAATAAGAAGCTTCCAGAGGAATTTGAAGAAGCATTCAATGCTGCATTGGCAGAAGGGGTTTCTCATCCAGAAGATGTTATTCCTGGACTGCCGCTGTATGATAATTTTGACTATAAAACATATCTTACGAAGAATCTTGATTTTCGGTTAACAGCGGATAAACGTTTGGCAATTGAAAAGTATCTAGAATTGTATAAACAACTCTAAGAGGAGGATTCCGGTTTTGCGATAAGCATGCTTATCGCAAATTTTGGTTTACAATCTAGAAAATAGAATCTGTTTCTGAGCACTGTATATACCGCGTTTTCCGGATGCCAGATAACTGATAAAGCACCCTATTAGAAAAAATAAAGCAGCTTGCCCACCAAAAAGTTCTATCCCCATAATGGTACAGGCAAGTGGCGTTTTTGTGCAACCCGCAAAAACAGCGACGAATCCAGTGGCGGCTAACAATGCCATGGGAAGCGGAATCCATATGAACAACGCATTGCCTAGGGTCGCCCCAATAAAAAATAGAGGCGTTACCTCTCCACCCTTGAAACCAGAACTAAGGGTTAGCGTAGTCAGAAGTATTTTTAAGAAGAAATCATAGATCGGCAAAGGTTCCTCGAAGGACGTAAGAATAGTGGGGATACCTAATCCGATGTATTTTGTGTCCTGCAAGGCTAATACTATACACAAGACGATGGATCCACCAATAAATGGACGTAAGAGGGGCTGCTTGATTTTCTTAAATACATGACTGAAAAAGTCAGACGATAGGGCGAACAGCCGAGCGGTTAAACCAAATAACACAGCAGCTATTCCGATATATAAAATGGATTTAACATCTATTGTAGGAAGGTTATTAATGGAAGGGTAGTGTGTGTGTAAATTTCCATATAAACTACAGGTCCAATTGGATAAAAGGGCGGTGGCAAGTACAGGGATGATAGCCTTCCATCGGATTTTTTTGCCCCGTTGAACAAGTTCTAAAGCAAATACAAAGCCTGCAAAAGGGGTTCCGAATAGGGAAGAAAAACCGGCTGCAATACCCGATAGTAATAGTATTCTCTTTTCTTGTTTTGAAAAAATGAAATATCTTACGGCTTGGTAAGCAATTGTGCCTCCATATTGGACGGCTGTACCTTCGCGACCTGCCGATCCACCAAACAAATGAGTGAGCAATGTCGTTGCAATAATCATTGGAGCCATTTTTATAGGTACCTTGCCACTTGGTTGGTAGTATTCTTTGAGCAAAAGATTATTTCCTTGTTGAGCCGGTCCTCCATAATATTGGTACCACCATACGATAAATACACCAGCTATAGGTAAAAAAGTAAGTATCAATAGATGGTTTTCGCGAAAGGAAGTTACTAGCTGGAGAAGGAAAAGAAAAAGAGCGGATATGCTACCGACAATGAAGGAAGTCAGAAGAATAACAATAACCCATTTTACGAAAGAGAGTCTATTATTTGCCATAAAATGTATCATACTTTACAAATTGTAAATTTTTCAAATTTGTTATAAAGTAGATATCATTAGCTGAAAAGCGGTTAAAGGCAGATATCATTGCCTATGTGAAGCAAATATAAGTGTTCTAATAGAAACTTACAATAAGTGCTATCCATCCTATTACCATGAGTAAGCCTCCCAATGGCGTAATAGGTCCTAGAAATCTTAGATTGGCTTTCCAATAATTTGCAAAGGCTAGAAAATAGATGCTGACAGCGAATAGCAAGGTACCAATCGCTATACCGTAAAATGCCCAACGTTGTGAAGCAAGTAGAAAATCATTGTTATAACCGATGATGAGTAAGGCCAATGCGCTGTACATTTGATAACGTACACCGACCTCGAAGGAACTCAGTTTGTCTTCTGGCAATATTTTTTTGAAAGCGTGTGCCCCAAAGGCCCCGAGTATGATTGCTGAAGTTCCAAATAGACCTGCAGTTGTTAGAACAAGAGTTTGCATAGATACGATTGCGTGTTTCCTCTCCAAACTTAAATAATTTGTGCTGGTATACAAAATAATTTAAGAATGCTGTCAGGGTTATTTTAATGTGTTTTTAGTGTATAGATATATACAATCCCCGTTTTCGAAAAGCTACGTACACTCTCGGAAACGGGGATTAAAGTAGTGGATGTGAATTTAGTTTTTTACAATTTCAACATTCACAATGATCTTTACATCAGCTCCTACAGCTGCGATACCTGAAGGTAAAATGTCATTGTATTTGATGTTGTATTCTAAGCGGTTGATTGTTGTTTCTGCGGTGAATCCAGCACGTGTATTTCCCCATGGATCAGTAATGATGTTGCCGTTTTGTACAACGTTGAATGTTACTTTTTTCGTCACGTCACGCACTGTTAAATCGCCTGTTAATTTATATTTTCCTTTGCCTGCTTTTTTTAATGTTGCATTTTTCAAGGTGATCGTTGGGAATTTTTCTACGTTAAAGAAATCATCGCTTTTTAAATGGTTATCGCGCGCTTCGATGCGTGTATCTATACTGTTTACATCGATGGAGAAATTAACTGCAGCACCATCGAAATCTGTCGCTGATTTCGTTTCAACAGCGCCTTCTAGTTTCTTAAATTGTCCGTCGACCATAGAAATGCTTAAATGGTTGACAGAGAAGAGTGTATTCGTGTGCGCTGGATCTACAGACCATTTTACTTGAGCCTGCGCTACATTGCTGAGAATCGCTAAAGCGAAGAAAATTTTAATGAGATTTTTCATGTTGTAATATTTGTTTCTTTTGCTGAAACAAAAGTGGGGGATCTGAAGTGATTGTACATTGATGTATGGTAAGAAATGGAAAAACTCTATTTTCTAAATAATACGCGATAAGATAATGGTGTGCTTTTTATGACTTCCTTGAAGATTTTATGAAAGCTTACAAAATTTTGAAATCCCGAATCATAGCAGATTTCTTTTATTGTAAGGTCGGTCTCCGTTAGTAAACGGCATGCTTGTCCAATGCGGAATTCGTTGATGAATTGGACTGGCGTTTTGCCTGTTTTTTGTTTGAAGTAACGACAAAAGGAATTGGTAGTCATGCCTGCAACCTGTGAAATATCATCAAGTTTAACTTTATATTTATAGTGTATCCGTATGTATTCAAGTATTTTATTTATTCGTTTATGATCTTCTTGCTGCGGGAGGTTGTTATACTTGTCACTTGCCAAATTGATGGTAACGGGGCTTGTTTTCATATATTCAAGTACATTGAGCAGCGATGTCAGTTGCTGTAAGGGTGTTTCTAAATGGAGTTTTTCGAAAAAATGGCGAACGAATTCGTCCGGTTGTGAAAATCCAATAGCCCGTTGTGCAAATTGATACAATTGGCGAATACTCTTAGCTTCATTGAGCTTTAAAAAGTCATTTCCAAGGAAGTCAGCTTTAAAATGAATAACGCGAATATCTGCTCGATAGTCGGATGTGGTGTTAAGATATTCTTCATTGAAAAGCCAATAATGAGGTGTATTGGAGCCGATTAAGACGATGAATCCATCTAAAAAAGGTTGAATAGAGTCGCCAACGAAAAATGTACCAGCGCCTTTTTTGATGTAGATAAACTCTAATTCTGCGTGCGAGTGCCATACATTGTGGTTTTGTGGTGTTTGATCATGCCTGATGGTAATCGCTTGCTGCGAAGTGGATGTATGGGTTAGACGTTGGATATACATGAGAACTGCTATTGAATCACAAAGAAAAAATAGATATTAATTAATTTATTCAAATAAATCGGGTAAAGATAGTTTAATGATGTTAAAATTGATTAATAATACGGTAAAATTGTTCAATGCCTAGCGGAAGATTTCATTTAGTTTTACAACTCCAATATAATTCCTATGGCACAAGTAAAAAAATACACATTAGCAATTGTTTTGATAACTTCCTTATTTTTCTTTTGGGGATTTATTCATAACCTAGATCCTATTCTTATACCTCATTTAAGAAATGCTTTTAGCCTTTCTCATTTTCAAGCTTCTTTGGTTGATTCTGCTGTTTTTATCGCTTATTTCTTATTAGCTATTCCTGCAGGTTTAATTATGCAAAAGTTTGGTTATAAGTCCGGTATAGTTGTAGGATTATCGCTGTTTGCTATTGGTTGTTTTTTGTTCGTTCCTGCGGCTAACACCATGGAATACACCTTTTTTCTAGGGGCCTTATTTGTTGTAGCATGTGGTCTGACCATTCTGGAGACTGCTGCAAATCCGTATATGACCGTGTTGGGAGATCCAACGAAGGCCACTCAGCGGCTTAATTTTGCACAGTCATTTAATGGATTAGCTGCGTTCTTAGCTCCTATTGTGGGGGGAGAATATATTTTGACGGAAGAGCCGAAATCTGCTGAGGAGATCGCGGCTTTGAGTGAGCAGGCTCGAAATCTTTATATTCAAACGGAAACAGCTTCGGTAAAAGGACCATATTTTATCTTAGGGCTAATAATTCTAGCTGTTACTGTTGTTTTCGTGTTTACTAAGTTACCCGATAAAAAAGAGGAGGAAGGAACATCTTCTGGAGGTGTTTTTCGTGCGTTTAAGCATAAGAACGTGAGTTGGGCGGTCGTCGCACAATTCTTTTATATTGGTGCACAGGTATGTGTATTAAGCTTTCTGGTGATGTTTGCAACAGATGTATCGGGAGTGGCTCCTTCTGATGCAAAATACTATTCTGGAGCGGCGGGATTAGCTTTTATGTTAGGACGTTTTATTGGTACTTTTTTCATGCGTTATATCGCACCAACCAAGTTATTGCTTATATATGCTTTGTTGGCAAGTGTGTTAACACTGGTCGTAATTTATGGTACAGGTATGTTGACGCTTTATGCGTTGATAGGAATCGCCTTTTTTATGTCTATTATGTTTCCTACAATTTTTGCTGTTGGCGTAGAGGGTATAGGGGCCGATACGAAGTCAGCGTCTAGTTTGATCGTAATGTCTATTGTGGGGGGAGCAGTATTACCTCCAGTTTTAGGACAGTTGTCTGATTCTACAGGTAGCTTTCAATTAGCGTATTATGTGGTATTGCTATGTTTTATCGTCGTAGCACTGTTTGCTTGGAATAACCGGAAAAGTCATGTGAGTGAAACGGCAGGCGGACATTAATTTTGGTAGACGTTGATTGGCGTTAATGATTTGATTAATAGAAATAAAAGATAATGGGAATGAGAAGATTTGCTTTAGGACTAGACTTAATAGATGATGAGGCGTTGATCGCAGAATATGATGCATATCATCGTGATGTATGGCCGGAAATTAGAGATTCTATCCGGGATGCAGGTGTTGCGAATATGGAGATTTATCGCTTTGCAAATCGGTTGTTTATGGTTATGGAGGTTAATGAAAGCTTTACATTTGAGGAGAAAGCGGACATGGATGCTTCCAATGCCAAGGTTCAAGAATGGGAACAGTTGATGTGGAAGTATCAACAGGCTATCCCGGGAGCCAAAAAAGGAGAGAAATGGGTTTTAATGAATAAAATTTTTGCTTTATAATAATGGAGAGAGAGAGATTGTCGTACTTACAAATACATCCTCTAGATAATGTATTGGTAGCTTTGCGCGATTTGCCGAAAGGTTTTGAGGTCGATTTTGAAGGGGCACATTTTCTACTTAAAAACGCCGTGGCAGCGAAACATAAATTCACGATTAGTGCTTTGGAGCAAGATGCTCCTGTCTTTATGTATGGCGTTTTGGTGGGGAAAATGAACAATGCCGTTGACCAAGGAGAGGTGATAACAACTGAAAATCTTCGGCATGCGTCCGATGATTTTAAAATGGGAAGTAGAAAGTTAGCTTGGACAAAACCTGATGTTTCGAAGTTTGAAAACCGTACATTCAATGGCTTTCATAGAAGCAATGGGACAGTAGGCACGGCAAACTATTGGTTGGTGATCCCATTGGTTTTTTGTGAGAATAGAAATGTTTTGACCTTGAAAGCTGCCTTGGAAGAGAAATTGGGTTATCAGGTAGAATCGAAGGATTACTCGGAGGAAGTGGATGCTTTAATTTCTCGTTATCAGTCAGGAGCTTCTACAGATGATTTACTGAATATTGATCTTTCTTCCGCTAAAGCTACTCGTGATAAAAGGCGGTTGTTTCCTAATGTAGACGGAGTTAAATTTTTAAATCACGATATGGGATGTGGTGGAACACGCATGGATTCAGATGCCCTGTGTGGACTTTTAGCAGGTTACATCACGCACCCGAATGTGGCAGGAGCTACGGTGTTGAGCCTGGGCTGCCAACATGCGCAAGCGTCTATTTTGCGGGACGAGATTAAGAAAAGAGATGAGAATTTTGACAAGCCACTTTTTGTATTTGAGCAGCAGTTTGAAGGAACGGAACAGGAATTGATGCACAAAGCGATTAAAGCGACTTTTGTAGGTTTAGCGGAGGCTAATTTGCAAGAGCGGCAGCCTGCTCCGTTGAATAAGCTTTGTGTAGGACTGGAATGTGGTGGTTCTGACGGGTTTTCAGGTATTTCTGCAAATCCTGCATTAGGCTATCTTTCCGATATACTAGTTAGCCTGGGTGGTTCGGTTATATTGGCTGAATTTCCCGAATTGTGTGGTGTGGAACAGGAGTTAAGTGATCGTTGTATCGATGAACCAACAGCGGAGAAATTTATGCATTTGATGAAAACCTATAATGCAAAAGCGGAGGCTGATGGTTCAGGGTTTTACATGAATCCTTCACCTGGAAATATTCGCGATGGCTTAATTACCGACGCTATAAAATCAGCTGGGGCAGCAAAAAAAGGTGGCTCATCGCCTGTTACTGCTGTAGTGGATTACCCCGAATTGGCCAATTATCCTGGCTTAAATTTGTTGTGCACTCCTGGTAATGATGTGGAGAGTACTACAGCCGAAGTGGCTGCTGGAGCAAATATTGTCCTTTTTACAACGGGGCTTGGTACACCTACCGGCAATCCGATAACGCCTGTGGTCAAACTATCTACAAATACCAAGACCTTTCAAAAAATGCCCGACATTATTGATCTGAACTGTGGTACCATCATTGATGGTGAGGAGACCATAGAGGAAGCTGCTCATCGTATTTTAGATTATGTTATCGAAGTGGCAAATGGAACTTGTCAACCAAAGGCTGTCAAGCTTGGTCAAGACGATTTCATTCCTTGGAGACGCGGTGTTTCACTTTAATGATTAGATAGAATAATAAAACAAGTAAGTATGTCAAAATTAGAAAATAAAGTAGCTGTTATTACCGGTGGAGGAAGTGGAATCGGTCGGGCTATCGCTTTACTTTTTGCTGTTGAAGGTGCATATGTGCATATTCTGGACCTGAATACGGACATCGCGCAGACAGTCGTTGATGAAATAGTTGTGCGTGGAGGAAAAGCGAAAGCTCATGGTTGTAATGTGAGCGACCATAACGAGGTCGCTGGAATTATTTCGAGCATAGGTATAATCGATGTTTTGGTGAATAACGCGGGAATTGCGCATGTCGGAAATTTAGAAAAATGTGCAGAGGCAGACTTTGAACGTGTTTTTAACGTAAATGTGAAAGGTGCATATAATGTATTGCATGCCGTAGTTCCTGTGATGAAACAAAATGGAGGAGGAGCAATACTTAATTTGGCCTCCATTGCCGCTGTAGTTGGTATTGCAGATCGTTTTGCTTATTCTATGAGTAAAGGTGCTATTTATGCGATGAGTATGTCTGTTGCTCGAGATTATATGGCTGATAATATTCGTTCAAACTCGATTTCCCCTGCACGGGTGCATACGCCGTTTGTTGATGGGTTTATTGCCAAAAATTACCCGGGGCAGGAAGCCGAGATGTTTGAAAAATTATCGCAATCTCAACCTATAGGAAGGATGGCAAAACCGGAAGAAATTGCTAAATTGGCACTATTCCTCTGTTCGGATGATGCAGGCTTCATCACAGGCAATGATTATCCAATTGACGGTGGCTTTATTAAGTTAAATAACTAGTATTCTAATTTTAAATATCTAAATATTCAATACAAATAATATGAAATTAATACGCTTTGGAGAGTACGGACAAGAAAAAATCGGTGTTCAGATAGACGGTGTAAATTATGATGTATCGGCTTTTGGTGGAGATTACAACGAACAGTTTTTTGCAGAAAATGGCTTAGCTAGATTGGAAGAATTCGTTAAAGCCAACGAAGGAAAATTGATCGAGATTCCTGCAGGTACTCGTTTGGGAGCTCCTTTTACTCGGCCATCAAAAATTGTATGTATAGGACTTAATTATAAAGACCACGCGGCTGAAACTGGTGCTGCGATTCCTGCTGAGCCTATTATTTTTATGAAATCGACTACAGCTCTTGTTGGACCGCACGATAACATTGTTATCCCTAAGAACTCTAAGAAGACAGATTGGGAGGTGGAATTTGGGATTGTGATTGGTAAACAGGCATCGTATGTAGAAGAAAGTGAAGCTTTAGATTATATTGCTGGTTATGTATTGCATAACGACGTATCCGAACGTGAATTTCAGATAGAAAGAGGAGGTACTTGGGATAAAGGAAAAGGTTGTGATACATTTGCTCCAATGGGACCTTATCTGACCACCGCAGATGAAGTGGCTGATATTAACAATGTTCGACTTTGGTTGAAAGTGAATGGCAAAACTTACCAAGATGGAAATACAAGTAATCTGATCTTTTCGGTTGCACATGTGGTTTCTTACGTCTCTCAATTTATGACACTTTTGCCAGGAGATGTGATCTCAACAGGTACGCCTGCCGGGGTTGGCTTAGGTTTTAATCCACCGATTTATTTGAAAGAGGGTGATGTGGTAGAACTAGGTGCTGATTATTTGGGCGAATCTCGTCAAGAAGTGGTTGCCTACAAAGGAAAATAACATTGTATATGCGAATAGATGCTCATCAACATTTTTGGATTTTTAATGCTGAAAGGGACTCCTGGATTACAGATGATATGGCTGCGATTCAACGTGATTTCATGCCAACGGATTTAGGTCCTGTACTTAAATCAAATAATATGGATGGAGTGGTGGCTGTGCAGGCTTCGCAATCGCACGAAGAAACTCAGTTTTTAGTGGATTTGTCTTCCATGTATGCGATGATAAAGGGCGTCGTAGGATGGGTTGATTTACAATCAGA
This sequence comes from Sphingobacterium sp. LRF_L2, assembly GCF_965644235.1. Taxonomy (NCBI): domain Bacteria; kingdom Pseudomonadati; phylum Bacteroidota; class Sphingobacteriia; order Sphingobacteriales; family Sphingobacteriaceae; genus Sphingobacterium; species Sphingobacterium sp. LRF_L2. The sequence goes on along the minus strand of NZ_CBFFRI010000001.1, from coordinate 19,917 downwards.
TCAAGTCCGTGAATACCTTACTAATTTCAAAAAGTATCCGATTATTAAGGGCTTTCGTCACGTTATTGAAGGTGAAGATGATCCAGATTTTTTAATTCGTCCATCTTTTTTAAATGGTATAAGGGCGTTGACAGCATTTGATTATACCTATGATTTGTTGATTCGACCAAGGCACTACGCTAGTACGCTAGCTTGTGTTGCCGAGAATTCGGAACAACGTTTTGTATTGGATCATATGGCGAAGCCTTCTATTCGAACAAAGGAATTTGATGATTGGGCCGTTTTTATAGAGGCATTATCAAAATTTCCAAATGTATATTGTAAAGTATCTGGTTTAGTAACAGAAGCGGATTGGGCCTCCTGGACACTGGAAGATTTCAAACCTTATATTGAACATGTGACGGCGTGTTTTGGTAAAGATCGTGTGATGTTTGGAACGGATTGGCCGGTGTGTTTGGTCGCTGCTCCTTATGACGATGTGCAACGGATTGCTGCGCATGCGTTGGAAGGTTTTTCAGAAGATGAACTTCGTGCATTCTGGGGTGGGAATGCCGTTCGATTTTATAATCTATAGAGAAGAGTGTAAATGAACTTAAATTTAAAAGATAAAGTAGTTATCGTAACAGGGGGAGCGAAAGGAATAGGTCGTGCTATTGTTCTTTCGTTAGCCGCGGAAGGGGCTATACCTGTTATTGTTGGGCGTAAACAGTCTGATAATGATTTGGTTAAAATAGAGGTAGAAGCTCTGGGAGGACGTGCATTGAGTATTGAAGCCGAACTTTCAGACCCGGAGGCTTGTAAAGAAGCTGTTGCTAAGACATTGGCCGTTTATGGACGGATAGATGGTTTGGTGAATAATGCCGGACATAATGATGGTGTGGGGTTGATTTCTGGTGATTATGAACGATTCATGCAGTCGCTGCATAAAAATCTTGTACATTATTATCTGATGGCTCATTATTGTGTTGATGCCCTACGTGTTTCTAAAGGTAGTATCGTAAATATTAGTTCCAAAACTGCGGAGACGGGACAGGGAAATACTTCTGCCTATGCTGCTTCTAACGGCGGACGTAATGCGTTGACTCGTGAGTGGGCTGTGGAGCTTTTACCTTACAGCATTCGAGTAAATGCTGTAATTGTTGCTGAATGTGCTACTCCGCAATATGACTCTTGGATAGCGACGCTTGATAATCCGGAAGAAACATTGAAAAAGATTACAGATAGAATTCCTTTGGAGCACCGCATGACTACAGCGGAGGAGATTGCGAATACAACTGTTTTCTTGCTTTCCGATAAATCAAGCCACACTACAGGTCAACTTGTTCATGTGGATGGGGGGTACGTGCACTTGGATCGATCGCTGATAAAAGATTAATAAAAATAGATTTTATAGAAAAGGGGCGGGCTTTTGGGTACTCCCTTTTTTTTGCAGTATTAGCAACAACGAGTCGTTTCGTCAAATGGCTCGATATGCACGAATACATTTCCAATATTTGCGACGTTATCCATGAGATAATCTTTTAAATTATGCGCTATTTCATGCCCTTCACGTACAGATAGATTTGGATCAACAACTGCGTGCAAATCAATTTGGAATACCATACCAATCTTTCTGATGTAACATTTTTCAATTAGTAATACGCCGGCTACTTGTTGCGATTGTAAACGAACAGTTTCTTCGAGTTCTTCGTATCTATTTTCGTCCATGATTTCTGCTAGCGCGGGACGAAAAATGCCGTAACAATTGTAAATAATTAAACCAGAAGCAAGTAAAGCTGCCCAATCATCGGCACTTTCGTATCCTTTGCCGCCGAAAAGAGCTATGGATATACCTATAAATGCTGCAACAGAAGTGATTGCATCACTTCGATGATGCCAAGCATCTGCTTTTAAGGATGTGCTATTCAGTGCTTTACTTCTTTTTATAATAATCCGGAAGGAAATTTCTTTCCAAAGGATAATTCCCCCCAAAACAAACAATGTCCAAGCCTGAGGAAGATCATGAGGGGTTTGAATGTTGTCTATACTCTCTTTGGCGATGACAAAGGCTGATAAAACCAAGAAAATAACAACAATAAAGGTAATTAACGGTTCTATTCTGCCATGACCATAGGGATGGGTTTCATCTGCAGGTCGTTTAGAATATTTTAAACCTAAAAGAACTAAAAAGGAAGAAAATATGTCCGCAGTCGATTCTATGGCATCGGCAATTAGGGCGTACGAATTGCCAAAAAAGCCTGCTAACCATTTGATCAATGCCAGTATAAAATTAGTAAGAATACTAAAATATGTTGTTCTTATTGCTTTATCTGAATTTGACATTCATCAATTTTTTTTCAAAGATAGGTCATTTTATTGAAGAGCAAACATGTTGATAAAAAAATGATATTAGCTAAACCATTAATCAATATTGCTGTAAAAAATGAAAAATATCTGTTGATTTTTTAAGATTTTGAGGTTATTTTATGACCATTAAGACATCTATGTGTTATCAGGTCTTGCTCAAAATGACATTGGTAGAACAAAGTACCCATGCTTTCTTTTTTGTATGTGCACGGATACTTCGTCTAAGCAATTCCTGAAAAGGTTGTGGCAAATATTAAAACTAAAGCAACACAAGCAAGTATCACGAACGTAGTCAAGGGAGTTCTTCTCATCTTAGTTAACCATTAAAGATTTATTCATCTATAGTTAACAAACTGTGTTCCTTTTTTCGTTTGAAAACATTTTTAACACTCCATAGCTATCCAGAGCCACTATTTGGAATGATGGAGCACAGAAAACGAGATTGCAAGGCGTTTAGACTGTATACTTTTTAGTAGAGGCCAACGGTACAAAATAGTACAATCGGCACTAAGATAGTTGTTGCATCAGATTGTCAAATTCAGCGCGTAGGGTAGCAAGTTGTTGTTCTAATTGTACAACGCGATTTTCGAGATCTTGTACCTTTCCACCCTGGTTTGTATCTGTATAATTGAAGATATCTTCGTCGTCTTCATTAACCTCGCCGAGTAAATGCACATAACGTACCTCTTTTTGACCAGGTCTTTTTGCTACTTGGCGTACAAAAGCAGGTTCTGCTTCTTGCAGTCTGTTAAGTACTTCCTGTACTTCTTCTAGACTTTCGAAATCGAAAAGACGACCAGCATTTGAATTGATCTCTCCTGCTGTCAAAGGACCTCGTAGGATTAATAAACATAGTGCGGCTAAATCTTGTGGAATAAGGGGGTACTGTATCGCTACATTGTGCTTGTACTTCGTGACTCTGCTGCCACCTCCCACGACGGTTGAAATAAGACCTCGTTTGCGAAGGGTGTCAAGCGCTTCTACAATCGTATGTTCATCATAGTTAACGACTGGTTTTCGTGATGTTTTTTGATTGCATGCCGTTTGTAAGCTGTTTAATGTCATCGGATAATACTCTGGAGTCGTTTTGGACTTTTCTAAAAGAGATCCTAATACACGAAGTTCTTCTGCACTTAAAATAGGTAGCGTAATTGTTTCTTCCATCTTTATCGTTTACGTTTTAGGGTGTAGACCAATCGAAGATATAAAAAATATGTAGCTTTTAAAATAGAAATGCCTTTCATCTATAATTCCACTAGTGGAAGTTTTTTTGACTTGATTCTTTTATTAAATTCGCAACTAAACATGACGGTATGTCCTTAAAGATAGCACATCATCCCATATATATCCATCCTGTACGCCAAGGACATCGTTTTCCTATGCTCAAATACGAACTTATCCCCGCGCAGCTATTGCATGAAGGTATAGTCACCGAGGAGAATTTTTTTAAACCATCGATGGTGGATCAACGGGATGTGTTACGTGTACATGACTCGGACTATATAAGTCGGTTGAAAGATTTGTCGTTGGATGAGAAAATGGTACGCCGCATCGGTTTTCCTTTAGATAGGGCCTTGGTGGATCGCGAGTTTTGCTTGGTGGATGGGACGGTAAAAGCTAGCTTATTTGCGTTAGATCATGGGGTTGCATTTAATACTGCTGGAGGAACCCATCATGCGGGTAGGGACTTTGGCGAAGGATTCTGTTTATTAAATGATCAGGCTATTGCTGCGAAATACTTGTTAGATAAAAAGTATCTGAACAAGGTCCTGATTATCGATTTAGATGTTCACCAAGGAAATGGTACCGCACATATCTTTGAAGAAGATGAACAGGTTTTTACATTTTCGATGCATGGGGAGAAAAATTTTCCATTTATAAAAGAACGATCGGATTTGGATGTCGGACTGCCAGATGGAATGGTTGATGAAGCTTATTTAAAACTTCTGGAGCAGCATCTGAATTTTTTGTTTGGAAGTGTAAAGCCTGATTTCGTTTTTTACCAAGCTGGCGTTGATATTCTCGCTACGGATAAATTAGGTAAATTAAAGATGTCTGCAGAAGGGTGCTTGCAACGTGATCGGCTAGTTTTTGAAAATTGTTTTAAACATCATGTTCCTGTACAGGTGAGTATGGGAGGGGGCTATTCCACAAATCTCAAAGATATAGTCAATGCTCATGTAAATACCTACAGAGCCGCAATAGAGGTTTTCAATATTTAAAAAATTACGCTCATTTATTCTATTGCTTTTTCTTTCCGGTATATTTGCTAAAATAGGTACAGAAAATTCCGATTAATCGGTTTTCTATTATATCAAACTTTTCTAATTAAATATGTTTTTTCACCAAGACGCTACTTTTGAAAATCTGTCCATACATCGGGTAGGAAATAAGGCACAAGACGAATTTTATATTTTATCTGATGATCCTATAGACATCGCTAGAGATGAAATATTACCCGATTTGTTGATGCAATATTTTATGAAGCCCTTTAGTAAGGCAAATGAGGTATACCGCTTTTACCATCCCAATGACGATTTGCAATTGAATGAAGTTTATTATTTTACGAAACAATTTTTCGATCAGAAAATCAGTTTTCACGAAATGTCTCAACAGCTCGCCAAACATTTGTATGAAGTATCTGAGCATCCCAAAATAAAGGCGGGTGAAGTTTATATTGTTTCGTTAAAAAATGTACAGATGGAAGGGGAAGAGCATGAGGCTATCGGGATCTTCAAATCTGAAAATAAGGAAGCGTACTTGAAAGTTTTTCCTAGTGCTGGTGGTTTCGATGTAGATTATGAACAAGAAGCGATAAATATCAATAAGCTGGATAAAGGTGTTGTTATCGTCAATGTAGACGAAGATGACGGATACAAGGTGCTGGTCGTTGATCAAACCAATCAGTCTGAAGCGGTCTATTGGAAAGATGACTTTTTAAAAGTGAAATCGCGAAATGATAATTTTCAACAAACAGGGAATTTGATGAAAGTGTACAAGAATTTCGTGAATGAGAAGATTGATGAAGTGTTTTCACTTGAAACGGCGGATAAAATTAATCTGCTTAATCGATCTATGGATTATTTTAAGACGAAGGAAACGTTTGATATGCAGGAGTTTGAGGAGGAAGTTATTGGTAATGAGCAGGCTGCATCTTTGTTTAAAGAGTATCAACAGAATTTTGGTGAGGAATTTGATATGCCGTTTCAAGCAAATTTTGAAATTGCTAGCCCGGCAGTAAAAAAAATGGCTTCTGCTTATAAATCTGTGATCAAATTGGATAAGAATTTCCATATATATATTCATGGTAAAAGAGATTATATAGAGACTGGTTTCGATGAAGATAGAGGATTAAATTACTACAAATTATATTTTGAAAACGAAACTCAATCGTAAGGGATTTTTAAAGGGGCGTATTCGAAGCTATTTGATAGCTATAGGCATAGTCGTTGTAATTCTTCTATTCTTTTCGTTTATTAAATCAGATCCGCAGCTAATAGAACACTATTATAGTCGCGGATTTTATCCTTATTTTGCGTATCTGCCAAAATGGTTGTTTGGCTGGATTCCGTTTAGTATAGGCGATCTATTTTACACCTTACTTCCTTTGGTATTAATTTATCTATCGGTATCTGGAGTCCGCGCTTTGTTGAAAAAAGACTGGAGCGTTGGTCTTTACGCGTTGTTGAGGTTGATTTTTGTTCTTTTATTTTCCTACTTGTATTTTTACATGAGTTGGGGACTAAATTATTACCGTATTCCATTGCAGGAACAATTCGCACTAAAGGTTGATAGTTTAGAGCAGGAGGATTACTTGGAAGTTCTCGAGCGGTATATCGATGAAACAAATGCTTTGCGTGTTTCTTTGGATACGACAGCATTGGATAGAAAGATTGCGCGTGAAGAACTTGAAGTATTAATGAAAGAAAGTGATTTGCGTTTGCCCATGCTGTCCCGAACCCAGATACAAGCAAAACAGCCTATTTCCAGTACATTGGTTTCGTATTTTTCCGTAACGGGATATCTGAATCCCTTTACACAGGAAGTTCAGGTTAATGCTTTGGCTCCACAGATTTCATATCCTTTTACTGTTGTTCACGAATTATCACATCAAATGGGGATTGGCTTTGAGGATGAATGCAATTTTTTGGCATTCCTTATGCTTTACCAACATACGAATACATGGTATCGTTATGCAGCATATTCTGAAGCAGTACAGTATCTTTTGCGACCACTTTACAATGAAGACAAAGAACTTTACCTGCATTATCGTGATAGATTATCTGCAACAGTAAAAGCTGATTATGAAAGGGAGCGTTTATTTTGGAAAAAATATCGAGGTCCAATAGATCAGGTTATGGGGATCTTTTATAATGGATATCTTCAGCATAATAATCAGCCTGAAGGTATGTCCCGTTATTCGCTTGTGAGCCGATTGATTGTCGCTTGGGAGAAAAAGAAGAAGGGATAAGCCTTTTTGTCTAAGACTTATCCCTGCAAATTTACACGTTCATCTGTGCGCGAACGACTTTTATTAAGAATATGTATGCAAGGATAGCGCCGAAGCTAGCCATCACTACGCCAACGAGGGATGGATAGTTATAGGTATATTGAAGTGTGATAGGTATAGCTCCTAAATATGCTCCTAATGTGTTTCCTATGTTAAAACTGGCTTGACCTGCAGAGGCAGCGAATGTTTCTGCTCCTTTTGCGTTGTTGATTAACATCATTTGCAAAGGTGACCCTATCGAAAATGATATCATACCTGTTATGAAGGCCATTGGATAGGCTAATATGGTGATATGTGCCGTGAAAAAGACGACTAAAAGGCAGATGGCCATCGCGGTAAAACTAGCAATTGCTGCTTTGGATGGAGAGATACTGTCCGCTAGTTTTCCTCCAATGATATTGCCAAAGAACATACCAAGACCTATTAGTACCATGATTAATGGAACTCGATCAGCAGGTAGTTTAGAGACATTTGTCACTAAAGGAGCGATATAAGATATCCAGGCAAATAAACCTCCGGTTCCTATGGCAATAACTGCAACCATTAACCAGGCATCCCAACGCGTGAAATATTTTATCTGTTTGATGATATTGCTGCTGTTGTTTGCTTTCAGCTTCGGCATCCAGAAATAGATCGCAAGGAAGGTGACTAAACCGAGTACACTGATTACGGCATAAGTAATACGCCACGAATAATGATGTCCCACGTAGGTTCCAATTGGTACACCTGCCAGATTGGCGATAGTCATCCCGGTAAACATCATGGAGATGGCTTGTGCTTCTTTTCCAGGTTTTGCTAATTTGGCGGCAACGACAGATCCAACACCGAAGAAAGCTCCGTGGGGTAGACCGGCTATAAAGCGCGACGTAAGCAGTAAAAATTTATTCGGTGCAATGGCAAAAATTCCGTTGAAAACGAAAAAAAGTAACATTAAAAATAACAATACTTTCTGTGGGGAATATTTGGAAGTAAAGGCGACTAATGTGGGAGCGCCTACAACGACGCCCAATGCATATAAAGCAATGAGGTTGCTTGCTGTAGGGATGTCTATTTTTAAATCTTTTGCAATGTCTGGAAGAATGCCCATCATCGTAAATTCTGTCATACCGATAGATAGGCCTCCAAGTGCTAGAGCGATAAGTGCTTTGTTCATGAACTTGTTGAATGAGACGGCAAAGGTAAGTTTTCTTTTGCAATGTCTTACGTTAAATTTCTATGAATAACTTTTTGGATGTAAATGTTGCTCTATTTATATATAAGTTCTTGTTTTTGTATTCTTTGGTGTCAATTTGACTTTCTATTTTTATCTTTATAGCATGTGTGTTCAAAATTATCTTATGAATAGAAGAAAAATTCGTTCTCTATTGGTTTTTGGTGTTATTCTTACTCTTTTTTCTGCTTGTCAAGCTTCAAAAAAAGAAGAAAGTCAATCGGATACTATAAAACAATCAACACTTGATGAGAAACAAGCGCAAATGATTTTCGCTTTGCCAACGCATTGTTTGACTATTGAGTATCCGAATAAAATGGGACAAGTTCTTGGTAGTGCGCAAGATTTGAAAGGCCCTAAAGCCTTACGGCCTGTTTTTTATGGATGTTTCGATTGGCATTCTTCTGTGCATGGGTACTGGTCTATTGTACGTTTATTGAAAGAATATCCAAATTTAGATGCTGATGGAAAGATTCGGAAAGTGCTAAGCCAACATATTACGAAGGAAAACTTAGCGGTGGAGATTGCCTTTTTCAATGATGCAAATAACCAGAGTTTTGAACGAACATACGGTTGGGCTTGGCTTTTCAAATTGCAACAAGAGTTGATGTCTTGGGATGATGCGGATGCAAAAGTATGGGCTTCCGTGCTTCAGCCGTTGGTGGATCTGTTGTCGGAACGTACCCAAGTATATTTGTCTAAATTGGTTTATCCAATTCGAACTGGTCAGCATGATAATACGGCGTTTAGTCTGACGTTAATGTTTGAATACGCAAAAGCTGTAGGTGATAATCCTTTGCTGAATGCAATAAAGACCAATGCTGCACGATTTTATCAAGAAGATAAAAATTGTGATTTAGCGTATGAACCTAGTGGATATGATTTTCTTTCTCCTTGTCTTGAGGAAGCTTATTTAATGAGTAAAGTATTAGATAAGCAAGAATATAGACACTGGTTGTTGAATTTTATGCCTATTTTATTTGAAAAAGACATTCATAAACTAGAACCGGCAATTGTTAGTGATCGAACAGATGGTAAACTCGTTCATTTGGATGGTCTAAATTTTAGTCGTGCCAATTGCCTCTATGGGATTAGTCATGTTTTACCAGAATTAAGAGGCGAGTTGATACCTCTAGGAAATAAACACATGGCATTTTCGCTGAAGAACATCTCAAATGATGATTATATGGGAAGCCATTGGTTAGGAACATTCGCCTTGCTGGCGTTGTCTAACCAATAGCTCACTCCGTAAGGGTAATGAATTGGAAGTTAGTTAATTTATTGGAACTAGAATGTTATCTTCTAGTCTTACTTTTACGATCTGGATTACACTGAAACCATCTTCTTTTGAGATAATTGGGGAGAGATCTATTCCTTTTTTTGCAAGTGCTTTGAGTACAGCATGTCTAAAGGTAGACCGGGACGGACCCCAACCCTTATTTTCAACAATATCGTTATTGAAGGTGATAAGTTCGGAAATAGAATAATGATTAAATTGCTCCAGTAAATGTGTTGATAGTTGTGAAGTTGTTGACATACAATTTAAAATTAAAAACGTTTAACCATAAATTGTATTCAGAAATTTTGGGAGTGAAAATAAATCGTGAATAGACGTTTATTTTGGAATCTCACCCGTATTATTTTACCACCGCGGTGTTTGCACTCGGTTGGTATTGCGTAGGCAATTCTGAATACTCTACAAAAGTAGTAGTCTTTTTTGTGAATTACAAATATATTTTAAAATAATTGATAATGAGGAGTGTGTTTTTCTTGTTTAGTTTTCTTCTTTCTGCTTGTTCTCCTGTGATGACACAGCGACAAAATAATGCCGATGGTATGACGAGGTTTCGTAAATGGGTAGGGGAAAACTACAAATTTACGAAGGATATGAAAAAAGCACGTTTGAAGGGAGAAATTGTTGTCGCTTTTACGGTAGATACGATAGGTATATTAACAGATTTTGAAATCCTAAAGGATCTTGGATTTGGGACAGGAGAAGAGCTGGTGCGTGTTTTAGACTTCTCCAATATCGGCTTTGGACGTTGGAGGCCTGGAATGCAAGACGGCAAGCCTGTCTCCGTTCGTTATACTATTCCGGTAACAATTAACGCAAAATGACAAATAATCGGTCAGCAAACTGTCATCCTGTCTGAAAAACAGATTTGGAATATTCCTTGATAGGTCTTGACAGATTTAATTGACAAAAAAATAATAGATATATGCAAGAAAAAGGTAGTATTTCGATTCATACCGAGAATATTTTTCCGGTAATTAAAAAATTTCTGTATTCGGATAACGAAATCTTTTTAAGAGAATTGGTTTCTAATGCTGTAGATGCTTCCCAAAAAATTAAAAGACTGTCTTCTTTAGGACAATTCCAAGGTCAATTGGGGGAGTTGGTTGTAGATGTAAAATTTGATGAAGAGGCTAAAACAATCACGATTTCCGATCGTGGTATCGGAATGACGGCCGAAGAGATAAAGAAGTATATCAACCAAATTGCTTTCTCTGGCGCGACGGAGTTTATGGAGAAATTCAAAGAAGCAAATGACGCTAATGAGATTATTGGCCGCTTCGGTTTGGGTTTCTACTCTGCGTTTATGGTGGCTGACCGTGTGGAAATTGACTCATTATCATACCAAGAAGGTGCTACTGCTGCTCACTGGACTTGTGATGGAAGTACTTCTTACGAAATATCTGAAGGAACACGTACGGAAAGAGGAACGGATGTAATCTTACACGTGAATGAGGAATCTGTTGAGTTTTTAAGTAAAAGTCGATTAGGTGATATCTTAAATAAATATGCTCGATTTCTCCCTGTTCCCGTACGTTTCGGAACAAAAACAGAATCTGAGCCTGATGGAGAAGATGAGGAAGGTAAACCGAAATACAAGTCAGTAGAGGTTGATAATGTGATCAATAATACAACGCCTGCATGGACAAAATCGCCTTCTGAATTGAAAGATGAAGATTATCTAGCATTTTATCGCGAACTATACCCTCATTCTATGGATGAGCCATTGTTCTGGATTCATTTGAATGTAGATTATCCGTTTAATCTTACGGGGATATTGTATTTTCCGAAAGTGAAAAACGAAATGGAAATCCAACGGAACAAGATTCAGTTGTATTCTCGTCAGGTTTTTATCACAGACGAAGTGAAAGATATTGTGCCTGAGTTTTTAATGTTGCTCCAAGGCGTTATCGATTCTCCAGATATTCCATTGAATGTTTCTCGTTCTTTCCTACAGGCGGACAGTAACGTAAAGAAAATCAATAACTATATCACAAAGAAAGTTGCGGATAAACTTAATGAACTTTTCAAAGCCGATCGGAAGAATTTTGAAGAGAAATGGAATGATATCGCTCTATTTATCAAATACGGGATGTTGAGCGATGATAAATTTGCAGAGAAAGCAAATGAATTCTGTTTGTTGACGAATACAGAAAAGGAAAATTATACACTAAAAGAATATTACGAAAAGGTAAAAGATCTTCAAGTCGATAAAGACGGTAATATCGTGTATTTGTATACGAGCGATGCATCCCAACAAGATGGTTTTATCGCTAGTGTAAAAACGAAAGGATATGACGTATTGGTTCTTGATGGACCATTAGATACGCATTTCGCAGCGTATGTAGAACAAAAAGGTGGTGAGAAAGTCCAAGCGAAGCGAGTAGATGCTGATGTGGTGGACAAACTGATCCAGAAAGATGAACAACAAACGCTTGTGCTTTCTGAAGAGGAATCTAAAAAGGCAGGTGAAATTTTTGAGAAAGCAATCTCAAGGACCGATATGAAAGTTGAAGTGGAAGCTTTACAATTGGATGAGTTACCTGTATCTGTTACCATTGATGAGTTTATGCGTCGTATGAAAGATATGGCGAAAACTGGCGGAGGTATGGGATTTTACGGTACATTGCCTGACAATTACAAAGTGACAGTAAATGGAAATCACCCCTTGGTAAAACGTATTCTAGAAAGTTCAGAAGAAGAAGGTTCTAAACTAGCTAAACAGGCATTTGATTTAGCATTGTTATCTAGAGGCCTCTTAAAAGGAGCTGATTTGACTTCATTTGTTAAACGTAGTGTAGATATGATTTAATTTAATTTAGAATCGTATAGATTCTTAGAACTATAAAAAACGCCGAACAGTTTCTATCTGTTCGGCGTTTTTTGATTTAATGCTTTAAAACATCTTTTTTGAAAGCGCTTGGTGTTAATCCAAATTGCTTTTTAAAAGCTGCTGTAAAATATGTGGCAGACGAGAAACCGACGCGGTCAGCTATTTCATTGATCGTTAATCCTTCGAGAATTAAATGCTTGGACTTTTGGAGCCGTCGTTGTAAGACATATTCATTTATACTGCAGTTAAGGAGATTTTTGGCTTTTCGGTAAAGTTGTACGCGAGAGATATGAAGTGATTCGGCAATTTCCTCTACGGTTAGTTTCGGGTCGGATAGTCGCTCTTCAATTAAAATATCCAAATGCTGTAAAAAACGCTGATCCTGTTGGGTGAGGGAGTTTGCATTGTTAAGTGAATTTGTCGGTCTTACAATCACACTGGAATAGTGCTCTTTTAATTGCTTTCTTGACTCAATGAGGTTTTCCACAACAGCTAATAAATGATCGACTTCAAAAGGCTTTGTGAGATAGGCATCAGCCATGAGTTGTAACCCTTCTATCTTTGTTTCTGTAGTATCTAATGCGCTTAATAGCAGGACGGGTACTGAGGATGTTGTTCCATTTTTTAGTTGTTTTAATAGATCCAAGCCACTGCCATCGGGTAACATGATGTCACTGATGATAAGATCTGGATGTTCCGATTTAAGTGTCGTTTGAGCCTCAGCAAGATTTTTTGAAAATTGTAAATTGTAACGTTTGCCGAGTATCGTACCTAGGAATAACCGAATATCTTGATGGTCATCGATAATAAGTATAGTAGGCACATGGCTAGAATTAAACTTAACGGTTTGATCTATCGTCGAGTTTTCGTAATTGTCGACTTCCTGGGATGGGAGAGTTTCAGAAGAGGTGCTTTCCGCGTTTAATTGTAAATCCCCTAGATGTGTAGCATCTGTTGGAAGACGAAAGGTAAACGAAGAACCGACACCTTCTTTGCTGCTTACTGTAACCTGTCCATGATGGAGCTCGACAATTTGCTTTACATACGATAATCCTATTCCAGATCCATCGGCTTGAGAACCTTTATAAAAAGGTTCAAAAACATGGTCGATATCCGACGGGGATATTCCCATTCCGTTGTCAATTATCCTGAGGTAAAAGAAGTCACCAAACGTATTTTCTTCTACAAGGACTTCTATTCTTCCATGTTTTTTTGTGTATTTAAATGCATTTGATAATATATTCGACAGGGCTTGCTCCATGAGGTATTCGTCGATCCATATCCGTTCTATTTGGGTGGTGTTCTTAAAACTCAAAGCAATATGATTTTGTTGAGCCAGGGGTTTAAAGTTTGCTAGTATTTGTCGAACAAATTCATCTAAAAAGATAGCTGATATTTGAAGTTTAGGTTTTATCTCGTCTTGCCGATGGATGTCGATCAAGTTGGTAACGAGCGTCTGCATTTTCTTTGCATTTCTTCGTATCCTTATAATCTGTTCCACGCCTTCCTTAGATATATTTTTTTCTTTTGATAGGATCTCCAAAGGAGCTAGTATGAGTGTCAAGGGCGTTTTAAATTCGTGGGATACATTTGTGAAAAACAGGCTTTTTGCTTCTGCAACATCTTTTATCTGTTGGTTCATTTCGATGATACGTTGTTGCTGCGAACGGATTTCTGTATTTTGGAGCTCCAGATGTTTGTTCTTTTCCCAATTGCTTTTTAAGACAATGATAGCTACCCCTCCAAATATGACTGATAGGACAAGGCTTACTACTAAAATGTTTAACGTAGTACGTTGGTCCTTGTATGTCTTTAATTGTTCAACGATAAGCGTCTGTCTTTTATCAATGTCAATCTGTTGTTCCTGAATTTTTTTAGATTGTAGATCCAGCAGCGCGGCATTTTCTCGATCAATTACTAAAGTGCCTAAGATATTATCGCGTACGTACGGTTTATGTTCCAATATGGCCATGGCAATCCTTATTGCTTCTGTTCCCCCCGTAGGGTAAAGCATCGATGCGTATAGATTTCCTTGGCTAATTTGTTCTAGTCCATTCCCGTTACCCGCTAAGGCGTCTACTCCAATAATTTTCTTTTCTTTCAAACCATATTCCGTGAGGGCTTGGTGAATACCTAATCCCATTTGGTCGTTGAATGCTAAGATAATATCTGCAGTTTTCAATTGTTCAATATGTTTCTTCGCTTGTCTATATGCAGTTTCTTTTTTCCAATCCCCTGATAGTTCTAAATTCAATTGAAGATTTTTGCTGTTGTTGAGGATTTGTTGAAGTCCCAATAAACGCTCTTTAGAAGCGGAAGAGCCGATTAGACCTTTCATAATAGCGATTTGTCCACCTTCGGGAAGAAGATGTTCAATATATTTTCCTGCTAATCTACCGATTGCTATATTATCAGCTCCAACATAAGCGTTATAGAGCCCTGAAGATGTTTTTCTGTCGGTTACAATTACAGGAATATTCTTTTGGAAAATAGAGTCCACAATAGGTGTAAGAGGATCTGCTTCGTTGGGTGATACAATCAGTAGATCGACTTTGCTTTTCATCAACTCTTGGATTTGTGCAATTTGTTTTTCATTGCTACCACCCGCATCGAGGTAAATGAACTCTAGGTCGGGATAGAATGAAAGCTCTCTTTTCATTTCTTCTAACATTGTTTGCCGCCAAGCGTCGTTTCCAATACATTGAGAGAATGCAATGGTATACTTACTTGTCTTTTCTTTTTTGCAGCATATAAATAAAGGCAATATGATAAAAAAGCAATATCGATAAAATATATTCATCCCTTAATTAGGTTTAACGTGGTTAATATACATTATTTTATTTTTTGATGGGAATTTACAGCAACTTAGTTTCATCGGTACACTCATTACCCTTGGAGGTGCGATGAAACAAAAGTGATGTTTTTTGTTCAATATTCTATTGTTATATCATTTTTAATTTATTTAAAACTCTGTTTATTAGTGTGTTATTGTTTTTGCGAGGATGTTACAAAAGTGTAGTATTTTGTTGGCTACCTTTTTTTTGAAGAGTCGTGTTTGCGCTAGCTTTGGAATAGTCAGTTATAGAAAAAAGGGAATGAATAAGAACATAGTTTTAGCATGGTCATTTGTCGTGGCTTTAGGAGGTTTTTTGTTTGGCTTTGACACCGCCGTGATTTCAGGAGCCGAGAAAGCCGTCCAGGTATTTTGGTCCTTGAGTGATTTTCAACATGGTTTAACCATGGCAATTGCACTAATAGGCACAGTTGTTGGCGCAGCAATGGGAGCGTATCCATCTGATCGTTTTGGTCGTAAGATTACCTTATTAGCCGTCGCAAGTTTTTATCTTTTTTCGGCCTTAGGTACCGCATTTGCGTATGATTGGAATGTTTTTATTTTGTTCCGCTTCCTAGGTGGCATCGGAGTGGGCGTTTCGTCGGTGACGGCACCTATTTACATTTCTGAAATATCGCCGGCTAATTCTCGAGGAAAGCTAGTGGGGCTATTTCAATTTAATGTCGTTTTGGGGATCCTTATTGCTTATCTCTCTAATTATTTTTTGGTGCAACTAGGAGAAGAGTCTTGGCGTTGGATGCTTGGCGTGCAGGCATTTCCAGCAGCTTTATTCTTTGTGTTGTTGTTTTTTGTTCCAGAAAGTCCCCGTTGGCTACTTACAAACCGAGGGAAGCGGGAAGAGGCAGCATCTATTATGAAAAAGATTAATCCCAATACGTACCTGGAAGTAATAAATGAGATTGCCAATTCCAAAAAAGTAACTATTCATGAAGGGAAATTATTTACGAAAGAAAATCGGTTTCCTGTAATGCTTGCCATTTTATTTGCGGTGTTCAATCAGGTGTCGGGTATCAATGCTATTATCTACTATGCGCCCCGTGTCTTTGAGATGGCGGGCTTAGGCGAGCAAAGTTCTTTATTATCATCTGTGGGAATCGGTCTGGTAAACTTCGTGTTTACGCTGATCGCAATCAATTTTATTGACAAGGTAGGACGTCGTATACTGATGATAATCGGTTCTGTAGGATTAATTTTATCCTTGTCATTGGTTTCTTATGCTTTTTTTGTTGGGCAAACATCAGGAATTACTGTTCCTATTTATCTGATGATTTATATCGCTTTTTTTGCTTTTTCACAAGGTGCTGTCATTTGGGTATTTATTTCCGAAATTTTCCCAAATGATGTACGAGCCAAGGGGCAAACACTCGGCAGTTTAACGCACTGGGTGATGGCTGCTGTTATAACATTTTGTTTTCCGGCACTTACGGAGTTTCTTGGTGGAGGATATACCTTTCTTATTTTTGCTATTTTTATGTTGTTGCAGTTACTATATGCATGGAAAATGATGCCCGAAACAAAGGGGAGATCGTTAGAAGAATTAAATGAGGTTAAGAATCGGACGCATTAGTGTTTTTAAATTTTAGATATGAGCAATGAATTATCCTCTATAAAGGGGATCTGTTTTGGAGAAGTTCTTTGGGATAATCTTCCTACAGGACGTAAATTAGGTGGTGCTCCGTTAAATGTAGCTTATCATTTGAATAAGCTTGGGATTTTTACACAAATGCTTACAAGGGTGGGGAAAGATCAAAATGGGGAAGATCTCAAACAGCGTTGTAAGGAACTGTCTATACCGCTAGCGTTATTTCAATTGGACGATGAGTACGCAACTTCCACCGTTGAGGTACATATTAATGAGACAAAGGAAGTGACATATGATATTGTTTTTCCTGTTGCTTGGGATTTTATTACCTGTGGAGAGAAAGAACTTGAGCAGGTTAAGGCCGCTGATTTTTTTGTCTTCGGAAGCTTGTCGACGAGAAGTAAGGCGAGTTATGAAACATTAAAGAAATTGCTGCAGTTTGCCAAATTCAAAGTACTAGATATTAATCTAAGAGCACCTTACTATAGCCAAGAACGTATTTTTGAACTGTTAGATTATGCCGACTTAGCGAAATTAAACGAAGAGGAATTACATAAAGTGTCGCAATGGATGAACTTGCCTAATTCGTTTTCTGATCGTGAGAAGGTAGAAGCATTGATGACTAATTTTAACTTGTCAGAGGTGGTGGTCACTTACGGTGCAAAAGGGGCTGCATATCATTCAAAGGCAGATGCGTCGACACATTATTTTCCCGCATTTAAAGTTGATGTGCAGGATACTATAGGGAGCGGAGACTCGTTTCTTGCGGGGCTTCTTTCCCAACGATGCCAGCGAGATCATGGGAAGAGTACTGAGGAAATGCTGGCTTTCGCAGCCATGATAAGTGGTTTTGTAACACAGAGTGTTGGCGCTTGTCCAGATTATGATAACATCACCCTTAATCGGTTTCAATGGCTAAAATCTATTGAAAAGATTGGTTTGGATCCTGGTTGATCCATCCATTAACTTTACCTAACCATTAACATATCAATTACAAATTCCTGTTCCAGTATCTCAAATTAATTTTACGAAGCGGTATATCGGCAAAACGATGGATGGAATTAACTTGATGTGTTTAGCATAAATTGTAAATACGAAAATAAAATAATTGATTATGAAAAGACTTGTCGTTATGATTTTTTTTTGTGTGGCCGTAGTATCTACGATTCAAGCACAACAGTTTTCGAAAACCTTTAAAGCAGAACATAAATATCTTCGACTGCCAATAAAAAACGGTGCAGCCAAGCGTAATGTGGATATATTGGTAAATAATGAAAAAATACGATGGTTTACGGTTGAACTGGCTGATCAAACGCCGGATTGGTATGCTTATTTAGATATCAGTGCTTGGAAAGGTCGTACCTTGACATTGAATGTTGACGTATTAGATGAAGGAAGCAAAGCTTTTTCGCCGATAGAACAAGTTGATGTGGACGAAAATTCAAATGTCTATAAAGAACGACGAAGAGGACAGTTCCATTTCTCGCCAAAGCGAGGATGGAATAATGATCCCAATGGATTGGTATACTATAAGGGAGAATATCATATGTTTTTCCAACATAATCCTTATGGCGTAAATTGGGGGAATATGCATTGGGGACATGCTGTTTCTAAAGATTTGGTGCATTGGCAGGAGTTTGGAGAAGCGCTCTATCCGGATACTTTTGGAACCATGTTTAGTGGTGGTGGAGTAGTTGATTCTTCTAACACTTCAGGCTTAGGGAATTCAAAGAATTCGCCTCTTATTTTGTATTATACTGCAGCAGAAAACTCTTGGAAGCAAGGCTTAGCTTATACTGTTGATGGAAGAGTTTTTGAGAAACTCGAAACACCTGTACTGGATAAAATTACAGATGGTAATCGTGATCCTAAAGTGATATGGCATGCCCCTTCTAAACAATGGGTGATGGTATTGTATGTGACGGAAGAGGGGGACCAACATACAATGCATTTCTTTACTTCTAAGGATATGAAGTCCTGGACATTTGCTAGTAAGATTATCGGAGGACAAGGGAATGATCGGTATCTGTTTGAATGTCCTGAGTTTTTTGAACTTCCCGTAGATGGTGGTGGTGAGAAAAAATGGGTGTTAACCGGAGCAAATAGTCAATATGCAATAGGAACGTTCGATGGTAAAGTATTTCGTCCAGAAGAAGAGCGTCTTTTTAGTCAACACGGACGTGATTATTATGCCGCACAAACTATAAGTGATGAGCCGAAAGGACGTCGCGTGGAAATTGGTTGGTGGCGTACACGTACCGATCAAGACGGAAGTTCTTTTAACCAATCGATGAGCATACCTATGGAGCTTGCTCTTCGAAAAACAGATCGCGGTATTCGTATGGTTAGAAAACCTATAGACGAACTTCAACAGTTGCGTCAAAGTTCAGTCCGTTTGAAGGCAGGTAAATTTTCTCCGACAAGCACTAATTTATTGACCGGATTAAACGATGAACTTGCTGAAATTAGATTGAAAATACGTCCTGAGAATGCTAAAAATATCCATATTAATATTCGTGGTTTGGCTATTGAATATCAGGTTGCTGATGAGGAACTGGTTATTGATCATGTGAGGACGCATGTTCCTTTGATAAATGGCGAGCAGGATTTCGTTATTTACGTTGATCGTACAGGTATTGAACTTTTCGCAAGTAAGGGAGAGATTTTTATGCCTATCAATTATAATTTGGATTCCAAAAATCGATCGTACAATTTACGGGTATCGGGCGGAGAAGCCGTTCTTCTGGAGGGAGAAATCCATCAATTAAAAAGTATTTGGTGATTTTTTTTATAAATATCTGATATACAGTTTGCAGAGGTGAAATCGATGGCTAGCCTTTGCAAACTGTTTTTTTTCGTTGTTTTTTTTTTCGTTTTATAGCAAATAATCTTTTATAGGAAATAAATTGAAGACAGAAAATTATCTCATTCTAAATGAACTCTTTTCTGATTTTTCCATTTTTTTTGTTTGAAAATATTTGGAGGATATAGGGAATTGTTCTACTTTTGTGTCATCAAAATCACGGTAGGTATAGCTCAGTTGGTTAGAGCACTAGATTGTGGTTCTAGGGGTCGTGGGTTCGAGCCCCATTACTTACCCAAAAAGCTTCTCAGAAATGAGAAGCTTTTTTATTTTATTGAAAAACTATAATATTTTACTGTCTATTATTGGGATCATGTTCAAAAGTTGTGGAGAGGAGAAAAAATAATCAGATATTTGCAGCTTGATATTTTGTTGAGATGCACGATTCTTTTAAAGCCCTCTTACCGCTGCTGATTCCAGAAGGA